>NZ_JAMYQN010000001.1:22500-762867 GCF_040320905.1 Mesorhizobium sp. M0590
TGACGAGAACATTCACACCTAGACACTTGCGTATCTTGGTAGATTTTATTCTCTCAAAACGTGTCCGCCAAAGTCTCGTTCGAACCGTCCCATCCCTGGCGGGATGAGGGGTTCAGCAGGACTCTGCCGCCCACGTTTCTCTTTCTTCAATATTCAATTTTCAAAGAACAGACTCTGCAGACGCAGTGTCGTGGCCCGTTACGCTTTTGGCTTCGGGGCCTGTCGAGTGTCGCTCACGCGGCTCTCTTGAATTTCGCGGAGGGCAGATTTAGAAGCGAACTTCTTCGTCGCCAGCGGCGCGCCGCCCTCGTTGTTGAGGCGTATATAGTCGGGGGGCGTCCAAAGTGTCAACAGCGATTTCGAACTTTTTTGAATTTTTTGCGACGAAAGTTGGGGCGCCGCTTTTCTGTAGCCGACTGCCGCTACGGCATGGGGACAACAAAGCCGGCTGTCGCGGTGGAGCCCTATTGCCGCCGTATTGCAGTTTGACACCAAGGCCAACGAAGCAGGCGAAAGCGCCACCCGCGCAGGGCCTTCTATAAGAGACCAAACGGCGCCTCCCAGGCGCTTCCTATAAGAGACTAAAGAGAACCCATAGAGACAGACGTGTGATTGGGGATTTCGGCCGGGGCCAGGCGCTTCGTTGACTTCACCCGCCGTGACAGGCAAATGTCATGGCCACAACAAGAACGACAAGCCGTTCCGCCCCGGGGAAGAAGCAGCCTTTCTGGATGCCAGACACGGAAGATGTCATAGCCGACCTCGGCAACGAGCCGCCGCTGATCGCGGACGGCCGCAGCGGCCCTCCCGACCGGCGCGAGGTTTCGGCGCGCTGGCTGTCGGGCACCTTCCTTACCGGCGTGACCTCGAGCGTGCTGATGGGCGTGGCGCTGTTTGCAGCGCTTGACGGCCGCCAGCAGTTGGCGACGCCACCCGAGATCGCCGAACTGATCAGCCTTGCCAGTGGCGACGATTCCGGTGAGATCGCCAAGACGACACGGCTGGTCGCGCTGCGCCAGATCGCCAAGGCCAAGGATCGCCGGCGCATGGAAGTGTCGATGGTGACCAAGGTTGGCGACCGCGACGTCATCCACACCATGCCTTTCGTGCAGATCAAGATGGCGCTTGCCGCCGGTCACACGACCAGCCGTTCCTATCCGCCTTTCGACCCGATGCAGGTGTTTGGCAATGGCGACGACAATGCCGCCCAGCCGGCAGCCGCCACCGCCAGCCAGATCTATGGCGCCAAGGTCGAAAGCGAGATGAGCCTGAAGACCGTCGATTTCCCGATCGAGACGGCGGCCTTCGACGAAAAGAGCGACCTTTCGGCCGACGAGGTGGAAAAGGTGGTGCACGAGGCCGGCACCGATCTGAGCGACGGCGCCGTCCAGGTCGCGTCGCTGCACTATGTCGACCCACAGCGGTTCGGTGACGGCTTCGCCGAGAGCATGGCCGGCTCCTATGACGTCAAGATCGTCCCGGAAAACGTCTCGGTGTCGCCGCGTGCCGCGGTCGACGATCAGGCGCCGGCCTTCGCCGAGGAAATCATCCCCTTCACCAAGGATCTCGACATTGCCGAGGCCTTCGCCGATTCGGGCTATACCGGTGACGACGCAACCGGGATGGCCGAGGCGATCGCCAAATTGCTGAATGCCACGGCCCTCAAGGCAGGAACCGTGCTGCGCGTTGGGCTCGAGGTCCATGGCGACGCCGCCAAGATCGTTCGCACCAGCGTGTACGACAGGACCCAGCACATCGTCACCATCGCGCTCGACGACCACGACCAGTACGTGCCGGCGCAGGAGCCGGAGCCAAATCCCGAATTGCTGACGGCGTTCGACGATTCGCCTGCGCCCATAGTGCGCGGCAATCTGCCGAACATCTATGACGGCATCTACCGCACCGCCTATTCCTACGGCATGTCCAAGGCGATGACGCAACGGCTGATCAAGTTGCTGGCATCCGGTGTCGACTTTCAGTCGCGCCTCAATCCCACGGACCGCATCGAGGTGCTGTTCTCGCAGCCCGATGGCGACGACCAGGCGTCTGACGAATCCGAGCTGCTTTACGTCTCCGCGACTTTCGGCGGCACGACACGAAATTTCTATCGTTTCCAGATGCAGGACGGCAGCACCGACTACTTCGACGAAAACGGCAGCAGCGCCGAGCAGTTTCTGCTGCGCAATCCCTTGCCCAATGGCCGGTTTACGTCCGGGTTCGGTGCCAGGCGTCACCCCATTTTGGGGTATGTGAAAATGCACACCGGCACCGACTGGGCAGCTCCCGTGGGATCGCCGATCATTGCCGCGGGCAACGGCGTCGTCGAAAAGGCCGGCTGGGCCGGCGGCTATGGCAAGCAGATCATCTTGCGTCACGCCAATGGCTACGAGACGTCCTACAATCACCAGAGCGCCTTTGCCAAAGGCATCGAGCCGGGTGTTCGCGTTCGCCAGGGTCAGGTTATCGGCTATCTCGGCTCAACCGGCCTCTCCACCGGTCCGCATCTTCATTACGAACTGATCGTCAACGGCACAAAGGTCGATTCGATGCGCGTCCGCCTACCGGTCGGTAAGACGCTGAAGGGCGACGACCTCGTCGCCTTCAAGCGCGAGCGCGAACGCATCGACGACCTGCTCAAGCAGGAAGACAGCAATCAGTTGAAGGTCGCGAGCGCCAAGATCGAAGGCTGAGCCGACGTTTTTCGTCGTCAGCCCTGCTGATTCGCCGTGTCGCGCGCCCATGGCAGCCGCTCGCCGGAAACCGTCGTCCACGCGGTGATTGCCGAAAACAGGCAAAGCAGCGCGGTCACCGCGGCAACGGCGGCGAATGCCGCGTCGCTGGCGGCAAGTCGTGCCGTATCGAGGCCGGGCGCCAGGCCGGCTGGCGGCGGTTCGCCGAAACCCGGAATGCCGGAGCCGGCAGCGGTGCCGAGCACGCCAGCATAGACCCAGGCCGCCAGCGATCCCATCGCCGCCACGGCAATCAGGCCGCCGATGCGCGAGACGGCGTTGTTGATGCCCGAGGCCGCACCCGTATCCTTGTCCTCGACCGCCCGCATGACCGCCGTGGCCACCGGCGCTACCACCAGCGCCATGCCGAACCCCATCAGAGCCATCAGCGGGAATACCCCGATCCAGAAATTGTGGATGCCCCAATAGGCCAGCAGGGCAAGTCCGGCAAAGGCAAGAGCCACAACCAGACTGCCGCTGGCGATCGGAAAGCGAGGCCCGATGCGGTCGGACCACTGGCCGACCGGTCCGGACAACACTGCGATCAATGCCGAAAGCGGCAGGAAGATGAAACCGACCTCGGCCGCGCTCAGCCCCCATCCGGCGATCATGAGCATCGGCAGATAGAACAGATTGGCCGACAGCGCGAAATAAAGGAAGAAGGTCGCCACATTGGCGCCCGCGAACGCGCCGATTCGAAACAACGACAGCTCGATCATCGGCTCGCGCCGCCGGCGCTCGAAGACGATGAACACGACGAGCAAAACCGCACCGGCGGCAATACTCGGGCCGGACATCAGCCCCTCCCCGTCGCCGCTCATCGAGGTCAGACCGTAAGCGAGAGCTCCGAACGCCAATATGGCGAGTGCAGCGCCGCCGAGATCGAGGCCGCGCTTTTCCGCCGGCGCGTCGGCAGGGACCTTGGCCAGCAGAAGATAGACCGAGATAAGGCCGAGCGGCAGATTGATGGCGAAGATCGCCCGCCAGATGCCGTCGCCGAACGCCGACAGCACGAAGCCGCCCAGCACCGGGCCGAGCGCCGTCGTCAGTGCTGATGCTGCGGCCCAGATGCCGATCGCCCGGCCGCGTTCCTTTTTCGGATAGGCTTTGGCGATAATGGCCAGGCTGCCCGGCACCATGATGGCCGCTCCGACACCCTGGATAGCCCGAAACGCAATAAGCACCGTCGGGTTAGGCGCCAGCGCGCAGGCAAGCGAGGCGGCAATGAACAGGACGATGCCGGCGACGAAGGAGTGGCGCAGGCCGAAGCGATCGCCGGCGGCGCCGCCGACGAGAATGAGGGCTGAGAGTGTCAATGCGTAGGCATTGGAAATCCATTGTGCCTCGGCGAGGCTGGCGCCGAGGTCGACGCGGATCGCCGGCGTCGCAATGGCCAGGACCGACCCGTCGATGAAGCCGAGCGCAGAAGCCAGGATCGCGGCGATCAGCACGAACCGCCGCTGCGCCTGCGGACAGAACGTATCGGCGGGAAGTGAGCCGGTCAGGGGAACGGCGCCGGTACCGACTTTGGTTGGCGTGTGCATGCCGCCTTACCTAGATCGCCGGCGCGCCGGCGACAACCGGCCAGCACGCTGTTCTCGTTGAAACCAGGCCCAACCTGGCCACACAGGCAGGATCACGCCGCTCAGGGTGCAAACGGCAAGTGCCGTGCTAAGCTTCTCGCAGCGCTACAGGCAAGGGGGAAATACCGCATGAAACGACCGCTCGAACCCTCGGCGGAAGGACGCGGGCGCGTCGTCGGCATCACCGACGGCGTGTTCGCCATCGCGCTCACCCTGATCGTTCTCGAGATCAGGGTGCCGGCGCATGAAACGGTGCATTCCGAACGCGAGTTGATCACAGCGATCACAGCACTGGCGCCGCGCTTCCTGACCTATGCGCTCAGCTTCCTGACGCTGACCATCTTCTGGTTCGGCCAGCAGGCGCAACACGGGCTGATTGCAAAATCCGACCGGCGGCTTGCCACGCTGAACCTCTGTGTCCTCGGCTTCATCGCCTTGCTGCCGTTCTCGACCGACCTTCTCGCCGACTTCCTCGAATTCAGGACTGCGGTGCTCGTGTACTGGTTCAATCTTTTGATGCTCGGACTGACGCTGCTCGCCAGTTGGCGCTACGCGGACAAAAACGGATTTCTGGCCGAAGGTGTCGACGCGGAGACCACCCGAACGGTCTATCTGCGCATCGTCAAGGCACAGATCCTGTGGGCCGTCGGCGCTGCACTCTGCCTGATCAGCCCGTTGCTCAGCGTCGGCTTCATCCTGGTGGTGCAGCTGATCTATGCCGCAGCGCTGCGCGCGCCACTGCTGCGCAAGGTCATCGGGTGATTCGGGCGAAGGCGTTGCGCTTTAGTCGACGAACTCCACGATAACGCCGGGCGTCACGATCTTGGCAAGCTCGCGCGCGTCCCAATTGGTCAGCCGCACGCAGCCATGGCTTTCGGTCTTGCCGATCTTGGACGGATCCGGCGTGCCGTGAATGCCGTAGGTCGGCTTGTCCAGCGCAATCCAGACCGAGCCGACCGGGCCGTTCGGCCCCGGCGGGATGGTCAGGATCCTGTCGTTTTCGCCCTGCTTGAAATTGATGTTCGGGTTGTAGGTGTAGTTCGGGTCCAATGCGACACGCGACACCGCATGCGTGCCGGACGGCGACGGCGTGTCGGACGAGCCGATAGTCGCCGGATAGGCTGCGACCAGCTTGCCCGCAGCATCATAGGCGCGGACCTGCTTATTGGACTTGTCGGCGATGATGCGCGCCACCGGCGTCGCCACCAGCCTGCCGAAATTGGCGACCTTGATGATGGTGCCCGGACGATTGAAATTGGCGTCCGGATTGAGCTTGTTCAGATAGGTTTCATCCATATGGAAGCGCTCGGCCAGCGCTTCGGGTACCGACGTGTAGCCCATCCGATCGAGCTGGGCCTTTTGGCTGTAGTCCTCCGGTATCGAGGCGACATAGGGGCCGGCCGCATCCTCGGGCGTGATCGTGTAGGAGGCGAAGGCATCGCCACCGGATTGCGCCAGGGCCGCCTGGATACCGACCGCGTCGGTCGATTTCAGATTGCTGCCGGTGATTTCGTTATAGGCGGCGAGTGCCTTGTCGACATTCGAGCCGAAGCGTCCGTCGATGACGCCGGGCGATGCACCGGCACGGTCGAGCAGCACCTGCAGTGCCGCCACGTCCTCGCGGGCGCCGAGCGCAAGCGACGGGTCGACCGCCGTCTTGCCGCCAGTGCTTGGCGGCGGGGCTGTGTCTGGCGGTAAGGCCGCCTGCTCGTTCGGCACCGTCGGCTCGACCGGCTCGATCGAGGCCTCGTTGAGCGGCTGGCGCTCGATGGTGCGCGGCTTTACCGGCTGCGCTGCCTCCGGATAACCGTTGCCGTAGCCGTCATCCCGTGGCGCTTCGGGGAAGGCTTCCACCGAATTGTCGCCATAGGGGTCGTACTCGTCAGCCGGCGGTATGATGACCCTGCCCTCGTCTTCCATCTGCCTGCGGCGGAACCGCGCCGTGTCCTCAGGGTCGTCGAGATAATAGGGGTCGTCCTCGACCGGTCCCAGGTTGCGCAAGCGCTCGCGGCGCAAGGCGCGGCGGTCGAGCCTGGTCTGCGGCGGCTGGATGGCGATGACCTTGCCGGTCTCCGCATCGACGATGACGCGGTTTCCCCTGGCATCGTAGTAGATATCGAGATTGCCGTTCTGGGCTACAAGAATGCCGCCGCCATTGGCGGCACGAACCACCCGTGGCGCGGTATCCACTATTGGCGAGGCCATCGCATTCGACGCCAGCAGCCCGGCAGCAAGCGCTGAAAGGGTGAAGATGGTGCGCAACATGATGGCCAAATTCTCCGGTCCGTAATTGCCGCCGCCGGCATTGTCTCTTCAAAGCGCCGCGCGTCTTTTCGACGCGCAAAGGACGCTCTAACGCTTTAAATCTCCGCATCGTGCTTTGCGAAAATCAAAACTCGATTTCGGGCCGATGTGGTAGGCGAACCCCTTCGCCAGCAAATCAGTTGCCAACGATAAGGTTCCAATATGAACCGGGCATGAAGATGGCGGATTTCTGACCGATTAACCGGCAGCGAGCCGCAATTCCTTGCGCGCCTGCTTCGTCAGCTTCAGCACGACAAGACGGTGGCTTTCGCGCAGGTAATCCTTCAGCGCGCCATCATCCATGCTTTCGCCGGTCTGGCGCTGGATCCATTTCATGCCGCGTGAGGCAAGATAGGGCGCGGGCCGAAGGCCCGGCTGCTCCCTCAGCACGTCATAGGCGATGTCGGAGCATTTGAAGGTAACGAACGGCTCCTTGCCCTCACTCCAGCCGCCGATCGCGAAGACCTTGCCGCCGACCTTCCAGACATGGGCGCCGCCCCACTGCACGACATGGATCGTCGAAGGCAGCGAGGCGCAGAAACTATTGTAGTCGTCCAACGTCATCTGCGCCCCACCAAGTTTCAGACCATGAACCGAAGGCCGGCGTAACAAAAGGGTATGCCGGTTTTTCGGAAAGGATCATGGTCGAGATTGAAGATAGGAATTCCATCCCGATTCGATCGGGATGGAACAGGCTCTTGGCTTGAGCTCAGGCGGCCGCTTCGGTTGCCACGACTGCCGGCTTCGAGCGGAAGTTCAAGCGGTCGGACCCAGCGGTGACCTTGACGGTCGAGCCGTCGAGGATCTCGCCGAGCAGGATCTTTTCCGCCAGCGGGTCCTGCAATTCCTTCTGCATCACCCGCTTCAGCGGCCGCGCGCCATAGGCCGGGTCGTAACCCTTGGCCGCTAGCCAGTCGATCGCCTCCTGATCGAGCGAAAGCGCGATCTTGCGGTCGACAAGCAGGTTTTCCAGGCGCTTGAGCTGGATCTCGACGATACGACCCATATCCTGCCGGCGCAGCCGGTGGAACAGGATTACCTCGTCGATGCGGTTGAGGAATTCCGGCCGGAACGAAGCCCTGACGACATTCATCACCTCGTCGCGCACGACGTCGACATCCTGGTCCTCGCCGAGATTGACCAGATATTCGCCGCCGAGGTTCGATGTCATGATGATCAGCGTGTTGCGGAAATCGACCGTGCGGCCCTGCCCATCGGTCAGCCGGCCGTCGTCGAGCACCTGCAGCAGCACGTTGAAGACATCAGGATGCGCCTTCTCGATCTCGTCGAACAGCACGACCTGATAGGGCCGGCGCCGCACCGCTTCGGTCAGCGCGCCGCCTTCCTCATAGCCGACATAGCCGGGAGGCGCGCCGATCAGCCGGGCGACCGAGTGCTTCTCCATGAACTCCGACATGTCGATACGCACCATGGCGCTCTCGTCGTCGAACAGGAAGCTGGCCAGCGCCTTGGTCAATTCGGTCTTGCCGACGCCCGTCGGTCCGAGGAACATGAACGAGCCGAGCGGCCGGTTCGGGTCCTGAAGGCCGGCGCGCGCACGGCGCACGGCTTTCGACACTGCCTGCACCGCCTCGCCCTGGCCGACGACGCGCTTGCCGATCTCGTCTTCCATGCGCAACAGCTTGTCGCGCTCGCCTTCCAGCATCTTGTCGACCGGGATCCCCGTCCAGCGCGAGACGATATGGGCGACATGATCGGGGCCGACCACTTCTTCGACCATGCCGGCCTTGCCATCCCTGGCTTCGGCCTGCTTCAGCTGCTTTTCGAGTTCCGGGATCTTGCCATAGGCAAGTTCGCCGGCGCGCTGGAATTCGCCCTTGCGCTGGGCAATGGCAAGTTCGTTGCGCGCCTCGTCGAGCTGCTTCTTGAGGTCGGCGGCAAGCCCGAGCTTCTGCTTCTCGGCCTGCCATTTCGAGGTCAGCTCGGTCGATTCCTCCTCCAGGTTCGAGAGTTCCTTCTCAAGCCGGGCGAGCCGGTCCTTCGAGGCATCGTCCTTCTCGACCTTCAGCGCCTCGCGCTCGATCTTGAGCTGCATGATGCGGCGATCGATCTCGTCCAGCGCCTCGGGCTTCGAATCGACCTGCATGCGGAGCCGCGACGCGGCCTCGTCGACGAGATCGATCGCCTTGTCCGGCAGGAAGCGGTCGGCGATGTAACGGTTTGACAGTGTAGCGGCCGCGACCAGCGCCGAATCCGAGATGCGCACCTTGTGGTGCTGCTCGTATTTCTCTTTCAGGCCGCGCAGGATCGAGACGGTGTCTTCGACCGTCGGCTCATTGACGAAGACCGGCTGGAAGCGGCGGGCAAGGGCCGCATCCTTCTCGACATGCTTGCGGTACTCGTCGAGCGTGGTGGCGCCGACGCAGTGCAGTTCGCCGCGGGCGAGCGCCGGCTTCAGCAGGTTCGACGCGTCCATGGCGCCATCCGCCTTGCCGGCACCGACAAGCGTGTGCATCTCGTCGATGAACAGAATGATGCCGCCGGCGGCAGACGTGACTTCGGAAAGCACCGCCTTCAGCCGCTCCTCGAACTCGCCGCGGTATTTGGCGCCGGCGATCAGCGACCCCATGTCGAGCGCCATCAGCTGCTTGTCCTTGAGCGATTCCGGCACATCGCCATTGACGATGCGCAGCGCCAGCCCTTCGGCGATCGCCGTCTTGCCGACGCCGGGTTCGCCGATCAGCACTGGGTTGTTCTTGGTGCGGCGCGACAGCACCTGGATGGTGCGGCGGATTTCGTCGTCGCGGCCGATGACCGGATCGAGCTTGCCCGCGCGGGCGTCCGCCGTCAGGTCGCGCGCGTATTTCTTCAGCGCGTCGTAGCCCTGCTCGGCGCTCGCCGAATCGGCAGTGCGACCTTTGCGTACGTCGTTGATGACCTGGTTCAGCGCCTGCGGCGTGACACCCGCCTTGGACAGGATGTCGGCGGTCTTGGCCGATTTTTCCATGGCCAGCGCCTGCAATAGCCGTTCGACGGTAACGAAGCTGTCACTGGCCTTCTTGGCCAGTTCCTCGGCGGTCGAAAACACCTTTGCCAGCGGCTGCGCCAGATAGAGCTGGCCATTGCCGCCCTCGACCTTGGGCATTGCCTCCAGTGCCGTTTCGACGCCGAGCTTGACGTCACGGACATTGCCGCCGGCGCGCTCGATCAGCGACGCAGCCAGGCCCTCGTCGTCATCGACAAGGACCTTGAGGATATGCTCGGGGGTGAATTGCTGGTGATTGCGGGAAAGCGCCATGGTTTGCGCGGACTGGATAAAGCCGCGCACGCGCTCGGAATATTTTTCAAGATTCATGCCTGTCTCCTTCCGTCACCGGCCCGCTTCGCGGCACCGGATCAGATTGCGGTGACGGACCCGCCCGTTCGAGCCGGATCCTGTTCACGCAAGATATGGGACGCAAACCACGGACCCTCAAGACGCCTCGACACTGGCGAATGCATAATATTCCGAGCGCGCAAAAAAAAACGGCGGAGATTTCTCTCCGCCGTCCAGGGTAAAGGATGCGCTAAGATCGGCTGAACGTTTTTCCGATCAATTCTCGACGTCTGCGATCACAGCTTGACCGCCGGGGCCTTCAGCCGGCGCTGCATCGACATTGCCAGCGTCGGTATTGCCAGTCTCGGCATTGCTTGTCTCGGCACTGCTTGTCTCGGCACTGTCACGGCCGGCGTTGTCGTTGCCGCCATTTGCCGGTTCGACATCGAGCCGCGGACGGCGCGGACGCCTAGGGCGGCGTGCCGGGCTGTTTTCGGCCGCGGCTTCGTTGAGCTCGGCCTGGGCGGCGAGACCCGCTGGCGAAAGGTTTTCGAATTGCGGTGCGGGCTCGCTCACAAAGACCGGCTCAGCGGCCGGCACGGGCTCCGCCTGCGCCGGCGTCTCGTCGCGCCGTGGCTGTTCGACGCGCTGTCCACCCTGCTGCTCGCCGCGCGCGCCATACTCGCCGCGCTGGCCGTTCTGGCCGTAACCGCCATTGGGGCGACGGTCGCGGTGGCGTCCGCCATTGTTGTCGCGTCCGTCACGGTTATCGCGGCCGCCCCGATTGTCGCGGCTGTTTTCCTGGTTCAGCGCCAGCTCGGCCGGCGTGCCATCGATGACCGGCTGCGGGCCGGCCCCGTGATTGACCGCCGAACCCGACGTCTCGTTGGCATTGTTGTTGCCGGCATTGTCGAACTCGTCGCGATCCTCGTCGCCGTCATCGTCGAAATCGTCGCGATTCTGCTGGGCGTTCTGGATCGGCATCTGCGCCTGAGCGGCTGCGATGATGCGGTTATAGTGCTCTGCATGCTGGAGATAGTTTTCCGCCATCACCCGGTCGCCGGAGCTTTGCGCGTCACGGGCAAGGGTTGCGTACTTCTCGGCAATCTGCTGAGCCGATCCGCGGATCTTCACGTCCGGGCCGTTGCTCTCATAGTTACGCGTCAGGGGATTCGGCCCCTTACGATTGTTGTTGTTATTGTTGTTGCCGCCGCCGCCACTGTTGTTGCGACCGCGCATGCGCCTGTTTTGCTGTTGTGGCCTCATTAGACTCTCTTCACTTTGAAATTTTCGAAAAACTCTTCACGAACGGAGGCGCTCATACGGCCAGCCGTTTCGTTCCTTCACCGGCGTTCGCCCGCATCAATTGCGTTGGCGCCACGTGCCATCCTGTTCCGGTTACTTCACTTGCCGGACGATTCCCGCACGAAGCTTGGGCGTCGTTTGCGCAAGAAGGCAGCTATTTCCAAGGAAAACCGAATCGCTAAGAGCACTGCCTGCTTCGTCTCATCCGGTTAACGCGACCCTAGCCGCATTCCCCGGTATTGCCAAGCGCTTTTTTCGCACTGCATCACGGCTTCCACCGTTCGAACACAAGAACTCTGTCGTTTCCGCCGAGATCACGAAACACCCCGACCGAACGGTACCCGGCCGCGGAGAATATCTCCGTAACCTGTTGGTGCTGCGTATGGCCGATCTCGACCGCAATCCTGCCTTGGAGTTCCAAATACGCTGCCGCTCCCGCGGCGATCTTCCTGTAGGGGCTCAGACCATCCACGCCGCCATCGAGGGCCTGGCGTGGATCGAAACCGCGGACCTCGTCCTGCAGATTTCCAATGTCGTCTGAGGGTATATAGGGAGGGTTTGCGACAATTACATGGTACAGGCCAGAAACTTTTTCAAACCAGTCGGATTTGACCGGCGTGAACCGGCCGACGAGCCCCAATTCCCCGGCATTACGCATGGCTGTGGCCAGCGCCTCCTGCGAAATGTCAACGCCGGTGGCGGTCGCGGCCGGAACGGCGCTGAGCAGCGCCAGCGCGATGGCACCGGTACCGGTCCCTAGATCGAGGATGCGGCAGCCGCCCTCGCGTGCCGCCATTGCCTTGACGAAGGGCAGTATAGCCTCGACCAGCGTTTCGGTATCCGGCCGCGGCTCCAGCGTTTGCGGCGAAAGCGAAAGGCGCAAGCCGTAGAATTCGCGGTAGCCAAGGATCCGGTGTACCGGCTCGCCGGCGATGCGCCGCCGCAAGGCGGCTTCGATTACCGCCGTCACGTCCGTATCGACAGCGCGCCCGGGATCGGCGATGGCCTGCGTGCGACTGGTGCCGGAAAAATGCTCGACGATCAGCCTGGCATCGAGCGCCGGATCCGCGATCCCGGCTGCGGCGAGCCGGTTTCGCGCCTCCCGCAGCAGCGGCGCCAGCGTGGCGGGCAGGCTGTCAGCCATCGATGCCGATATCGGCGAGCAGCTTCGACTGGTGATCGGCTATCAGCGCGTCGATGATCTCGTCGAGTTCGCCCATCATCACCCGGTCGAGCTTATAGAGCGTCAGGTTGATACGATGATCGGTGACGCGACCCTGCGGAAAATTATAGGTGCGGATGCGTTCCGAGCGGTCGCCCGAGCCGACCTGCGACTTGCGCGATTCGGAACGTTCCTCGTCCGCCTTGCTGCGCTCGAGGTCGTAGAGCCTGGCGCGCAGGATCTGCATGGCCTTCGCCCGGTTCTGGTGCTGCGACTTTTCCGCCTGCACCACCATGATGCCGGTCGGCAGATGGGTGATGCGCACGGCCGAATCGGTGGTGTTGACGTGCTGGCCGCCGGAACCCGAGGCGCGCATCGTGTCGATGCGGATGTCTTCGGCCCTGATGTCGATGTCGACCTCTTCGGCTTCCGGCAGCACCGCGACCGTCGCCGCCGAGGTATGAATGCGTCCGCCCGCCTCGGTCGTCGGCACGCGCTGCACCCGGTGCACGCCGGATTCGAACTTCAGATGGGCAAAGACGCCCTTGCCCGAAACGGTGGCGATGATTTCCTTGTAGCCGCCGACCTCACCCTCGCTGGCCGACACCGTCTCGAAACGCCAGCCATGCGCCGCGGCATAGCGCTCGTACATGCGAAACAGGTCGCCGGCGAAAAGCGCCGCCTCGTCGCCGCCGGTGCCGGCGCGGATCTCGAGGATGGCGTTCTTGTCGTCGGCGGCATCCTTGGGCAACAGCAGGATCTGGATGTCCTTCTGCAGCGCCTCGATGCGATGCTTGACCTCCGGCAGGTCGGCCTCGGCCAAGGCGCGCATCTCGGCGTCGGTGCCCTTGTCGGCGAGCATCGCCTCCAGATCGGCCTGTTCGCGCTCGGCGGCGCGCAGCGCCCTGATCTTTGCCACCATCTCCTGGATGTCGGCATATTCGGAGGCCATCCTGACATAGGCGTCCGGCGCTGGCCCGGCCGACATCTGCGCTTCGAGCATGTCGAAACGCTTGACGACTTGATCCATACGGTCGCGGGGCAGGTTGATCATGGCGAAGTCTATAGCGGTATCGAGCGGTCATCGGCAAAGGCTTGCAGCAGCGCCCGCATCGGCAGGCCATGCGCCGGCGCCATCAGATTGTCGTCGAAGAACGCTTCCAGTTCGCTGAGCGGCAGTTCCGTCAGCATCGCCTTGACCGGGCCGATCGATGCCGGCGACATCGAGATCGAGCGATAGCCAAGGCCGATCAGCGCCATCGCCGAGATCGGCTTGCCGGCAAGTTCGCCGCACAGGGTCACCGGCGTCTGGTTGCGAGCCCCGGCATCGGCAATTTGCTTCAAAACACGCAGGAACGGCGTCGACAGCGGGTCGAAGCGGTCGGACAATTGGGTATTGCCACGGTCCACCGCCATGACGAACTGGAACAGGTCGTTCGAGCCGACCGAGACGAAATCGACCGCCTTCATCAACTCGTCGAGCTGGAACAGCAGCGACGGCACCTCCAGCATCGCCCCCACCTTAAGGCTGGTCGGCAAATGATGGGCAAAGCGCGACAAATGCCGGACCTCGCGATCGATGATCTCGCGCGCCTGCACGATCTCACCGAGTTCCGTCACCATTGGCAGCATCAGCTTCAGTTCGCGCCCGCCGCACGCCTTGAGCAGCGCGCGGATCTGGGTGCGCAGCAGGCCAGGCCGGTCGAGCGTCAGGCGGATGGCGCGCCAGCCGAGCGCCGGGTTCTCCTCCTGGATCGAGCCCTTGAAATAGGGCAGCACCTTGTCGCCGCCAATATCGATGGTGCGGAACGTCACCGGCTTGTCGCGCGCCGCCTCGAGCACGTCACGGTACAAGCGCTCCTGGGCTTCCGCGCGCGGAAAGGTCGAGGCGACCATGAATTGCAGCTCGGTGCGGAACAGGCCGATGCCGGCCGCGCCCGCTTCGGCCAGTTGCGGCAGGTCGACCGCCAGCCCGGCATTCATCAGAAGGTCGACCTGGACACCGTCCTTGGTCACCGACGGCTTCTTGCGCAGCTCGCGGTAGACCTCCTGCCGCCGCGCCCGGAAACGCACTTTCTCGGCATAGGCCGCCTCGAGGTCGGGCTGCGGGCGCAGATGGATCGCGCCTTCCTCGCCGTCGACGATGATGGCATCGCCGTTTTCCGCCATGGAAACGGCGCCCTTCATCTGGCCGGCGACCGGTATGCCCATGGCCCGCGCCACGATGACGACATGGCTGGTCGCGGCGCCGTCCTCCAGCACCAGCCCGCGCAGCTTGTCCCTGGGATAATCGAGCAGCTCCGCAGCACCCATGGAGCGGGCGACGATGATGGCGTCCTTGGGCAGCGAGGCCGCGACGTCCTCCGGTCCGCGCCCCATCAGCTGCCGCAGCAGCCGATTGGCGAGATCGTCGAAATCGCTCATCCGTTCGCGCAGATACGGATCGGTCATGTGCAGCATGCGGGCACGCATGTCGCTCTGCACCTTTTCGACCGCCGCTTCGGCCGTCAGGCCGTTGCGGATCGCCTCCTCGAGCCGGCGCACCCAGCCGCGGTCGTTGGCGAACATGCGATAGGCTTCGAGCACCTGGCGATGCTCGCCCTCGAAGGCGACGTCGCGGCGCTCCAGCATGTCGTCGATGGAGAGCCTGAGCGAGCCGAGCGACGCGTCGAGCCGCCTGACCTCTTCCTCGCTGTCCTCGTTGAAAAGATTGGTGACGACGATGCGCGGCTCGTGCAGCACCACATGGCCGAGCCCGACGCCTTCGTTGAAGGACAGGCCGGTAAAGCTTACCGGGCGGCGCAGATCGAGCTCTAGGCCGGGCCTTGTCAGCCGCTCCAGATCGCCGGTGGCGATCATCTCGGCGATCACCATCGCCGTCGTTTCCAGCGCCTCGACCTCGTCGTCGCGATAATGGCGCATGGTCTTGTTCTGCACGACCAGGACGCCGAGTGTCCGCCCTGCCCGCAGCACCGGCACGCCGAGGAAGGAATTGTATATCTCTTCCCCTGTCTCCGGCAGGTAGGCGAAGGCAGGATGCTCCTGTGCGTTGGAGAGGTTGAGCGGCCGCGCCGAGGCCGCGATCGTGCCGACCAGGCCTTGCCCCAGCCTGAGCTGCGCCAGGTGGACGGCGTTCGGGTTCAGGCCTTCGGTGGCGTAGAGTTCGAGCACCGAATCGGCGCGCAGCACATAGAGCGAGCAAACCTCGGCAACCATGTTGGAGGCGATGTCGCGCACGATTCGGTCAAGCCGCTCCTGCGGCTCCAGCGGCTCTTGCATGAGCTCGCGGAGCCGTTTCAGCAAAACGCGCGGGCCACTGGCCGAATCACGCATCGCGGCTTCTTCTCCAATAGCGTTTCAACCGGTGCAGGTTGCCCTGCACAGCGGCACAAACGCAACAACTCAATTAGAGCGCCATCGTCCAATTGGACGCATAAAGACCGCTCCAAGATTTTCGATCCGCTGCATCCTGCCTTCCGAAAATCGATTCCGATTTCGGGCCGATGCAGTCCGCTACTGCTTATCCAGACCGTACACGGAATGCAAAGTGCGAACTGCTAGTTCCGTATAGGGACCGTCGATCAGGATCGAAATCTTGATTTCGGACGTCGTGATGGCGCGGATGTTGATCGCGCGGTCGGCAAGCGCCTTGAAGGCGGTAGCGGCGACGCCGGCATGGCTGCGCATGCCGATGCCGATGACCGAGACCTTCGACATGCCGGCTTCCGACTGCACCACGTCGTAGCCGATCGTCGCCTTCAGCCGCTCGAGCACGGCGAGCGCCTTGTCGACGTCGCCGGATGGCACGGTGAAGGTCATGTCAGTGAACTTGCCGTCCTCGGAGATATTCTGGACGATCATGTCGACATTGATGTTGGCCTCGGCCAGCGGCCCGAAAATGCCGGCGGCGACGCCCGGCCGATCGCCGACGCGGCGCAACGAAATCTGCGCCTCGTCCTTGGCGTAGGCAATTCCGGTGACGACCTGCTGTTCCACGATCTCTTCCTCGTCGCAAATAAGCGTTCCCGGCGGATTAAGCAAATCCCCCATTCCTGGTGCGTCGGGATCGTCGAAGGACGACCGCACGAAAGTACGCACCCTGTGCACCATGGCAAGCTCGACCGAGCGCACCTGCAGGACCTTGGCGCCGAGCGAGGCCATTTCGAGCATTTCCTCGAACGAAATCTTGGCCAGCCGCCGCGCCTTCGGCTCGATGCGCGGATCGGTCGTATAGACCCCGTCGACGTCGGTGTAGATATCGCAGCGGTCGGCCTTGACCGCTGCCGCGATGGCGACTGCGCTGGTATCGGAGCCGCCACGACCGAGTGTCGCGATCCGATTGTCCGGCCCGATGCCCTGGAAACCGGCAACCACCGCCACCTGGCCTTCGCCGAAGCGCTTGATCAAGAACGCGCCGTCGATGTCGAGAATGCGCGCCGCGCCATGCGCGTTGTCGGTCTTGATCGGGATCTGCCAGCCTTGCCAGGAGCGGGCATGCACGCCGATATTCTGCAGCGCGATCGCCAGCAAGCCGGCAGTGACCTGCTCGCCGGAGGCGACCACGGCGTCATATTCACGCGCATCGTGCATCGGCGAGGCCTCGCGCGTCCATTGCACGAGCTCGTTGGTCTTGCCGGCCATCGCCGAGACCACGACGGCGACCTCATGGCCGGCGTCGACCTCGCGTTTGACATGACGCGCCACATTGCGGATGCGGACGATGTCGGCGACGGACGTTCCGCCGAATTTCATCACGATGCGCGCCATAGAAGCGAAATGCCTTTGACTGGATGCCGGACCGAAGGCCGAAAAGCGGAAAAATGCGCCAAGCTGTGGCCGGGCGCTCAATGCGCGGCCTCCTTAGCCAAATGATCGCGGTTTCGCAAGGCATGCCGCCGCTGCCGGCCAGGCGACACACGAGCACAGCGTCACGCCTGCACTGCCTCTTGGCAAATGCCGCTCGCTTCAGCCCAGCTGTGCCGTGGCCTGCCACAGGCGCGGATAGTCGAGGACGAAACCGAGCGGCGAGACCTCCAGTGTCTCGTGGTAGCCGAACATCGGGGCGGCATAGGCGTAATGTGCAGCATCGACGCGCTGATAGATTTGCTCGAGGCGAACGAGCCTGAGTTCGGGAAATGTCAGATAGGCTGCCGGCGCGGGCGTCGCCATACCGACATCGAGGGCAAAGCGGCGAAGCGCCAAAAGGTTCGTGGCGGGCGTGAAGCCGAGATCGACATCGATGAGACCGTCGACTTCCGCTTGATGCTCGCCGTTCAGCGTCCATTGGCGCTCGGTCAGCCGGTCGATCCTGTAATGCAGCTCTTGCGTGCCGAGAAAGCCGTCGGCGCGCGCCGATCGTGTATGCCAATCGGCGTCGCAGTCCGCCTCGTAGGCGATGCTGCACGGCTCGCCGTCCTGGACGAAAAGCGCGTGTCCCCTGAGGTTCCACCCGGAACTCGCTTCCGACAGAAGGCAAGCGTCGTGGCCTTCCTGGTCAAGCCGGCGCCAAAGAATGGAAGCAACCGCTCGCATCATTGCGCACTCCTCCGAACCCGATGTCTCTGCTTCGTCCGCCAAAGCCTAGGCGTTTCCTTCCGGCACACCATCAACTGACACGTGCTGACACAAATGCAGCCGGCAAAAGGCGGCGCCGGAAGGCATCGCGCGCATCGCACCGCCGGCGGTGAATTTCGCGCCTTGACATTCGCAGCCTCGCGCCCGACTTCCTAGCGTCCGAGGAGACCACGCCATGCCTGAGCCCCGACGATCGACGATCGATGCCGGAGAGGTGGAACGCTTTTCCGCCCTTGCCGCCGAATGGTGGAACCCGAACGGCAAGTTCCGCCCGTTGCACAAGTTCAACCCGATCCGGCTTGCCTATATCCGCGACCAGGTGGCGGCCCGCTTCGGCCGCGATCCGCGTGCGGCACGGCCGTTCGAAGGCCTGCGCTTCCTTGACATCGGCTGCGGCGGCGGGCTTTTGTGCGAGCCGATGGCGCGGCTTGGCGCCGAAGTGGTCGGCGCCGATGCCTCCGCCACCAACATCGAAGTGGCCAAGCTGCATGCGGCGGAAGTCGGCGTGAGCGTGGATTATCGCGCCACGACCGCGGAAGACCTTGCCGATGCCGGCGAAAAATTCGACGTCATCCTCAACATGGAAGTGGTCGAGCATGTCGCCAATGTCGATCTGTTCCTGGCCAAATGCGGCGAGATGGTCAAGCCTGGCGGCATCATGTTCGTCGCCACCATCAACCGCACGCTGAAGGCCCTGGGCCTGGCCATCATCGGCGCCGAATATGTGCTGCGTTGGCTGCCACGCGGCACCCACCAGTTCGGCAAGCTGGTGCGCCCCGAGGAACTGGAAAAGGCGCTTGCCGGCGCCGGTCTGACCGTCATCGACCGCACCGGCGTCACCTACAACCCGCTCGCCGACCGCTGGCAGCGCTCGAAGGACATGGACGTCAACTACATGGTGCTGGCGGAGAAGGCATCCGTCTGAAGCTTACGCCTTCTGGCCCCTATGGCCTCTGGCTTTGCGCCTTGGTGGTGATGAACACGCCGGCGGTGATGATGACGGCACCGGCCCAGGTCAGCAGTTGATAGCGCTCGCCGAGGAAGAGGGTCCCGGCAAACAGCCCGACCGCCGCCGCGACATAGCCGATCTGGCTGAGATAGACCGGGCCGCCGACCGCTTGCAGGCGGAAGAAGAAGGCGAACATCGCCGAGGCAGATGCCACCTGTGCCGCTGCGACCAGCGGCACGCCGCCGAGCGAGCCGAATGCATTGCCGCCAAGCAGGACCAGAATGCCGGCAAACAGCATCAAGGCTGCTGCCAGATGGCTGCCGACGGCGAGCTCGATCGGGCCGGTGCCTTCGGGCCAGTCGACGGTACGGTAAATGTTGCCGGCGGCGAGGCTGACCGGGATGAGCAGGCCCATCGCAACCCAGAAAAATTCGGCCGGCTGGCCCGCTTCGCCGCGCGTCACCGCCACCATGACTGCGCCGACGAAACCGACGACTATGCCGACGATGCCCAGCATGGTCGGGCGCCTGACGCCGAGCAGCATCGAGAACACCAGCGTGACGACCGGCGACAGCGTGAACATGATGCCGCTGTAGCCGGCGCCCAGATGCGGAATGGCTGAAAACATCAGCAGATTGGGGATTGCATATGAGACGGCCGCGGTGACGAAGAAATAGCGCAGCCTGTGCGGCGTAAGCCGCATGCGCTTCCCGTTGAGCAGCAATGCGCACAAAAGCACGCCGCCGGCACCAAGCGAGATGACGAAGGCCCAGACCATGGCGGCCACGCCGGCCGCCGTCGCGATCTTGCCGAACGGCAGCGTCAGGCCGAGCAGTCCACCGGTGACAACCAGAAGGCCAAGCGCCGAGTCCCAGAGAAATTTCATCGCACCGTCCCGTCGCCCGTTCGCGGCACTTGGCCAATATCGCAAGCTGAGGTAAGATAAGCTAAAGATTCTTCACGTCAAGATACATAACGGTGAGAGACATGGATCGCGCAGCAAAAGCGATCGGGCAATGGAAAAAGGAACGGCCGGATCTCGATGTCTCGCCGATGGCCGTGCTCGGACGGTTGAACGAGGCCGCCTCGCTGATCGCACGAGAGCGGCTGGCGCCGCTGTTTGCAAGTTACGGGCTGCAATCCGGAGAATTCGATGTGCTGGCAACGCTGCGTCGTTCCGGGCCGCCATACGCGCTGACGCCGACGGCTCTCTACGAGGCGACGATGGTGACGTCGGGCGCGATGACCAACCGCCTCGACCGGCTCGAGAAATCCGGCCTGATCAAGCGCGGGCCGCACCCCGACGATCGCCGCGGCATTGTCGTGCAGCTGACTAAAAAGGGTCTGGCGTTGATCGACGAGGCGGTTACCGCTCACGTCGCCAACGAGCACCAGATACTTTCCGGCCTGATACGCCCGGAGCAGATCATGCTCGCTCGCCTGCTCGAAAAATTGATAGCGAGCCTGAACTAACCCAAACGGCAACCACTGGGACTCTGCGATCATTGCATTGGGAGTCGTAACTGCCAGAGGAGTTTGCCGATGACAGAACATGCAGTCGTGATTGCCGGAGGAGGTCCGACGGGCCTAACCCTGGCAGGCGAGTTGGCGTTGGCAGGCATCGACGTAGCCATTGTCGAACGCCGCCCGAACCAAGAGCTTGCCGGTTCGCGTGCTGGAGGTCTGAGTTCACGCACTCTCGAAGTTTTCGATCAGCGCGGCATCGCGGACCGGTTCCTCGCCGAAGGACAAATAGCCCAAGTCACGGGATTCGCGGCGATGCGTTTAGACATCAGCGATTTTCCGACCCGCCACAACTACGGGCTGGCGCTGAGACAGAAACACATTGAGCGCATTCTCGCTGGATGGGTCAGCGAGCTGGCAGTGCCGATCTATCGCGCCCGTGAATTAACGTGTTTCGTGCAGGACGACGCCGGCGTCACCATCGAACTGTCCGATGGTGCGTCGCTGCGGGCAAGCTATCTCGTCGGGTGTGATGGAGGCCGCAGTCTGGTCCGCAAAGCTGCTGGCATTGAGTTTCGAGGATGGGATGCGACGACCAGCAGCATCCTCGCCGAGGCCGAGATGGCGGAGGAGCCGCCACTGGGCATTCATCGCACCGCACTTGGCATCCATGCCTTCGGCAGGGAAGAGTACGAAATTCGTGACGGCAAGGTCGTCTTTGCCGATAAAGGTCCCATAGGCGTCATGGTCACTGAAAAGAATGTCGGCGCCACGACCGAGCCCACGCTGCGCGATCTCCGCGAAGCGCTCGTCGCCGCATGCGGAACAGATTACGGAATCCATAGCCCAACCTGGATTTCCAGGTTCACGGACATGTCGCGGCAGGCGGCGGCTTACCGCAAGGGCCGGGTTCTCCTAGCGGGCGATGCCGCCCATGTGCATTCCCCGGTGGGCGGACAAGGCCTCAATATCGGTGTGCAGGATGCGGTGAACCTCGGTTGGAAGTTGGCCCAAGTGGTGAAAGGAACATCGCCTGAACGCTTGCTCGACACTTATCACATCGAGCGGCATCCGGTTGCGGCCCGCGTGTTGCGTACGACAATGGCACAGGTCGCATTGCAACGTACTGATGATCGCACTGAAGCCTTGCGTGAAATCGTATCAGAGCTCCTTGGGATGGAGGAGCCTCGCAAACGGATCGCTGCCGAGATGTCCGGACTTGGTATCCATTACGACCTCGGCCAGGGGCATCCGCTGGTCGGCCGCCGCATTCCTGACCTCGACCTGGCCACGCCTGATGGTCCCATGCGCGTATTTGCGCTCCTCCAAAAAGCGCGGCCAGTGCTCTTGAATCTCGACGCGCCGGGCAGCCTCGACATCAAGCCGTGGTCAGACCGCATTAAGTTGGTTTACGCCAAATGGGACGATCCATGGGAGTTGCCTGCGCTAGGTTTGGTCTCCGCTCCAACCGCAGTTTTAATCCGACCCGATGGATATGTTGCTTGGGTAGGCGACAGGACGCAGGATGGTCTTCAAGACGCGATGAACACCTGGTTCGGACCACCGGGCTAAAAACCGCAAAAACCAGTTAGCTCGAATGGTCCCGAAATCAAACGGCTACGGAGGGCAAAAACTCAGATTCTGGTCGCAGAGCCTCGTTTGGGCCGGCGAACAGCTCTGATCTTGCCGCTGTTTCCGCCGCCACAGAAAAACTGGTCACCGCCATCGGATTCGAGCCCCGACACGCCTGTTCCCGGCGGCATATCGAGCTTCTCAAGGACCTTTCCCGTTTCAGGATCGATCCGTCTGACATCGCTCTCCTCGCCCTCCCAGGTGCCATGCCACAGCTCGCCGTCGACCCAGCTGACCCCGGTTACGACGCGGTTGGAAACGATGGTGCGAAGGATTGCCCCTGTCTCGGGATCGACCTGATGAATCTTTCGGCCCCGATGCTGCCCGACCCAGAGCGTTCCTTCGGCCCAGGCGAGCCCGGAATCACCGCCATTGCCAGGCGCCGGGATCGACGCCAGCACCCGGCCATTCCTCGGATCGATCTTCTGGATGCGATCCTCGGCGATCTGATAGAGGTGATGGCCGTCGAAGGCCGTTCCGGCGTGTGCCGCGACGTCGATCGAGCGCACCACTTTGCCGCTCGCCGGATCGAAGGCGTTCAATCTGTCGCCTGAGGCAAACCAGACATGCTCACCGTCGAAGGTAACGCCGTCCACGTGGTCGACACCCGGAAAGGGTCCATATTCTCGAAGGATTTCGGCTGCGGATCGTTCCATGATTCCATCCTAGTAGCCCGGCAGTGGGCCGGGGAGTAACAAGATTGTCGGGAAACCCGTCAGCGGCGGGGTCATCCAGCGACGCGCCCGTCCGCGGCCGAACGACTGCACCTTGCCGGCCTGGGCGAGCTGCTCGAGCGCTCGCTGCACGGTACGCGAACTGGCTCCAAGCGCAATCGACAGGGCCGAACTCGACCAAGACTCGCCGTCGGCGAGGAAGGCGAGCACGGCGGCATGCTCTTCTTCGACGGGTGGCGCCAGCACGACGACCTCACCTGCGCGGCGCGGGGCCAGCGCAAAGCCCCGCTTCGTCGCGCTCACATCCGCCAAGCTCCGAAGCTCCGCGCGAAGCCGCCCGACTTCGACCCGTAACCGTGCGCGATGTGATTCGTCCGCGTCCTTTCCGCGGAAAGCGCGCGCAATGAGCGTCGATCTTGCCACGTCCCCCGGCCAGGCTTCGGCCAGCGCGCGGGCCAGCGCGAACAGCACCGGGCGGGTCGCCAGCGAGACGACCGTGTCTGCGACCCGCACGACATTGCGGCATGCATCCACCACGAGCGCCCCCGACGCCAGGAGCGCTTCGACTTCGTCGAGCAGGAGGGGCCGTTCCCCGCCACGCGCGACAAGGCGTGCGGCCGGCGTGTCCAGCACCAGCGATGCGCTCTCCACCTCCGCGATCAGCGCGGGGATGCCGGACGCGCGCGCCGCCCGCGCCGCCAGGCCAAGCGCGGCGCGCGCAGGGCCGGTCCGCAAGCGGCGGATGGCGATGCCGGCGACAGCCAGCTCGTGGGCGGCCCGCGATGCCGGCGGCAGCGGCGAGGGATCGAAGCCGTCCAGCCTGCGCTCGGCTTCGTCGAGATGGCCGATCAGCAGCAGGCGCCGAACGTCGAGGTTGCGCGCATGCGCGGCGTTGACGCGGTCGCCATGCTTTTCAAGCGTCGCCCGTGCGGCGTCGAGTGCCTTGGCCGGCCAGGTAAGGTCGCGCGAGACGAGCGCGATCTCGGCCTCGGCGACGATACACCGCGCGCGGGCCACGGCCTCCCTCGGGCTGAATGCGCGCGCCGCCCTCTTGAGGAGAACCTTCGCCCGAACCAGGTCGCCAAGCTGCGCCATCGCGATACCGCGCAACGCCAGTGCCGGCGCATCGTCGCGCAGCGCAACCCGCTTCAAGGCGCCGAGCGGATCGCCCGCCGCGAGCGCATGCGCCGCCGCCGTGATCAGCGAGTCCATCGGAATCCCGTCACACTTGTCACTCCCACGGCTTCGACATCCGGCGCTAAGTCCATCTCACTAACCAGTCGTATCGACAACGGTGACTGTAGCCAACCTGAGTTGCGGCGCGCCAACCTTGAGTCGCGGCTAGATTGTGCACTAGCTCGAACGCAACGATAAGCACTAGGAGAGACGCAATGAAGATCGAAGGTTCAACCATCCTGGTGACTGGAGCCAATCGGGGCATCGGTCGGGCACTGGTCGAGGAAGCCCTGAGCAGAGGCGTAAAGCGCGTCTATGCCGCAACCCGCCAAGCCATGGCCCACCCGGACCGGCGTGTGACGTCCCTGACCATGGATGTGACCAACGCTGCGCAGATCCGGGAGGCGGTCGAGAAGATCGATGCCCTCGATATCCTCATCAACAACGCCGGCGTATCGCCCTTCGATGACCTCAGCGACCGTCGTGTGCTCGAACAACAGCTCGCCGTAAACCTCTTCGGCTCGTACGACGTTACCCAGGCTCTGCTGCCGTTGCTGGCCCGGTCGCGGGGAGCCATCGTCAACATTCTGTCGCTGGCCTCGATTGCCGCCGTGCCGTTCAGTCCGGCTTACTCGATCTCGAAGGCGGCCTCGTTCTCGCTGTCGCAGTCGTTGCGCACCCTTTTGGCCGGACGGGGTGTCAGCGTCCACAGGGTCCTTCCCGGCCCGGTCGACACGGACATGACACGGGGCCTGGACATTGCGAAGGCCTCTGCGGAGTCTGTCGCGCGGGCAATCCTGAACGGCGTGGAGAACGGCGAAGAGGAAATCTTCCCCGATCCCATGTCGGAATCCCTGGCGGAGGGCTGGCGCAGCAGTGCAGTCAAGGCGCTTGAACGCCAGTTTGCAGCCTATGCGGAAGCAAGCCCGTCAAGTGAAGCAAGCCCGTCAGGCAGTGGGCATGAAAGAAGCAGCGAAACGATTGCCCGCGAGCCCCATCCTTGCTGCTCGGCCTGAAACTGTAGACGCCTGTGCGGGGGTGGCGGCATCGCCGCCCTTCGGCGCCGCCCCGACCTTCACGGCGCTGCCTGGCGAAGAGATGCCTCGCTATGTCTGGAGCAGGTTGACGGATCAGTTGCGGTCGTCGGGGAAGCTTGGAATCGGCAAGAACTCGACGCCGTCTTCGGCCAGGCTCTTGGCCTCGTCCAGCGTCGCCTCGCCATAGATGCCGCGCGGATCGCTTTCACCGAAATGGATCTTGCGCGCTTCCTCGGCGAATTTGTCGCCGACATAGTCGGCATTCTCGCGCACCTTGTCGGCCATGGCCTTGAGCTGCGCCAGCGCCTGCTTCTGCGCCTCGCCCATGGCCAGCGCGATGCTTTCGCGCTTGCGCCCGGTGGAGACGGCAGGCGCCATCAGCGCCTTCTCGACCTTGTGCGAGCCGCAGGCCGGGCAATCGACGAAACCGCGCCTCTTCTGGGTGTCGAAATCGTCGTTGCTGCGGAACCAGGCTTCGAATTCGTGCTCGTGCTCGCAGAGCAGGGAAAAGCGGATCAAGAGGCGGCACCCCTGAGACGCGGCGCCTCCGCCGAACCGGCGTTTACGGCAAAATCGCGTGCGTTTTTGAGATTCGGTATCTTCTTGCGCGCAGCGACTGACTGCGCCGGGTCGATCTCGGCGACGATCACCGCCGGCTCGTCATGGGCGGCTTCGGCGACGATGCGGCCCCAGGGATCGACGATCAGCGAATGGCCATAGGTTTCGCGGCCGTCCTCGTGCACGCCGCCTTGCGCGGCGGCAACCACATAGGCGCCGTTCTCGATGGCACGCGCCCTGAGCAGCACGTGCCAGTGCGCTTCGCCGGTCTGGCGGGTGAAGGCTGCGGGCACCGAGAGCAGATCGGCGCCGGCCAGCGCCTCGGCACGGAACAGCTGCGGAAAGCGTAGATCGTAGCAGACGGCAAAGCCTAGCTTCGCGCCCTCGATTTCGGTGACGACAGCCTCGGTGCCCGGCTTATAAGCGGCGGATTCGCGCCAGCTCTCGCCATTGTCGAGATCGACGTCGAACATGTGGATCTTGTCATAGACGGCAAGGATTGCGCCGTCCGGCCCGAACAAAAGCGCGCGGTTGGCGAGCTTGCCGTCGACGCGCAGAATGGCGGTCGAGCCGATATGCAGGAAGATGCCGAGCTCCTTGGCCAGCCGCCGCGACGTCGAGACGACGATGTCCTTGTCCTCGGAGGTGAAGGAAGCAGCCCGTGCCTGGCTGTCGCGGATCAGCGCGCCGGTCATTTCCGGCGTCTGGATATAGGTCGCGCCAAGGCCTGCCGCCTCGCGCACCAGCCGTTCCAGATCGACCGCATTGCGCTCCGGGCTGGTTCCCGAACGCATCTGGATCGCCGCCGCCTTGAAACCACCCATCGTCATGTCCTTATCTGGCCGAGCCGTTGGCGAGCAATTTGTCCAGCCGTCCTTCCGCCTCCAATTCGTGGAGATCGTCAGAGCCGCCGACATGCGTGTCGCCGATGAATATCTGCGGAAAGGTGGAACGGCCGTGAGCGCGGGAGATCATCTCCTGGCGCAGCTCCGGCGAGAACGAGGCGTCGTGCTCGGTGTAGGTCACACCCTTCCTGTCGAGCAGCCGCTTGGCCGCGGTGCAATAGCCGCACATCATCCGCGTGTAGATCGTCACATCGACCATCGGTCAGCAATCCTGCCTCGTTCCTAGGCTATATAGGCGCCGATTCGTCGGCCCGAAAGTCCCCCGGCAGCACACGCGCAAAGGTCAGTACGTCGACCGCGCCGGCACCGCCCTTCTTCAACGCCTTGGCGACCGCGCGGACGGTGGCGCCGGTGGTGTAGACATCGTCGATCAGCAGCACCCGGCGGCCGGCGATTTCGATCTCCGCCTCATCAGGCACTTTGAATGCGGCGCGAACATTTTCCTCGCGTTCCCGCCGCTCAAGCCCGACCTGCTGGCGCGTGAGTTTGACGCGCCTGATGGCTGATGGCGCGAAAGGCCGCTCCCCGAGCTGCGCCACCGCCCGCGCCAGTTCCGCCGACTGGTTGAACTGCCGTCGGAAGAAACGCCGCCAGTGCAGCGGCACCGGCACGACCACGTCGGCCTCGGCGATGAGCTCGGCACCGGCGCGAAGCATCCAGCGCGCCATCCACGGCGCCAGATCGGTGCGGTCCTGGTATTTCAGCCCTTGCACCATCTGGCGGGCAACGCCGGAATAGGCGACCGCCGCCCGCGCGCGCTCGAACGGCGGCGGGTCGGCTATCGCCTCCGCCGACAGGAAACCCTCACCCATATTGTGGGTGAACGGCGTGCCCATCACCGGGCACCACGGCCGTTCCAGCAGCCTGAGTTTCGGCCAGCAGGCGCCGCACAACACGCCGGGCTGCGAGACATGGCGGCGGCAGCCGGCACAGACCGGCGGGAACAAGAGGCGCGCTGGCCAGCCCAATGCCTTGCGGGCAATGCTCTTGATCGCACTACGCTTGATCTCTGGCATGGGATCGGCCACGTGGTTGGTCCTCCGCATCACTATATCAGAGAGCGAAGCACAAGGACCTGCCCATTGCAGCCTGTAATTGACACCTCGCTCTGGCTGGCGCGCAAGCGCCGGGCACTGGCCCGCCCCATCGCCGGCGCGGATTTCCTCATGCGGCGGGCGGCCGAGGATCTTGCCGACCGGCTCGGCGCCGTCGAACGCAGGTTCGGCAAGGCGGCCTCGTTGTTTTGCCAGACGCCGGCTGCAGCAGAGGTGCTCGCCGAAAGCGGCAAGGTGACGGAAAACGTGCGCGTCGAGGCCGACGCCGCTTTCCTGGGTGGCCAGCCAGGACTGTTGGCGCCGTTGGAAACCGTGCCATTCGAGCCGGAAAGCCTCGACCTCGCAGTGTCGCTGCTGTCGCTGCAGGCGATGAACGACATTCCCGGCATGCTGGTGCAGGTCCGCCGGGCGCTGAAGCCGGACGGGCTTTTCCTTGGCGCCTTCGCCGGCACAGGCACGCTCTCCGAACTGCGCGAAAGCCTGCTTGCCGCCGAGACCGAGCTCTATGGCGGCGCCAGCCCGCGTGTGATCCCGTTCACCGACGTCCGCGACGCCGGCGCACTGCTGCAGCGCGCCGGCCTGGCACTGCCGGTTGCCGACGTCGAGACGATCACGGTGCGCTACGATTCGCTATTTGGCCTGGTCGCCGACCTGCGCGCTATGGGCGAGACCAGCGCGCTTGTCGACCGCAGCAGGCGGCCGGGCACGCGAGCGCTGTTCGCGCGCGCCGCCGAAATCTATGCGGAGCGGTTTTCGGATGCCGATGGCCGCGTCAGGGCGAGTTTCTCGGTGGTCTGGATGTCAGGCTGGGCGCCCGATGCCTCTCAGCAAAAGCCGCTGAAGCCGGGCTCCGCAAAAATATCGCTGAAGACAATCCTGGAAAACCCCGGCGGCCCCTGAGCGGATCCTTGCGCAAAAGCCAAGCGTATCCCACGCAAAAGCTAAGCCGGTCACTGTGCAAAAGCGTTGGCAAGCTTGCTGCTGTTGTCGCTGAACAACCACTGAATGGCGCCGGCAGCCTGGCCAATACCCGCGACAATGGCAAGCGACAGCACGGCGACGATCAAACCATATTCGATAGCCGTCGCACCCCTCTCGTCTTCTAAAAATCGTTGCAGCAAGATTTTCATGGGCGCCATCCCTCTTGCCCGAACCTAGCGCCGACCCGTTAAGAAAGGTTAATGCGACAGGCTTAACGCGCGGTGAACCAGCTGCATTCTAGGAACCAGCTGCATTCTAGGGTCCAGACTCGATCAGGTCAGCAACGAAGACCTCATATAAACTCGGCGGCCTGACCATCCTGAAGATAACCGAACACGCGAAAGCCGTCAGGCATTTCCTCGCCGGGCACATGCACCTTCTTGAGAGCCGAGCGGACAAGTTCTCGCTGGGCGGGCGTTTCGACCTGAATGTCTAAGTGAAGGATGGATTCGTATCCGCCCTCCCTGAAGTGGTAGAACCACTCGCGGTCGGGCTGTGAGTGGTAGCCGTTTGTGGAAAGCGTGCTCCAAGATGGTGGCGGCGTGAGCGCGTACATTTCTAGCCGAAGCTCATCCCATTTTGTGTTGTTCATCGCCGGATTGAGCATTTCGTCGCCTCTCAAAGCCAGAACGAGATCATGGTAGCCAATGCCACCCCAGACAGGAAGTTGGTGGCGAGTTTGTCGTAGCGGGTGGCGATGCGGCGGAAATCCTTGAGGCGGCAGAAGGCGTTCTCGATCAAGTGTCGTCCACGGTATCGCTCTTGGTCGTAACGGATTGCTCTCTTTCGATTGCGCCGTCCCGGGATTGCCGGCGTAGTCTTTCCCTCGCGCAGTGAACGGCGCAGTCGATCCGCATCGTGGCCCTTGTCGCCCAATAGGTAGCGCATCGGGCCAGCGCGTTCGAGTAGGGCTGGCGCTGCCTTCACGTCGCTGACGTTTCCTGCCGTCAACATCAACGCGTAGGGGCGGCCGACGACGTCTGTGAGTGCATGGACCTTAGTTGTCCAACCGCCGCGCGAACGGCCGATGGCCTGCGCTTGGCGCCCCCTTTTGCGCCGAATGCCGCCCGCTGGGCTTTGACGTAGGTGCTGTCGATCGCGGTGCTTTTCGTCACTGCGCCGGCCTGAACCAGCGCATCAAGCATCTTCAGCCAGAAGCCTCGTCGCGACCAGCGGTTGAAGCGATTGTAAACCGTGGTCGAGGGACCATAATCGGCAGGACAATCACACCAGCGGCAACCCACCTTCAGCACGTGCAGGATACCCGAAATCACCCGACGATCGTCCACGCGACGCGCACCACGCTGGTTCTTGGGCAAGTGCGGCTCGATCGTTGCCCATGCTTCGTCCGATAGCCAAAACAAAGCCATACTGCTCTTCCTGATCCACACCCGCTGGTGAATCAGGAAAGCGCCCTCCCTTCAAGGGGCTGATTGGGTTTTGGCCCTAGGAAACAGCCGAATCCTGGAGATCTGTTGAGGAGTCAGCAGTCGCCGCTGCTTCTGCCATCGGCCCGTATAACGCAGACCGAACTGGGCAGCGGCTGCAGCACGCTCTTGCGTAGCGTATAGCTGTCGCGCTGGCCGATCGAGCCGGTGCTCATCGTATCAAGCCCGTCGCGGGCAAACTGCGAGCGGGTCCGGCTGTCGAGGTAGGGCGTCGCGATCAAGGCCAGAGCCACCGCGGCCGAGCCGAACAAGAGGGCGATGCGCAATATTCCCATGCCGGCATTGGCGGCGCCAGGAAGGCGGTCGGGCCAAGGCGAGTCCCAGTCCTTTTCAAGGCTCATGCAAATCGCTCCCCAGCGGTGGAATCGGCGTAACCGCCTAGCGTCAATTTTTCACGGTCAGATAAATCTTTCATTAACGCTGCTGCCAGCGCGTTGCGGCGCTGCCCGATTTACGGCAGGTCGGCCGTTACAGCAGATCGATGAGGAACTGGATCAGCGGGGCATCGGCCGGCGGCATTGGAAAATCGCGCATCTGGCGCGGCCGCACCCATTTCAGCACCTGGCCTTCCTTCGGCTGGGCAATGCCGCGGAATCGACGGCAGACGAACAGCGGCATCAGCAGGTGAAAATCATCGTAGGAATGGCTGGCGAAGGTGAGTGGCGCCAGGCAAGGGATGTCGGTTTCGATGCCGATCTCCTCGTACAATTCGCGGATCAGGCATTGTTCCGGCGTCTCACCGGGCTCGACCTTGCCGCCCGGAAACTCCCACAGGCCGGCGAGTTGCTTGCCTTCGGGCCGCTGCGCCAAAAGCACGCGCCCGTCGGCATCGACCAGCGCGCAGGCCGCGACCAGGAGCAGGCGTTTGCCGATCGTATCCAAGCCGCTCATGCGCCGGGTGGCCGGCGATAGCGATAGCGATAGACTTCGTCGAATCCGAGCGAACGGTAGAGCGCCAGCGCCGGCGCGTTGTCAGCCTCGACCTGCAGCCAGGCTTCCCGCGCCCCGCGCAGCCGCGCCCATTTCAGCGCCGACCGGATGAGATGGCGGCCATGGCCCTGGTTGCGCACCGACCTGTCGGTGGCAATCTCGAACAGGCCGGCAAGGTCGCCGTCATGCACGCAGATCAACGTTGCCAGCGGTTCGCTGCCGGCCTCCAGCGCAAACAGCCCGGCCTCCGGCTGGATGGCGCCGATGATCTCCGACAGGCCCGGCCGCAGCGACACATCCGAGCCGCTCACCTTGAGCGCCGCGCCGATGAAACGGCTGATGTCCTTCAACGGAATCTGGTCCATGGCGTCGTCGAGCGTGGCGTCCGCCAGCGGCAGCCGCATGACCAGCGACTCCGCGAATATGCTCCAGCCCTCGCCGTCGAGGTACTTCGAAAGATCCGGCCCCGACAGCGGCGAGATGCGAAAGGTCAGCGGCCTGCCATAGGCGTCGAACCGACGGCTGGCGCGACCGATGCGCTCGGCAATGTGCTGGATGTCGCCCGGATCGAGCGGATTGACCGAATTCAGCCGCTTGGCCGGATGGCCGGCCGTCAGCCGCACCACCCAGGTGCCGTCATAATGGACGGCGGCCGCCGGCCAGGCGCGAAATCCGGCCGCCTCATAGCGGCGCACGATCGCCAACACGCTTGCCGGATGTCTGGAAGCCAACGCCATCAGCTCCGATAATCGCCGTTTATGGCGACATATTCCTTGGTGAGATCGCAGGTCCACACCGTCGCCTTGCCGCGGCCGATGCCGATATCGGCGCGGATGCGGATCTCGTCGCGCTTCATATACGCCGAAGTCGCCTCCTCGGAATAGGCGGCGTCGCGCTCGCCCTGATAGGCCAGGCGGTTGTCGCCGAACCAGATCGACAGAAGGTCGCGGTCGGCCGGTTCGCCGGCCTTGCCGACGGCCATGACGACGCGGCCCCAATTGGCGTCCTCGCCGGCGACTGCCGTCTTGACCAGCGGCGAATTGGCGATCGACAGCGCGATGCGCTTGGCCGAGCGGGCCGATTTGGCCCCGGTGACGGTGACCTCGACCTGCTTGCGGGCGCCCTCGCCGTCGCGCACCACCTGCAGTGCCAGCGATTTCAGCACCTTGCCGAGGGCACGGCGGAAGGCGCCGAGGCGCGCATCCTTGGGGTCGGAAATTGCCGGCGCGCCGCGCCTGGCGGCAGCACCCGTGGCGAACATCAGCAGCGTGTCGCTGGTCGAGGTGTCACTATCGACGGTAACCGCGTTGAAGGTCTTGGCCGTACCGCGCGACAGGAGGTCCTGCAGCACGGGTGCTGCGATCGGCGCATCGGTGGCGATGAAGGAAAGCATCGTCGCCATGTCGGGCGCGATCATCCCGGCGCCCTTGGCGATACCGTTGATGGTGACGTCGGCATCGCCGAGCTTGACCGTCGCGGTCGCCAGTTTGGGATAGGTGTCGGTAGTCATGATCGCCTTGGCGGCGTCGGTCCACAATTCCGGCTTGCCGTCCTTGACCAGCGCGGCCAGCAGATGGCTGAACTTGCCGGCGTCGAGCGGCTCGCCGATCACGCCGGTCGAGGCCAGGAACACCTCGCCCGCTGTGCAGTCGGCCGCTTTCGCCGCCACCTCGCCCGTGAGTGCGGTCGAGGCGCGGCCCTTCTGGCCGGTAAAGGCATTGGCGTTGCCGGAATTGACGACCAGCACGCGCGCCTTGCCCGCCGTGAGGTTCTGCCGGCAGAAGTCGACCGGCGCCGACGGGCATTTCGACCTGGTGAACACGCCGGCGACCGTGGTGCCGGCGTCGAACACCATGGCCAGCAGGTCGGTACGGTTCTTGTATTTTATGCCGGCCTCGGCGGTGGCGATGCGCACGCCCTCGATGGCCGGCATCTTGGCATATTTCTTCGGCGCGAGTGGCGAAACCTGTGTGGACATGGAAGACCCCGGGCGGGAAAAATCGCGAAAGGAACGCCGGTTTGCCCGATAGCACGCGCCGGCGCAAGGCGTATTCACAGCCGTTACGGGTGCCGGACGCCTGACACCTGCCGCGGCAGCAAGCAGGCTGTTGCAAATTTGTTGGTGTCGCTGCGACCGATAGCGCTATGATCCTGCCCCATGGGCAGGCTTGTGGTCTTGGCACTGGCGTTTCTGGGCTTTCTGCTGCTGCGGGCGGATGCGCAGACGGCGCGGCGCGTGGCGCTTGTGGTCGGCAACGGCAGCTACGCCGAAGCCGGCACGCTGGCCAATCCCGTCAACGATGCGCTCGACATCGCCGACAAGCTGCGCGCCGTCGGTTTCGAGGTGATCGAAGGCAACGATCTCGGCAAGCGCGAGCTCGAACGCAAGATCGGCGAATTCTCCGATGCGCTGCAAGGCGCCGGTGCCGGGCTGTTCTACTATGCCGGCCATGGCCTGCAAGTCGACGGGCGCAACTTCATCGTGCCGGTCGACGCCAGGCTGGACATGCCGGTCAAGCTGCAGCTCGAGGCGGTGCCGATCGACGAGGTCCTCGACATCATGGAGCAGCAGACCAAAGTCAGCCTGGTCTTTCTCGATGCCTGCCGCAACAACCCGTTTGCCCGAAGCCTCAGCCGCAGCGCCACGACGCGCTCGGCGACGGCTCTCGCCGGCCTCGCCCAGTTCGAATCGACGCGCGGCTCGTTCATCGCCTTCTCGACGGCGCCCGGCGCTGTCGCAATGGACGGGACGGGGCGCAACTCGCCCTTTGCGGCGGCACTTTTGCGGCATATGGCCGAGCCCGGACAGAGCATCAACGACATGATGATCGCGGTGCGCCGCGACGTCGTTTCTGCAACGCGCGAGGCGCAGCGTCCCTGGGAGCAGGGGTCGCTGCTCGAGCGTTTCGAATTCGTTCCGGGCGCAGACACTGCCCAGCAACCGAAACCGGCCGTCAGCCCGGCTCCCGCGTCGCAGGTGGCTGCGCTCGAACGCTCCGTCGGCGACGAGGGTGCCATCGAAAAATTCTTGCGCGAAAACTATCTGGCGCCTGATGCCAGGAGAATGCGCGAAACCGTCAAGCGGCTTTACGGTTCGTCGGCCACCATCTACGGCACGCGCTACGACAGCGAGGCGATCGTCAAGGTCAAGACCGACTGGTTCGCGCAATGGGCATCGTGGTCGTTCGGTCTCGAACCCGGCAGCCTTGAGGTGACGCCGCACGGCCAGGACCGTGCCGACGTGGTTTTCGCCATGCGCTACGACTATGTGCCGAAAGACAAATCGGCGCAGCGGCTGACCGGCAAGGCGCGGGTGACGCTGGAACTCGTGCTGGCCGATGGCGCGTGGCGCATTGCCTCGGAAACGTCGCAAGCGCTGGAATGAACATCAGCGGACCGCTGGGTTGATGAACCCGCGAAACGCCCGCTGCACGCCCGGAATCAGCCCCCAGATCATGATCGAGACCATCAGCGGCGCGATGACCAGCGTGCGCTGCCAGATTTGCCATTCCTGCGTCAGCGGAAAAACCACATACAGAATGGCAGTGATCAGCGGATACACGCCGAGCAGCACCAGCAGGGCGAAGCGCAGGCGCGAAAAGCGGGTCACGGCGGTCGAGTTCATCAAACTCTCCTTATCGTTACGGAACGTTTCGTTACATATAAAACGGATCGTTCCGTTTCGTCAAGAGTTGTATATGATGGCTGCTGAAATCGCGGGTAAGGAAGAAGAGATGGGCGAAATCACCGATCCCGGGCGCAAGTCGGCTGGCGCACGGCGTAGCCCGGAAAGCGCCGATGCCATTCTCGATGCCGCCGAGGCGGTACTGGTCGAAGCCGGCTATTCCGGCTTCTCGATCGAGGCGGTGGCGCGCCGCGCACGCGCCGGAAAACCGACGATCTATCGCTGGTGGCCAAGCAAGGCCGCCTTGCTGCTCGACGTTTACCAGCGGCAAAAGCGCGTCGACAATCCCGATACCGGGAACCTTGCGGAGGATCTCGTCGGCTTCCTGAAGAGCTTGTTCGCGCATTGGCGCGACACATCGTCGGGCAGCGTGTTCCGATCGCTGATTGCCGAGGCGCAGTCGGACGAAAAAGCCGCCGCCGCCCTCGCCGAATACGCAAGAGGGCGTCGCATCCACACCGGCCAGATGGTCGAACGCGCCAAGGCAAGGGGAGAGATAGCTGCCGACGTCGATGCCACTGTCGTCGCCGACCTGATCGCCTCGTTCGCCTGGACGCATCTTCTGACGAACCGCCTGGACGAGGACGAAGCGACGCTGCGCAGGGCGGTCGGCTATGTCTTGAAAGGCATCGTCGCTGACGATGCCGGCGACGCCACGGCGGTCCGGCGGCGGCGTCGACGCATCATCGCTCGCCCTACCAAATAGAAGCGACAGGGCGGCAGCGCGCCCTGTTGTAGCCCAATCTGGCCTATTTGGCGCTTTCCAGCGCGTCGACCGTCTTCTTCAGGTTCGCATCGGGGATGTCGACCTTGGCGTTGGCGCGCAGCGACTTGACCAGCGCGAAATACTTGTCGCGGATGACCGCCTGGCGCGCCTGGTCCTTGACCTGGTCGAACGCCGGCGGCTGCTTGGTGCGCTTGTCCTCAACCTTGATGACATGCCAGCCGAACTGTGACTGCACCGGCTGGTCGGTATATTTGCCGACCGCCAGCGCAAACACCGCCTTGTCGAATTCCGGCACCATCTGGCCAGGTCCGAACCAGCCGAGATCGCCGCCGCTGGTCTTGCCGCTCGGATCGCTGGTGTGCTCGTTGGCAAGCTTCTGGAAGTCGGCGCCGCCGTCGAGCTGCTTGATGATGGCGTCTGCCTCTTCCTTCGTCTTCACGAGGATGTGACGGGCGTGCACCTCATTGGTGGGCGGCGTGTTGGCGATTTCCTGGTCGTAGCGGGCGCGGACCTCGGCATCGGTAACCTTGTCGACGACGCCCTTCTCGACCATTTCGCCATGCAGCGCGCGCTGCTGCAGGAAGGCCATGCGGCGCTGGAAGTCGGGATCCTTGTCGAGGCCGGTGGTCACCGCCTGAGCCGCCATTACGCGGATTTCGATCGCCGCCGACAGCGCCGCGGCGCGGCGCTGCTCGGGCGGAAGCTGCGCGAACTGCTGCGACAGCTCGCCCTCGGCAAGCCCAAGGTCTGCCTCGGTCAGCGTCTGGCCGTTGATGGTGGCGACCACGGCGTTCGGATCGACCGGCTTGGCCGCCGGAGCGGGTGCTGCCGGCTGGGCAGGGGCGGCTTCCTGTGCCATCAGCGGCGATAGCGAGAGGGCCGACAGCCCGAATGCCAGACCAAGGCTGGCGAGCGACGCGCGGCGGAACAATACTGACATTACGATTATCTCCAAAGCGGGGTAGCTAGAGCGGAATGGCTTCCAGACCAGCAAGATTGTGGCGGAATTTGGCGCGGTCGACAGGGCGAGCGCGGCGTTGACATCGAATGAGCCCCCTCTTATCTGTCCAACGACTTTGCGTCCAGAACCGTTTTCCGGGCGCTTTTTGCGTTTGTCCGCGTTCACGTGGAGTTGATGGGGCCAGCCGGCGCCCGTCGCAATGACTTGGAATGCTATCGAAAGGGCCATTGGATGGTCAGTCTCGGCGGTCTCGCCCGTAAGGTTTTCGGCTCCTCCAACGATCGTCGGGTCAAATCGACCCGGCCGCGCGTCGAGGCGATCAATGCCATGGAAAACGAGATGCGGGCGCTTTCCGACGCCGAGCTTCAGGCCCGCACGGACAAATTCCGCCAGGACATTGCCAACGGCGCCAGTCTCGACGACCTCCTGGTGCCGGCCTTCGCCACCGTGCGTGAGGCCGCCCGCCGCGTGCTCGGCATGCGGCCGTTCGACGTGCAGCTGATCGGCGGCATGGTGCTGCACAATGGCGGCATTGCCGAGATGCGCACCGGCGAAGGCAAGACGCTGGTGGCGACGTTGCCGGTCTACCTCAACGCGCTCGCCGGCAATGGCGTCCATGTCGTCACCGTCAACGACTATCTGGCCACGCGCGACTCCGAATGGATGGGCCGCGTCTACAAATTCCTCGGCCTCAAGGTCGGCGTCATCGTCCATGGCCTGTCCGACGAGGAGCGCCGCGTCGCCTACGCCGCCGACGTCACCTACGCCACCAACAACGAGCTCGGCTTCGACTATCTGCGCGACAACATGAAATACGAGCGCGCCCAGATGGTGCAGCGCGGCCATAGCTACGCCATCGTCGACGAGGTCGATTCCATCCTGGTCGACGAAGCGCGCACGCCGCTGATCATTTCCGGTCCGCTCGAGGACCGTTCGGAAATGTACAACACCATCGACACCTTCATCATCCAGCTGCAGCCGCAGGACTACGAGATCGACGAAAAGCAGAAGACCTCGATCTTCACCGAGGAAGGCACCGAGAAGCTGGAGAACATGCTGCGCGATGCCGGCCTGCTCAAGGGCGAGTCGCTCTACGACGTCGAGAACGTCGCCATCGTCCACCACGTCAACAACGCGCTGAAGGCGCACCGGCTGTTCCAGCGGGACAAGGACTACATCGTGCGCAACGGCGAGATCGTCATCATCGACGAGTTCACCGGCCGCATGATGCCCGGCCGCCGTTATTCGGAGGGCTTGCACCAGGCGCTCGAAGCCAAGGAGCATGTGGCGATCCAGCCGGAGAACCAGACGCTCGCCTCGGTCACCTTCCAGAACTATTTCCGCCTCTACAAGAAGCTCGCCGGCATGACTGGCACGGCGCTGACCGAGGCCGAGGAATTCGCCAACATCTACAATCTCGACGTCACCGAGATCCCGACCAACCTGCCGGTCATCCGAATTGACGAAGACGACGAGGTCTACCGGACGGTCGAGGAGAAATACAAGGCGATCGTCAAGGAAATCAAGGAAGCCCGCGCCAAGAGCCAGCCGACGCTGGTCGGCACGACTTCCATCGAGAAGTCCGAGCAGCTGGCCGAACGCCTGCGCAAGGAAGGTTTCAAGGATTTCGAGGTGCTGAACGCCCGTCACCACGAGCGCGAGGCGGCGATCGTCGCCCAGGCCGGCAAACCCGGCGCCATCACCATCGCCACCAACATGGCCGGCCGCGGCACCGACATCCAGCTCGGCGGCAATGCCGACATGCGCATCGCCGAGGAGCTTGGCGACATGCCGGCCGGCCCCGAGCGCGAGGCCAGGGAAAAGGAAATCCGCGACGACATCGCCCGGCTGAAGGAAAAGGCGCTCGCCGCCGGCGGCCTCTACGTGCTGGCCACCGAACGCCATGAATCGCGCCGCATCGACAACCAGTTGCGCGGCCGCTCGGGCCGCCAGGGCGATCCCGGCCGGTCGAAATTCTTCCTGTCGCTGCAGGACGACCTGATGCGCATCTTCGGTTCCGAGCGCATGGACGGCATGCTGCAGAAGCTCGGCCTCAAGGAAGACGAGGCGATCATCCATCCGTGGATCAACAAGGCGCTGGAAAAGGCGCAGAAGAAGGTCGAGGCGCGCAACTTCGACATCCGCAAGAACCTGCTGAAATATGACGATGTCTCGAACGACCAGCGCAAGGTGGTGTTCGAACAGCGCATCGAGCTGATGGACGGCGAGGGCCTGTCCGAGACCATCACAGAGATGCGCGAAGGCGTCATCGAGGAGATCGTCGCCAAGAACATTCCCGAAAACGCCTATGCCGAGCAGTGGAACGTCGCCGGGCTCAAGGCCGAGATCGCCGAATTCCTCAATCTCGATCTGCCGGTCGAGGACTGGGTCAAGGAAGAAGGCATCGCCGAGGACGACATCCGCGAGCGCGTCAGCCAGGCCGCCGACGCCGCCGCCAAGGAGCGCGCCGAGCGTTTCGGCCCCGACGTGATGACCTATGTCGAACGTTCCGTGGTGCTGCAGACGCTCGACCATTTGTGGCGCGAGCACATCGTCAATCTCGACCATCTGCGCTCGGTCGTCGGCTTCCGCGGCTATGCCCAGCGCGATCCGCTGCAGGAGTACAAGGGCGAGGCGTTCGAGCTGTTCCAGGCGATGCTGGGCAATCTGCGCCAGGCCGTCACCGCGCAATTGATGCGCGTCGAGCTGGTCCGCCAGGCGGCCGATGCGCCGCCGCCCGAGGCGCCCGACATGTTCGGCAGCCACATCGACGGCTTCACCGGCGAGGACGATTTCGAAGGCGGCGAGACGGCCGTGCTGGTCCGCCAGGAGACCAATGCCATCGTCGCCCCCGAAGACCGCGACCCGAAGAACCCGGCCACCTGGGGCAAGGTCGGCCGCAACGAGGCCTGCCCCTGTGGTTCCGGGAAGAAGTACAAGCACTGCCACGGGGCGTTTGCGTAAGCGCCACCTTCCTTCTCCCCGTTCACGGGGAGAAGGTGCCCGAAGGGCGGATAAGGGGCAACGCCGGCGCTTGCGACTAGCCGATCTCCCCACCTGAGGGGGAGATGGCCGGCAGGCCAGAGGGGGGCGCTGTCCCGCCGGTGTTCGTTATTTGCTCGCGGTTACAGGGCGCGTGGTATTAATCGTTGAGCACATCGGCCGTGTATTAGGCGAACCAGTGATCTGCTGCACAGAACCCGGAACTTGGACTACGCTATCAAGGGTGAACGACCTGCGATCCAAGCCTCCACGCGGCGCTTTGATTCCGAATGAGGAATATCAGGCTCGGTGCCTGATGGAAAAAGAGCTTCCTTCTCGTGAACGATGCGCCGACACCTCCCCGGTGCGAATTTGGCGGTCAACTCTTCTGCGTCAGCATAAAAACAGTAGGCTAGGTCTCTCTTGCCCAAGCAAGCAAGAGTATCGCCAATCCACTGTCTGGCATACGCTTGGTTGCTGATGTGATGCCTACTATTGTCGCTTTCTAGGGCCTTAGCCGATTTTCTGTAGCAGACCAATGCATCCTGATATCTTCCTATCATCTGAAGGCAGCGGCCAACATTCCCTAAAACTGTAGGCTCATCGGAAGCTGTATCGTTTGTAGGATTCACAAGATCCGAAATGTCATAGGACTTCACAAAGAATTCGAGCGCCTTTTCCGGTTCCCCACCATCTCTCTGCGCCAAAGCCAAGGTATGAGAGCAATCATAAATAGTGTCAACAGTAGAAGAGTCCTTAAGATCTTGCCCCTTTGTTGCCCATTCAATTGCCTCTGCATGTTTATGCCGTTGCCACAAAGAATAAGCCATCACGTCACAGTACTTAATATATCTCGCTGTTTTTGATGTTAGCGTTCGCCCGTACCTCTCCAGCATGTCGTCTGCATCTAAGAAAGCCTCGCTCTGGTCCAAACAGCTAATTAGCGCTGCCAGCACACCATCAAAGTGCTTCATTGTGGCCGCAGCAACCATCCAGTCAATCGCCTCAAAAAGCTTCTTGGCGACTCTGATGAATTCCTCGGAATGGCCTGAACCTATTAAAGCATCCTCAGCGCTGGCTAATGTGTTGAATGCATCGTCATACAGCCCCGCCTCAATCTCAAGTTCGGCTTTCTGAGACCAACGCTCTAGAAGAGGCAATGGCAAAAAAACACCCAGAAGGGACTCCAACCCACGGATTATTACGACATATTGATTGATCACCGTTTGAATAATTCCAAACCTTTCCGGTCGATCAAACGTCTTCCTAACAAAATGCCTGACAAGCGGATGGAGATCATATAAGTCTGGCGAATTTATTTCTGGCTTTACCACTATTAGGTTAAAAGAAATTAGCGACTTCATCGCTCTCCGAAAATTCTTATAATTTATCTGGGCCGATATGAATTGTTCTATCGTTGCTTCAGTCTCCGGACGCATCGCCTCTGCCATTACCCGCAGAACGGTGCGTTCCCGGTCCGCCAGAGTTCCCCAAATAGAGGACAGTACATCCGGGGTTCCACCACGTTCTCTTCTAATATCCTCGATCAATTTCCTCAACGTGGCCCCAGGAACACGCGCGACCTGCACTGCCAAGAGATCGAGCCAAAATACATGACCATCAGTCATTTGGTGGGCAGCTTCAATATCCTCCTTTGGCACGGAGGTTGACCCTAAACGCTGATGGAAAAGCTCAAGCGTCTCCTCTAGAGAGATGCCTCCCAGCGCAAGCGTGATTACACTCGCTAGATCGTAACTAACTTTCGGTCTACAAGTTATTATGAGTCTACTTGATGTATTTGAGCTAGAAAATTCTCTAACAAGATTATTTAATATACCAACAAACTGCAATTTTTCCAAATCAACATAGTAATCTACATTGTCCAATACAAAAACCAGCGAGAGGTCGAATGAAATTCTTATAAAAAGATCTACTAACTCAGCGTCTGTAGCAGTGTCGAGAGGAGTTTCGTAATCTTCTGCGTTCAAAATTCGCTCAATCGCCGCGATTATCTGAGTTCGAATTCGGTCCCCCTCCTCCTTGCAGTCTCGCCAATCCCAGTGACGAAAGGCTGTATCGCCACGCGATACCGAATGCAGGAATTTGGCAGCGAGTGTCGATTTTCCCTGACCGCCAATACCACATATTGCCACGACCTTTGCGTTGGTGGTTTCAAGCGCCCGAAGCTCTGGCTCCCTTCCTACCCATGCGTCAAAATTCGGTGGCCGGTCACATTCAAGATCCTTGAGCTTAAATTTTGGCTTATCCGGCCTAGCAGCAACTGCAGGTTGGCTACTTCGAGCTTGCGTGACAGTAACTCGGCCCTGCCAAAACTTGGCTAATTTCGGAAGAAAGGCGTGGCAATCGATATTGCTGTACAGTGTCACGCGATTTCTAGCCAAACCAGGATCAAGAACCGATTTTAGGTGCGAGCTGATGGCCGGAGCAGAATCATGGAACGCCCATAATATCTCGGGAAAGGAATCGGAATTTCCAACGATGTTTTCAATAGATGCCGTAAAAACATCCCTCCATCCGCCATATGCCAAAACGACTACGGTTTTATTGGCTAGATATCCAAGTAACGAATTCTGTAGAAACGGCCTTTTTTGAATTAACTGATTACCGGTGTGAAGAGTATCTGTACCGTACCAGTAGCCGTGTATATGCAGCACTTGGTAACCGCTGGCTTTACTCTGGCTGAAGTCACCGTCCGTATGAATCGCCGTTCTCCATGCGGCGGCGCCAGAACGCTTTATTGCCACTGAGATCAGGGGGTCGAAATTTGACGTCACAACCAAATTTCCAAATGGTGCGTCTTGGCTAGACAGTAGGTCCCCCAAAGCTTGCACGCCTGGACTGAGCACCCATCCGTCAACGTTGTCATCAAGGTGGACGAGTTGGTCGTCCTTCAAATCAGCCAGCTTCTCCACGACTGCAGCAGCATCAGGTCCTTTGTAGGCGCCAACCACCGCTTGCCTAATAACTCGGTTTGCGATGTCCTGTCCGCGCCTGCCTTGCAAGAATTGAAACGCCGCCTGATAACGGTTCTCGCTGTCCCGAACTTGGCGGTCGAATTCTGATAGTTGTTTCACATCGGAGGTAAACTGTCCCCGTATCAGCTCAACAACCTTTGATACCCCGGCGACTCCGCGCGCCTCCTCCCCGCTTGGTGCGGTCAAGGGAGCGCCAAGAACAAACACGATCTCTCTTTTTGACGCGACCGCCCCGTTTGTGAGCCTCTCAAGAAGCGCGTCTTCGTCAAAGAAATAGTGATCCCCCAACTCCAGCAAAATTGCCCCCTATGCCCGTCGACAAATGACATCGAATTTCAAGCCAATCACGATTCTGAAGCTATTGGCAATGAATTCTGCTTGACGCGGTTCGATCCGAAACTTTTCAGTATCCCATACGGGGTGCGCGAGCAGCTGGCAGTGCTTTTTTTATCCCCAGATCATCTTCAGGTGGCGAACGTGGTTCCGTGCGAGAGCATGGCAGCGCCAGGTCATCTATCGGGATTACTGGGAGCACAGACAAGCCCTGCAGGCCGAGCCCCCGTTAGCACCGCAATTCCGTCGCCTGCCATTCGTCAATGTCACTGGCATGCCAATGCCCGAGCAACGCCCCCCACCCAACCGTTTCTTAATGTGTCTCCGCTACACCCAACCCCTGTAAATTGGCGGAAAACGGAGAGTATTGGGTGCGCTTTTCCGCGGCGACGACAGCCGGGCGGTTCTTGCCGCAGCGCCTTGCGCTGCGCATAAGGCCGCTGCTTGGCCTGATCGATGCCGTCCTGTTCAGCGCCGGCGCGCGCGGCGAGGCCGGCCGCATGTCGCTGATCGCCTTTTCGGTCCGCATCGTCAGCGCCGTCATCGCCTTCGTCAGCCAGGTCCTTATGGCGCGCTGGATGGGCTCGTTCGAATACGGCATTTTCGTCCTCGTCTGGGTGACCATGGTCATCGTCGGCAATCTCGCCTGCCTCGGCTTCCACACCTCCGTCATCCGCTTCATCCCGGAATATCGCGAGCGCGGCATGATGGCCGAATTGCGCGGCATCGTGCGGGCCAGCCGGCTGTTCGTGCTGGTTGCCTCGACGGTGATCGCCGGCCTCGGCGCGCTCGGCGTCTGGCTACTGTCGCCCTTTATCGAGAACTATTATGTCGTGCCGTTCATCCTCGGCATCATCTGCCTGCCGATGATCGCCATGTCCGACTTGCTGCAAGGGCTGGCGCGGGCCAATTCCTGGGCGCTGTTTGCGCTGTCGCCGACATTCCTGGTGCGGCCGCTGCTGATCCTGGCGTTCATGGCGCTGATGCTGCTGGCGGGCTACGCGCCCGATGCCAGAACGGCGATCTTCGCCGCGATCGCCGCCACCTACGCCACCACGCTCGGTCAGCTCGTCGGCGTCACCTCGCGCATCGACAAAAGAATTCCGGCCGGGCCGATGAAGCTGCATTTCGGCCAATGGTTCATCGTCTCGCTGCCGATCTTCCTGGTCGAGAGCTTCTTCTTCCTGCTCACCAATGCCGACGTGCTGATGGTCGGCGCCTATCTCGATCCCAACGACGTCGCCGTCTATTTCGCCACCGTCAAGACGCTGGCGCTGGTGCATTTCGTCTATTTCGCCGTCAAGGCCGGCGTCGCCCAGCGCTATGCGCAGTTCACCCATGGCGAGCCGCACAAGCTCGCCGCCTTCGCCCGCGAAACCGTGTCGTGGACCTTCTGGCCGTCGCTGGCGATGGCGCTGCTCGTGCTGGCGCTGGGCGAGCCGATGCTGACCCTGTTCGGCCCGGAATTTTCCGCCGGCTATCCGCTGCTGTTCCTGCTGGTGTTCGGCGTCGTCGCGCGGGCCGCCGTCGGCCCTTGCGAAAGCCTGCTCACCATGAGCGGCAACCAGAACATCTGTGCCGCCGTCTATGCCATGACGCTGGCCTTCAACATCGCGCTTAGCGTCGTGCTGATCCCGCTCTTCGGTCTGTGGGGCGCGGCGATGGCCACCGTCTTCGCCATGATCTTCGAGGCCGGCGCGCTGTCCTTTACGGTCTGGCGCAAGCTCGGCATCGCCATGGTCATTTTCGTGCCCGCCAAAGGAGCCGCCTGATGGCTGCCGTCCCCTTGCTCGAGGAAACCAGCGGCGGCCCGGCCGGCGCCATGGTGTCCGGCCTTGCCGGGCTTGCCCGTGAAGCCGATCCCGCCCATGTCGAGATCCTTGCCAACAACCGGCCCGAGCGCAAGCTTGCCATCTATCCGGCCTCCGCCGGCTTCGACCTGGTCGAGGAGCTCGACTATCTCTGTACCCGCACGATCGAGCCCAACGTCTTCTTCAATCCGCGCTTCCTGGCGCCGGCCATGCCCAGGCTGGAGGACCGCGAGGTGCGGCTGGCCGTCATCCGCGACGGCGACCAGTATCGCAACCGGCTGCGCCTGCTGGTGCCGTTCTCGGTCGAGCGGCCGATGGTGCCGCTCGGGGTTCCAGTCATGCGCACCTGGTCGAGCCCGTTCGGCCCGATCGGCACGCCGTTGGTCGACCGCGACGATCCGATCGGCGTGATCGAGGATTTCTTCTCGATGCTGTCCAGGCCGCATCTCAAGCTGCCGAAAGTCTTCGTGCTGCCCGACATAAGGCTGGACGGCCCGGTGGCGAGCCTGCTCGCCAGCGTCGCCGAAACGCGCGGCCTGACGCTGGTCACCACCGGCAAGGCCGAGCGCCCGGTGCTCGAAAGCGCGCTCGACGGCGAGGAATATCTGAAGGCCTCGCTGCGCGCCCACCATTATCGCGAGTTCCGTCGCCTGAAACGCCGCCTCGCCGACCTCGGCCGGCTGCAGCATGTGGTGGCGCGCGGGCCGGACGAGATCCGCCATGCCATCGAAAATTTCCTGACGCTGGAGGCAGCCGGCTGGAAAGGCCGCGAGCGCACCGCCATGGCGATCGACCGCTACCGCGCCGCCTTCGCCCGCGAAGCGGTGCACCGGCTGGCCGAGCAGGATCTCTGCCGCATCCATTCGCTGACGCTCGACGGCCGCACCATCGCCTGCCTGGTCGTCTTCGTCGAGGCCGGCGTCGCCTACACCTGGAAGACCGCCTATGACGAGACGCTCGCCGCCTATTCGCCGGGCACGCTGCTGATGATCGAGGTGACCAGGCAGCATCTCGACGACCCCAACATCATGATGACCGATTCCTGCGCGGTGCCCGACCATCCGGTGATGAGCCGGCTGTGGAGCGAACGCAAGCCGATGGGCACGCTGGTGATCGGGCTGACGCCGGATGCCGACCGCCCCGCCCGCCAGGCGGCGTCGCAGCTTCACCTCTACCGCGAAACCCGCAACATGGCGCGCCTGCTGCGCAACCGGATGAGGAGCCTGCTGCGCCGGCGCTAGTGCATGGGGTCCAAAGTGGGCCCGACCGTCCGTCTCTGCACCGTCGGCCCGCTCGGGCCTAGGTCGTCAGGGTTAATTCTCCCGATCAGCGGAAAGGATTAGCATCGACGCAGTCCCAACCGGGATGAGGCGATCAATTTCGGCCGCGCGTCCAGCATCACTGCCGCCTCGGTCCTGCACGGCCAGAAGAAAAAAATCTGGGAGGAATGCATGATGAAAACAACTCACCTCAGGCGTGTCGGTATCCTCGCCTTGGCAGGTCTCATTGGCGCGTGTCTGAACGCCGCCACTCCTCGGGCGGCCGAACCCGACAAAGCCGAGATCGATGCCCTGCGTAAATCGCTGTCCAGGTATGAAGACTACAAGGTTGCCATTCGCGAGCTTTATCTATCGACGGTAGGATGCGTCTTCTACAGCGGCGAAAAGGTAGAGGGGGCGATGGATTACCCGAAGGGCGCGATGGGCATCCATTTCGTCAACGTCACGACTGTCGGCCCGACCGCGGATCCGACGCGCCCCAATGTGCTGATCTATGAGCCGGTCGGCGGCGAATTGCGCCTGGTCGGCGCGGAATGGCTCGTGCCCTTGACGCCGGACACAAAGGAGCCGCCGAAGCTCTTCGGCCAGACATTCCAGGGGCCGATGGAGGGGCATTATCCGCTCATCCCGAAGGAGTTCCACCACTACGACCTTCACGCCTGGCTGTTCAAGGACAACCCGCTCGGAATGTTCAGCCCGACGAACCCGGACGTGAAATGCGACAACTATCCGTTTCCGATGCCTGAGCAGCCGACCAAGATGGTGCCGGGGCCAATGTAATAGCGGCCGGGCTGCGATCCGAGCCTACCAGGAAAGGCAGCCGGACCTCAAAGGCGTTATCCCGGAGGACGCTCCTGGGATAACGTCCAACCAAAAGTCCGTGCTCGGAACTTCGGACTCGTTTTGCCGTTTTGGCAATCACGACACTGCCGCGAATTCACAAGGCGTTCCAAGGAGCCGACCGCGAAACGACGGGAGGACCAAGTGAAAAGTCTGATCCAGACAGGATTATCCGCAGCCGTTTCGGGTACGATCGTCAGCTTCGCCACGACAGCTGCATTGGCCCTGCTTGCCAGGCGGGAAGGCAAAGGCGCCCTGCAGCCCACGAATGCGACCAGCCACTGGCTCTATGGCGAGCAAGCCGCGTCCGTGCGGCGCGGCGACGTGGCGCACACGCTCGTCGGCTATGGCACGCATCACGCTTCCTCCATGTTCTGGGCATTCCTTTTCGAACTATGGCTCGCCTCGAGGCCGCCGCGTCCGTCGCTTCTGATATTTCGCGATGCGTTGGCGGCAGCGGCCATTGCCGCGGCAACAGATTGGCAACAGATTATGGCTTCGTGCCGAAGCGGTTGACGCCAGGTTGGGAGACGGTGCTGCCGAAGCGATCTATCGCGGCGACTTTTGCGGTGATGGCGGTCGGTCTAGCGATGGGCGGCATGATCAACAAGGAATTGCGCCGGCAGCATTAGGGACAGGGATTTGAGACAGATGCTTCGCACGGCGCGTTCACATCATCGCGACGGGCGGATCGCCGCGCTCGTCCCATTCTGCGGCATCTCCACCTCATCGGGAACCTTTCTCAAGGGACATGGTTCCGAATGTGCGGCGAAAGCGTGCTGCTCATTCCTGCTATCGCCAAGGAGATTCGACCATGAAGCTTCGCGAGTTGTTGGATCAAGTAAAGGACCTGCCGCCGGACACCTTGGTCTGTGCCGCCGAAATCGATGAAGCCTTTGCAGTCAACGTTGTTGGCGTTGAAGCTGTCGAGAGCGCCAGAATCCAAAGCCGCAAACCGGATGGCACCGAAGCTGTCGAACTCGCCAACGGGACCGACAAAGTCATCGTGATCCGCTGGTGAAAACCGGGGAAGTTGCGTTCAACAGCATGACGTTCCGCTCCACTGTGGGGCGCTGAATTGCGAATGCTGGCAGCGTATCGATGGCGGCGGTCGCCTATGGCTTGGCGGGCATGGCTTGGACGAAAGCCGCCATCTGGCGTTCGAGCGCTTTGAACGCGCTGCCGCGCCAGCTCTCGGCCATGGAGGCCGATTTCGGATCAGGGAAGATTTCCTCCTCCCCTCGCGCCATGCCGTCCAGGATACCTTTCGCGACGCTCTCCGCGGAGCTCTTCGGTATATCGGCGTCTCTGCTCATGTCGGTGTCTATGGGACCGGACAGGACTGCATGAACGCTCACGCCACGAGCGCCGGCGAGAGCACGCAGCGATTGCGTCATGGAAAACGCGGCGGCCTTCGATAGTGAGTAAGACGGAATAATCGGGAAGGGAACGAGAGCCGCTTCCGACAGGATGTTGACCACGGCGCCGCGCGAATTCGTGAGCAGCGGCAGGAATGCGTGGGTTACGCCATGCACGCCGAGCAGGTTGACGGCGAGGTGTCGCTCGAGCGCAGCACGATCGCCAAGATCGTCGTAGAGCCCGATGCCGGCGTTGTTGATGAGGATATCGAGAGACCCGATCCGCTCGACAGCCGCCCCAATCTGCACCGCATCGGTCACGTCCAGGATCAGCGGCGTGACGCGCCGATCCGCGTGGGCGAGCGGTTTGCGCGCGCCGGCATAGACGCGCTTGGCACCCCGCCTCAATATTTCCTCGACCAGCGCCTTGCCGAGGCCGCGATTGGCCCCGGTCACGAGAACGGCTTTGTTTGTGACTTCCATCGATTTCGGCACGGCGATCTCTCTTCCTCTTGCATGAATGCAAGCCATTCGTTCTTGCATCATGCAAGTAGGCTATGGTTTTCTGTTCCCACGCTTGGACGCCGTCTGCCCCGTTGCATTGCTCCAGGGCAGCCGGCGCCGTGACCGGGCGAACCTTGCAACTAGGACCCGACTTCCAATGTCGTGTAGGAGATCGGCGAAGGCCGCTCCAGGAAGGCGCCGGTTATGGCCGAAACGAAATTCTTCGCGTCCGCCGAGCGTAGAAAAGCGTCGCGCTCCTGCTTCGATGCCCAGCGCTCGACGCAGATGGTAACATGGGGCTCTGCCTCCGAGCGAAAGACGCTATAGTCGATGCACCCGCTTTGCTTGCGGGCCGCCCCCGCCACGTCCCGCAGGGCATTCCGCACCTTGCTTTCGATGCCGGGCTTCGCCGCTGCCGTCGTCATGACGATCATCTCGGCGCCATCGCCTGCCGCCTTGCGCTCGACGGCGCCGAGGTCCTCGTTTTGCGGCACAACCGTTGGGTTGGCGTTCTCTTCGCCCTTGTTGGGTTGCCCCTTGCCCGTCGAAATCAGGTCGCGGAGACTCGCGACATAGAAGCGCCACGATTCATGGCAGACATCGTAGCATTCTTCGCTCGGCTTCAGCCCGACATGGGTGAAACGCAGCTCGGTCCCCTTATCGGTCGGCGCGATCTCGAAGACCACGTCCGTGCCGGTCCACTCGGTCGCATCCTTGACGAAGTTGAAGTAGTTCTGGACGACGTGCCAGACGACCTTCTTGCCAGGCACAAGCTCCGTGACCTTGAATGTGCCGCGGTGGATATCCTTGAAATGATAGTAGAATATCGCACCGAGCTTGTTGGTATCGCCATCTATATCTTCCGACCACCAGGCTCGCGGATTGACAACCGCGGCAAAAACCTCTTCGGGGCTTTGCTTAACGACGAATGACGTCGTGTAATCTTCTTCCTTTTTCATAACATATCTCCTGTCTGGATCTGATTGGTTGATGGACACCCGAAATCTCGGGCGATGAAGTGGAGCGACACTCTCTCGACCTCTGTCGCTTGCATCATGCAAGCACAATTGCGTACTTGCATGATGCAAGTCAATAGGGTATGTTCACACCATGCTTGGTCGTCTCTATGAAAAACAAAACTGCTCGGCCTCACGCGCCCTGGAACTGGTCGGCGAGCGCTGGAGCCTGTTGATCCTGCGCGACGCGATATTCGGCGGCTGCACGCGCTTTTCGCAATTCCAGAAGAGCCTGGGGATCGCCACCAACATCCTGGCCAAGCGCCTCGAGGATTTCGTCGAGGCCGGCCTGATGGACCGTCGCCCGGGTGCCGCCGGCGAGCAGGCCGACTACGTCCTGACCCGGAAGGGGCTGGAATTCAAAACGGTCATTATCGCGCTGACCGAGTGGGGCGACAAATGGGTGCGGCCCGGACCCATCGTCTACTGCGACCAATCCGACGGCAAGCCGGTCGAGGTGCAATTGCGTCGCGCCGGCAATGGCAAGCGGGCCGACTTCGCCGACGTCGTGGCGGCCCTGCGCTAGGCACGGCGGCGGCTCCGGCCCGCAGCACGATCCAAGACGAAGCTGTTTCGCATCGTGCCATAATGCCCGCATATCTCACCTCCCGAGGTTGCATCCGTGGGCCGGGTCTGGTGGGTAGTTCGCGGGAGGAAACATGTCCGTCGGGCAGCGATCGACTTTGCGGCAACGTCTTCTTGCGGGACCGCGGCACGCCTGATCGCGTGCGGTGAGGAACGCCAGATTGCGCTTGGGGCTGGTCCGCGCACCGTTCAGCGGAAGCTTGGGCAGCTTGCGGCAACAGGCAAGACGCAACCATTCGGTGGCCGTCGAGGGCGTCGTGGACGATCCCACCCACGCCATTGGATTTAACAGGAAGTGGCGTGGGAATTTTAGGAAATGGTGCCCCTAGCCGGGATCGAACCAGCACTCCTTGCGGAACTCGATTTTGAGTCGAGCGCGTCTACCAATTCCGCCATAGGGGCTCAGGCCGGGCGGCCTGGATGGGCGCGGACTATACGGTTGGAGGCCTGTTCGTCAACTGGCCAATTCCCGAGACCCCATGTAGCTCAAACCCAGGCTTTCGATTTCGTCGATCGGAGGCTTCGGTCTAAAGTGGGCATCTCAGCCCGTTTGAACCCTTCTACCGCAACAGCGGAATGCCGATGAATACCGACGCCCCATCCATGAGCCAATGCGCCGTCGCCAGCGGCAGGATGCGGCGCACGCGCAGGTACACGAGGGTGATGAATGTCGAATGCGCGATGGGTGCCAAGAGCCGGTAGAGCATGAAGTGTGGGTCGAACGTCAGCGGCATCACCGCATGCTGAAACGACCAGGAAAACGCTACGACGGCAACGGCAAATCCCGTGCTTCCCGACAAGACTTGGAAACGCGGCAGAAGATAGCCGTTATAGGTGGTCTGCTCCGTAATGCCCCAGACCAACGGAAAGATCAGCACCCCGTAGAGCGCAGGCAAGAGCGGCAAAGGTCCGTATATTTGCGGTGCGTCAGGGTTGCCATAGACCAACAGGCTGCTGGCGGTGATCCCAGCGTAGATGAAAACGAGGCTCGGGAGGATGAGCGCAACGCCCAACAACAGATCGCGCCCCAAGCGTTTGCGATCGAAACCGACCAAATCGAGCAACGTGATGCCCTCGCGCCGCGCAAGGCACCAAAGGAGTCCAAGGCAGCCCGCGTCGATCAAGCTGCCATATACCGGCAGCCAAGCCCGTGCGTCGCGCCAGGGCGTCGCCGAACCGTGCGCAGCGTACACGGCCGCAACCAGGCCCTGCGCGGCAACAGCGAAAGCCGACCGCGCGAACAACATCAGGGCGGGGCCGGACCATGTCAGCGCGCCGGCAGATCGCCGCTCGAGAATGGCGGCACGGGAGTTCGGGATTATGGCTTCGCTCATGATCGATGAAGTTGGGATCGGCTTCCGAACGTTATGGTGGAAACGAGTTCAGCCAAGTCCGGTTTCCGGAGTGAAAGCAGAATGTATCGAGCCGGCCATGAGCAAAACATCATCACCGAGGGCGGCTCACATCTCCTCGAGGGCGTCGGCAATATAGCCGCCGGTCTGAAGCTTCCACAGTCGGGCATAGAGCCCGTCGCGCTCCAGCAGCGCCGATGGTTTTCCCTCCTCGACGATGCGGCCTTTGTCGAGGACGACGATCCGGTCCATCCTGGCAATCGTCGACAGGCGATGGGCGATGGCGATCACAGTTTTGCCTTCCATCAGAAGAGCGAGCTTGTCCTGGACCGCCGCCTCGGCCTCGCTGTCCAATGCGGACGTCGCCTCATCGAGAACCAGGATTGGCGCGTCCTTGAGCAACACCCGGGCGATCGCGACGCGCTGACGCTGGCCGCCGGAAAGTTTTACCCCGCGGTCGCCGACGAAAGCGTCGTAGCCGGTGCGGCCTTCGCCATCTCTGAGATCGGCGATGAAGCCGTCGGCCTCGGCCAGCATCGCGGCGCGCTCCAACGCCTCCGGCGGGGCATCGGGCCGGCCATAACGGATGTTGTCGCCGACGGAGCGATTCAGCAGTGAGACGTCCTGGGTGACGACGCCGATGCTCTCCCGAAGGCTGGCCTGGGTCACGCTGCGGAGATCCTGCCCATCGATCAGGATCGCGCCGCCCTTCAGCTCGAAGAACCTCAGGAGCAGGCTGACAAGGGTCGACTTGCCGGCCCCGGAGAGGCCGACGAGCCCGACCTTCTCGCCGGCGCGCACGGTGAGCGACAGGTCTTCGATCACCCGTTGACCCTCGCGGTATTCGAACTGGATGTTCTTGAACTCGACTTCGCCGGCCGTGACGTCGAGCGGCTTGGCGTTCGGCGCGTCTTTTATGGTCGGCGGCGTCGTCACGACCAGCATTGCGTCGCGGATCGTGCCCACCGCCTGGAAAATCTGCTGGCCCATCTGCAGGAAGGCACGGGAGTTGGCATTGAGCCGCTGCACGATGGCGATCGAAGCGGCGAACTGACCAACCGTGACGAAGCCGGCGACAAATCCCCAGAGCCCTATGGCAACGTTGGTGAGAAAGAGGGCAACGTTGAGCAGGACGACGCCCATATCGGTCATCAGATAGATGCGCCTTTCGCGCTGCTGGGTCTCGATGGCGTTTTCCATCACGGTCCGCATCGCGCCCGCCTCGCTGTCTTCCGCCGCAAACAGCTTGACCATCTGAATGTTGCTGTAGAGGTCGGTCATGGCGCCGACCACGAGGCTTCGCCCCCGCGCCGAGCGGCGCGACCGCTCGGAATATTGGGGTACCGCCACCACCGCAATGGCGATGTTGGCGGAGATCCAGAGGAAAACCGGAAGCGCAAGCGGCCAGGACAACGCGCCAAGCAGAACGAGCGAACCGACGAGTTGCACCAGAAACAGCGGTATTCTGTAGAAGGCCACGACGATCTGCTGCTGCACGGCGGATGCGACTTGCGAAATGCGCGACGCCACCTGACCTGCGAAGAGGTCGTGGAAGAAGGCAAGATCCTGACGTTCCACCGCCTTGTGGCCCTGCCACTGCATCGCCGCCGGCATGCATACGGCCACCGTCTGCGAGTTCAGCGCATTGCCCACGAAGATGAGCAACGGCAGCACGGGGAAAACCAGCACGCCGAGCACGACCAGCGTCGGCCAGTCCTCCTGCAGGAAAACCGCCGCGCCCTTCGCGCTCACCCCATCGACGACGAACGAGGCCCCCCAAATCGTCGCAAGGTTGATCCCCTCGACCGCCATCATCAGGACGGTAATGGCCGCAAGGGTGCCGCGGAACATCCGCGCAAAATGCAGGAGCAGCGCAAACGGCCCGCTCGCAGGCAGCGGCGCGGGTGGAATATCCAGCGGACGGATGAGCTTCTCAAAGGCGCGATAAATGAAATCAGACAACGACATGGCGGCGCAAAGGGCGAAGCAGGGAGAGAGGATGCGACAGGAATCGCCGGTATTTAAACACGGATCGTGTTCGGCCGGAAAACCCACGATGTAATTGGAAACTGCCTTGACGCACTTCAGGCAGGCAAGTGTTCGACGCCATGGCTTGCTCGTCAATCAACTGGCCAAATCCCGACATCTGGGCTCGCTCAAGCCTCAGCCTTTCGATTTCGTGAAGCAGCTGCCATTGTGCAGCGCGGAAAATCTTTCTAGACAGGCGGCGCATGTCATTGAAGCGCACCTTGTCCGACGAGGTTGATGCGGGGCGCTTCCAAGTCTTGTTTGTACATGTCGTGATCCCAAGACCGCTTCTGGTTTGGGCGTGCATTAGGAGTGCCGATGCTTCGCGGACTTTACGACTGGACCTTGTCGCTGGCGGCGAGCAAATCGGCCGAATGGTGGCTTGCCTTCATCGCCTTCGTCGAGAGCTCGGTGTTCCTGGTGCCGGCCGACGTCCTCTATCTGCCGATGGCGCTGTCGCGGCCGGATCGCGCCTATCGTTACGCGCTGGTCGCCACCGTCGCCTCGGTGCTGGGCGGCATCGCCGGCTGGTTCATCGGCCATTATGCCTATGATGCGGTGGCGCGGCCGATCCTCGAATTTTATGGCAAATATGACGAGTTCGAAGCGATGCGCGTCTCATCGGGTGTCGGCTTCATCATCCTGATGCTGGTCACCTCCGGCCTCGCCCATCTGCCGCCGATCAAGGTTGTGACGATCCTGTCGGGCGTCATCGGTGTTCCCTTGCTGCTGTTCATCGTGCTGGCAATCGTGGCGCGCGGTGCTCGCTTCCTGTTTCTCGCGTGGCTCTTGCGCCGCTATGGCGAGCCGATCCGCCACTTCATCGAAAAGCGCCTTGGCCAGCTTGCAGGCGCCGCCGCCGCTGCCCTGATTTTGCTCTATATCGTCGTCAAATACGCCGTCTGAACGGCATCGAACCGAATGGACTGAGTCCGATGACAGCGACCGTGAATGCCGATACCGGACGCCAGCGGCTGCGCACCGCCCTGTTTCTCGCTGTCGCCATGGCCGCCACGGTCGGCTCGGCGCTGGCCTTCCAGTATCTCGGCGGCTACATCCCCTGCAAGCTCTGCCTCGAGCAGCGCACGCCTTACTACGTCGGCGTGCCCTTGATGCTGCTGGCGGTGCTTGCGTCGGCTCTTCACGCGCCAGCCTGGGTAAGCCGTGGCCTGCTGGCTATTGGCGGCCTGCTGATGCTCTACGGCGTCTATCTCGGCGTTTATCACTCCGGCGTCGAATGGGCGTGGTGGCCAGGCCCGACCGATTGCACTGCAGCCGCCGGGCCGGTGGACACCGGCGGCAAGGGCGTGCTCGATGCGCTCGACAAATTCGTCCCGCCCTCCTGCGACAAGGCGGCGCTCCGCATCCTCGGCCTGTCGCTGGCCGGCTGGAACGCCATCGCCAGCTTTGTCCTGGCAGTCGTAGCCTTCCGCAGCGCCTTCGCCCGCGACTGAGCGGCACAACGCAGAGTTCGTCCAGAAATTCGTCAGGCCGGAGTGCATGACGTGGCTTTCGAGAACCGGAGCGGAGCGTACTAAAGTACGTGAGCACCGGAAGCGCAGAAAGCTGCGTCAGGCGACCGGTATGGCGGATTTCTGCCGAACTCTATGGCTCGAGTTCGACATCCCAGTACAGATAATCCATCCAGCTTTCGTGTAGATGGTTGGGCGGGAACAGCCGGCCGTTATTATGCAAATCATGCACCGTCGGCTGGTAGGGCTTCTGCAGCGGCCACATCTTGGCGTGGGCCGGCATCATGCCGCCCTTCCTCAGATTGCAGGGCGAGCAGGCAGCGACGACATTCTCCCAGGTCGTGGCGCCGCCGCGATGGCGAGGAATGACATGGTCGAACGTCAGATCGTCCGGCGTGCCGCAATATTGGCATTGGAAACGGTCACGCAGGAAGACGTTGAAACGGGTAAACGCCGGATGCCTCGACGGCTTCACGTAAGCCTTCAGGCTGACGACGCTCGGCAGCTTCATCGAAAAGGTCGGTGAAGAGACGGCGTGTTCGTATTCGGCGACGATGTTCACCCTCTCGAGGAACACCGCCTTGATGGCATCCTGCCAGGACCAGAGCGACAGGGGGTAATAGCTGAGCGGACGGTAATCCGCATTCAGCACCAGCGCTGGAAGCCCATCCGGAGATACGGCAACCGTCACGTCGTTGACCTCCTTCACCCTAGAACCGGTCGACGCGGATACTGTAAGCCCGACATGACAGGGATGTGAAGCGGATTGTCGATCATGCCGGGTCTCAAAAACGCATGATTTCAATGCTTTTTTGCGGATTCAGGCCGGAGGCGCGGCATCCCTGCCCTTCAATTCGCGATAATAAGCCCAGAAAAGCCGCGATGCGACACCGCGCCACGGGCTCCATGATTCGGCAAGCCGGATCAGCATTTTCTCCGGCGGACGCGGGTCGATGCCGAGTGCATGGCCGACCGCGCTCTGCAATGCAACGTCGCGCGCCGGAAAGATATCTGGGTGTCCGGCGGCAAACAAAAGGTAGACTTCAGCCGTCCACGAGCCGATGCCCGGCACCTTGGTCATGGCCGCGATCGCCTCGCTTGCATCGAGCCGGCACAGGTGATCGAGGTCGAGTCCCTCGGCCACCGCCCGGGCGACGGCAACCAGGCCGCGCTGCTTGGGCCGCGACAGCCCGGCCTCGCGAAAGATCGCCTCGTCGGCGGCAAGTATCGCCTGCGGCGTCAGCGGATCGAGCAGTCTCGTCAGCCGGCCGAAGATGGCATCGGCGCTCGCGCGGGACACTTGTTGTGAAACGACGATCGAGGCAAGGCTCCTGAACCCCGGCTCCGACAGCCTGAGCGGCACCTCGCCGGCCATGCCGCGCACTTTTTCCAGGCGTGGGTCGAGTAAGCATAGCCTATCCAGCCCTTGCGCAATGTCGTCGAGACTGGCGATGCGTTGCATGTCTGCTTGTTCCAAAATCAAAAGTGCCGCACGCTTCGTCACGTGTCCCTCTGGACGCACGACGCCACCGGCGCAAAGTAGCAATTGGCGAAAGCGCCACACAACCCGATTGCCGCCGGACAATGACACTGCTGACATTCCGCTTCGCGCCGAGCCCGAACGGCGAACTGCATCTCGGCCATGCCTATTCGGCGCTGCTCAATCAGAAATTGGCAAAGGCGGCGGGCGGACGCCTGCTGCTGCGCATCGAGGATATCGACACGACGCGCTGCACGCCGGAATTCGAGGCAGGCATTTTTCGCGACCTGAAATGGCTGGGGCTTGGCTGGGAGGAACCGGTGCGCCGCCAGTCCGAGCATTTTGCCGAATATCGGGCGATGCTCGAGCGGCTGATCAAGGAAGAACTTGTCTACCCGGCCTTCATGAGCAGAAGTGATATCCGCGCCTTCATCGCCGACAGCGAGAAGCGTGGCCGCGACTGGCCGCGCGACCCGGACGGCGTGCCGCTCTATCCCGCCGCCGACAAGGCGTTGACGGCGAGCGAACGCAAGCGGCGCGTTGCCGAAAATGTGCCATTTGCCTGGCGGCTGGACGTCGATGCTGCAATAGCGCGCGCCGGCAAGGACCTGTCATGGGCCGAATACACGGACGAGACGCTCTCCGCGACGCGTCGTGTCGAAGCCCATCCGCAGGATTGGGGCGACGTGGTCGTGGCGCGCCGCGAAATCCCGACCAGTTATCACCTCGCCGTCACCATGGACGACGCGCTGCAGGGCGTCAGCCATGTCGTGCGCGGCCAGGACCTTTATTCCGCGGCCAGCGTGCAGCGGCTGCTTCAGCAACTGCTTGGCCTGCCGCAGCCGGCCTATTTTCACCATCGCCTGATCCTCGGCCCGGACGGACGAAAACTGTCGAAGAGCCTTGGCAATACCGGCCTTGCCGCCCAGCGTAAGGCGGGCGCATCGCCCGCCGATCTCAAGCGGCTGGTCGGTCTCTAGACTAGACCGGTGAGCTCGCGGCCATCAACGGCGCTCCTTCAATTCAAATGACTCTATGGATCAACCGTTTGGTTTTGCTTGCCGGCCCGAACGGCATTAAGCAGTCGCCGCAGTCGATCCCTCACCCGAATTCATCGCGGCCTCCGGAAATGCACAGCCTCAAGCGGTTCATCCCCGCCTCTTTCGTCGTCCTGTGGGCGACCGGCTTCATCGGCGCGCGCTATGCCATGCCGTGGGCGGAGCCCTTTACGTTCCTGGCCGCGCGCTTTGTCCTGGCCGCAATCCTGCTTGTCGCTTTGATGGCCGCACTTGGTTCGAGCCGCGCCACCCGCGATGAGGCGCTGCACGCGACCGGTGCCGGCATCCTGATGCATGGCATCTATCTCGGCGGCGTGTTCTGGGCAATCCACCGGGGCATGCCCGCCGGACTTTCAGCCCTGATCGTCGGCCTGCAGCCGCTGATCACGGCAGTGCTCGCCGGCCGGCTTCTCGGCGAGGCCATCCTGCCGCGCCACTGGGCCGGTCTCGGCCTCGGGTTGATCGGCGTGGTGATCGTGCTCTGGCCGAAGCTCGGCGCGCTCGGCGGCGGCGTGACGGCCGAGACACTGGGCGCCTCGCTGGTCTCGGTACTCGGCATGAGCGCCGGCATCATCTGGCAGAAGCGCTTTGCTTCCGGCGGCGATCTGGTGGCTGCCACGTTCTGGCAATATGTCGGCGGCGCATCGGTGATGGCTCTGGCCTCGCTCGCCTTCGAGACCCGAACGGTCCTCGTCAACGGCGAACTGATCTTCGCCATGGCCTGGCTCGTGCTGGTGCTGTCGATCGGCGCCATCTTCCTGTTGATGGTGATGATCCGCGACGGCGAAATGTCGAAGGTCGCCTCGCTGTTTTACCTCGTCCCGGCTGTCACCGCGGTCATCGCCTGGGCATTGTTCGGTGAGCACTTGAGCCCGCTCCAGATCGCCGGCATGGCGATCGCGACGCTCGGCGTCGGGCTGGCGACGGCTCAGCCGCCGACGCGGGCACGCGCCTCTAAATAGCGGCTGATCGCGGCGTTGAGCTCGCCACCGAGGATGAAGATCGCTGAGACGATATAGAGGAACACGACGGCGATCATGATCGAGGCGAGGCCGGCATAGGTCGTCACATAGGACGAGAAATGATCGAGATAGGCGGCGAAGATGGTCGACCCGATGAGCCAGCCGACCAGCGTGAAGATGATGCCAGGCACGATCGAAACGAGGCGGCGCTTGCCGGCCGGCAACCAGAAATGCACGGCGAACAGGCCGCCGATGATGACTACAGAGGCGATGACGTAACGCCACAGCGTGATCGTGCCCATATAGGGTTTTATCCATTCGAAATGCGACTCGGCCAGCCGTGCCAGCAATGGCGCGAAGACCAGCAGCACGCTGATGGCCAAAAACCCGGCCGTCGCGATCAGCACGAAGATGATGCTCTGCACCCGCCGATAGATGATGCCGCGCGTTTCCGAGACACGATAGGCCCGGTTGAGCGAGGTGCGCAGCGCCTCGATGCCGTTCGAGGCGAAATATCCGGCAAGCACGATACCGTAGGTCAACAGGTCACTGCGCCGGACGGTAAGCACGTTGAGCACCTCGCGCGCGATCGGTTTGGCGATCTGCTCGGGCCATGTGTCGAACACAAGGTGCACGGCGGTGTCGGCGAAAGCCTGCGCGCCGAAAAAACTCGCCAGCGTCGTGGCGAAGATCAGGAAAGGAAAAAGCGCCATCAGCGCGGTGATCGCCAGATGGCTGGCCATTGCCCAGCCGTCGTCGGTGTTGAAATGGCCGAGCGCGTCGTAGAGGACGCGTTTGAGGGCTACGATCTTCCGCAACAAGAACCGCGTTCCCTTCGATTGTCCCGACGCCGCGAATATGGGAAGGGTTTGCGGTAAATGACAACCCTAGGTCAAACCACCATTCCTCCCGGTGAAGAGTTGCGCACCATCATTGTCACAGGTGCCTCTTCCGGTATAGGCGCCTATTGCGCCCATGCTCTTAAGAAGGAAGGCTGGCGGGTGTTCGCGACGGCCCGAAAGCCTGAAGATATCGCTGCGCTCGAGGCCGACGGCATCGAGGCCTTTTATCTGGACTACACCGAGCCCGGATCGATCGAGGCGCTGGTGGCGTCGGTGCTGGAACGGACCGGCGGCCGGCTCGATGCGCTCTTCAACAATGGCGCCTACGGACAGCCCGGCGCCGTCGAGGACCTGCCGGTCGAGGCTTTACGGCAGCAGTTCGAGGCCAATGTCTTTGGCTGGCATGACCTCACTCGCCGTGTCGTACCGGTGATGCGCCGCCAAGGCCATGGTCGTCTCGTTCATTGCTCGTCGATCCTCGGCCTGGCGCCGGTGCCTTTTCGCGGCGCCTACTCGGCATCGAAGCACGCTATCGAAGGGCTGATGCTGTCCCTCTACCAAGAACTCCTCGGCAGCGGAATCCATGTTTCGCTGATCGAGCCCGGGCCGGTGAAATCGAAGATCGCCAGCAACAGCCTTGCGTGGTTCCTGGCGAATATCGATCACGAGAAGTCCGTTCATCGCCTCGCCTATGCGGCGCAACTCAAACGGCTGCGGGCCGGCGGCAGCACATCGCGGCTGAAGCCCGGGCCGGAGGTGGTTTATGCCGCCTTGCACCATGCGCTTCTGTCGCGGCGCCCACGCCCGCATTATGTGGTAACAGTGCCGGCCAGGATCGGCGCGATCCTTAAACGCATCCTGCCGTCATCGGTACTCTACCGTCTGCTCGCCAAACGCGCCTGAACGCAATCCAACCTGGAACACACCATGGCAACCGTCTTCAACATCCTCGCCGTTCTCGTCATGGTCGCCGTGGTGATCGTGCTGATCCGCGGCCTCATCAACATGATGCGCGGCGGCTCCAGCATGACCTCCAACAAGCTGATGCAGACGCGCGTGCTGTTGCAGTTCGTGGCCTTGGTGCTGATCATGCTGGCGGTGTATTTCACTCGTAAGTGACGCAGCAGCCACCAGCCGGGAGGTAACCCGTGGTCAAGCTCAACAAGATCTACACCCGCACTGGCGACGATGGCACCACAGGCCTCGGCTCTGGCGAGCGGCGGCTGAAATCCGACCTTCGCATCGACGCCTACGGCACGGTCGACGAGGCCAATGCCTGCATCGGCATGGCCCGCATTCATACCGCGGCAGTAAATCCGGCGATCGATGCGATGCTCGGCCGCATCCAGAACGACCTTTTCGACCTCGGCGCCGATCTGGCAGTTCCCGATAATGGCAAGCCGCTCGACTACGAGCCGTTGCGCATCATCGCCTCGCAGACCGACCGCATCGAACAGGATATCGATCTCCTCAACAAGGACCTTGAGCCGCTCAAATCCTTCGTGCTCAACGGCGGTACGCCGGCAGCGGCTGCCCTTCACCTCGCCCGCACGGTGGCCCGCCGCGCCGAGCGCATCATGGTGGCGCTGTCGCAAGACCCGGACGAGCACGTCAACCGCGAGGCGATAAGATACATCAACCGTGTCTCGGACTTTCTGTTCGTCGCCGCACGCGCGGTCAATGACAACGGAAATGCCGACGTGCTATGGGTTCCCGGCAAGAACCGCTGAATCCGCCGGAAGCGGGAGAGGCCCGATGTTCATCCCGCTTTACGACACCAACCGGCTGCGGCACATCAAGCTGCAATATGTGACGATCAGCCTGATCGCGCTCAACGTGCTGATCTACTTTGTCACCACACTGGGCGGCGAGGATTTCGCCAACGCCGCGGTGCTGGGCCTCGGTTTCATCCCGTCGGTTGTGCATGACAGCGTCGAGCTCGCTCCGCAATTTGTCGTCATTCCGGAGAGCCTGAGCTATCTGACCTATTCCTTCCTGCACGCGGATATCTTCCACCTCGGCGGCAACATGCTGTTCCTGTGGGTGTTCGGCGACAATGTCGAGGATGCACTCGGCCATGTCCGCTACCTCGTCTTCTACCTGCTTTGCGCCATCGCCGGCGCTTTCTTCCAGGGTCTGGTTGCCTGGGATTCGCCGGTGCCGCTGATTGGCGCGTCGGGCGCCATCGCCGGTGTGGTCGCCGCCTATCTGATCCTTTATCCGCGGGTGAAGGTATGGGTGCTGGTCTTCGCGCGCATCCCGTTGCGCATCCCGGCCTTCATCCCGCTGATCCTGTGGATCCTGTTCCAGATCTTCATGTTCGCCCAGGGGGGCGAGGATCAGGTTTCCTGGGCCTGCCATATCGGCGGCATCATCGCTGGAGCCGTGCTGGTGCTTGTCTTGCGCAGCCGCGGCGTACCGCTACTCGCCGGCGCAGACGAGGAGCCGGCCGTGGTCGCCGGTCCGGTGCCCGTAGCCGTGGAGCCGGCGCCAAGCGACCCACAACCTGCGCAGCCGGCGCCGCGCTGGGGCCGGGGGACCGTTTCCGGTCCGGACTGAACCGATTTGAGTGCTTCGCCGAGGATCCGAGTGCGCCCCGGATATTGACGCGCGGGGTCGCCGCAACTACGGAAGCGCCACCCTACTGGCGTGGCGAAGACCAGAATTCCGTCCGGAATGTCGGCTTTCGACAACTCTGAAGAGGTGCACGCTGCTATAGCGCGCCCGACGAGCGTGAAGAGACTATCGTGAAAGAGGTGACAGGCAAATGAAGATCCTTGTGCCCGTGAAGCGGGTTGTGGATGCGAACGTCAAGGTCCGGGTTAAGGCGGACGGTTCGGCGGTGGAACTCGCCAACGTCAAGATGGCGATGAACCCGTTCGACGAGATCGCGGTCGAAGAGGCGATCCGGCTGAAGGAAGCTGGCAAGGCCGAAGAGATCATCGTCGTGTCGATCGGGCCGCAGCAGGCACAGGAGACCTTGCGCACGGCGCTCGCCATGGGCGCCGACCGCGCCATCCTGGTCAAGACCGACGAGCAGACTGAGCCGCTGGGCGTCGCCAAGGTGCTGAAGGGCGTCGTCGAGGCAGAACAGCCCGGCCTTGTCATTCTCGGCAAGCAGGCGATCGACGACGATTCCAACCAGACCGGCCAGATGCTGGCCGCACTTCTCGGCTGGGCGCAGGGCACCTTCGCCTCCAAGATCGTGCTCGACGGTGACAAGGCCACGGTGACGCGCGAGGTCGATGGCGGCCTGCAGACGCTGGAACTGAAGATGCCGGCGATCGTCACGGCCGATTTGCGGCTGAACCAGCCACGCTACGCGTCTCTGCCCAACATCATGAAGGCCAAGAAGAAGCCGCTCGACGAGAAGAGCCCTGCCGATTACGGCGCCGACGTCAAGCCGCGGCTTAAAGTGATCAAGACCGAGGAGCCGGGCGGCCGCAAGGCGGGCGTCAAGGTCAAGAGCGTCGCCGAACTGGTAGACAAGCTGAAGAACGAAGCCGGCGTGCTCTAAGGAAATCCGATGAGGCCGGCCTGCAAACGGCCGGTTTCTCCGCTTCCGGTGCTCACGTACTGAAGTACGCTCCGCTCCGGTTCTCGAAACCAACCGTTTTCGACTCGGCCTGACCGGATTTCAGGAGCCTCGAAGACGAAAGTCAGGAAAACATCATGGCTATTCTTCTGATTGCCGAACACGACAACGCTGCGCTTTCCGACCAGACCGCCAAGGCGCTTTCGGCGGCGCTGCAGATCGGTTCGGACGTGCATGTGCTGGTTGCCGGCAAAGGTGCCAAGCCGGCAGCGGATGCCGCCGCCAAGCTCAAGGGCGTCACCAAGGTGCTGCTCGCCGACGCCGACGAACTGACCGAGCGTCTCGCCGAACCGCTGGCGGCACTCGTCGTTTCGCTTGCTGAGCCATACGAGACGATCATCGCGCCGGCGACCTCGTCGGGCAAGAACGTCGCGCCCCGCGTGGCAGCGCTGCTCGATGTCGCCCAGATATCTGAAATCATCGAAGTCGTGTCGCCCGACACCTTCAAGCGGCCGATCTATGCCGGCAACGCCATCCAGACGGTGCAGTCCAGTGACGCCAAGAAGGTCATCACGGTGCGTACCGCTTCCTTCCAGGCAGCACCCGAGGGCGGTTCCGCGCCGGTCGAGACGGTCCAGGCGGCGGCCAATCCCGGCCTGTCGAGCTTTGTCGAGAACAAGCTCTCCGAGACCGACCGTCCGGAGCTGACCTCGGCCAAGATCATCATCTCGGGCGGCCGTGCGCTGGGCTCCTCCGAGAAGTTCCAGGAGGTCATCCTGCCGGTCGCCGACAAGCTCGGTGCGGCGGTTGGCGCATCTCGCGCCGCCGTCGATGCCGGCTATGCGCCGAACGACTGGCAGGTCGGCCAGACCGGCAAGGTGGTAGCGCCCGACCTTTATATTGCCGTCGGCATCTCCGGTGCCATCCAGCACCTTGCCGGCATGAAGGATTCGAAGGTGATCGTTGCCATCAACAAGGACGAGGAAGCGCCGATCTTCCAGGTCGCCGACTACGGTCTCGTCGGCGATCTCTTCGTCATTCTGCCGGAACTGCAAAAGGCGCTTTGACGCCTTCTGCCAAAGCGTATTAAATTCTGAGGGGTGGGGTAGACGAAGTCGCCCCGCCCTTTTAGTTTGCACTGCACAAAAAACGGGCCGCAAAGGCCTCGACGGGATCGGGTAATGAGCAAGATCGAGACGATCGGCATCATCGGCGCGGGCCAGATGGGTGGCGGCATCGCCCATGTGTCGGCGCTGGCGGGCTATAAGGTGCTGGTTTACGATATTTCGCCCGACCGCATCGAAAAGGGCATCGCTACGATCAGCGGCAACATGGCCCGTCAGGTCGGCTCCGGCAAACTCGAGGAAAAGCTGCGCAATGAGGCGATGGCGCGCATTTCGGCGGCACCGGTCATGGCCGACCTTGCGGGCGCCGATCTGGTGATCGAAGCAGCGACCGAGGACGAGACGGTCAAGCGCAAGATCTATGCCCAGCTCTGCCCGCAGCTCAACCCCGAGGCCATCCTGGCGACGAACACATCATCGATCTCGATCACACGGCTGGCTTCGCAGACCGACCGGCCGGAACGCTTCATCGGCATACATTTCATGAATCCGGTTCCGGTGATGAAACTGGTCGAACTGGTGCGCGGCATCGCCACCGAGGACCAGACCTTCGAGGCGGCAAAAACCTACGTGAAGCAGCTCGACAAGACGATCACCGTCTCGGAGGATTTCCCGGCCTTCATCGTCAACCGCATCCTGCTGCCGATGATCAACGAGGCGATCTACACGCTCTATGAAGGTGTCGGCTCGGTCGACGCCATCGATACCGCCATGAAGCTCGGCGCCAACCATCCGATGGGGCCGCTGCAGCTTGCCGATTTCATCGGGCTCGATACCTGCCTGTCGATCATGCAGGTGCTGCATGACGGGCTGTCGGATTCGAAATACCGCCCCTGCCCGCTGCTGGTCAAATATGTCGAGGCCGGCTGGCTCGGCCGCAAGACCGGGCGCGGCTTCTACGACTATCGCGGCGAGCATCCCGTTCCGACACGCTGATCGCCTCGCTACCAGCGCACATAAAGTCGTCCGCCGAGCGCCCCGAGCACGGCAAGGATGGCGACCGCGATCGTATACCAGGTGCCGACGAAAAGCGGCGAATCGTCGAAGCAATGCGCCGCATAGAAGGTCGCCGCCAGCCCGCCGGCAAGCAGGCCCGCGGCCGCACCGGCAAGCACCGGCCTTGTCGGCGCGCCATGGCGCAGCACCGCGAGAAAGACGGCAAGCGGGCCGATCCCGATCAACGGAATGAAGGTCATGCAGATGACCATGTTCGTGCCGACCAGGCGCGTGCCCCAGTCGGACGCAGGCACGGCGAAGAGTTCGAGAATCACAGCCACAATCACCAGCAGCGGCGCGGCGACCATCCAGCTCACCGCCCGGCCGGTCGATGCACCGGGCGTCGACAGCCCACGCACCAGGACAAAGGCGCTGGCGGCAAGAGCAATCGTGAAGACGAATTTGGACAGGAACCGCATCGTGTGCATGGCGATCGCAATGTCGGGGCGCGGGCCAATCGTCAGCCAGAAAACCGCGGCCGCGATCACGATGGCCACGCCGGAGGCAAGCCACCAGGCGGTGCCTAGCGGCAGCGCCTTGCTGCGGGCATCGGCGTCGAGCGCCCTGATGAAATCTTCGGTCCTCATGTTATTCCCGCCCCGCCCTGAACCGTTTGGCAATGGCGGCAAGCCCGCGGTGCAGTGACACCCGCACAGCCGTCTCGCTGATGCCGAATTTGGCCGCGGTCTCACCGATTGACCGGCCTTCGACCGATACGGCCGAGACGACGGAACGCTGTGCCGGCGACAGGCTGTCGAGCGCCCGGTTGACGTCGCGCTCGCTCACCGTCTCCGATTCCGGCTCGGCAAAGGTCTCGGCGATTTCGTCGATCTCGATCTCGATCCGCCGACCGCGCCGCCGGAACGCATCGATCAGCTTGAAGCGGGCTATTGCATAGACCCAAGGCAGCACCGGCGCATCATGGCGCCAGGTGTGTCGTTTCACATGAATGGCCAGCAAGGTTTCCTGCACGACATCCTCGGGATCCACCCCGCCCTGCACGATCTTGCGCCGGGCAAAGCCACGAACGAGCGCGGCGATCCGGTGCAGAAAGTCGGCATAGGCCCTTTCGTCTCCGGCGATCGCGGCCCGCAGCAGCCGTGAAAGCTCGGCTTCGTCCTTGCCGCTCACAAGAGTTCACTCCCCAATATTCGCGTCTCGGCGCTGATTTGTTACGGGGCCGGCGAAATAATGTCCAAGGCAAATTAGCTGAGCATCACGAAAGTTTGCTCCTTTTGAGCGATTGAGTGGGCCAGCAATGTTGACTGCACCAGTCAGGTATTGGTAGGTGCAGCGTGCCAAGCCAAAGACCATCGAAATCGAGGACGACGCCATGAAATATGCTCTTTCCGCCCTTGCCGGTGCGACAGCACTTGCAATCAGCCTGATCGCCGGCCCGGCAATAGCAGAGGACGAGGGCATCGTCGTCTACAACGCCCAGCACGAAAACCTGACCAAGGCCTGGGCGGAGGGATTCACCAAAGAAACCGGCATCAAGGTTACCGTCCGCAATGGCGGCGACAGCGATTTCTCCAATCAGATCGTTGCAGAAGGCACCGCTTCGCCCGCCGATGTATTCCTGACGGAGAATTCGCCGGCCATGGCATTAGTCGAGGCGGCCGGCCTGTTCGCACCGGTCGACACCGAGACGCTGGCCCAGGTTCCGCAGGAGTACCAGCCGGCGAGCGGCAAATGGGTCGGCGTCGCCGCGCGCAGCACCGTCTTTGCCTACAACAAGACCAAGCTGAGCGCCGACCAGCTGCCCAAATCGCTGCTCGATCTCGCCGATCCGAGCTGGAAGGGCCGCTGGGCCGCTTCGCCCTCCGGCGCCGATTTCCAGGCGATCGTCAGCGCGCTTCTGCAGCTCAAGGGTGAGGCGGCGACGGCCGAATGGCTGAAGGCGATGAAGGAGAATTTTACCGCCTATAAGGGCAACAGCACGGTGATGAAGGCGGTCAATGCCGGCGAGGTCGAAGGCGGCGTGATCTATCACTATTACTACTACGGCGATCAGGCCAAGACCGGCGAGAACAGCAAGAACGTCGAGTTGCACTATTTCAAGCATCAGGATCCCGGTGCTTTCCTCTCGATTTCCGGCGGCGGCGTGCTGGCCTCGAGCAAGCACCCGAAGGAAGCGCAGGCTTTCCTGAAATGGGTCACCGGCAATGGCGGCCAGGACGTGCTGAAAACAGGCGATTCGTTCGAATACGCAGTCGGCAAGGGCGCCGAGTCCAATCCGAAGCTGGTGCCGCTGGCCGATCTGCAGGCGCCGAAAGTCGACCCGACGACGCTGAACTCGAAAAAGGTGACCGACCTGATGACGGCGGCCGGCTTGCTTTAGCCGGCGTTCGTCCTAAAAGGGCAACCGACTGCGCTCCTGTGGGAATTCGCTTTCCACAGGAGCGCTCTGTTTTCAAGATGGCATTTGCCTATGACCACAAGCTACCCGCGAGATTATCCGCCGCCGATCGTTTCCGCCTCCGGGCGGAGCTGGCGCAACGTCTGATCTGATGCAATCCGCGATCGATCTCGCACGCCCAGGCTTGCCGGCCGACGCCACGGCCGTGCGGGCACGTCGTTGGTCGGTCTCATGGATTGCGTTGGCTGCCGTCTTTGTCTCGCTTTTCGCGCTGCTGCCGCTTGCCTTCATCGTCTGGGTGGCGGTGCAGACCGGCTGGGAAACGGTGGCGGCGCTGGTGTTCAGGCCGCGCGTCGGCGAACTTCTGGTCAACACCAGCCTGCTGGTGGTGTTGGCGGTGCCGATCTCGATCGTGCTGTCGGTCATGCTGGCCTGGCTGACCGAGCGCAGCGATCTGCCGGGTGCCCGCCTATGGGCCTGGCTGTCGGTGGCGCCGCTCGCCATTCCGGCCTTCGTCCACAGTTACGCCTGGGTCACCATGGTGCCCAGACTGCACGGCCTGTGGGCCGGCGTGCTTGTGTCGGTCATCGCCTATTTCCCCTTCCTTTATCTGCCGGTGGCGGCGGCATTGCGCCGGCTCGATCCCGCTCTCGAGGATGCAGCGGCAGCCCTTGGTCTCGGCCCGTGGCGTGTGTTCAGGCGTGTCGTGCTGCCGCAGCTCCGGCTCGCCATTTGCGGCGGCTCCCTGCTGGTCGGCCTGCATCTCCTGGCCGAATACGGGCTCTATGTCTTCATCCGCTTCGACACCTTCACCACCGCGATCGTCGACCAGTTCCAGTCGACCTTCAACGGTCCCGCCGCCAACATGCTGGCCGGCGTGCTGGTGACCTGCTGCCTTGTGCTGCTCGGGCTGGAGGTGCTGGTGCGCGGCGAGGAGCGCTATGCCCGCGTCGGTTCGGGTGCTGCGCGCCAGCAGCAGCGCACGGGCCTTGGGCGCGCCACCATTCCTTGCCTGCTGCTGCCTGCCATTACCACGCTGCTGGCGCTCGGCGTGCCGTTCGCCACTATCGGCCGCTGGCTCATGGCCGGCGGCGCCGATGTCTGGCGGCTCGACGAGATCGGCCTGGCGCTTGGCCAAACGCTGTTCCTAGCAATTGCCGGCGCGCTGCTCGCCACCGTCGCGGCAATGCCGATGGCGTGGATTTCGATCCGCGCGCCGGGGCGGCTGCAACGCGTCCTGGAGGGCTGCAACTATATCGTCGGCGCGTTGCCCGGCGTTGTCATCGCCCTGGCGCTGGTCACCATCGCCGTGCGTATCGCCATGCCGCTCTACCAGACCCTGTTCACCATCCTGGTCGCCTATGCGCTGATGTTCCTGCCGCGCGCCCTGATTAGCCTCAGGGCGTCGATCGCACAGGCGCCGGTCGAGCTCGAACGCGCCGCCTCCAGCCTCGGCCGGTCGCCGCTCAAGGCGCTGTGGTCGACGACCATCCGCCTGTCGGCGCCGGGCGCCGCAGCCGGCATGGCGTTGGTCGCGCTGGGTATCATGAACGAATTGACCGCAACCCAGATGCTGGCGCCCAACGGCACCCGCACGCTGGCCATGGCGTTCTGGTCCTATAGCGGCGAGATCGACTATGCGTCGGCGGCGCCTTATGCCCTGATCATGGTGGCGATGTCGCTGCCTTTGACCTGGTTGCTCTACGTCCAGTCGAAGCGGATGGCCGGGCGATGAGCTTTCTCGAGCTGAGCGGCATCCACAAGCACTACGGGCCGGTCGCAGCACTTGCCGGCGTCGACCTCAGCGTGGCCAGCGGCAGCCGTACGGCTGTCGTCGGGCCGTCCGGTTGCGGCAAGACCAGCTTGCTGCGGCTGATCGCCGGCTTCGAGGCGCCGGACCAGGGCCGCATCGTGCTTGATGGCGAGGTGCTGGCCGATGGCGACACGGCCGTGCCGGCGCATCGCCGCGGCATCGGGCTGGTGGCGCAGGACGGCGCTCTATTCCCGCATCTGAGCATCGCCGCCAATATCGGCTTCGGCATGGGGCGTCACGAGGAAAAGCGCAGTGAGCGCATCGCCGAGCTCGCCTATGTCGTCGGGCTGGACAAAGGTATCCTGAAGCGCCGTCCGCACGAACTCTCCGGTGGCCAGCAGCAGCGCGTCGCGCTCGCCCGCGCCATGGCCATGAAGCCGCGGCTGATGCTGCTCGACGAGCCGTTCTCGGCGCTCGACACCGGCCTGCGCGCCTCGATGCGCAAGGCCGTGGCCGAGCTCCTTGAAACCGCCGGCATCACCACCATCCTGGTCACCCACGACCAGGCCGAGGCGCTGTCATTCGCCAGCCAGGTCGCGGTGATGCGCGACGGCAAATTCTCGCAGGTCGGCACGCCGCGCGAGCTCTATTTCAAGCCGAAGGACAGGATGGTCGCCGAGTTCCTTGGCGACGCCATCGTCCTGCCGGCAAGGATCGCCGATGGCTTCGCAATCTCGCCGCTCGGCCGCATCGCTGTCGACAGCTCGGAGCGGCGCGACGTCGCTCGCATCATGCTGCGGCCGGAGCAGGTGTTGCTGAAACGCACATCGCGTGAAGGCATGTCCGGCACGCCGGACATGCTGTTCGGCGAGGTGACGGAATCGGAGTTCGCCGGCTCGATGTGCACCATCGCGGTGCGTCTGTTGAACAGCCCCGATCCGCCCGACGCCGCCGCCATCGGCAATACGCCGTTGATCCTGCGCAAGCCGGGCATGGACGCGCCGGCGATCGGCGAGATCGTCCGGCTGACCGTGTCGGGCAAGGCGCATGTGTTTGCCTGAACGGTTTTGCGCAAGGCCGACTTCAATCGACCCGTTTGCCCGCCTGATCGAACCAATGCAGCTTTTCGGACCTAGCCACGACGCGCAATTGGTCGCCTGGCTTGGCGCTAGCGCGGCCTGAGACGCGCACCACGATGCGGCTGCCGGCTGCCACGCAATGGAGAAAGCTTTCGGCACCGACCGGTTCGACCGCTTCCACTGTTGCCGGCAGCGCGAGCGCGCCGGCCGGCGCCTCTGCCGCGAAGGTGATGTCGGCGTCCTCCGGACGAAAGCCTAGTGTCACTGCCTTGCCCTGTCGAGGCGCCAAGCCAATCACAGTGCCGTCCGCCAATACCGAGCTTGGGGAGGCCCCTGTGAGCGCCAGCAGATTCATCGGCGGTGCGCCTATGAACGAAGCGACGAAGGTCGAGGCCGGTTTCTCGTACACATCAAGCGGCGCGCCGGTCTGCTCGACCAGGCCGGCGTTCATGACGACGAGGATGTCGGCCAGCGTCATCGCCTCAAGCTGGTCGTGCGTGACATAAACCGAGGTGACGCCAAGCGAGCGCTGCAGATTCTTGATCTCGATGCGCATCTGCCCGCGCAATTTCGCATCGAGGTTGGACAGCGGTTCGTCGAACAGGAAGACCTTCGGGTTGCGTACGATGGCGCGACCCATGGCGACGCGCTGGCGCTGACCGCCGGAAAGCTCGCGCGGGCGCCGGTCGAGCAGCGCCGAAAGCTCCAGCACCTTGGCAGTCGAGCGTACCCTGCTGTCGATCTCGTCATTCGGCGTGCCGCGGTTGCGCAGGCCATAGGCCATGTTGTCATAGACCTTCATATGTGGGTAGAGCGCGTAGTTCTGGAACACCATGGCGATGTCGCGCTCGGTCGGGCCAATGGCGTTGACCACCTTGCCGTCGATGGCGACAGTACCGGCAGAAATCGTCTCCAGCCCGGCGATCATCCTCAGCAGCGTAGACTTGCCGCAGCCGGAGGGGCCGACCAGCACGCAAAGCTCCTTGTCGGGAATGGCGATGGAAACGCCCTTCACGGCCTCGACACCGCTGGGATAGATTTTCCTGACATCCTTCAGATCCACGGTCGCCATCGGCTTCTCACTTTTCGGATTCGACCAGACCGCGCACGAACCAGCGTTGCATCAGCACGACCACCAGGATCGGCGGCACGATGGCCAGCATTGCCGTGACCATCACCAGGTGCCATTGGGTGTCGGCATCGGCGAAGGAAACCATCTTTCTCAGCGCGATGACGATGGTGTTCATGTCGTTGCTGTTGGTGACGAGCAGCGGCCAAAGATACTGCGTCCAGCCATAGATGAAGAGGATCACGAACAGCGCGGCGATGTTTGTCCGCGACAGCGGCACCAGAATATCGAAAAAGAAGCGCCATGGCCCGGCACCGTCGACACGCGCCGCCTCGACCAATTCGCCCGGTATGGTCATGAAGAACTGGCGAAACAGCAGCGTTGCGGTGGCCGAGGCGATCAGCGGGACGATCAGGCCGGCATAGGTGTCGATCATGCCGAGATCGACCATCACCTTGTAGGTCGGCAGGATGCGCACCTCGACTGGAAGCATCAAGGTGATGAAGATCAGCCAGAAGAAGGTCATGCGCAGCGGAAAGCGAAAGAACACAATCGCGTAGGCCGACAGGATCGAGATGAAGATCTTTCCCACCGCAACGCCGAGCGCCATGATCGTGGTGTTGAGGAGCAGCCTGCCGACGCTGACCCCGCCGATACGACCGATGCCGCCGAACAGCGCCTCGCTGTAATTGTTCCATAGCTGGTCGCCGGGCAAGAGCGGCAGGGGCGGCCTGAGGATCGTTTGCAGCGTGTGCGTCGAGGCAACGAAGGTGTAGTAGATCGGAAAAGCCACGATCAATATGCCGAGGATGAGCACGGCATGGGCGATGAAGGTGCGGAGCGGGGACTGGCCGATCATCGCTGCCCTCAGCCGTAATGGACTTTGCGTTCCACATAGCGGAACTGGATCGCTGTGAGCGCAATGACGATGGCCATCAGGATGACCGACTGCGCCGCCGAATCGCCCAGGATCAGATTGACGAAGCCGTCATTGTAGACCTTGTAGACCAGCGTCTCGGTCGTCTTGCCCGGCCCGCCGCCGGTGACGGCATGAACGATGCCGAACGTGTCGAACAGGGCATAGACGGTGTTGACGACCAGCAGGAAAAAGGTTGTCGGCGCAAGCAGCGGGAAGACGATGGTCCAGAAGCGCTTGGTTTCGCCGGCGCCGTCCATGGCCGCCGCTTCGATCAGCGTTTTCGGCACCGCCTGCAGGCCGGCGACGAAGAACAGGAAGTTGTAGCTGATCTGCTTCCAGGCAGCAGCCGACACCAGCAGGATCATGGCGTGGGTGCCGTTGAGCAGCGGGTCCCATACGATGCCGAGGCTTCTCAGCAAATAGGCCAACGAGCCGATCGAGGGATTGAACAGGAAAAGCCAAAGCATGCCGGCAATCGCCGGCGCCACGGCGTAAGGCCATATCAACAGTGTGCGGTAGAGGCCTTTGCCGCGCACGGCCTTCTCGGCCATGACCGCGAGCAGCAGGGCCACAACCATGGCAACGATCGCGGTCGCAAGAGAGAACACTACGGTGACCTTGATCGAGTTGAGGTAGGCCGGATCGGCCAGCACCTTCCGGAAATTGGCAAACCAGACGAACCTGCTCTTCAGCCCGAACGGGTCTTGCCTGAGCATCGACTGGTAAAGCGCCTGACCGGCCGGCCAGTAGAAGAAAACCAGGGTGATGGCGAGTTGTGGCGCCACCAGCAGGTAGGGCAGGATCTTGTTGGGAAAGACGACGCGTGGAGACAGGCTGATTTCCCTCGCTATCCAGGTATCGCCCACGCCGGCTCGCGTGGGCGATATTCCAACCGACTAACCGAGATAATCCCGTCAGTTCTCCAGCGCTTCCTTGATCGCCGCGTTGCCGCGCGCAACCGCATTGTCGAGTGCCTGCTGGGCGGTTTGCTGGCCGGCCAGCATCTTCTCCAGCTCCTCGTTCTGGATATCGCGCACCTGCGGCAGATTCGGCAGGCGCACGCCCTTCGAATTGTCGGTCGGCGACTTGCCGATCATCTGCAGGATGGGTGTCTCGCGGCCGGGGTTCTTGTCATAGAAGCCTGATTTCTTCGTCGCCTCATACGCGGCGAGCGTCACAGGCAGGTATCCCGACTTCTGGTGCAGATATTCCTGCACATCGGTCTTGGACAGATAGGCAAAGAAGGCGGCGACACCCTTGTATTCCTCGTCCGACTTGTTGCCGAACACCCACAGGCTGGCACCGCCCGGCGTCGTGTTCTGCGGGGCACCCTTGGCGTCACTGTCGTAAGGAAGCTGGCCGATGCCATAGTTCATGCCGGACTTGACGATATCGCCGAGGCCGCCCGACGATTCGGTGAAGATGCCGCATTCGCCGGCGAGGAATATCTGCTTGGCTTCGGAGGTGCGCCCGCCATATTTGAATGTGCCGTCCTTGGCCAGGTCAGCGAGCGCCTGGAAGTGGTTGACGAAAATCGGCGCATTGATCTTGAGTTCGACATCACCGCCGGCCAGGCCATTCTGCTGGGTGGCCCAAGGCACGTCATTCCACGCCGCGAAATTCTCCAGGTGGATCCAGGTCAGCCAGGTCGAGGTATAGCCGCAAGGGGCGGCGCCGCTCGTCTTGATCTTCTTGGCAGCTTCCCACACCTCGTTCCACGTCTTGGGCGGATTGTTCACGTCGAGGCCTGCCTTCTGGAAGATGTCCTTGTTGTAGTAGAGGATCGGCGAGGAAGAGTTGTAGGGGAACGATAGCATGGTGCCGTCCGGCTTCGAATAATAGCCGACGATGCCGGGCAGATACTGGCTCTTGTCGAAAGTCATCCCGGCGCCGGTCATCACATCGGCCACCGGCTTTATCGCACCCTCGGCCGCCATCATCACGCCGGTGCCGACGTCGAACACCTGGAGGATATCGGGCGCTTGCCCGGCACGAAAGGCAGCGATGCCGGCATTCAGCGTCTCCGGATAGGTGCCCTTGAACACCGGAACGAGCTCATAGTCGCTCTGGCTGGCGTTGAAATCCTTGGAGATCTTGGCGACGACCTCGGCGTTGGCGCCGGTCATGGCGTGCCACCAGCTGATCTGCGTGACGGCGAAGGCGGAGGTGGTGGAAAGCAGGGTCACGGTGGCGGCGATACCGGCCGCAAAGCCGAAGAACTTCATGTTTCATCTCCCGTTTGTCATTGGCGAAAGGGGCACTTCCGCAAAGCCAATATGTGGCGCTGATGACAATCGGACAACGGTTTTATTGCGGATCAATGAACATCATTCCTTCCTAAAGTGCACTCGCTACCGAACCGGGCGCAAGAAATCACATCACCGTCTTTTCGGCGCAGCGGCGTCGGTTTTCCCCCGAAAAGACCCGCCTCATGGCCCGCGGGTTAACCATTCGTTAAAATCTCCAAGAACTAATCAGTCACACCTCCCCTGTTAGTTTTGGCAGACCGAGTGAACCAGGATGCTGACGGTCTATAATTGTATTGTAAGTCAGCACGATCCGAGACTGGTTGCGCTTGCCGCACTCGTCTGTGGAATTTCTTGCTTCTCAGCGGTTAATCTCCTTAAGCATGTCGGCCGATCGACCGAGCGAAACCGGCTTGTCTGGCTGATGATCGCCGCAGCCTCGACCGGGTTCGGCATATGGGCGACGCATTTCATCGCCATGACCGCGTTTACGCCGGGAATACCGAACGCATACAATCCGGGATTATCCGCCTTTTCGCTTGCCGCCGCCGTTATCATGACCGCGCTTGGGATGTGGGTCGCCACCTTGCGCCGCGGCATCGACCATTTCCTCGCCGGTGGCGCCATTCTGGGCGGCGCCATCGCGACGATGCACTACATCGGCATGGCAGCTTTCGAGGTCGAAGGCCGGGTCGTATGGAACCTGCTCCTTGTCGCGATATCGCTTCTGGCCGGCGTGACCCTCGCGGCACTGGCGCTCCTTGTCGTCTTGCGCCGTCCGTCAGCGCTCGCGACTTTCGGCGGCGCCGCGCTTTTAACGCTGGCGATTTGCAGCTTGCATTTCATCGCGATGGCTGCGGTGTCGATCATTCCGGATTCCTCGATTGAAATATCCGAACATTCCATCGAGCCCATTTCCCAGGCCTTTGCCGCAGCGGTCGCCAGCCTGATAATCCTTGTGCTATCGGGTGCCGCGCTGTGGATCGACCTGCGCTTTCGCCGCCAGAAGCTCGAGGCCGATCGCATGCACGATCTCGCCAATGCGGCGGTGGAAGGTCTGATCGTTTGCGATGGCACCCGCATTGTCAGCGCCAATGACAGTATGGCGAAGCTGACCGGAACAGCGACAGCCACCCTGAACACGATGCAATTCGGCGAGCTTTTCGACGGACAGAGCGCAGCCGATATGTCCGGCTTCGGCGAACAGGCGCAGGAAGCGAAGTTAAGGGGCAGCGACGGGGCGAGAATTCCTGTCGAGCTGATCGCCAGGAAAATCACCTACTGCGGCAGGCCTCATACGGTGCTTGCCGTTCGCGACATCCGTGAGCGCAAGAAGGCAGAACAAGAGATCCTCCGCCTCGCGCATTTCGATCCGCTTACCGGGCTTGCCAATCGGCGGAGCTTTTCTTCCCGGCTGGAAGCAGAATTCGCCTCGATGGATCGTGGCGGCAAGGATGGACATCTGGCGCTCCTGCTGCTTGACCTTGACCGGTTCAAGCAAGTCAACGACCTCTATGGCCACGGGGCCGGCGATGCTATGCTGCAGAAGCTGGCGCACTGCATTTCCGGCATCCCGCGCCACGGACAGATGCTCGCGCGTCTCGGCGGCGATGAATTTGCCATCATAGCTCCGAACCTCCCCGACCCCCTGGCCGCAGGCCGGATAGCCGAGGACTTGCTGGCGGCGATCCGGGAGGAAAACAGGGTTTCGGTCGGCTCCGGCCTCGTCTCGGCCAGCATCGGCATCGCCTTCTTTCCGCTGGATGCCGAAGACCAGGCCGGCCTGATCAGCCATGCCGACACGGCACTCCATCGCGCCAAAACCGAAGGCAGGGACACTTATCGGTTTTTCGAGATAGCCATGGGCACCGCGGCCCGCGACAAGCGCGTGATGGAGCATGAATTGCGCCAGGCGATCGCCCGCAAGGAGTTCCACCTCGTCTATCAGCCGCAGAAGGAGATCCGCGGCGGCAGGATGATCGGCTTCGAAGCCCTGGTCCGTTGGCAGCACCCTGAGCGGGGTGACATTTCTCCGGCCGTTTTCATCCCCGTGGCCGAGGACAGTGGCGCTATCGCGCAGATAGGCGACTGGGTGCTGACGACGGCTTGTAACGATGCTGTTCGCTGGACAAACCCGCTGATGGTCGCCGTCAACGTCTCCGCCGTGCAACTTCACAATCCGAACTTCAGCCGCAAGGTGCACGACGCATTGACGAGATCCGGCCTGGCCCCCGGCAGGCTCGAACTGGAGATCACCGAAACGGCCCTGGTGAAGGACATGCCGCGCGCGCTGGCAACCTTGAGGCAGGTCAAGGCGCTTGGCGTGCATGTGGCGATGGACGATTTTGGCACCGGCTATTCTTCGCTGTCCAACCTCAGCGCCTTTCCCTTCGACAAGATCAAGATCGACGGGTCGTTCATCAAATCGGTCGACAAGAACGCCCAGTTCGCGGCGATCGTTCGCGCCGTGCTGGGGCTTGGACGCGGTCTCGGCCTACCGGTTCTGGCAGAAGGCATCGAGACGCCGGGTGAATTGCAGTTCCTGGACGCCGAGGCTTGCGAGATCGGGCAAGGCTACTACCTCGGCAAACCGGCTCCGATCGAGACATTCGGGGAACTGACGGGCGTGGCCGCTCCGGCAATCCGCACCGCCAGCCGACGCGGCGCAAGCATTGCCGTGCTCAAGCCGCGCCTGCGCACGGTCTGAGCCTATCCCGGCTGAAGCGCCGCCTCGACCAGACGCTTGGCATCCGGCCCCGACCATTCGGCCGGGCCATTCATATGGGCGATCAGGCAGCCTTGCCCATCGATCAGCATGGTGACCGGCAGACCGAGCGCCAGGCCGCGCGTCTTGACGTCGTTGAACAGCGCCATCGTGGCATCGCGATAGTAGCCGAGCGACTTGACGCCGGTGTCCTCCAGGAACTTCTTCGGTTTGGCATCGTCGCCGGCATCGACGTTGACGGCAACAACCTGAAACGCATCGCTGCCCATCTCCTTCTGCAGCGCATCGAGCGCCGGCATTTCGGCGCGGCAAGGTGCGCACCATGTCGCCCACAGATTGAGCAGCACCGTCTTGCCGGCATGATCGGCGATCGTCGTCGGCTTGCCGTCGGGGCCGTTGAAGGCAAGGCTTTTCAGCGATTGCGGCGGATCCGCCGGCAAAAGCGCGGCAACCTGGCCGGTGGCAGCGGCGGCGATCTTCTTGGCACGGTCGGTCTTGGCGGCGCAGGTGACGTCGTCCTTGCCGCCGCCGGCGGCCACTTGCGCGGGCGCCTTGTTGCCAGAACTGCTTTCCCTGACATATACCGCGACCGCGCCGGCCAGCACGCCCGCAACCAAAGCGGCGAGGATGAGACGCAAAGCCGGGAAAAATCTATTGCCGTCTGCCATTTTTGAAAAACTGCTCCGGAGCACGGGTTATAGCGATGAACGACAAGAAGGCCAGCAACCAGATGTGGGGCGGACGTTTTGCCTCGGGTCCGGCCGCAATCATGGAAGCGATCAACGCGTCGATCTCGTTCGACCGCAAACTCTATGCGCAGGATATTCGCGGCTCGATCGCCCATAGCCAGATGCTGGCGCAAACGGGCATTATTTCGGCGGCCGATCAAGAAAAAATCGCTCACGGGCTGAACACGATCCTCGCAGAGATCGAGGCCGGCACATTCGAGTTCTCGACCAGGCTGGAAGACATCCACATGAATGTCGAGGCCCGTCTGGCCGATTTGATCGGCCCCGCCGCCGGCCGCCTGCATACCGCCCGCTCGCGCAACGACCAGGTGGCGGTCGACCTCAGGCTGTGGGTCAAGGACGAATGCTTTCGTGTCGCCGAGGCGCTGAAGGGCCTGATCACGGCGTTCCTGGATCGGGCCGAGGAGCATGCGGCAACGGTGATGCCGGGCTTCACCCACATGCAGGCGGCGCAGCCGGTGACCTTCGGCCACCACTGCATGGCTTATGTCGAGATGTTTGCACGCGACCTGTCGCGTGTCCGCGACGCCATCGAGCGGATGGATGAAAGCCCGCTCGGCGCCGCCGCCCTTGCCGGCACCAGCTTTTCCATCGACCGGCACCAGACGGCGAAGGCGCTTGGCTTCCGCGAGCCGATGCGCAATTCGCTCGACAGTGTTTCGGACCGCGATTTCGCGCTCGAGTTCCTGGGCTTGGCGGCGATCTGCGCGACGCATCTGTCGCGGCTGGCCGAAGAGATCATCATCTGGTCGACGCCGCAATTCGGCTTCGTCAGGCTGTCGGATAGTTTCTCGACGGGTTCGTCGATCATGCCGCAGAAGAAGAACCCGGACGCTGCCGAACTGGTGCGCGGCAAGACCGGCCGCGTCACCGGGCACCTCGTCGGCCTGCTGACGGTGATGAAGGGCATGCCGCTGACCTATGGCAAGGACATGCAGGAAGACAAGGAATCCGTCTTCGACGCGGCCGAGACGCTCGACCTGATGCTGGCGGCAATGACCGGCATGGTGCGCGACATGACGGTGAACACTGCCGCGATGAAAAAGGCGGCCGGCGCCGGCTATTCGACTGCGACCGACCTCGCCGACTGGCTGGTGCGCACGCTCGGGCTGCCGTTCCGCGAGGCGCACCATATCACTGGCCGGGCGGTGGCGCTGGCCGAGGACAGGAAGATCGGGCTCGACAGGCTTTCGCTGGAGGATCTGCAGTCCATTCACCCCGGTATCAGCGCCGACGTGTTTTCGGTTCTTGCCGTGCAGAATTCTATAAAGAGCCGCACGAGCTTCGGCGGCACCGCGCCGTCCGAGGTGCGCAAGCAGATCCGCTACTGGAAAAAGCGGCTCGCCAAGGCGTAAGACGCGGGGTGCAATGGCCGCAAAACTCGGCTAGAAGCGGCTGCGGGCAACAGTTTTGGACGGATGGCACGATGACCGGAAGCAGGATTTTGGTGACGCTGACGCTGCTGGCGGCAATGGCCACCGTTGCGGCCTGCGGCAGGAAGGCTGCGCTCGACACGCCGTACGCGGCAGCCGTGCAGGCCCGCAAGGACGCCGAGAAGGCCAAGCAACCTTTGCCGCCGGAGCCGGAAAAACCTGTCGAGGACAAGAAATTCATCCTCGACCCGCTGCTCTGATTTCGGACCAATCTCGTGAACCATTTCGACTACCGCGACGGCGCGCTGCATGCCGAGGACGTGGCGATATCAGACATCGCCGCCAGCGTCGGCACGCCGTTCTACTGTTATTCGACGGCGACGCTGACCAGGCATTTTCGCGTCTTCACCGAGGCCTTTGCCGGGCTCGATGCTCTCGTCTGCTATGCCATGAAGGCGAATTCCAACCAGGCCGTGCTGAGGGTGCTGGCAGGGCTCGGCGCCGGCGCCGACGTGGTCTCGGAGGGCGAATTGCGCCGCGCTTTGGCGGCCGGCATCCCGGCAAGCAAGATCCTGTTTTCGGGCGTCGGCAAGACCGCGCGCGAAATGGATTTTGCGCTCTCGGCCGGCATTCTCTGTTTCAACGTCGAATCCGAACCGGAGCTGGAGCTGCTGTCGGCCCGCGCCACCGCGCTGGGCAAGATCGCGCCGATCTCGCTGCGCATCAATCCGGATGTCGACGCCAGGACGCACAAGAAGATTTCGACTGGGAAGGCCGAGAACAAGTTCGGCATTCCGTGGCAGCATGCGCGGAAGGTCTATGCGCGCGCGGCTGAGCTGCCGGGCATCAAGGTCACCGGCATAGACACCCATATCGGCAGCCAGATCACCGAATTGCAGCCCTTCGACGACGCCTTTGCGCTGCTGGTGGAGTTGGTCGGCGCCTTGCGCTCCGACGGTCATGCCATCGAGCACATCGATGTCGGCGGCGGCCTTGGCATTCCCTACCGCCTCGACAACAACCCGCCGCCTTTGCCCGATGCCTATGCCCAGATCGTCAGGAAGCATGTTGCCAAACTTGGGCTGAAAGTGATGTTCGAGCCAGGCCGGCTGATCGTCGGCAATGCCGGCATCCTGGTCTTGCAGGTGATCTTCGTGAAGGAGGGCGACGCCAAGAACTTCCTCGTCGTAGACGCCGCGATGAACGACCTGATCCGGCCGACGCTTTACGACGCTTTCCACGACATCAGGCCGGTGGCGCAGCAGCCGGCCGCTGCACCACGCATGAAGGTCGACGTCGTTGGCCCGGTTTGTGAGACCGGCGACTATCTCGGGCTCGACCGTGACCTGCCCCGGCTGAAATCCGGCGACCTGATCGCTGTCTCCACCGCCGGCGCCTATGGCGCCGTTCAGGCCGGCACCTACAATACCAGGCTGCTGGTACCGGAAGTGCTGGTCGACGGCGACCGCTTCCACGTTGTGCGCCCGCGCCAGACCTATGACGAGCTGATCGGACTGGACTCGGTGCCGGACTGGTTGGAGTAGAACTCTGCAGCTACAGCCGGTGCTGAATGAGCGCCCTGGTCTCAGCGATTCTGTCCTCATTCCGGCGATAGAATATCCACTGCTTGATGCGCTTGCTGCGCAAAAGCCCTGCCTGGGTGAGCACGCGCATATGCTCGCTGAGCGTTGCCTGGGTGATCCCCAGCTTTTCCGCGATCAGCAGCGCGCAGACGCCGTCCTCGACCAGATCGCCGTCCGTCTGCGGCGGAAAATGCGCGCGCGGGTCCTTCAGCCAATCGAGGATCTGGAGCCTGCGCTCGTTGGCGATTGCTTTGAAGACATCGACCTCTTGCATTTAGGCACTTTGCCAAGTTACTAAGTAATGTCAACTCTGAATGTCAACTCTGGGAGTGAAATCATGCTGCACGGCCACACGATCACACGCGAGCGCATTGCGGCGATAGAACCCCGCATCCGGCCCTTCGTGCGCCACACGCCGGTGCTGCGCGTCGACATGGCCGATTTCGGCCGCCCGGCTCTGCCTGTCGACCTGAAGCTTGAGTGCTTGCAGCATTCCGGCTCGTTCAAGGCGCGTGGTGCGTTCACCAATCTCCTCGAACGGCCGGTTCCTGCGGCCGGCGTCGTCGCCGCGTCGGGCGGCAATCACGGCGCCGCCGTCGCCTACGCCGCCATGCGACTCGGCCACAAGGCGACCATCTTTGTTCCCGAAGTGAGCCCGCAGGCCAAGCTGGACCGCATCCGCGGCTACGGCGCCGAGCTGATCGTCGGCGGCGCCCGTTATGCCGAGGCGCTGGCCGCCAGCGAGAGCTTCGCCGAAAAATCCGGCGCGCTGCAGATCCACGCCTTCAACCAGGAGGAGACGCTGGTCGGGCAAGGCACGCTCGGCCTCGAGATCGAGGCTGACCTGCCGAAGCTCGACACCCTGCTGGTCGCCGTCGGCGGCGGCGGGCTGATCGGCGGCATCGCTGCCTGGTTTTCCGGCCGCATCAGGATAATCGCGGTCGAGCCGGAGGGTGCGCCGACGCTTCATCGCGCCTTCGAGGCGGGCCGACCCGTCGACGCGCCGGCTGATGGCATCGCCGCCGATTCGCTCGCGCCAAAGCGTGTCGGCGAAATGATGTTTCCTATCGCCGAGGCATTCGTCGAGCGCTCGATCCTGGTCGGCGACGACGACATTATCGCCGCCCAGGCGGCGCTGTGGGACCGCGTGCGAATCATCTCCGAGCCGGGCGGTGCGGCCGCCTTCGCGGCGCTCCTGTCCGGCCGCTACGCACCGGCTGCAGGCGAGCGCGTTGCCGTACTGGTCTGCGGCGCAAACGCCAATCCGGCGAAATTCTGACAATATCCGGGGCATTATTGTTCACGTTTTGGGGAACCGCCTCGCCTTCGCCGTGTTTGTTGGTATCCTTAGGGCGATGTGCATCCGCTTGGACGCACGAAGTACGCGCTAAGATTTTAGGTCTTCGCATCGTGCTTCCCGAAAATCGACTTTTCGGGCCCATGCGATAGACTCGTGAGGCCTGGGCTATCCCGCCCGGCCAGGAAGGGCCGATGACACAACGACCCATTTTCACCAGCGATCGCAGTCTGGCCAGGCGCCTTGCCTTGAGCCGGCTGGGGACGCAGGTCTCGATAATCGTCGAACGCGGCTGGCCATTGCTGCTGCCACTGATCATCGTCGCCAGCCTGTTCCTCAGCATTTCGTGGCTCGGCCTGTTCCCATTTTTGCCCGATCTGGCGCGGATCGGTCTTATCACGGCATTCGGCGTCGCAGCGCTTGCCGCACTCTATCCACTGCGTTTCTTCCGCACGCCATCCAGTGCCGAGGTCGACCGCCGCATCGAGGCGGCCAACCGATTGCTGCACAGCCCGGTGCAGGTCCAGACCGATCGCCCGAGCGGCAAGGAAAGCATTTTTTCGCAAGCCCTGTGGCGCGAGCATCAGCGGCGCATGGCGGACCGGCTGGGCGAGCTTGGCGGCGACGTGCCGCGCACACGCGTGCCGGAACGCGACCCGTGGGCGCTGCGCGCCGTTGCCGCGCTTTTGTTGGTCACTGCCTTTGCCTTCTCATTCGGGCCATCGGGCGGCAGGCTGAGTGACGGTTTTGTTGCCCGTGCCGCCCGCGACGTCGTGCCGCCGCGCATTGATGCCTGGGTGACGCCGCCGGCCTATACCGGCAGGCCGCCGGTATTCCTGAACGCCCCGGTCCTGGCCAACAACGCCACTCAAGCGCCGCCGACCTTCACGGTTCCGGAGGGCAGCGATGTGTCGCTGCGCGTCACCGGCGGTTCGGGCGAGGAAACGCTGAGCTACGCCGACACCGGCGGCAACACCCGCGCCATCGATCCGACCGGGCCGCAAGCCGCCAAGACTGAGGCAAGTCCGGCAACGCCTTCCACCGTGCGCCAGTTCAGCGGCAAGTTAACGGCCGACGGCACGCTGACGCTGCAGTCCAGCGACGGCGAGCTCGGCCGCTGGGCCTTCGCCATAATTCCCGACAAGCCGCCGCAGATCCGCTTTGTCGGCGAGCCGAAGCGCGCCGTCAACGGCGCCTTCGAACTCAACTACCAGATCGACGACGACTATGGCGCGGCCTCCGCCAAGGCGGTTTTCGCATTGGCCGATCCGCAAGTGCCCAACGCGCATCCGCTCTATGGCCCGCCGGAAATGCCGCTGACGTTGCCGCGCCGCGGCGGCAAGGCCAATGCCGCTAAGACGACGAAGGATCTGACCGACCATGTCTGGGCAGGTGGCAACGTCAAGCTGTCGCTTGTCGCCACCGACGGTGCCGGACACACGGCGACCAGCGAAACCAAGACGCTGGTGATGCCGGAGCGGCCATTCTCCAATCCGTTGGCACGGGCTGTGGTCGAGCAGCGCCGCATACTGGCGCTCGACGCCTATGCCAAGGACCGCGTGCTCGACCTGATGGATGCAATCACGCTCAGGCCGGAAGACACGTTCGACAACATGGCGCACTACCTCGCCATCATGAGCGCCCGCACCCGGCTGAAGATGGCCGACAGCGACGACCAGTTGCGCGACGAGGTCGCTTATCTCTGGGAGATCGCGCTCGGCATCGAGGAAGGCAATCTGGCGGCGGCCGAGAAGCGGCTGCGCCAGGCGCAGCAGGCGCTGCAGGATGCGATCAAGAACGGCGCCAGCGACCAAGAGATCGAGAAGGCGATGAAGGAACTGCGCGAGGCGATGAACCAGTTCCTGCAGGAATTCGCGGCGCGGGCGCAGCAGAATCCGAATGCGCCACAGATGCAGCAGAACGGTCAGGAACTGCGCCAGAGCGACATCGACCGCATGATGGACCAGATCGAGAACCTGGCGAAATCCGGCAATCGCGACCAGGCGCAGCAATTGCTGTCCGAGTTGCAGGACATGATGAACAATCTGCAGGCAGGCCGCCAGCAGCAAGGCGGCCAGCAAGACAGCGAGATGCGCCAGCAGATGGACAAGCTGGGCGAGATCATGCGGCGCCAGCAGGAGATGATGAACGACACTTTCCGTATGGACCAGATGCAGCGCGGCCAGCAACAGCGCGGGCAGAACCGCGACGAGCAGCTCGGCGAGAACGGTGAGCCAGGCCCGATGGGCGAAGAGGGCAAACCCGGCCCGGGTGACGACCGCGATCCGCTCGGCCGGCCGAAGCCGATGACGCCGCAGGAATTTGCTGATGCGCTGAAGCAATTGCAGGAAGGCCAGGGCAAGCTGCAGGGCGAGCTCGATCAATTGAGGAAGAGCCTCGAAGGCATGGGTCTCGACCCCAATGAGGGGTTTGGCGAGGCCGGCAAATCCATGGGCAATGCCGAACAGGCGCTCGGCGAGGGCGAAGGCGATCAGGCCGTCGGTCACCAGGGCCGCGCATTGGAAGCCTTGCGCAGGGGCGCCAAGGACATGATGAAGCAACTGCAGGCGATGCAAGGCGACCAGGGCGGCAACGGGCAGGGCGGACGCCAGCAGAATGCCGACCGTGACCCGCTCGGGCGGCCCCGCACCAGCGAGGGTCCCGATGACGGAAGTTCGGTGAGAGTGCCTGACGAGATCGATGTGCAGCGTGCCCGCCAGATCCTCGAAGCGATCCGCAAGCGGCTCGGCAACGCACTCAGCCCCGATATCGAGCGCAGCTATCTGGAGCGGTTGCTGGAGCTGAAGTAAGGCTGCCCCCCAATATTCGGAAGATCGCCGTGCGGTCCGTGGAGGCCGCCACCGCCGGACTGAGCGGCACTTTTAACGGTTGGTGAACGCCTCGCGGATCGCCTCTTCCATGCCGTCGATGGCCTCGCCGGAAGCGTTCGGATTGCGCCGCAGCACCACGTTCGAGGAATCGATGTCGCCGAACCCGTCGGCGGCCGTAAGCTCGCGGCAGCCGGCCGGGATGTTGCTGCGCGAGATCGGCGCAATCGCCAACCCGGAGGTGACGGCGAGCCGCAGGCCGCCATTGGTATCGCTGGTGTAGGCGACACGATAGGCGAGACCGCGCTGTTCCAGCGACTTTATAGCGAAATCCTTGCACCAACCGGCACGGTTGTAGAGCGCGATCGGCACCGGCCGCTCCTCATGCATGTGATGCAGCTCCGACGTCACCCATACGGTCGGGTCATGCATCAGCACCTCACCGCCGGACAGATCCTGCCATTCGAACACCACCGCCAGATCGAGCTCGCCGGCAGCGAGCGCCGCGATCTGCGCACCGGAATGCGCGTAGCGGACGGTGATGTCGACCTGAGGATGGCGCTTGGCAAAGGCGCCGAGTGCCCGCGACAGGATCGCGTGGCCATATTCCTCCGGGATACCGATGCGCACCGGCCCGCCAAGCGGCGCCGCGACCATCGATGCCGCCGTCTCGTCGAGCAGTGAAACGATGCGCCTGGCGTTGGCTATGAGTTCGCCGCCGCGCTGCGTCAACGCTACACCGCGCGACCCGCGCTCGAACAGGCTGTCGCCGATCATGCCTTCGAGCCTCTTCATCTGCATCGAGACCGCCGACTGGGTGCGGCCGGCCCGCTCCGCCGCTTTGGTGAAATTGCCGGTGTCGGCGACCGCCACGAAGGTGCGCAACAGGTCGCTGTCGAGATTGGGTCGCATGTGCCCGCCATAAGAAAATCTGATTGCTGGCATCATTCCAATTCGTTTGCAACATGTCAAACGGCGGACGATAGTCGCCTTACCCATTGGATATGCGGCCGGGAAATCGGCTGCGGACCAATCAAAAGTCCTCACTCGTACCCGCTGCCCGAAACGGTGGCGGGTTCTTTTTACCCGGATGCAGGCCTGCTTTCGGCCGCGCACGCGGGAGACAGGAGCGCCTATGCAGAATCGGCTTGTGCTCGGCATCCTCAGCCTCTGTCTCGGCGTGCTGGTCTTTTCGCTGCAGGACCCGCTGGTCAAGGCGGTGTCGAGCCACTATCCGGTCACCGAGGTGATGGCGATCCGCTCGATCGTCGCCCTGCCGATCCTGGTTTTCCTTGTCCACGCCGATGTCGGATTCCAGGCGATCCTGTCGAAGCGGTTCGGCATGCTGACGATGCGCGCCTTCATCCAGTTCACCTCCTATACGGCCTACTACCTGGCAATCGCCGCCCTGCCGCTGGCTGACGCGGTGGCGCTCTATTTCATGGCGCCGCTGTTCATCATGGCGTTGGCCGGCCCCTATCTCGGCGAACGCGTGTCCTGGCAGGCGCTCGCCACCGTCCTGGTCGGCATGCTCGGCGTGCTGGTGATGGTGCGCCCGGGCGCCGGCTTGTTCGACTGGGCAGCGCTGCTGTCGCTAGGTTCGGCTCTGCTCTACGGTTTCTCGCAGCTGATGGCACGCAAGATCGGCGACACCGAATCCTCGACTGTCATGGCTTTCTATCAGAACGGCGCTTATCTGATCGGCGCCGCATTTGTGGCGGCATTGTTTTGGCTGGCAGGCATTGACCACGCCGTGCATCCGAGTCTCGAATTCCTCGTCCGGCCATGGGTCTGGCCGGCGACGCCGGATCTCCTCAAGATGGGGGCATGCGGCTTCGTTGCCTCGGCCGGCATGATCCTGTTGTCGCAGGCCTACCGGCTGGCGCCCGCCAACAGCGTCGCCACCTTCGAATACACCGGTATCATCTGGTCGCCGCTATGGGGTTTTCTGTTCTTTGCCGAAGTGCCGCGACCAGCGACGGCGGCGGGCGCAGCCCTCATCATCGGCGCCGGCCTGTTTGCGCTCAATGCCAGCCGGCGCCTGAGCGGCGCGCCAGCCATTACGGCGACCTGCGACCCTGCCTGAAGGCGGTCGGCCTTGGGCTTTAGGCGAAGCAGGCGAGCGCCTGTTCGACGCGGGCGCGGATTTCAGCCAGCGTGAACGGCTTTTGCACGACGTCGAGAATAATGCCGTCCAATTCCTCGGCGCGCTCGCGCTGGTCGGCATAGCCGGTCATCAGCATGATCTTCATCGCCGGGAACAGCGCTGCTGCCGCCTTGGCCATCTCGATGCCGTCTATTTCCGGCATGCGGATGTCGGACAGCACAAGGTCATAGCTCCCTTGCGCCGCCCGGATCAGAGAAAGGCCATGTGCGCCGTCGGCGGCAACAGTGACATTATGCCCGGCGCGTTCGAGCGCGCGAGCGGCGAGAGTGCGGACGGATTCATCGTCCTCGACGATCAGGAGCTTTGCCATGGGCAGGATATTTGGCGGGGAAAAGTTGATGTTTCCTGAAGGCGCCAAGGGTCGATGAGGCCTTTTCAGAATTCGCTCCGCCAAGTCAGATAGCGTGGTTTTCGAGAACCGGAGCGGAGCGGACGTTCGAGTCCGAGAGCACCGGAAGCGCAGAAAACTGCGTCAGGTGGCCGCCGGAGTAGAATTATCAAAAGGCCTCAAGCGTCGCCCTTGACGATGCCGACGAAGGGCAATTCGCGAAACGCGTGGGCGACGTCCATGCCATAACCGACGACGAAATAATCGGGGCAGTCGAAGCCGACATAGTCGGCGTTGAGCGTGGTCTGGCGGCGCATGCGCTTGTCGAGCAGCACGGCGATGGCACAGCTCCTCGCGCCGCGCGACAGCATGAGGTCGCGGGTGAAACTCAGCGTCTTGCCGGATTCCAGAATGTCATCGATCAAAAGCACATCGCGACCGGCGACCTCGTTGTCGATGTCGCGCAGCACCCTCACCTCACCGCTGGTCGTGCCGGCGCCATAGCTGGAGATGAAGATGAACTCGACCTCCGGCGACAGGCCGACATCGTGCATGGCACGGATAAGATCGGCGGCGAAGATGAACGATCCCTTCAGCACCGAGATTACCAGAAGGTCGTGGTAGTCGTGCCCGGCGATCTCCTTGGCAAGTTCCAGGTTCCGCCGCGCGATGGCGGACGCCGAAAACAGGACTTCGATGTCCTTGCCGCGCACAACTGGCATTGGCTGCCCTCCCACAATGATCGCCTTGTAGGCGAAGCCGACCGAAAACGGTCTTCAACCTGTTTCTAGGCATGTCGAGCCGGCTGGCAAGGCCAAATCTTTCGCAGGGCGCCCGCGAACGGTCGGATGTCCCAGAGCGTCGCGAATCGTTTATCTGGTGACCTGTTGATTTTCTGGCGCCGCTCTAACGAACCAGCGCATGGCCGCCCGAAATCCAGAAGGCGGCAAAGGCGGCACCGACGCCGACAATCCAGAAGATCGGCCCACCATGCACCCACAACGGCCGTTCGACGGCGGTTTCGGGCTTGCGCAACATGTCCATGCCTTCGATCGAAGGCATGGAAATCATGCGCGCAGGCGGCGGCGCAAAGTCTGGACGTGTAAAATGGCGGGGCAGCACCTCATAGTCGGCATCGATGACCTCGGCGGTCACGTCGCGCATGATGCGTTCCGGCTCGGCGGCCGGATCGGTCATGATTTCGCCGGAAACCGGGCGCGCGGTTCGATCCTCAGCCATCATGGCCCAACACTACCGCACCTGTTCGCTGTTCGTTTCTTTTGGGTAAACGGAAATGGTTAACGCTTCCCCACCGGAACCCCTGTGACTCGCTCGAAAAGCCCCCAAATTAACCGTCGGTTAACCATGCCGGCCGATGGTCTTTCCACAGAAGGGGCTGGCATCTTGCCGCCGAGAATTTCAGGTCGTCGAAAGTGATCCGCTTCGAAAATGTCGGCCTCCGCTATGGCATGGGTCCGGAGATTCTCCGCGACATCTCCTTGCACATTCCGGAGCGCTCCTTTCAGTTCCTGAGCGGACCTTCAGGCGCCGGCAAGACGACGTTGCTGCGGCTTTTGTTCATGTCGCTGAAGCCGACGCGCGGCCTGATCACCATTTTCGGCAAGGATCGCTCGCGCATCTCGCGTACCGAGTTGCCGCATCTGAGACGTCGCATCGGCGTGGTGTTCCAGGATTTTCGCCTGCTCGACCATATGACTACCTACGAGAACGTGGCCTTGCCGCTGCGCGTGCGCGGCCGCGAGGAGGCGACCTATCGCACCGACGTCACCGAGCTGCTGAAATGGGTCGGCCTCGGCGAGCGCATGCATGTGCTGCCGCCGGTGCTGTCTGGCGGCGAGAAGCAGCGCGCCGCCATCGCCCGGGCGTTGATCGAGCAGCCCGAGATCCTCCTCGCCGACGAGCCGACCGGCAATGTCGACCCGCCGCTGGCACGACGCTTGCTGCGGTTGTTCATCGAGCTCAACCGGCTGGGCACCGCCGTGGTGATCGCCACACACGACCTCGGCCTGATGGAACAGGTCGACGCACGGCGAATGATCCTGGCCGGCGGAAGGCTGGACATCTATGACTGAGCTCTCCGTCGAACATTTCGAGGGTCACGACGCCGCGGCGGCAAAGCCCCGCGTCCAGCGCAAAATGGCGCCGATCGTGCCGGCGCAGAACATCGCCGGCCGGGCGCTGGTGCTGGTCATCGCCATCATGACGTTTCTGTCCTGTCTGACGTTTGGCGCAGTCACGCTGGTGCGTGACACCGCCTCCGTCTGGGAGAACCAGATCTCGCGCGAGGCGACCATCCAGATCAAGCCGGTCGACGGCCTCGACATGGAGGCCGCACTTGCGCTGGCCTCGCAGATCGCCGGCGAATACCCTGGCGTGAAAAGCGCCCGGATCGTCGACCGCGAAGCGACGGCCCGGCTGCTCGAGCCTTGGCTGGGCTCGGGCCTGAACATCGATGAGCTGCCGGTGCCGCGCTTGATCATCATCACCATCGACGAGAATAGTCCGCCCGATTTCGCCGCACTGCGCGCGGCGATCACGCCGAAGCTGCCGAGTGCCTCGCTCGACGATCATCGCACCTGGGTCGACCGGCTGGTTGCCATGGCCCGCACCACGGTAACAATCGGTGTCGCAGTGCTGGCGCTGATGCTGTCGGCGACGGTACTGACCGTTGTGTTCGCAACGCGCGGCGCCATGGCCGGCAATGGTCACATCATCGAGGTGCTGCATTTTGTCGGCGCCGAGGCGCGCTTCATCGCGCGCGAATTCCGCCGGCATTTTCTGGTCACCGGCATGAAGGGCGCCGCGGCAGGCGGCGGCGCGGCGATCCTGGTCTTCATCGTCTTCTCCTGGTGGTCGTCACGCAACATGGCAACGCCGCAGGCCGACCAGGCGACCGCCCTGTTCGGCAATTTCGCCATCGGCTCGGCGGGTTATCTCGGGGTCGCTGTCATGGTGCTGGTGATCGGCGCGCTGACGGCGGCAACCTCCCATTTCACCGTGGTTACCTATCTCAGCGACATCGACATTCGCCAGCCGGACGCCGGCTAAAGGAAAGATCGATCACGGATGAAAACGCATCGTCACGAAAATTGCATTTTTTTCCTACCAAAGGCCGTATTTCGGGATTAACCATTTCATGATGGACGTTCGGGACTCGACCGATACCGCTGGATGCATGCCAGTGCTGGTTGCGCGCCCGCCTGTATTCGCCGAGCCTGATGAATTTGCCAAGCCGGGTCAGTTCGCCAAACATGGGCGGCTGCTGGCAGCCCGCTCCTTGCGCATCTCGGCTCTCCTTCTGCTCGCCTTTATGGCGCTGTTTGTCGCCGGCTTCGGCTGGTTCGCCAATACCGTCAGCCGCCTGACTACGCCCGCCAATCCGGCAAGGGCCGACGCTATCATCGTGCTGACCGGCGGCCAGTCGCGCCTCGACGCTGCGATGGGCCTGCTTGCGTTAGGCAAGGGCGAGCGGCTGCTGATCAGCGGCGTCCATCCCTCCGCCAGCCGCCGCCAGCTTCAGGCCGCGACCGGCGGCGACAAGAGGCTGTTTTCCTGCTGCGTCGACATCGACCGCGCCGCGCTCGACACGATCGGCAATGCCGAGGAAAGTGCCAAATGGGTCGAGGACCATGCCTACGGCACGGTCATTCTCGTCACCAACAATTATCACATGCCGCGCAGCCTGCTGGAAATGGGCCGGCTGCTGCACGGCGCCAGGCTCGAACCCTATCCGGTGGTCAACACCAACCTCGAGAATGGCGGCTGGCTGACCAAGCCAGAAGCGCTGCGCGTGCTGTTCACCGAATATAACAAATACCTGCTGGCGCTGGCGCGCGGCATCATGCCGGTGAAGCAATCGCCCAACGGCGTCACGCTGGCCGACGCCGCGGGCGGAAACTGAACGGCACCGGCACTTTTATTCCCTAGCTGCTGCACCCGAGCGCAAGCGTGCGATCTCCTGTTCGAGCCGTTCGATGCGCTTGTCGCGTTCGCCCAGCGCCGCCGCCACGTCGGCCGCTTCGAAACGCTGCGGGATGTGCTGCGAGCAATTTGAATCCCAAGCCGAAACCGTAAACAGGATGACCTGCTCGGGTCGCGCCTTATAGTCTTGCGGCATCAGCTTTGCCGTCAGCTCGGCATCGCCCTCGACGACTTGCGCTTTGCCCCAGATCTTGATGCGCTGCCGGTGCGCATAATCGATCAGGAATAGGAAAGCCTGTGGGTTGTCGCTGAGGTTGCCCTGGGTGATGAACTGCCTGTTGCCGGAAAAATCGGCAAAGCCGATCGTCCGTTCGTCGAGCACCTTGAGGAAACCGGCAGGCCCGCCGCGATGCTGGATGTAAGGCTGCCCGTCCGCATTGGCGGTCGACAGAAAGACGCTGGTCTGCGCCTCGATGAAGGCGGCGAGATCGGGCGTGATTGCCGCCTGCCAGCCGCCACGCTCCTCGACACGGGCATAGGCCTGGCGCGAGCCCTTGCGCGCCTGAATCGCCTTCACCGTCGGGGTGAAAGCAACATCGCTGGTGTGAGCGTTCATGGAAGCCTCCTCAAGCGCCGAGCTGCGCTGCATTGCTAGTCAGGAAATAGGTCCTTCCATCTTCGAGATGCAGATGCCATATCTGCAATCTATCCTTCCGTTTTTCGGGAGGGCAACTTTTCGGGAGAGCTATGGATCGCCTCCAGTCCATGTCGCTTTTCGTTGCCGCGGCAGAGACAGGCAGCCTCTCGGCTGCCGGGCGCCGCTTCGGCATTCCGCTGACGACGGTCAGCCGCAAGGTTTCGGACCTGGAAAAGCACCTGAAGACACGGCTGTTGAACCGCTCGGCGCGGCAGCTGTCGCTGACCGATGCAGGCCACGCCTATCTCGCCGCCTGTCGTCGCATTCTCGATGAGGTCGGCGAGGCCGAGCGAATAGCCGCCGGCGAATACAATGCCCCGACCGGCGAACTGATCATCACTGCGCCGATCGTCTTCGGCCGCCTGCATGTGCTGCCGGTCGTCACCAGCTTCCTCTCCGTCTATCCTGAGGTAGGTGTGCGGCTGACACTCGCCGACCGGATAACCCAGTTGGTCGAAGAGCACATCGACCTCGCCATCCGCATCGGCGAGCTTGCCGATTCGAGCCTGATCGCCACCCGCCTGGGTTCAATCCGCCGCGTCGTTTGCGCGAGCCCGGCCTATCTCGCCGAGCACGGCACGCCGAAAACGCCGCAAGAGCTTGCGGCGCACAGTGCCATCACCTTTGAAGGGCTCACCGCTGCCAGTTGGACCTTCGCCACCGGCAAGGCCGAATTCGCCGTGCCGGTCCGCTCCAGGCTACGGGTCAACACCGCTGAGGCAGCAATCGATGCAGCGATTGCCGGCGTCGGCGTGACGAGGCTGCTTTCCTACCAGATCGCCGCCGCGGTTCGGTCGGGTACGCTGCGCCCGGTGCTGCAAGAGTTTGAGCCAGACCCATGGCCGGTGAGCCTCGTCCATGCCGGCCAGGGGCTACTGCCGGTGAAGCTGCGCGCATTCCTCGACTTCGCCGCCCCGCGCCTGAGACAGCGCCTGCTGCAGGCGGCGTGGCAAACGTGACGAAGACGGCCCATCGCAAAACCGGAACCGATCGCCCGCCTCGCAGCGTTTCCTTTTTGCCGGCGCTTGGTGTAACCAACGCACACCTCCTCACCGGGCACATGCTGTATGCTGTATTTCCGCTCGCTGGCGTTCAATCTCGCCTTCTACCTCAATTTGATCGTCCAGATGATCCTCTGGACCCCGTATTATTTCCTGTCGCCACGCCATCGCGCCTGGTTCGTGCCGAAATTCTGGTCGCGCACCAGCATGTGGCTCTACGACAAGATCGCCGGCACCAGAAGTGAGATCACCGGCCAGGAAAACCTGCCTGAAGGCTCCTTCATCCTGGCGCCGAAGCACCAGTCCTTCTGGGACACGATCGCTTTCCTGCCGTATCTCGACGATCCCGTTTACATATTGAAACGGGAGCTGACCTGGATCCCGTTCTTCGGCTGGTACATTTTGAAGATGCGGATGATTCCTGTCGACCGCGGCAGCCGCTCGAAGGCATTGAAGACGGTGATCGCCGCGACCAAACAGGAATTGGCGCGCAATCCGCGCCAGCTGATCATCTATCCCGAGGGCACCCGCCGGGCGCCGGGCGACGAACCGGTCTACAAATACGGCATCGTCGAACTCTACGCGCAACTTGGCATTCCGGTGGTGCCGGTCGCTCACGTCGCCGGCCTCTATTGGCCGCGCCGCAAGTTCCTGCGCTATCCCGGCACGATCAAGGCGCGCTTCCTGCCACCGATCCCGCCCGGCCTCGGCAAGGACGAATTTATGCAACGGCTGATCGGCGAGACGGAGGCCGCCTGCGACCAGCTTCTCGTCGAGGCGGCGCAGACGCCGAACCCGCCGCCGATGCCGCCGACGGCAATGAAACGGCTTGGTGAGCTGGATGCGAAACCTGAATTGAAAGGCTGAAACAACGGCCTCAGATGCCACAAAGACTTATGGCAGGGCAGCCAGCGCGGCCGTCGCAACCAGCGTCACGGCAAACACCAGATTGATGATCCGCGACGCCAAGGGTTTGCGCAACAAACGTGCAAAAGCCGCGCCGGCGAGAAGCCACAAGAGATGAATGGCAACAATCATCAACGCGAGGACCGCCAGCTTGGCTGAAATAGCAAGACCGCCGGTGCCGGAAGACGCGCCGGCAAACACGGCGGCAATCGCCACATAGGCTTTCGGATTGGCAACGGCCAGAAGGAACCCGCCCAGGAAAGTGGGAAGCGCCGCCCCACCAATGCGTGCCGCCAGTGGCGGCGCCGTCGCTATCTTGAACGCCAGATAGAGGATGTAGGCTGCTGACGCGACCGCCAACAGCGCTGCGAGCTTCGGCAGCGCGGTGAGAACGGCCATGATGCCCGTCGCCACCACCAAAAGCACGAGGACCGTCCCGACAACGATTCCCGAGGCATAACGGAGCGAATCGCGCAGGCCGAATGCGGCGCCGATCGCGGTGACGCTTATCGTCGCCGGCCCCGGGCTGCCCATAACGATGGCCGATGCCAGCACAAGCGCCAGCAATTGCTGCCATAGCTGCTGATCGAGAAGACCCTGTCCGGCCATGCGGCGTCCCTGCATCCTGCGACGATGCAGGGACGGTAGGGCAAGGCAGCGGCGCCGGTCTTGAACGATCGTGCGCGGCTATGCGCTGGCCTTGTCGAGCTCGGCGATATCGTCCGGGCTGAGCTGCAACGACGCGGCACGCACCAGGCTGTCGAGCTGGTCGAGCGTCGTCGCGCTGGCGATCGGAGCGGTAACGCCGGGCCGTGCCATGACCCAGGCAAGCGCCACTTCCGCTGGCTTGGCCGAATGTCTGGCTGAAACGGCATCGAGCGCTGAGAGAATGCGCATGCCGCGGGTGTTGAGATAGCCTTTCACACCGCCACCGCGCGGGCTTTTGCCGAGGTCGGCCTCGCTGCGGTACTTGCCGCTCAGAAACCCCTTGGCGAGGCTGAAATAGGTGATGACGCCGATGTCCTCGGCCGCGCACAGATCGCGCAGCGGACCATCGAAGGACGAGCGGTCGTAAAGGTTGTATTCCGGCTGCAGCACCTCGTAGCGCGGCAGGCCGCGCAGGCTTGCTACGTCGAGTGCGGCCCGCAACTGGGCGGCGTCGAGGTTGGAAGCGCCGGCATAACGGATTTTGCCCTTGTCGAGCAGTTTCTGGTAGGCGCCGAGCGTTTCCTCATAGGGAGTGGCCGGATCAGGCCAGTGCGACAGATAGAGATCGATTGTATCGACCTGCAGCCGCTTCAGCGTGGCGTCGATGGCCTTTTCGATGTAGGCGGCGGACAGATCCCTCTTGCCCTGCCCCATATCCGAACCGACCTTGGTGATAACGACAACCTTGTCGCGGTTGCCGCGGCTTTTCATCCATTTGCCGATAATGGTTTCGGATTCGCCGCCCTCGTGGCCGGGAATCCAGCGCGAATAGGAATCGGCCGTGTCGATGGCGTTGAGGCCAGCGTCGACAAAGCGGTCGAGCAAGTCGAACGAGGTTTTCTCATCGGCGGTCCAGCCGAACACATTGCCGCCCAGAACCAATGGCGCGATGGATAGGTCGGTGCGACCGAGACGACGTTTCTGCAAGGCTGATCTCCATGGTGATTCATGCTGGGGCGGGTGGGAGCCGCCGACCGAGCTAACCTATGTCGCACCGTGGCAACGTCAAACGCATAGCCTCTTTTCCAGCCCGCCGGCGCTTCACAAAACCGCGACCCGCCGCGCCGTGTCGGGCTTCAAGACGCTGTCCCGAATTTCCAAACCAATACCCACTGAGGAAACAATCTGGCAAGTTTAGCACATAGATTGTCAAATCTGCCAATTCAGACCTTTGCCGGCCGGCCATAGGTTCCGCGGCGCCGACGCAAATCTCGGCACGGCCTGGCCAAGCCCGGACTGTTTGCCCCGGATCGTTTGTTGTGGAGACCGGAATGAAAGCAATTGTATTTGACGCCATCGGCTCGCCGCGCGACGTGCTCTATGTGGACGACCTGCCGATGCCGCGGATCGGCGACGGCGAGGTGCTGGTCAGGATGGTCTCGGCCTCGATCAATCCGGGCGACTTCCTGTTTATCCAGAACCTCTATCCCGAACCGAAAAAGCCGCATTTTCCCCGGCAGATCGCCGGAAACCATGGCGCCGGCATCGTCGAAGCCGTTGGCGCGGACGTTTTGCTGGAACCGGGGACGCTTGTCGCATTCAGCTATTATGGCAGTTGGGCCGAGTACGCGGCCATTCCCGCCGAATGGCTGATCCCGTTGCCTGCCGGCTATCCGGTCGAACGCGCCGGGCAGATGGTGAACCCCATTACCGCGTGGGATCTGCTGGTGGATTCCCGTGTGCGGCCTGGCCAGTGGCTGGCTGTCACGGCCGGCTATTCGTCAATTTCGACAATGGTGATGCAGTTCGCCCAACGACGAGGTATCAACGTCATCGCGCTGGTGCGGCGCTCGCACCAAAGCTTCGACCTGAAGACGCTTGGCGCCGCCGCCATTCTTGACCTTTCGGACTTGAAGACAAGTATCCGGGAAGCGGTGATGGATATCACCGGTGGCGCCGGATTGAACGGGATTATCGACAATGTCGGCGGACCTGTCAGCGGCGAATTGATCCGCACCCTGGCGCTCGGCGGGCAGATGGTCATCAATGGCGGCATGAGTGCCGAGCGCTTCGAACTGCACAATTTCGATGTGTTGCTGAGCGGCGTCGAGATCAGGGCGAATATCTATCGCTATTTCTTTTCGCCGCCGGTCGAAGCCGACCGGCCTGTGCTACGCGAGATCATCGACATCTTCGGCCAGCCCGGCTTCCACGTTCCTGTCGGCGGTCTCCACCCGCTGACCGAGTTCAAGCTTGCCGTGGCAAACAGCCTGGATCGCGCCGATCTTGGCAAACAGATTTTCAGGATGTAGCCCGCTCACGACACCGAAGCTACGTCGCGACCCGTCTTGTCACGTCTTCCAGCCAGTGGTCGCTTATACCCAGTGCTTCGAGGTGCTCCAGCGTGCTGAGCACGTAATCCTCATTCCTCCCCGACTGGCCGACGGCGCCGCGGACGACGGCCGCCGCCTCGGCAGCGTCGAGCGCACCGGCATATTGCTCATGGCTGCGGTCCACGACATAGGCGACGGCGTCGACCGTCTCGCCCCCATCCGTTTTACCCTTGTCGAGGCGAACGCTGAGCACACGTTCGAGATAGACGTTGGTGACCAGCTCGCGTTCGCGCAGATAGGTAATGACCTCGTTGCGCAGCTCGCCTGGAACCCGGAACGCGAGCCCGATGCAGGAGCCGCCGCGGTCGAGGCCGAGCACCAGGCCCGGCCGTTCGCGCGTGCCGCGATGCACGAAAGAATAGACGCACAGCGAACGGCGGTAGCCATGCAGGCGGGCGCGCCGCGTCTCGACATGCGCGAATCCCGGTCGCCAGATCAGTGAGCCGTAGCCAAAAACCCAAAAATCGCCCATATCGCCAAGCCTGATTGTGACGAACCACCCACCGGTGGTGTTTCAGTCCGTCTACCTGTTGTTGCCGCAAGCGACAGCCCGCCCGTGCCACCCGCGTTAACGAAAGCCGCAGCATGACGTCAAGTGACGAGCGCCCGCCGCCCAGCCAACGTCGCCGCCTGTTGTGGCTTGCCGCTTTCATTCTCGTGCTGTTCGGCATCTACAGCGCGGGCTGGTTCTACCTGGCGGACCTGGTCGAGAGCGCGACCGACAAGGCGGTCGCCGATCTCGACGACAAAGGCATCAGGGCCGACTGCGCCAATCTCGCGATCAGCGGCTATCCCTTCAGCTTCACCCTTTCCTGCGATAGCCTGGCTTACGAGGACGACAGCCGCAACGTCGCGGCATCGACAGGCAAGATCAACGCCGCCACGCAGATCACCCGGCTTTTGTCGCCTGCCGCCGAGCTCAGGGGGCCGCTCAGGACCTCTGTTCCCGGCATGACCCCGCTCTGGATCGACTGGGATGATCTGCGGGCCGACATGAAGCTGTCCTGGCCGCTGCCGAGACGCCTCTCGCTGCAGGCAGAAGGCCTGTCCGGCCAGACCGATCCGGCAGACGACACCGATCCCGTCTCGCTGTTCAGCGCCGGAACCGCCACCGGACAATTGCGCCCAAACGGCCCGGACATCGACTATACCGGCAATTTCACCGATCTCGAAATCGACGCGGCGGCCATCGACGGGCGCGTCTTGCCGCCGCTCGACGGCAGCGGCGACGTGACGCTGAAGAACGGCGTGACGCTGATCAAGGCAAATCCGAAGAGCCTGCGCGGCCAGGCGGCCGAAATCCACGAGCTCGATCTGTCGTCCGGAACTGCGCGCATCACCGTTTCCGGACCGCTGTCGGTCGATGACGATGGTCTCATAAATGCCGACCTGACGATCAGGCTCAATGATCCGAAGGCCGTGGCGGCAATCCTCGCCACCGCCATCCCCGAGCAGAAGAAAGAGATCCAAACCGGCTTTGCCGGACTGGCGCTGCTCGGCAACCAGCCGTCGATGCCGCTGAAGATCGTCAGGGGCAAGGCCTCGCTCGGCTTCATCCCGCTCGGCAAGATCAAGCCGCTCGACTAGAGCAATTCCAGGAAAAGTGTGAAACGGTTTTCCGTCCGGAATTGCGCAAAAACAAAGAGATAGAGCGGTTCGGCGTTTCTGTGAAACGATGAACCGCTCTAAGCCGAGCCGGCCTGCGATCGGCCTGCCGCGGCTTATCCCTTCGGCGGGTGTTCGACTGCCTGGCGGCCGAAATCCGGTACGTCGATATCCTGGCCGGCCTCGATGATCGAGCGGCGGACGGCGCGGGTGCGGGTGAACAGGTCGAACAGTTTTTCGCCGTCGCCCCAGCGGATCGCCCGCTGCAGCGAGGACAGATCCTCGGAAAACCGCGCCAGCATTTCGAGAATGGCGTCCTTGTTGTGCAGGCAGACGTCGCGCCACATGGTCGGGTCCGACGCCGCGAGACGGGTGAAGTCGCGAAAGCCGGAAGCCGAGTATTTGATGACCTCGGACTTGGTCACCGACTCCAGATCGTCGGCGGTACCGACGATGTTGTAAGCGATGATATGCGGCAGGTGCGAAACGATGGCCAGCGTCATGTCGTGATGCTGCGGGTCCATCGTGTCGATGTTGGAGCCGCAGCGGCGCCAGAATTCCGAGAGCTTTTCCAGTGCCGCGGGATCGGTGCCGGGCAGCGGCGTGAAAATGCACCAGCGGTTCTCGAACAGTTCGGCAAAACCGGCGTCCGGTCCCGATTTTTCGGTGCCGGCCAAAGGATGGCCGGGGATGAAGTGCACGCCATCAGGCACGTGCGGCTGCATCTGCGCGATCACCGACGCCTTGGTCGAGCCAACATCGGTGAGGATGGCGCCCTTCTTCAGCGCCGGCGCGATCTCTGCGGCGACCGTGCCTGAAGAGCCGACCGGCACCGAAACGATAACCAGATCAGCATCGCGAACCGCCTCTTTCGCATCCGGCGTATAGGTGTCGCCAAGGCCGAGTTGGCTCGCGCGTGCCAGCGTCGCGTCGCTGCGCGTCGAAATCGCGACTTGGCCGGCGAGTCCCTCGCGGCGGATGACGCGGGCCAGCGACGAGCCGATCAGGCCGATGCCGACCAGCGCGATCTTTTCGAACATCGGTGAGGTCATGGTGTTCTAGCTTTTCAGGAATGTCGCGAGTGCTGCGACAACGCCGCGATTGGCCTCTTCGGTGCCGATGCTCATGCGCAGCGCGTTCGGAAAACCGTAGCCGGAAACGCGCCGCAATATGTAGCCGCGCGCACTGAGGTAGTCGTCGGCGGCCGCCGCCGAATGCTTTTTGTCCTCGGGAAAGTGGATGAGGATGAAATTGCCGACGCTCGGCGTCACCCGCAGCCCGAGCCCGCTTAGTTGCTCGCTCAGCCAGGCTAGCCAGGTCTCGTTGTGCGCGACGCTGCGTTGGATATGGGCGCGGTCGTGGATCGCCGCGATGCCGGCCTCGATCGCCGTCGCATTGACGTTGAAAGGCCCGCGCACGCGGTTGATCGCGTCGATGACGTGCATTGGCGCATACATCCAGCCGATCCGCGCCCCGCCCAGGCCCAATTTGGAGAAAGTGCGGGTCATGACCACGTTTTCCGCGCTGCCCACCAACTCGACGCCGGCTTCATAATCGTTTCGCCGGACATATTCGGCGTAAGCTGCATCCAGCACCAGAAGCACGTTTCGCGGCAGGCCGGCATGCAGGCGGCGCACCTCCTGGAACGGCACGTAGGTGCCGGTTGGATTGTTTGGATTGGCAAGGAAGATGATCCGGGTAGCCGGCGTCACCGCGGCGAGGATCGCATTGATGTCGGCGCGTTCATCGGTCTCCTTGACCGTTACCGGGACGGCACCGGCCGACTGTATGTAGATCTTGTAGACCATGAAGCCGTGTTCGGTGATGATGGCTTCGTCGCCGGGTGCGAGATAGGTCTGCGCCAGCAGGCCCAGAATCTCGTCGGAGCCGTTGGAGCAGACGATGTTCGCCGGGTTGAGCCCGTGCACCTCGGCGATCGCTTCCCTCAGGCGCCTGGCGCTGCCGTCGGGATAGACCGCGAGCTTGTCGGCGACCGCGCGCGCGGCCTCTATCGCCTTTGGCGAAGGACCGAGCGGGTTCTCGTTCGCCGACAATTTATGGACCTTGGCGACACCTTCAGGCGCCGCGCTCTTGCCGGGCACATAGGCTTCGATGTCCATGATGCCGGCGCGGGGCCTTGGACGTGTCTGATCCGGTGTCTGGCTCATTTCATGAAATCCGTCGAGAGTGCCTCCATCCGGAGGCCGCAGCGGAAATACAAGCCGTGGCCCGGAATGTCGAGGGGCGGCAATTCGGGATCAAGAACTTGCCGTTGACGAAGCCATGCGTCGGTCCTAGAAGAGCAGCAACAGTTCCGTGGTGATTTGGCCGGTCGGCTTGCAGCCACGTTAAACAACTTGCTAAAGGGCCGTTTGCATCTTGTAACCGGCTTTGCGAAGGCATGGCCGGTTTTTTGTTGCCCTGACTGGCTGTTGCCCGGACCGGTGGACAACTGAAGGCCGGGCAAGGAGATGTGATGGTCGCTTTGCGCGCTCGAAAAACCAACAACGAGGCCGACCAGCCGTCGAGCCCGGTGTTGCGTTTCGGCGCCGACAAGCCGCTCAAGCTCGACGCTGGCACGCTGCTGTCGCCGTTCCAGATCGCCTACCAGACCTATGGCACGCTCAACGACGCGCGTTCCAACGCCATCCTCGTCTGCCATGCGCTGACCGGCGACCAGCACGTCGCCAACACCAATCCGGTGACCGGCAAGCCGGGCTGGTGGGAGGTGCTGATCGGCCCCGGCAAGATCATCGACACCGACCGTTTCTTCGTCATCTCGTCAAACGTCATCGGCGGCTGCCTCGGCTCCACCGGCCCCGCCTCGACAAATCCCGCCACAGCCAAGCCTTACGGGCTCGACCTGCCGATCATCACCATCCGCGACATGGTGCGGGCGCAGTTGATGCTGGTCGAGCATTTCGGCATCGAACAGTTGTTCAGCGTGCTTGGCGGCTCGATGGGCGGCATGCAGGTGCTGCAATGGGCCTCCAGCTATCCCGAGCGCGTCTTCTCGGCGCTGCCGATCGCGACCGGCGCCCGCCATTCTTCGCAGAACATCGCCTTCCACGAGGTCGGCAGGCAGGCGGTGATGGCCGACCCCGATTGGCACGGCGGCAAATATTTCGAGCATGGCAAGCGGCCGGAAAAGGGGCTGGCGGTGGCGCGCATGGCCGCCCACATCACCTATCTGTCGGAAGCAGCGCTGCATCGCAAGTTCGGCCGCAACCTGCAGGACCGCGAAGCGCTGACCTTCGGTTTCGATGCCGACTTCCAGATCGAGAGCTATCTGCGCCATCAGGGCATGACCTTCGTCGATCGCTTCGATGCCAACTCCTATCTCTACATGACCCGGGCGATGGACTATTTCGATCTCGCCGCCGACCATGGCGGCCGGCTGGCCGATGCCTTCGCCAGCACCAAGACGCGCTTCTGCCTGGTTTCGTTCACCAGCGACTGGCTGTTCCCGACCGAAGAGAGCCGCTCGGTCGTGCACGCGCTGAACGCGGCCGGCGCCTCGGTATCGTTCGTCGAAATCGAGACCGACCGCGGCCACGACGCCTTTCTGCTCGACGAGCCCGAACTGTTCGCCGCCATCAAAGGCTTCATCGCCTCGGCCGCTCGGGCGAGAGGGCTCGGCGCATGACCCCGAAAAGTTGCCGGCTTTTCGGATCAGGACCATGCGCCAGGCATCAGCGCATGACCCCGAAAAGTTGCAGACTTTTCGGATCAGGATCATGCGCCAGGCAAGAGGCGAACGCATGAGCGTCAACCGCGCCCAGCGCGTCGACCTCGAAGTCGTCGCCGATCTCATCCCGCCGCAGTCGCGGGTGCTGGATGTCGGTTCCGGCGACGGCCTGCTGCTCGAATTGCTGCAGGCGACCAAGAAGGTCGATGGCCGCGGCCTGGAGCTGTCGCAGCGCGGCGTCAACGAATGCGTGGCGCGTGGCCTGTCGGTCATCCAGGGCGATGCCGACAAGGATCTCCAATTCTATCCCGACAAGGGCTTCGACTTCGTCGTCTTGTCGCAGACCTTGCAGGCGACACGCAATCCGAAGCTGGTGCTCGACGAACTGCTCCGGATCGGCAACCGCGCCATCGTCTCATTCCCGAATTTCGGCCACTGGCGGGTGCGCTTTTCGTTGCTCTTCAACGGCCGCATGCCGGTGACCAGGGACCTGCCCTATTCCTGGTATGACACCCCCAACATCCATTTCTGCACCATTCGCGATTTCGTCAATCTGTGCGACGAGCTTGGCGCGACGGTGGAAAAGGCGACCGCGCTCGACGCCAATGGCCAGCGGATCGGCTTCTCGATGCCGTGGTGGTTCTGGAATTTTTTCGGCCAGCAGGCGGTGTTTCTGCTGAAACGATAAGAGCCAATCGTCGCAGATCGTCCCCTTATTCGAGAACGTCGGTGGCCTTGTGCGGATGCGCAACGCCATCGACCAGGACCACGTCGGACTGAGAATTCTCGGTGCGCAGCGGCAAGATCTCCTGATAGGCGCGCGAGCGGTACCATGCGCGCGCCTGCTGCATGTCTGGAAATTCGATCATGACGAGGTGGCCCGGCCAGGTGTTTTCAACGACTTCCACCTCGCCTCCGTGCACCACGAAGCGGCCGCCAAACGGTTCCAGCGTTTCATCGATCTTGTGCAGGTACTCGACGATCTGCGGCCCCGGCGTGACCTGGCGCATATGGGCGACGGCGTAGGCGGTCATGGCGTATCTCCTTGTGGTCGAAGGCCGGACAACCGGCTTGATGGGAGCAGTTTGCCGAGACGTAATGCGCTGGTCGATTACCCCAGAGGTAATGACACTGAATACAAAAACGAAGCGCGGCTGCCGTCACCTGAAAGATATTTCCACCTGGCACCGATGATTTTGGCACACCTGCGCTGTCCTTATCGATGAGCGCGCCTGGATGGTCCGGCGGCCGGGAACGAGAGGTGATCCATGGGATCGTTGCAAAATCAGAATGTCGTCGTCGTCGGAGGCAGCCGTGGTGTCGGCCGCTCGATCGCGGAGGCCGCTCTCAAGGAGAAAGCGGCGGTGCTGGCCGTTGCCCGCGGAAAACAGGCCCTGGCGCAATTTGCCTGGGAGGTCTCGGGCGTGAAGACGCTCGCGGTCGATGCTACGGTGGACTCCGCCCCGGATAAGGTCTTCGCCGCGCTTGAGCCGGACGTGCTGGTGATCTGTGCAGGCGCGCTGGCGCCTTCTGCGCCGGTGCATGAACAGAACTGGAAGGCGTTCTCGGCAAATTGGGACACGGACGTCAAGGCGTCGTTCCTGTTTTGCCGGGCCGCTCTGCGGCGTCCGCTCAAGCCGGGGACCCGGATCGTTCTGATCTCCAGCGGCGCGGCCTTGACCGGCGGACCACCGAACGCCGGCGGCTATGCCGGCGCAAAACGCATGCAGATGTTCCTGGCCGGTCATAGCCAGAAGGAGGCCGACCGGCTTGGCCTCGGCCTGCGCTTCATGGCGCTCGCGCCGATGCGCATCATGCCGGAAACCGGCGTGGGCAAGGCCGGCGTCGACAGCATAGCGGCCTATATGGGCATCCAGCCGGCGGACTTCATCGCCGCCATGACCGACATGCAAACGCCGGCCGATGTCGGACGGGCGGTGGTCGCACTCGCCACCGGCCAGCCGCAAGGCAGTTCCTTCATGGTGAGCGGTAGCGGGCTTGCCCCGGCCGCCTGAGGGGCGCGTAATGCAACGCTCGCTCGTAACCGCACAAGCCACATGACAGACGCTCAACCACCTCTGGAACCAGCACGCCAGCCGATCCTCGATCGGCTGGCCTTCGAGAAGGTCACGGCCGCCCATCGCCGCGAGCTCAAGCTGCATTGTTATCGCATGATGGGTTCGCTGCACGAGGCCGACGACCTCGTCCAGGACACGTTGCTTCGCGCCTGGCGCGCAAGATCGGAGTTCGACGGGCGAGGTTCGGTTCGCGGTTGGCTCTACATGATCGCGACCAACGCTTGCCTCAACGCCATCAAGGCGAGGTCGAGGGCGCGTCGCATTCTCCGGGAACCCGGACGGCAGCCCTCGCACGGGGCGGCCATAGGCGGGCCCGTAGCCGACATCGCCTGGCTGGAGCCCTACCCCGACGCCGAGCTTCCAGACATTGCCGGCAGCGAGCCAGGTCCGGAAGCCCGTTACGAGAGCCGCGAGGCCGTCCAGCTCGCCTTCGTCGCGGCGATCCAGGATCTGCCGCCCAGGCAGCGCGCCGCGCTGCTGCTTGCCGACGTCCTCGGATGGTCGGCTGTCGAGACGGCGCGTTTGCTGGGCGGATCGACGGCTTCGATCAACAGCGCGTTGCAGCGGGCCCGCGTAACGCTGGCGGCGCGCTATCCTCAGGGACGGCCGGCCAGCCGATCACGGCCCAGCCGCGAAGAAGGCCTGCTGCTCGAACGCTACATGCAGGCCTGGCAGGCCGCCAATCTCGACAGCTTGATCGAGCTGCTGCGTGAGGACGCCATCTACACCATGCCGCCTTGGCGTGAATGGTATCAAGGCCGCGAAGCGATCCGCGGTTTCTTCGAGACCGTCTGGCCGAGGTTTGGCGGCTTTCGCACGCTGGCCACCCGGGCCAATGCCCAGCCGGCGGTCGGGGTTTATTCCCGCAGCCACGATGGCCCTGAATGGCGGGCCCATTCCCTGCATGTGTTCGACGCAGCCGAGGGCGGGATCGCTTCCTTGACGATCTTCATAGGGCCGCTCGGGCCATCTCTGTTCCCGGCCTTCGGCCTGCCACCAGCCTAGCTTACCCCTGGGCCAGCCTTATCGGTCAAGTTCCGGGAAATATGGGTCCGAGAAAAACCTTCGGTCGCGCTCGCCTTGCAGGCAGTCGATCGGTGCGTCGATGCGGATCGTCCTCGGATCCACCTTGGGATACTCGATGCCGCTGACCTCGAGGATCAGTTTGCGGCGAGTGGCGGTGGCGAATTCGGAAGCAGCATAGATCGGCAGCACGAACGAGCCCGGCCCGCCGGTAACGCATTCGGCATAATACCGGTCGAGATGGCTGAAGGTGGGTGACGGGCTGATCAGGATCGGCAGCCCGTTGATGACGATGCCCTTCGCCAGCGCCGCATCGCGTGCCGTTGTGACCGGCAAGCCGGTGTTGTTTGGGCCGTCCCCCGAGACGTCGATGACGCGGCGTTTGCCGGTGAAGGCCGTGCCGTTGAAAAGCTCGGCGCCGAAAGCCACAGCACCGGAAATCGAGGTGCCGCGAAAGCTCCTGAACGGGCGGGCCGCGATCTTGTCGGCGAAAGCGTTGGCGCTCTCCTTGCTGTCGACGACCTGCCAGGCAATGACCGCATCGTCGCGGATGGTGCCGGCCCATTCGAAATAGGCGATGGCGATGCGGCCGAAGGTGCCGGCACGCACGGCGTTGATGAAGTCGGGGTGGCGCAGCGCCGCGACATAGCCGGCGCGCTGCAGGGCAAACTCCCTTTCATCCATTGACTGCGAGATGTCGACGGCCAGCACCAGCTCGACATCGACGGCAATTGCATTGGCCGGTGCGGCCGCAGGTGCCGCCGGGGTGCAGGCAAGGCAGGCGAGCAGGGCGAGAGCGTCAAGCATGGCTGATCGGAACGTTCCCATCTGAAACGATCGCGACAGTTTTTCGCCGCGATCGCGGCGAAATAAAGCTTGCCTTCTATTTCTTTCGGCCAGCCGAAACGATAACCGGCGGCGGTTCGATGGCACCTGCCCTGATACGGGCCGGCTTGAGTGGCGGTTGGCCGGCATCCTTGACGATGGTCAACGCCCGCCGGAAGAAGCGGGCATTGTGCTGGCCGCGGCCGATATTGAGGATCGCGGCGTCGGGAAGGCGCTTCTCCAGCATCGACAGCACTTGCCTCAGCGTTGGGCCGTCGAACGCGTCCAGCGCCTCGTCGATGATCACCCATTTCGGCCGTCGCAAGGCCAGCCTGGCAAAGGCCAGCAGACGCTGCTCGTCGTCGCTGAGCTCACGCTCCCAGCGCGCCGAGCGATCGAGCGAGGACGACAGGCGTTGCAGCCCGACATCGGCCAGCACCTCCGAGATCTCGGCATCGCTCGCCTCCGCCGCGCCGTCTGAATGGTTGAGCACCTCGCGCAGCTTGCCGAGCGGAAAATAGGGGGTACGCGGAACAAAGATCGGCGCTTCTCCGGCCGGCATGCCGATCCGTCCGCTGCCCCATGGCCACAGACCGGCAATGGCCCGGAAGAACAGCGTCTTGCCGGCGCCCGGATCTCCGGTGATCATGACCCGGTCGCCGGCGCGGATTTCGACATGCGGCTCGGCAAGCTTGGTGCATCCCTCCGGCGAGGCGATCTCGAGTTTCTCGAATGTCAGGCTGCCGTCCGGGTTTTCGCCGAACGAAATGCGCCGTTCCGTATCGTGCAGCGCGTCGGTGTCGCCAAGCGCGATGCGGAAGTCGGCGACCCGCATCAGCGTAGCGCGCCAATCGGCGATGCCGCCGATATTGTTGATGAACCAGCGCAGCGACGAATGGACCTGGTTGAAAGCGCCGACTGCCATCATCAAGCCGCCAAAGCTGATATCGCCGGCGAAATAGACCGGTGAGGCGACCAGGATCGGCGCGACGACAGTGATCCAGCCATAGGTGTCGGTAACCCAGGAAAGATTGATCTGGGCGCTGTAGATGCGCCGCATGGCGCCCAGCACCGTGCCGAGATCGAATTCGAGCCGGCGCCTGGCATCGGCCTCGCCATGCGCCAGCGCGATGGCATCGACATTCTCGTTGACGCGAACCACCGAGGAGCGCAGCTCCGCTTCACGCGTATAGCGATCGTTGTTGAAGCGGATCAACGGCCGCCCAACCAGCCAGCTCAACCAGGAGGCGGTGCCAGCATAAAGGATCGCCGCCCAGACCATGTAGCCGGGTATGGCCAGCGAATGGCCGCCTATGTGGAAGACGAAGCCGGAAGACAGCGACCACAGGACGCCAACGAACGAGGCAAGCAGGATGCAGGACTGCAGCAGGCCGATGCCAAGACCGGTGGAAAGATCGGAGAGATGCCCGGCATCCTGCTGCAGGCGCTGGTCGGGATTGACGCCGATGGCGCCGGCATGGGTCAGCCGGAAGGCACGCGCCGGCCGCATCCATTCGTCGATCAGGTCGAGCGTCAGCGCCTCGCGCAGCTTCAGGCGGAGCATCTGGTCGAGCCAGGTCTGGCCGACATTGAGCACCACAAGCCCGCCGGCGATGCCGGCAAAGACCAGAAGCTGATGCAGGAAAGCCGGCATGTCGCGCCGCGCCAGCGCGTCGTAGAAAGGCTGGTTCCAGCGATTGAGCAGAACCTGCCCGATCGAGCTCGCCACGATGACGGCGACGATGCCGATCGCTGCCCAAAGCAATTGTTTTCGCACCGGCGAGGTGGTCAGCGCTATCTTGATTGTTGCCAGCTGCTCACGCAGGCTGCTGGCTTCGATCGACGTGGCAAGCTTCTGGGCGCTGGCCTCGACATCCGGACGATCATCCATCGGTTAAATCCTTGCATTCGGAGCAATGCCAAACCGGTCATAGGGATCGGCCGCACGGCCTTCAATCGGACAGCAAACCTGATATCGTCAGATAGGCGTGAAAAAGCACGTCTCGGATCACGAACGCGTCATCCTGGCGGTGCCGGGTGTTCGGCCCGCGACAGCCGGCCAAGCGTCGGCGCGCCATGCGGCGAGAGAACCGGCACGAAGACGCGGCGGGACGCGCGCTGGGCGACCGGCACGCCTTGATAGAGCCGCTTCTGCGCCTCGACGACGATGACGCCGGAGAAGATCGGCCAGAAGCGCCGGCCGGCGCGTTCCAGCACATTATGGAACTGCATCATGAAACGTCGCGGCGACGGCGGGAAGAACAGCGCATCGGACCACGCCGCCGGTGTGAAATTCGCTTCGCGCAGCAATTCGGTCAGCTGGCCGCGCGAGAACGGCCGGCCATTGCCGAAAGGCGTATGCTCGAAGCGTGCCCAGACGCCGCGCCGGTTGGGCACGACGATGACGACACGGCCGGCCGGCGACAGCACCCGCCAGATCTCGTTCAGCGTCTCGCGTGGGTTCTCGACATGTTCGAGCGAATGGACGAGCAGCATGCGGTCGATGCAGGAATCGACCAGCGGCAGTTCCTCATCGAAGACCAGGGCGGTCGCCGTCGGCCCCGTCGCCGGCCAGACCACTGCGCCCTGTGTCGCCGGCATGAAGGCAAAGACGCGCTCGGCATCGCTGCCGAAGCGCTCCAGCCACGGCAAGGTGTAGCCGAGGCCGACCAGCCGCTCGTTGGGCACGACGGCCCATATCGAGGACAGCGCCATGGTGATCGAGCGTTCGGCCAGGCGGCCGAGCGTGGTCGAATAAAACGAACGGAGATCGACAATGTCTGAATGCATGCGCGGAACGGTAGCTTCGAAGCAGTCCAAGTTCAACAAAGGCAGATGACATCGGCTGGCAGGCGCCCTATGTCTGCGGCAATAAAGGGAGAGATGCGATGCCGGTCGAGATCGAACAATTCATGTGCCGCAGCGACAATTTCGGCGTGCTGGTGCATGACCCGAAAAGCGGTCAGACGGCGCTCATCGATGCGCCCGAGGAGGCGCCGATCCTGGCAGCGATCAAGCGCACCGGCTGGACGCCAACGATGATCCTGACCACCCACCACCATCTCGACCATGTCGAGGCCAATCTGGCGCTGAAGGAGCGCTTCAAGCTGCGCATTGTCGGGCCGGAAGCCGAAAAGGCAAAGATTCCCGGCATCGACGAAACCGTCGAGCAAGGCTCGGTCGTCCACCTCGGCGATGAGCGGATCGAGGTCATCGCCACACCCGGCCATACCGCCGGCCATGTCACCTATCATCTGCCGGCGTCGAAAGTGGCTTTCGCCGCCGACACGCTGTTTGCGCTCGGCTGTGGGCGGCTGCTCGAATGCAAGCCGCCGGTGATGTACGAATCCCTGAAGAAGCTCGCGGCGCTGCCGGCCGAGACGGTCGTCTATTGCGGCCATGAGTATACGCTGGCCAATGCCCGTTTCGCGCTCACCGTCGACCCGACCAATTCGGCGCTGAAAGAGCGCGCCGCGAAAGTCGAGGCGCTGCGCGCCGACGGCAAACCGACGCTGCCGACGACCATCGGCGAGGAACTGTCGACCAATCCGTTCCTGCGCTGGCACGATCCGGCGATCCGCAGGCATCTCGGCCTCGAGAACGCCTCCGACGCCGAAGTGTTCGCCGAGATCCGCAAGCGCAAGGACAATTTCTGAGCGGCACCAGGAGCTAGGGCATGACCAGTTCCGCCGAAATCATCGCCCTGCTCGGCCTGAAGCCGCATCCGGAAGGCGGCTGGTATGCCGAGACCTTTCGCGACGGCGCGGCAGGCACGCGCGGCCATTCGACGGCGATCTATTTCCTCCTCGAGAAGGACCAATTGTCGGCCTGGCATCGGGTCAAGGACGCGGCCGAGGTCTGGCATTTCTATGACGGTGCGTCGCTGGCGCTGTCGATACATCGAGAAGGCGGTCCCGTCATCGAGGAGATCCTCGGTACGGCGCTTGCCGCGGGCGAGCGGCCGCAGATCGTCGTGCCGGCAGGCTGGTGGCAGTCGGCGCGCAGCCTCGGCGAATGGACGCTGGTCGGCTGCACCGTGGCGCCGGGCTTCGATTTCGCCGCCTTCGAACTGGCCGAACCAGGCTGGCTGCCGGGAACGCCCTAGGCACCTAGCCCAGCAGCAAACCCAGCGTGATCGCCAGTTGGCCGGCATAATACAGCGTCCAGACTGCGTGGCGCATCCAGGCGCGGTGCGGCGAGATGGCGGGCAGCAGGAACTTTTCCGCGGCGAGCAGCCCGTCGGACAGCATGAGCAGGACGACGCCGCCGACGACCCAGACGCTGTTCAGGGTGAGCGCCGCAATGCCCATGCCAAGCAGCGCCGCGGCATGGATGCCAATCGGCAAACGCAAGGCCGGGCCGATGCGGCGCCGGAGCGCGAAAACCATCGCCACCGCCAACACGGCCATCGCCAGGGCAATAATTCCTCGCCACGGTTCGGCCGAGAGCAGCCCGAGGCCGCTGCCGGCGCGCAGGAACAGCACGACGTAAAGTACGTGCGCGGCAAGAAAACTGGCCGTGCCGCCAAGAAATGCCTTCTCGCCGTCGCGCGACAGGAAGGCGTCGCCGACGGCACTGACGCCCAGCGCGGCGACGAGCAGCCATGGGCCGCCCTGCTGCGCGACCAGCACCGCCAGCATCGCCACCGCCAATGTCCTTGCCGCCGACCGCGAAAGGCGCGGCGGCATGCCGAGGCTGAACGCGTAAATCACCGCCGCCGCCAGCGAAAACAGCAGCGTCGCATTGGCATTGGCATCGATGCCGCCGGGAAACGGCATCATGCGTTTGCCTCGCTCGCGGCCCTCTTGCGCAGGAACAGCGATTTCGCCGCCAGTGCCGCGCCGCCGGTGATCAGCACGCAGGCGGCGAGGATGCGCCATGACGGCTCGGCGAAGCCGGCGGCGATCAGCACCAGGGTGGACAGCAGCGGCGCGGCATAGCTCGCCGCCCCCAGCACCTGGATGTTGCCGCGCTTGACGCCGATGTCCCAGGCATAGAACGCCGCCCCCACCGGCATCAGACCGAGGCCGAGCACGGCCAGCCACTGGCCGGCGCCGGCGGGCAGCACCGTCTCTTCCAGCAACAGATGGCAGACGAGCGAAAGGGCCGCGGTGGCGGCGCAGAACCAGGTGACGATGCTGGTCGGCACCGACGGGAAGCGCCGCGACAACAGCGAATAGGACGACCACAGCACCGCGCAGACGCCCGCCATGGCATAGCCGAAGGCATAACGCGCGTCGAAGGCAAGCCCGCCGCCCTTGGTGACGATCAGGACCGTGCCGGCAAGGCCGAGCAGCGCGCCGGCGACGTGGTTCCAGGCCAGCCGCTCGCCAGGCATCAGCGCCGACCCCAGCACGATCAGCAGCGGCCACAGATAGGCGATCAGGCTGGCCTCGACGGCCGGCGCATTGCGCAGCGCGGTGAAGTAGAAGAAGTGGTAGCCGAACAGGCCGGCAATGCCGATCACCCAGACCTGGCGCGGTATCTTCGCGGCGCCATCGGCTGCCGGCATGAACAGCCGGGCAACCAGCCCGACGCAAGTGCCGATCGTGAAGGTGATTGCCGAAAGCAGGAACGGCGGCACGGCGCCCGAAGCATCCGTAAGCAGCGCCAGCAGCGCCCACATGGCGACCGCGGAGAAGCCGATCAGTGTTGCGCGCGCCATATCCGTCGCCCCCGTGCCCCGTTGGCGGCGCACCATCACGCCTATTCGTTCGCTTCGAACCGCTCCGCGCTGATCGTCAACGGGCCGATTTGCGTGCTGACCGTGGCGCGGATCGGCGCATATACGCCGCTTTGGCCGACCGGTGCAAACGTCACCATGATGCGGCTGCGTTTCTTCAGGTAGTTCAGCGCCTTGCGGTTCTTGCGGTAGCCGGCCACCGGCTCGAAGCCCAGCCTGCAGGTGACCGTATCGCCCTCGTAGCCGGTCACCGAGATCGACCCTTTGGACTCGTAGGTCAGTTTGAGATCGGCACGCATTTCGCCGTCATAGAGCTTCACCGTGCGCCCGCAGACCTGGTCGAGGCTGTCGGCATGGATGACGGTCGCGGCCATCGGATCGAGGACCGATACGAGATGGCTGCCGACCAGCGGTATCCAATTCTCGGGATTGCGCTTCTTCGGCTCAGGCACGACCTTGGTCGAGGTGACGACGCCGTTGGCAAACTGGATGTCGATCATCGATGCCTTCTTGCCGGACGTGTAGTCGGCGTGGAACGCTTGCGGCTGCAACTGCTTGCCCGAAATCTTGCCCTTCGACGAGATCGTGCCTCGCGTATCGTCGAACAAAGTGGCGAGCCCGGCGGCGGAAACGCTGCCCTCGATCGAATAGGTGTCACCCTCGTAATGGCTGGAGAATTTCGCCTTGGCCACGGAGAGGCCGAGGAACGACACCGAATATTCGCCCGTGAAGGATTGCGGCTCAGCGGCCGAAACCGTCGTCGAAAGCGCGACGGCCATCAGCACGACCAGGGCATGGAGGAAAGAACGAGGCATGGCGGGTCCTTGATTGTCGACCGGACGGGCGGCTCCGGTCTGGCATGTCCCTGTGCGACCGCTTATAGGCTGAATTCCGGCCTTAATGTGAAAGGCGCCGTCGGCAGGCAACGTTGGGGCTGGTCGACGGCCAAAATAAAAAACCCGCCTCGGCGGGCGGGTCGTTGGAGCCAATTGGCACCATACCAAAATTAGTACCATAGCTGCCGGCACAAAGCAAGAACAAAATGTGGCGACCTCGACGAATTTGCCGATCTGCCTCGGCCCGGCAGAGGGAAAGGGTTGCGGCTTCACTCCAGCTTGCGTTCCTCGCCCCACGAAAGTGGGGGAGAGGTGGCTCGGCGAAGCCGAGACGGAGAGGGGGAACCGCGCTCTACGAAAAGGCTCCTCTCCGGCCGCGTCGCGGCCACCTCTCCCCCGCTTCGCGGTGGGCGAGGAACCCAGGTCTTGAGAGATCCGCGGGACAGCAACATCTCCTCCTGAGGGGGCGATCAGCAGCTTCACCGACGACACCTACTCCGAAAGTGCGATTCCCCATCCCCGAAGCAACCCCAAGCTTGACGCCTCGGCGAAATGCAACTATGGAACGCCAACTTTTTCCATAAGGCCGCCTGACCGAAACCGCGCGCCACCCGGCGCGGGTCGAATGTTTGGCCAGGACCGAGAACCGAAGGTTAGAACCATGTCCCGCACCTGCGAACTCACTGCCAAGGCAGTCATGTCCGGCAACAATGTGAGCCACGCCAACAACAAGACCAAGCGTCGCTTCCTGCCCAATCTCGTCAATGTGACGCTGATCTCGGAAGCGCTGAACCAGAATGTGCGCCTGCGCATTTCGGCCAACGCGCTGCGTTCGGTCGAGCATCGCGGCGGCCTCGATGCCTTCCTGGCCAAGGCCGATGCCAAGGAATTGTCGCAGCGCGCCCGCCTGTTGAAGAAGCAGATCGCCAAGAAGCTCGCCGAACAGCCGGCCGCCTGAGTTTTTCGGCGGCAGCCGCCTTCCAGGGCGTGATCCGGTTCCGGATCGCGTTCCGCTGGTTCCATTACCCAGGATAAAAAAATGACTTTCCTCTCGCGGTACCTGCCCTTCGTGGCGGCCATGGCGCTCGTCGTCGTGGCCTCGAACATCCTTGTGCAGTTCCCGATGCAGGGTTCAATCGGCGGGTTGTCGCTGGCTGACATCCTGACCTGGGGCGCCTTCACCTATCCGTTCTCCTTCCTGGTCACCGATCTCGCCAACCGCCGCTACGGCCCGGCGGTGGCGCGCAGGATCGTCTTTGTCGGCTTCATGACAGCGGTGGTCTGCTCGATCGTCATCCCACCGCTGCTGTTTCGCCACGGCCTGATCGAATTCGAGACCGCCGCCGACCGGCTGGTGCGCATTGCCGCGGCGTCGGGTGCCGCCTTCCTCACCGCTCAGTTGCTCGACGTCACCGTGTTCAACCGGCTGCGCCGGCAGAGCTGGTGGCGCGCGCCGATCGTCGGCACGCTGGTCGGCTCCGTTTTCGATACGGTGGTGTTTTTCACCGTCGCCTTCGCGGCGGCTTTCGCCTTCGCCGGGCCGAACGACGGCTTTGCGCTGGAAACCGCACCGCTGATGGGCGTGCTGCCGGTCGAGACGATGCGCTGGGTCTCCTGGGCGCTCGGCGATCTCAGCGTCAAGCTGGTCATAGCGGTGGTGGCGCTGATCCCCTACCGGCTGCTTGCCGCCCGCTGGAGCCAGCCGGCACTGGCGGCATAGAGCATGATCCCGAAAAGTGGGAACCGGTTTTCGGACAAGATCATGCTCAAAGACTATCGAGCATGATCCCCTGGCTTCAACTGGACTCGGCAAAAACGCCTGACGGCGGACAGGAACTCCGCCTGAAGCGGCGCGGCAGCGAATTCTCGATCATGCTTGGCGCGAACGAGCTTATGAATAGCCGGCTCAGCGGTTCCGAAGAGGCGCTGGCGAAACTGTCCTGTCAAAGGATTGCCGGCCGCCGGACCCCAAACATCCTGATCGGCGGCCTCGGCATGGGCTTTACCTTGCGCGCAGCGCTGGCCGAGCTCGGCGACGATGCGCAGGTCACCGTTGCCGAATTGGTGCCGGCGGTCGTGGCGTGGGCGCGCGGCCCGATGGCCGAAGTTTTCGACGGTTGCCTTGACGACCGGCGTGTCGGCATTCGCGAGGCCGATGTCGGGCAGCTCATTCGATCGCAAGCTTCGGCCTGGGACGCGATCCTGCTCGATGTCGACAACGGCCCCGAGGGCATCGTCTACAAGGCCAACGATGCGCTCTACGACGCAGCCGGCCTCAGCGCCGCACGCGCTGCGCTCAAACCCGGCGGTGTGCTGGCGGTCTGGTCGCAAGGCCCTGACGCAGCTTTCACCCGGCGGCTCAGGCAGGCCGGCTTCACGGTCGAGGAGGTCAAGGTGCGGGCTCACGGCAAGCGCGGCGCCCGTCACATCGTCTGGCTCGCGAGCAAAGGGCAATAGGCCACCTCGCAATCCGGGCGGGCCTTGTGGACGCCGCCCGGTACGCCCACGAACCTCTACTTCGCCTTCTGAAGCTCGGCGGCGAGCGCCTGCAGCAGCCCGCGTGTGCCCTCCTCGCGCCCTTGCGCTGAATCGACGCCATCGAAGAACGCACCCTGTTCGGTATAGGTCAGGCGGGTGCCCTCGCCGGAAGGTGCAAGCTCGACCGTGGTGAGCGACGCCGACAGCGGCTGCGCCCCGACCGCCATCCGGTATGAAAATACGATGCGCCGGTCAGGGACGATGTCCTGGAACTGCGCATCGAGCCTGATCTCCGGGCCGCCCTGGTAGCTGAACCGCGAAACCTCGCCGCCGCCGACACGGAAATCGAAGGTGAATTCGGCGATGGTGAAGCCGTCGCCTTCGACGCGCCAGCGCCGCACCGTCGCCTTGTCGGCAAAGGCGAAGAAGACGCGCTCGGGCGATTGCGGATAGGTCCGCTCGATCGTGAAGGTCGAATGGATGACGGAGTGCTCGTCGTTAACAGGGGCAATCTGGTTCATTTCTTTTCGTCCTTTTCCTGCTCGTGGATTGTTGCTTTCGATTGGTCAGTCTCCGCCAGGATCTGGCCGAGACGGTCGAGCTGGCGTTCGGCCGGCGTACGGCGCGCGGCGATCCAGTCGGCAAGCGGGGCTAGCCCGCCGGGCTCGATCCGGCAGGTGCGCACGCGCCCGATCTTTTCGCTGCGGATCAGCCCGCACGCTTCAAGCACCTGGAGGTGCTGGAGCACGGCGGCGAAGGTCATGCCGAACGGCTCCGCCAACTGGCTGACGGTGGCCGGCCCGCGGCTCAGCCTTTCCAGGATTGCCCGGCGCGTCGGCTCGGCAAGAGCCCGCAGGATGCTGTCGATCTCGGAATACTTAAGCATGGACTTGAGTATTTCGCCGATGACACAAATTGTCAAGTCACGGCTAAAGTATTTTTGCTGATGGTGAGAGCCGGCTGGAAAACCCGCGACGCGGGTCATTGCCAGGGGAAATTGCAAGGGAAATTGCCTGCGTTGCAAAACGGCGCGGAAACGCCAGCGATGCTGTCAGCCAGCAGGCCGGTCGCGCGTCAATCCTCGTGCAGCACAAATTCCAGGTAAAGATTGCGCTGCAGGATCGAGTGGTTGTCGTCGGACATCAGCGACACGATCAGCGCGCCATCGTCGCGGGTCCACACGTCGAGCGCTTCCATGTTGTCGATCTGGTAGCCCATGTCGGCTTCGAGCAGCACCGGCCCGTCGGCGACGGCGCCCTTCTCGACGCTTTCGCCATATATGCGCCGCAGCCGCATCTTGACGCCGCCGGCCATCGAAAAACTGCGCTCCAGAAGCAACAGGTCGCCGTCCGGCAGGAAGGCGCCGTCGGTGATGTCGAAATCGCCATTGCGCTTGATGGTGAAGACGCCCTTGCGCGGCCCTTCGATGATCGCGGCAAAGATGTTGCCGGTCTTGTCGAGGCTCTTTTCCGACACCACGACCAGCCCGCCCGCGTGCTGCCCGTAAGGATGGGCGCGGGTGACGGTCTCGAAGCCGCGATTGCGGCGGAGTTCCCAGGCCGGGATCAGGAAGTCCAATTGCCTGAACGGCGCCTTCATGTCGTCCGGATCGATCTTGAACTCGGCGATACGGTGATCGCGCTCGAAACCGACCGTGGCAATGCCGTCCTTGACCGCGAGGCCTTCGGCATCGACCGCCCATTTCTCGTCGATCGGCTGGCCGGCCGCATCGACCATCTGCTGCATGCGAAAATTCTGGATGCCGGAAGGCCGCTTGTCGGCATCGTGGACGAGGGTGCCGAAGAACCAGAAGCCGGTGTCGGCGACGCCGATGAAATCGCTGCCTGGCTTGAGGAAACGAAGCGCCGACAGCGCGCCGAAATCGCGCGTCGACGAGGTCATTTCGAGCCCGCCGACGAATTCGAGCGGCCCGAACTGTTTTTCGTCATTGCCGATGCGAAACTGGGTTATGGGCCGGGCCGAGATTTCGGCCGGCTCGACCGAGGCCGGCCCGGCAGCGACAGCCGGGGCCAAAGTGATGCCGAACAACGCGATGGCGGCCAAAAGCTTCTGCCAAAAGCCGCCGCGGGAAAAAATCATCCGGCGCGCCGCATGCCGCCGCGCCGCGTGTCGCGCACGGTTTCCTCGGCGAACAGCGAGGCCAGCTGCTCGGTCATGGCGCCGGCCAGTTCTTCGGCATCGACGATGGTGACGGCGCGGCGATAGTAGCGGGTGACGTCGTGGCCGATGCCGATGGCCAAAAGCTCGACCGGCGAGCGCGTCTCGATGAGCTCGATGATGGCGCGCAGATGCCGCTCGAGATAATTGCCCGGATTGACCGACAGCGTCGAATCGTCGACCGGCGCGCCGTCCGAGATCATCATCAGGATCTTGCGCTGCTCCGGCCGCGCGATCAGCCGGTTGTGCGCCCACAGCAGCGCCTCGCCATCGATGTTTTCCTTGAGCAGGCCCTCGCGCATCATCAGGCCGAGGTTGCGGCGCGCCCGCCGCCACGGATGGTCGGCGGATTTGTAGATGATGTGGCGCAGATCGTTGAGCCGGCCGGGGTTCGGCGGCTTGCCTTCCTTCAGCCATTTCTCGCGCGCCTGCCCGCCCTTCCAGGCGCGGGTGGTGAAGCCGAGGATTTCGACCGAGACGCCGCAGCGTTCCAGCGTGCGCGCCAGGATGTCGGCGCAGGTGGCGGCGACTGTGATCGGCCGGCCGCGCATCGAACCCGAATTGTCGAGCACCAGCGACACCACCGTGTCGCGGAATTTGGTATCGCGCTCCTGCTTGAAGGACAAAGGCTGCATCGGGTCGATGACGACGCGCACCAGCCGTGCCGGATCGAGATAGCCTTCTTCGAGGTCGAAATCCCAGGAGCGGTTCTGCTGCGCCATCAGGCGGCGCTGCAGCCGGTTGGCCAGCCGCCCGACGACGCCGGAAAGGTTGGCGAGCTGCTTGTCGAGGAAGGCGCGCAGCCGGTCGAGCTCCTCCTCCTCGCACAGTTCCTCCGCACCTACGGTCTCGTCGAAGGCCGTGGTGAAGACCCTGTAGTCGATCTCTTTCGGCAGATTGGTGAAGGGATTGTCGTTGCGGCGCGCCTCGCCGGGCGTCTCCGCATCGGCGTCGTCATCGTCGGAGAGATCCTCGGCGGTGGCGTCGGAGGCCTCTGTCTCGGCCGATTGCTCGTCGTCCGACGATGCCTCTGTATCCTCGGACTGCGACTGCTCGGAGCCCGAATCGTCTTCGCCGCCCTCCTCGCTCTGCTCCTCGCCTTGCGGCTGGTTTTCGTCGTTGTCCTCCGAGTCTTCCGTCTCCTGGTCATCGCCGAGCTCCTCGGCCATTTCCATGGAGGCGAGCATCTCGCGCACCACGCGGGCGAACGCCTGCTGGTCGTCGAGCTTTGCCGACAGCCCGTCGAGATCGGCACTGGCCTTTTCCTCGACCCAAGGGCGCCAGAGATCGACCAGCCGTTCGCCGCTCTTCGGCACAGTGCGGCCGGTCAGCTTTTCGCGCACCATCAGCGCCAGCGCCTCCTCGATCGGCGCGTCGGCCTTGTCCTTGACGTCGATGAGGTTGGCCCTGGCGTATTTGTCCTCCAGCATCGAGCCGATATTGTCGGCGACGCCCTGCATGGCGCGGCTGCCGATCGCCTCCACCCGGGCCTGCTCGACCGCGTCATAGATGGCGCGGGCCTGCTTGCCTTCCGGTGCCAGCCTGGTGTGGATGCGCGCATCGTGGCAGGCGCGCTTCAGCGCCATGGAATCGCCGAGCCCGCGGGTGATGGCGATGTCGGCCTTTGATGCCTTCTTCGGCAATTCGGGCAGCCGGGCGCGGCTGCCGGCCAGCGCCGGCCGGTCCTTGGCGAAGCCGACCTCGAGATCCTTGTCGCCGGCAATGGCGCGCATGCAGACGGTGACGGCGCGCTTGAAGCTGTCATTCTCAGCGCCGGTCTTGGATTTGTTTCGCGTGTTGTCGCCCGGACCCGCCATCGAGACTCTGCTTAGCCCAGCACCACATTGGCAGCCGATTCCGGCAGATCTTCGCCGAAGGCGCGCTGATAGAATTCGGCGACCAGCGAGCGTTCCAGCTCGTCGCATTTGTTGAGGAAGGTCAGCCGGAACGCCATGCCGATATTGCCGAAGATTTCGGCATTCTCGGCCCAGGTGATAACCGTGCGCGGGCTCATAACCGTCGACAAATCGCCGTTGATGAAGGCCGAGCGCGTCATGTCGGCGACGCGCACCATCTTGTTGACGATCTCCTTGCCCTTGCCATCGCGGTAGTGCTTGGCCTTGGCCAGCACGATGTTCACTTCATTGTCGTGCGGCAGGTAGTTCAGCGTGGTGACGATCGACCAGCGGTCCATCTGCGCCTGGTTGATCTGCTGGGTGCCGTGGTAGAGGCCGGTGGTGTCGCCCAGCCCAACCGTGTTGGCGGTCGAAAACAGCCGGAAGGCCGGGTGCGGGCGGATGACCCGGCTCTGGTCGAGCAGCGTCAGCCGGCCCGACGATTCCAGCACGCGCTGGATGACGAACATCACGTCCGGACGGCCGGCATCGTACTCGTCGAAGCACAGTGCGACATTGTGCTGGTAGGCCCAGGGCAGGATGCCGTCGCGGAATTCGGTGATCTGCAGCCCGTCCTTGACCACGATGGCGTCCTTGCCGACGAGGTCGATACGGCTGACATGGCTATCGAGATTGACACGCACGCAGGGCCAGTTGAGGCGGGCGGCGACCTGTTCGATATGCGTCGACTTGCCGGTGCCGTGGTAACCGGACACCATGACCCGGCGATTGTAGGCAAAGCCGGCGAGGATCGCCATGGTCGTGTTCTTGTCGAACAGGTAGTCCGGATCGATGTCGGGGACATGCTCGCTCGTCACCGCATAGGCCGGCACCACCATCTTGGAGTCGAAGCCGAATGTCTCCTTCACCGACACCGTGGTGTCGGGCAGGTTGGCGATGTCGCGATCGACCTTGTTCATCTCTATCAACGTCTCCACAAGCGAAACGCCGCGTTTCGCCGGCAATCGATTTTGTTCGGGGGCGGTCTTAGAGCCTTTTCCAACCTTATGAAAGTTGGAAAGCGACACGAACCGTATGGTCGCTCAGCACAAACCTGCCTGCTTGAGCACGCGATACGCCTGGAGCACATCGCGGAACCGGTCTTCCGAACCTCTGTCGCCGCCATTCGCATCCGGGTGGTGGCGTTTCACAAGTTCCTTATAGCGCGCCTTGATATCCTTGCCAGTTGCCTTTGTATCAAGGCCAAGCGTTTCCAGTGCCTTGGCCTCAAGCGGCTTGGCCTTGCGCTCGCGTGCTTCGCGCGGGTCTTTCGGGCCTTTGAACAGGTCGAACGGATCGCGCATGCGATTGTAGTAGCCGGCGCGACCGGAGCGCGCCTGGGCAAAGTCCGGCGAGGAGCGGGTCGAGGCGCCGTTGACGCCCATTTTCCAGGTCGGCCGATGGCCGGTCATGGCTTCCTTCTGGAAGCGGGCGATCTCGGTGTCGGGAACGCCCGAGAAATAATTGAAGCCTTTGTTGTACTCGCGCACATGGTCGAAGCAGAACTGGAAATACTCGCCTTCCTTCATCCGTCCGACCGGGGCACGGTGGGTACCGGCCTCCTTGCAGCCATCCCACTGGCAGATCGGCGAACGCGACTTCAGCTCCGCGTCCTTCTCCGGGCGGATGCGAATCTTCTCGAAATATTTTGGGTACGGCTTCATCTCACCCATTTATGGGCTGTTCGCTGATGCGAAACAAGAATTGACATTTTCGCGATGATCGCCCTAACCGCTGAATCGCGGCATAAAACCGGCGAATTGCGAATTTTGTGCGATGACATAGATGTGGTGAAGGGAAGCGGCGATGTCCATACAGGCAACGATGGAAGGTAAGCTGAAAAAGGCGTTTTCGCCGGAACGGCTGGACGTCATCAACGAAAGCCATCTCCATGCCGGGCATCATCATGTGGATTCCGGCCATCACGCCACCTTCGACGGCACTGGCGAGACGCATTTCCGCGTCCGCATCGTCGCCCCCGCCTTTGCCGGCATGAGCCGCGTCGAACGTCACCGCGCAGTCAACGATCTGCTGGCCGAGGAGTTGAAATCCGGCGTCCACGCCCTGGCAATCGAGCCGGTGGCGCCCGGTGAAAAGACCCGCTGGTAAATTTCAGCCGAGGCTCGCCCTCAGGAAGGCCATCACCGCTGCGGTCAATGCATCGCCTTCGGTGCCGAAGTCGCGATTGATCGACATGTGCGAATAGTCGCTGCCGTCGAACAGCGTGACCTTGGTTCCGGTGGCGCGCAGACGCTCGGCGAAGGCCTGCGCGTCCGCCGCGCGGGCTTTCGCGCGCGAATGGGCGATGAAGGTCGGCGGGTGCTTGCGGCCTTCCACATAGGTGACAGGCGACAGCGCGCGCCACTGCGCCGGATCGGGAAAGGCGCGGGCATAGACCCCTGCCATGCCGCCGCTTCTGGCCAGCGCCTCCAGATCGTAGGCCCTGGTGTCGTCGAGAACCAGCGCCGCGACGCCGGGCAGGCCGCCGCGCAGCCCGGTCAATGCGACGAGATGGCAGCCGGCCGAATGGCCCATGGCGACGATCCGGTCCGGATCGCCGCCATGCCTGGCGATGTTGGCGCGGACGTAACGATAGGCCAGTTCGACATCTGCCGCCTGGGTGGCGACGTCGGCTTCAGGCAGCATCCGGTAGTCGATCGAGACGAAGCCGAAGCCATTGTCGAGCAGGAAACCAGGCTTGGAATTGACATTGTTGCGGTTGCCGACCCGCCAGGCGCCGCCATGGACGAAGAAGACGACCGGCAGGCCGCTTGCGCCATCGCGGGAATAGATGTCGAGCTTGGCCGGCCCATAGTCGAAGGTTTCGGGCGACGGCGAACGCAGCCGCAATGCCGCCGCCTGTCCCGGCAGCAGCGCCGCCATCGACGCCAGAAGCAGGCTTCGCCGATCGATCGTCATCAACTCCTGACTGCCCACGGCTGCCACAAGGTGCGCACTGTCATTCTCCAAGCATCGCCGGCTTGATCCTCAGCCGCGCGATACGGTTCTTGTCGCGCTTCATGACGACGAAGCGCTTGCCGTGAAACGTAAAGGCCTGCTTTTCGTCCGGGATCGACTGCGCCTCGTGGATGACAAGGCCGGCGATGGTGGTGGCTTCCTCGTCCGGCAGGTTCCAGTCGAGCGCCCGGTTAAGGTCGCGGATCGGCACCGTGCCGTCGACGACGACGGAGCCGTCGGCCTCCTGCTTGACGCCCTGGATGTCGATGTCGTGCTCGTCGGCGATCTCGCCGACGATCTCCTCGATGATGTCTTCCAGCGTCACCAGCCCTTCGACCTCGCCATATTCGTCGACGACGATGGCGAAATGCGCCTTGCGGCGCAGGAAGGCATTGAGCTGCTCCTGAAGCGTCGTGGTGTCGGGCACGAACCACGGTTTCGACGCGATCTTCATCACGTCGATCCTGGAAAAATCGTTGCCGACCTCGTTCAGCGCGCGCAGCAGATCCTTCGCGTGCAGCACGCCGACAATGTTGTCGAGCGAACCCTTCCACAACGGCATGCGGGTGTGCGGGCTCTGCAGGATCTCGCGAACCACCGCTTCGGGCGGGTCGTCGGCGTTGACGGAGCGCATATTCGTGCGGTGGACCATGACGTCCGACACTTCGAGCTCCTCGAGGTCGAACAGGCCGCCGATGCGGGCGCGGTCCTCGCGCACCACCTGGCCGTCGCGGCGGAAATCGTCGACGGCGCCGCGCAGTTCCTCGCGCGCAGAGCGCTGCGGCTCGATGCGTTGCAGCTCGTAGCCGAAGGCGGCGAGCAGGCGCCGGCGCAAGACGAAGCCCAGCAGGCCGAGGCCGGCGAGCACGGCAGCCGCGATCCAGCCGGCCTGGCTCATCCCGGGCGGCTTTCCTGCCGACCCGGATGGTTCTCCCGGAGGAACGCCAGCACTTCCGAGGCCGGCACATCCCGGGCGATAAAGGCCTGGCCGATGCCGCGCGTCAGGATGAAGGTCAGCGCGCCGCGCGACACCTTCTTGTCCTGGGTGATGAAGGAGAACAGCGTCTCGGCATCGGGCAGTTCGCCGGGAATGTCGGCCATGCGCCAGGGCAGACCGACGGCGCGAAGATGCGCCTCGACACGCGCCGCGTCGTCGGGGCTCGCCAAATTGAGCCTTGACGAAAAGCGGTGCGCCAGCGCCATGCCGATGGCGACGCCCTCGCCATGCACGAGCCTTGCGCCGTCATAGCCGGTCGCCGCCTCCAGCGCATGACCTAAGGTGTGGCCGAGATTGAGCAACGCGCGGTCGCCGGTCTCGAACTCGTCGCGGGCAACGACGTCGGCCTTGGCACGACAGGCCTCGGCGATGGCCGCAGCCCGCTCCGGCCCGCCGGCAAACACTTGACGCCAGTTTTCTTCCAGCCAGGCGAAAAACTCGGGCCGGTCGATCAGCCCGTATTTGGCCAGTTCGGCATAGCCGGCGCGAAACTCGCGGATTGGCAGCGTGTCGAGCACTTCGGTGTCGGCCAGCACCAGCCTAGGCTGGTGGAATACCCCGACCAGGTTCTTGCCGCGCTTGCTGTTGATGCCGGTCTTGCCGCCGACGGAGGAATCGACCTGCGCCAGCAGCGAGGTCGGAACCTGCACGAAGTTCATGCCGCGCCGCGCGATGCCGGCGGCAAAGCCGGCGAGGTCGCCGACGACGCCGCCGCCGAGCGCGATGACGACGTCGCCGCGCTCCAGCTTGGCGGCCAGCACGCCGTCGACCACCTCTTCGAGATGCGCAAAGCTCTTGGTCTTTTCGCCTGGCGGCAACGTGATGACGGCATGTTGGATGCCACCGCTTGCCAGGCCGGCCGCAAGCGTCGCGAGATGCGCGGCCGCGACGTTTTCGTCGGTGACGACCGCCGCCCGCGTCCCCGGCAGACGGCGCGAAATCTCGGCGCCGGCGCGTGACAGCAGGCCGGGACCGATCAAAATATTGTAGGCACGCTCGCCAAGCCCGACTTCGACAGAGACCGTTGCATCAGCGCTCACGACCGCACCTCGTCAATATCGGCAACGCCGAGATGGCCGCGCAGCGCGTCCACCACTTCGGCGGCAATGATCTCCTTGCGGTCGTCGCGGGTCGGCACGACGACGTCGGCCGCGGCATAAACCGGGTAGCGTTCCGCCATCAGCCGTTCCAGCACGGCGCGTGGATCGGCGCTTTTCAGCAGCGGCCGGTTCTGTTTCTTGGAAACGCGCTCCATCAACAGGTCGATCTCGGCTTTCAGCCAAACCGACACGCCATGGCTGGCGATCGCCTCGCGCGTCTGCGCGTTCATGAAGGCGCCGCCGCCGGTCGACAGCACCTGCGGCCCGTGCTCCAGCACACGCAGGATGACGCGCTGCTCCAGTGCTCGGAACTCCGCCTCGCCATAGCGCTCGAACAGGTCCGGGACGCTCATGCGCGAAACAGTTTCGATCTCCTGGTCGCTGTCGATGAAGGGCAGTGCCAGCATCGCCGCCACCTTGCGGCCGATCGCCGTCTTGCCGGCGCCCATCAGCCCGACGAAGACGATGGAACGGCCGCCCAGCCGGCCGAGCAGCGCGGCATGGCTCTCGCCCGGAGGATTTGCTGGTAGCGCGTTCATGCTTCTAGGGCCTCTTTGGCGGCGTATCGACATCAAAAGCCTGTTTGCGTCAAGCGCGGCGCAACCGGGACTATGGGCTTCACCCTTGAATTGGCCGGATTGGCGTCTCATAAGGGCACAGGGTTGGAAATGCAGAATAAGACGACGGGCGAAAATTAATGCCAACACTGTTTCGCTTTGTCGTGACGCTCGCGATTCTGGCCGGCATTGTCTATGGCGCGATGTTCGCCCTGGTCATGTTCGTCGAGCCGAGGAAGGCGGAAATGAGCGTGCGTATCCCTCCGGAAAAGCTCAATCCCAAAAAATGAACAGCGCCGCCCGCATCGAAGCCTTCCTGGAGATGATGAGCGCCGAGCGCGGCGCGGCCGAAAACACGCTTTCCTCCTATCGCCGCGACCTCGAAGACGCTTCCGTCGGGATCGGCGGTGGGCTTGCCGCTGCCACCAGCGCCGACATCCGTACCTATCTCGACGACATCGCCGCGCGCGGCTTTGCCGCCACCTCGCAGGCGCGCAAATTGTCGGCGATCCGGCAGTTCTTCAAGTTCCTCTACGCCGAAGGCCTGCGGGGTGACGATCCGACCGGCACGCTGGACAGTCCGAGGAAAGGCCGGCCGCTGCCTAAGACGATGAGCGAGGCCGATACCGGCCGGCTGCTCGACCGCGCGGCGCAGGAGGCGGTGGACCCCTCCATGCATGACGGCGACAGGCTGGCGGCGCTGCGCCTGCACGCGCTGGTCGAGGTGCTCTACGCCACCGGCTTGCGCGTTTCGGAGCTGGTCGGCCTTCCCGTGACGGTGGCACAGCGCGACGACCGCTTCTTCATGGTGCGAGGCAAGGGCAACAAGGAGCGCATGGTGCCGCTGTCGGCCAAGGCGCGCACCGCGATGCGGACATGGCTTGCCGCACGGGGGGCGGTGCCGGCTCTTGCCGACAGCCCGTTCCTGTTTCCGGCTGCCTCCGACAGCGGCTATCTCTCGAGACAGGTCTTTGCCCGCGAGCTGAAAGAGCTTGGCGCTCGGGCCGGCATTGCCACGGCGAAGATATCGCCGCATGTGCTGCGCCATGCTTTCGCCAGCCATCTGCTGCAGAACGGCGCTGATCTCAGGGCCGTGCAGCAGTTGCTTGGCCATGCCGATATTTCAACGACGCAGATCTACACGCATGTGCTGGAGGAGCGGCTGGTGCGTCTGGTCAACGATCATCATCCGCTTGCCGACTAGGCGTCATGCCGCTATGTGAGAACGACGTTCCACCGCGCCCAGCCTGCATTTTCAGGCTTGCGTCAGTCATTGCCTTCCGACTTGCCGGTCCGCCCAAGAATGTACAATTACCTCGATTTCGAAAAGCCTGTGCAGGATCTCGAAGGCAAGATCCTTGAGCTGAAGAAGCTTGCCGAGAACGGCGAGGCGGTCGATGTCGGCGATGAGATCGCCCGTCTCGAGAAGCGCTCGCGCGATGCGCTGCGCGACGCCTACAAGGCGCTGACGCCGTGGCAGAAGGTGCAGGTGGCGCGCCATCCGGACAGGCCGCATTGCATCGACTACATCAAGGGCCTGCTTACCGATTTCACGCCGCTCGCCGGCGACCGCAATTTCGGCGAGGACCAGGCGATCGTCGGCGGCTTCGCCCGCTTCCGTGGCGAGCCGGTGGCGATCCTCGGCCAGGAAAAAGGTTCCGACACGGCAAGCCGGCTGAAGCATAATTTCGGCTCGGTCCGGCCGGAGGGCTACCGCAAGGCGGTGCGGCTGATGGAACTCGCCGACCGCTTCCAAATCCCGCTGCTGACGCTGGTCGACACTGCCGGCGCCTATCCCGGCGTCAACGCCGAAGAGCGCGGCCAGGCGGAAGCCATCGCCCGCTCGACCTCGGCCTGCCTTGGCCTGAAGGTGCCGTCGATCTCGGTGGTGATCGGCGAAGGCGGCTCCGGCGGCGCCATAGCGATCGCCACCGCCAACCGCGTCTACATGCTCGAACACGCCATCTATTCGGTGATCTCGCCGGAGGGCGCCGCCTCGATCCTGTGGCGCGACACCACGCGGTCCAAGGACGCGGCGACCAACATGAAGATCACGGCGCAGGACCTGCTGGAGCTGAAGATCATCGACGCCATCATTGCCGAGCCGCTCGGCGGTGCCCATCGCGCCCCCGAAACGGTGATCGCCGCAACCGGCGACCACATCGCCAGGACGATGAAGGAATTCTCCGGCGCCAACACCGATTTCCGCGAGCATCGCCGCGAGAAATACCTGGCGATGGGCCGCAATCTATAACATCCGGCAGGCACGCGGCCCGAAATGTGGCGGCGTGAACCAGTTTCGCCACAAAAATGCCGCCGCATTCGGCTCAGTGGGGTTGCCGTAAGGGGACGCGCCAGCATGATTGCGGTAAGGAATTTTCAAGGTTAACGGGCTTAGGGTCCGTCAGTGGTCAGTTTAGCAGCCGCGGCGTCCGCGGTGCAGAGATGAAGACGATAGCCATATCCATGTTTGCCAAGCTTGCCCGCACCGGAGTTCTGATCGCTGCGATCGGCGTCGCCGGTTGCAATGATGCTTCGATGAAGGATTTTGCGCCGCAAGCCAACAAGCCGCTGCCGGACAAGATCCTGGCCGAGATGAAGGCCAAGGGCATGGTCCGCACCTCCTCGGTGATGGCCCGCATCTTCAAGGAAGAAGGCAAGCTCGAAATCTGGAAGGCCAAGACCAACGGCCGCTACGACCTGGTCGCCAGCTACGACATCTGCAAATGGTCGGGCAAGCTCGGGCCGAAGTTCACCGAAGGCGACCGCCAGGCGCCGGAAGGCTTTTACACGGTCCGCCCGGCACAGATGAACCCGCGGTCGAATTACCACCTGTCCTTCAATATCGGCTACCCGAACGCCTATGACCGCGCCAATGGCCGCACGGGTTCCAACCTGATGGTCCATGGCGCCTGCTCGTCGTCGGGCTGCTATTCGATGACCGACGCGCAGATCGAGCAGATCTACGCCTTCGGCCGCGACGCCTTCCAGGGCGGCCAGACCGAATTCCAGATCCAGGCTTTTCCGTTCCGCATGACCGCCGCCAACATGGCGCGTTACCGCAACGACCCGAACTACGAATTCTGGAAGATGCTGAAGGTCGGCTACGACAATTTCGAAGTCACCAAGGTGCCGCCGAAAGTCGACGTCTGCGAGAAGCGCTACGTCTTCAACCAGGTTGCGGCCGACGGCTCGACCTTTAATCCGACCGGCGCTTGCCCTGCGACCACCCAGCCCGATTCGCTGAAGAGCGCCATCAACGCCTATCAAAGCACCTATGAGGCGGCCTTCAACGGCGCCATGAAGGCCAGCGTGCCGGCACCCAAGCCGACCATCGCCGGGATCAAGGAAGCCAGCATCGTTTCCGACTGGTCGAAACGGCGTGCGCGCGGCGAACGCGTTCCGATCGAGCCGCCCTCGCTCAACCCGGACGGCACCGTGGCCGAAACGGCGCGCATGGGCCGCATCGATTCGCCGGCGGGCCGCAAGATGGCGGCGCTCGATGCCGAAAAGGCCGCCAAGCAGAAGGCCGAGGAACAAAGGCTTGCCGCCATAGAAGCGGCCAAGGCCGCGAAAGAGGCAGCCAAGGCACAGGCCTTGGCCGAGAAGGAAGCTGCCAAAGCCCAGCCGCTCGCCGAAAAGGAAGCTGCCAAGACCGCCGCCGAGATGCCTGTCGCCACCGCCACCGTAGCGCCATCGGAAGCCGCCCCGGCAGTCGAAACGCAGGCTGCGGACGCCGAAAGCACGGCGACAAGGTTGAAGAAAAAGCTGCTCGGCATGTTTGGCGGCTGAACTTCATGCTTGAGCAAGAAGATGGGGGCCAAGAACACAGGCCCTCAACTAGCCCCGCCGCCGTCTACGACCTCAAAGGCTTGAACTGCCCGTTGCCGGTGCTCAAGGCAAAAAAGCGCCTGGCCGCAATGCAGCCGGGCAGCCGGCTGTGGCTCGAAACCACCGACCCGCTCGCCGTCATCGACATTCCCGCCTTCTGCGCCGAGAGCGGCCATCGGCTGATCGAAACGGCGGCGGCGTCAGGCGGCCACCGCTTCCTGGTCGAGCGCGGGATCGGCTGCGTCTCGACTTAGCTCGTTCGGGCGAAAGCGGCTGAGCGGGATAATCTCCCCCCTTGAGGGGGAGATGGCCGGCAGGCCAGAGGGGGTTGCCGCGCGTGAAGCGCCAACCTTTTCTTTCGTCCCACAGGGGGTCGCGCCAGCCGAGGCGACCCCCTCTGTCGCCTTCGGCGACATCTCCCCCTCAAGGGGGGAGATCACGATCCGGCAATAGCCAGCGGGTTGCTTTCCAGTGCTGCGCGATCCGGCGTGTCGATCGACGGCCGGTTGGTGAAGGCGGCGAACAGCCGCCGGACATAGTCTTCGGGCATGTCGAGCGTGATCAGCACCAGTCTGGTGCCGCGCTGGCTGTCCGGCCAGGCCGGCAGTTGCACCGGCGGATGCAGGATCTTCTGCACGCCATGGATAACCAGCGGCCGCGACGGGTCTTCTGCAAGCTCGATGACGCCTTTCATCCGCAAAAGGCGCTCGCCATGCGCCGAGCGCAACAGATCGAGGAACATCTCGATTGCCGAAAACGGCACCGGCCCGTCATGAACCAGCGAATACGAACGCACGCGGGAATCGTGCCTGTGGTCATGGTGATCATGGTCGGCATGGTCATGCCCGTCGTGATCATGCCCGCCGTGGTCATGCCCGCCGTGGTCATGGTCGTGGCCGGCTTCTTCGCCGAGCCAACGCTGCACATCGACGGATTTGGTGGCCGGATTGTAGAGGCCGCTATCGAACAGGGTCGCGGTGCTTGCCTCGCCGGCGTCGAGCACCACGGCGCCCGGGTTGAGCTGCCTGAGCCGCGCCCGCAACGCCTCGACATCGCCTGCATCCGTGGTCAGGTCGGCCTTGCTGAGCACGATGCGATCGGCGACGGCCACCTGCTTCACCGCCTCGACATGCGCATCGAGCGTCGCATTGCCGTTGACGGCATCGACCAGGGTGATGACGCCGTCGAGCCGGAAGGCCTGGACCAGGGCCGGGTGTGCCATGATCGACTGCAGTACGGGGGCGGGATCGGCGAGCCCGGTGGTTTCGACGATGACGCGGGCAAGCCGGTCGATGCGGCCGGTCTGCAGGCGGTCGACGAGGTCAGCCAGCGTGTCGACCAGCTCGCCGCGCACCGTGCAGCAGAGACAGCCGTCGGAGAGCTGGATGATGCCGTCGGAGGCCTGCTCGACCAGGAGATGGTCGATCGCCACCTCGCCGAACTCGTTGATGATGACGGCGGTGTCGGCGAGCGCCGGATCCCGGAGCAGCCGATTGAGCAGCGTCGTCTTGCCGGCACCGAGAAAGCCGGTGAGCACCGAAACGGGGATCGGGAAACCGGCCATGCGGCTAGTTCAGCGCCTTGGCCGGCTGCTGGACCTGCGCGGCGGTGGCGGATCCGGCCACAACTGGCTCGGCGCCGGCCGGCGGCGCCCGGTCCGGCCGCCATGTCGGCAGCGGCACGTCGGCATATTCCTGCCCGGAGGCGTCGAGCATCGCCTTCGGCTTCGGTCCCGTGGCGCCGCCGAGGCCGACGGCGATCAGCGTCGGTACATGGTCGAGCTTTTCCTGATAGGGCGATTTCGGCACGTCCTTGCCCTTGTCGCCGACGGCGGGTGCGGTTTCCGACTGCTCCTCGACCGGCTTCTTCTTGCAGATTTCGTCATTCATGTCGTTGGCCGACATGGTGTCGCCATAGGCGGGCAGCGCCGCTACCGTCAGCCAGCTCGGCGCCGGCGTTGCAAAGCCCTGGTCGAGCAATTTTGCCGCCGCCTCGGCGCGGGTAATGGCCGATTGCTCGCCGAGCACTACGGCGACCAGGGTGCGGCCGTTGCGGGTCGCCGAGCCGATCATGTTGAAGCCGGACGAGCAGACGAAACCCGTCTTCATGCCGTCGGCACCCGGATAGCGGCCGATCAGCAGGTTGTAGTTGGAGATCGCCTTCTTGCCGACGGCAAGGCCTTCGATCGAGAACCAGGGGGCATATTGCGGAAATTCCTTGCGAATCGCCATCACCAGCAAAGCGAGATCGCGCGCTGTCGTATACTGGTCCGGCGAATAGAGCCCGTTCGGATTGACGAAATGGGACCCGCTCATGCCGAGCCTCTGCGCTTCGGCGTTCATGCGTTCGGCGAAAGCCGCTTGCGAACCGCCGATATTCTCGCCGACCGCCATGGCGATATCGTTGGCCGATTTGACCAGCATCATCTTCAGCGCATTGTCCAACCGCATCACCGAGCCCGGGTTGAAGCCCATTTTGCTCGGCGGCTCGCCGGCAGAATGTTTCGTTACCTTGATCGGCGAATCGAGCTGGACCTCGCCCGCGGCAATCGCCCGAAACGCCACATAGGCGGTCATCAGCTTGGTCAGCGAAGCCGGGTACCAGCGCCTGAACGCCTCCTGGTGCTGCAGGATCTTGCCGCTGTTCAGGTCGAACAGGATTGTCGGATTGGCCAAGGCAGGCCCGGCCAGCGCCGCAAGCACCACCGTGCCCGCCACCAACAGTTTGAGGAAATGCCTGTAGCGCATCATGAAAACCGAAATAGCCTCTTGCCGCAGTCCCACCTGGCTCCGTAAGATTTCGTTACACGATCGCCAGGATAATGGTCCGGCCCTCTGTTCCCGGACCACAGTCGCGGTGCTATTTACTCTATGTGACGTCAACATGGCAAAGTGCTGCCGATCACAATGTGGAAGCAGCAGCACAATGCAAAGCAGCGTGCATGGTTGCAAGGCAGCAGGCACAATTGCAAAGCAGCAGGCCAAGACCGCCTGCTCCAACAGCGAAATGGAACCATCATGCCGATCCTGAACCGAGCCGCCGAAATGCAGGACGAGGTGGCCGGCTGGCGCCGCCATTTGCACCAGACGCCGGAGCTGAATTTCGACGTCTTCAAGACCGCCGCTTTCGTCACCGAGAAGCTGAAGGCTTTCGGCTGCGACGATATCGTGACGGGTTTGGGCAAGACCGGCGTCGTCGGCATCATCCGCGGCCGCCACGGCGAAGGCTCGACCATCGGCCTGCGCGCCGACATGGATGCCCTGCCGCTCAACGAGATCACCGGCAAATCCTATGCTTCGACCGTCCCCGGCAAGATGCACGCCTGCGGTCATGACGGCCACACCGCGATGCTGTTGGGTGCCGCCAAATACCTCGCCGAAACGCGCAATTTCGCCGGCTCCGTCGCGGTCATCTTCCAGCCGGCCGAAGAGGGCGGCGGCGGCGGCAACGAGATGGTCAAGGACGGTATGATGGAGCGCTTCGGTATCTCCAAGGTGTTCGGCATGCACAACATGCCGGGCCTGCCGGTCGGTCAGTTCGCCATCAGGCCGGGTCCAATCATGGCGGCGACCGCCGAATTCACCATCACCGTCAAGGGCCGGGGCGGCCACGCGGCGATGCCGCACGGCACCATCGACCCGATCGTCATCACCAGCCAGCTTGTCGGCGCATTGCAGACGATCGCCTCGCGCAGCACCGATCCGGTCGAGGCGGTGGTCGTCTCGGTGACGAAATTCCACGCCGGCGACGCCTATAACGTCATTCCCGAGACGGCCGAGATCGCCGGCACCGTACGCACGCTGAAGAAGGAGGTCGCCAAGAAGGCCGAAGAGCGCATCCGCGCGCTTTGCCAAGGCCTGGGCGCTGCCTTCGGCGCGACAATCGAGGTTGATTACAATGCCAATTACCCCGTCACCTTCAACCATCCGGAAGAGACGGTCTTTGCCAGCGACATCGCGGCCGACGTCGCCGGCGACAGCCATGTGCACCGCGCGATCCAGCCGGTGATGGGCGGCGAGGATTTCTCCTACATGCTTGAAGCGCGGCCGGGCGCCTTCATCTTCATCGGCAATGGCGATACCGCCGGCCTGCACAACCCAGCCTACGACTTCAACGACGAGGTCATCCCGCACGGCATGAGCTATTGGGTGAAGCTGGCGGAAACGGCGCTGGCGGCGTAGCCGTTCGGCATCGGCGGTGCGGCAACCGCGGCACCTCTGGGCGGCAAAACCGGGCAGGACATGCTCTGCTGGTCACTTCCGGCCGGACGACTTCCGGGCAAGGCCGAAGGCAATGCCCAGAGCAATACCTATACCGATGCCCGCAACAATGTTGTCCAACACGACGCCGATAGCCACGCCGATCACGACGCCAAGTGTGAGGTGTTTGGCATCCATTATGCCCGGTCATGTAGCGTGGAAGGGAAGAGCCGCAACCGCTACGGTCCGCTCTTCGGATCCTCGACCTCCAGCGCCTCCATGACCGGCGCCAGCTCATTGTCGTCGGCAGCCTGCGGCTCTTCGCCTGTCCTCGCCTTCGTCAGGGCTGCCTCGATCGCCTCCTGGATATTGCCGAGCTCGTCTTCGCGAACCTCGTGGCCATAGCCGGCAGCGTCGGCATCCTGTTCGAATTGCTGCGCCAGGACGGCGACGCTCACCTCGCTCTCGGCCGGCAGATTGCCGACATTCTCCTGCAGCCAGGTTTCAAAGAACTCTTTGGTCGCGCTCATGCGGTCTCTCCTTCGGGACACTAAAGCGCGCCGGCATCCCGAAAGTTCCGCTATCTGAGCCGTCTTTGCGCCCGTTGCCGGCTGCCCCGCAATTCAGCGCGGCCAGGCGGCGTTGGCGCCGCCTGGCTCGGCTGCTTACTGGCTGGCAGCAGTCGTCGGTTCACACGACACGTTCGGGTTCATATCGGCGAACGCGCCGGTCGGGTTGCCCTTCCAGGCCCAGACATGCAGCTCGTAGAACGGACCGAGGCCATAGCGATTGGGCGCACTGTTGAAGTTGAACAGATGTCCGTCGAGCGAGGCCGGGCCTTTCGAGGTGATGTATTCGACCGCGATCAGTTTTAGCGTGCCGTCGGCCATCGGCTCGTACATGACGGCTTCAGGCTTGGCGACATCGACCGCGTCGTCCTTGAGGTAGCCCGGATTGACGTAATGGATGCCCATTGCGCCGCCGGTGATGCCGCTGGCGCAAGGAATGGGCGCATAGCCCTCAGCGGTCGCCGCCGCCACATTCTCGAAGCGGCTGTTGGCCGCGCGTACCTTGTCGGCCAGCGGATTGGGACCGGACGCGGGCGCTGCCTGATGCGCCTGCGCCAGCGCAGTGCAGGCCGACAGCAGCGCCGCGGCAGCGAGAACTCTATTGCGAAAGTTGATTGTCATAGTCATTCCATTCTTCTTGAAAAGCACAGCCCGGCTGGCCGCCGGAGGTAAGGAGGTCCGGCAGGTGGGCGCTGTGGCTGTTGTTGCTGGGAGATCCCTATCCCGATGCGACGAATGCAGGGGAAGATCATCCCTTCGGCAGATACGGGATCGTCCCAGCCAGATCGGAGTTGTCGATCAGCTGGAAACGGCTGTCGCTGCCGCCCTGACGGGCCGAAACGAACGGTGCGTAGGCAGGATCGTCGGTGAAGGCGCGCGCCGCTGCCTCGGTCGGGAACGCCATCAAGGCAATCAGCGTCGTGTCGAGCGGCTTGCCTTCGAGTGTCTTCACATTGCCGCTGCGCGACAGATATCTGCCGCCGTGCTTGTGAACGAGGTCGTGGACCGACGCGGCATAGGCCGGCATCCACTTCGGGTCCCTCACCTTGATGTCTGCGATAACGTAAGCGGTCATGGGTCATGTCTCCTGGTCGTGCACAGGGGTATCCCGTGCAGCGGCAGAGGGGTCGCACGGCAAGGGTCGCGCCAGCCAGTCCGCGATCTGTACTGGTGTGGTACAGTTTCTGTACTCGCCGTGCCGCGGGGGAAGGCCTATGATCCCGGCTGAGTTTGAGGGGAAGGCAACATCATGACCCAGTCCGGATACAAGCAGTTCTGCCCGCTATCGATGGCCGCCGAGGTGCTGTGCACCCGCTGGACCATGGTTCTGCTTCGCGAATTGGTGGCGGGCTCGACCCGTTTCAACGATCTGCGCCGCGGCGTCCCCAAAATGTCGCCGACCCTTCTGTCGCAACGCCTCAAGGAGCTCGAGCTGGCCGGGATCGTCGAGCGCAAGGAGGTGCGCGGCGAGAAAGGCATCTTCGAATACCGGATGACCGAGGCAGGCAGGGATCTGCGTTCCGTTGTCGAGGCGATGGGCTTTTGGGGGCAGAAATGGGTCGAGTCGCGGCTGTCGCTGAAGAACCTCGATCCGTCGCTGCTGATGTGGGACATGCGGCGCAACCTCAACGCGTCACCGCTGCCCGACGGCCGCACGGTGATACAATTTCTGTATCAGGAGCTCCCCGCCTCCAAGCGGTCATGGTGGCTGATCGTCGAGAAGCACGGCGAGGTCGACCTCTGCTGGTACGATCCGGGCTTCGATGTCGATCTCTACGTCTCGACCGACCTGCACACCATGACCGAAATCTGGATGGGCCTGATCACCGTCGAGAAGGCCGGGGCGAAAGTCATCTTGACGGGAGACCAGAATATCGCCCGTAAAATGCAGACCTGGCTGGGCCTGAGCCCGTTCGCGGTCGAACCCAAGCGAGCTGCCTAGCTGCCTCTTGGCGAAACGTCCCGAAGCGGTTATGTGTCGGGCGCGATGGTCCCGTAGCTCAGTAGGATAGAGCGGCAGATTCCTAATCTGTAGGTCACAGGTTCGATTCCTGTCGGGATCACCATGTTTTTCAAGTACTTAGCGCGAAATCGCCGTACTTTTTTTGCAGGATTTTTGCGAAATAAGTACGGCGAATTTCGCAGACCTTCAGACTTTGGGCACACATATTCCAGGGCGAAGCGGCCCAAAACCGCTGCGAAGCGCGGCGCTACGATGCCTAAATCGAGGTAGGTAATCGTTGTTCCCAATCAACTTGCCCGTTTTTCGACGCACCGAGACGACGGACGACAGCCGCTACCGACCGTCAGCGTCGACGTCTCCTTGGCGGCGCCGAAAGGTCTCGCTACTTCGTCGTTCAATCGAGACCGCGGCGAGTAAGAATGCGAACATCGGCATCATCGATCACGAGGTCGAACTCGACTCGTGTGTCCATCCGTCCCCTTAGGGCGGATTGTCCACCAAAGTCCGCATCATAGGGGGAATGGACGCGCCCGGTCTGGCGGCTAGAGGAACGGAACGCTATCATTTTATTGTATTAGTAATGACGCATGAAATGGCCTACAATTGACTCTACCCGGCAGCGCCACTGGCAGCCGGTAGGCCCGGCGGCCCGCTGGAACCCCCGATCGGCTGTCGGCCCGTCCCCATGAAAGTTACGTGCGGTGGCGACCAACGTGAGACGAGATCGAACCAACAACCCCGCAACCGGCATCAAGGGCAAGCGCCACGGGCCGCCGGCCAACGACGAAGCAGGATATTTCGAGTTCTGCCCCGTTTGTGGCCAGACGTTCGACAAGCGAAACCTTGGCGAGGTGCTGCATCACTGTCTCCCCGACCATGAGCCGTTGAACTCGATGAATAGGTGACTAGCGTTCGAACAGATGGTTTCGCTCATCCAAGATCGTGATCGGTCCCAACCAGACGATCTCAAAAGTGATTGCGGATGTGGTCGTTAAAGTAGTGGGCTTGGCGAAGGCCGCTTTGAACCCGGCAAAGGTCTCAGGTGGTACCCGGAACCATTGCACATTGAGCGGAATTGGCTGAAAGTGATCGAACCACAGGACAGGGATGTCGGACGGCCACCTATTCAAGGTGGCCGGGGCGCGGGTTAACGTGATTCGGGTCGATCGGCAGGACAGGGGGAGAAATGCACCCTTGGACGAAGGCTGAGCTTGCGGAGATCACCGGAGGCATATGGGAAGGCGAGTTGCCGGAAGCCTGGACGACCGACTGCATAGCCTTCTGCGACGCACTGATCGGCCCCGGCGCGCTCGTCATCCCGCGCGTTGGCACCTACCGTTACGGAGTACACCCCAGGAAGATCAGGCGCTTCAGGCGACAGGGGCTCGCGCTCCTCGCGGACCGAGAGTACCGGCCCAACTTCGAAGGCTTGCCGTTGCTCCGGGTGGCTTCGGTCCGCGTCGCCATGAAGTATCTCGCCGAGCGAGCGCGGTCTGCTTACGGCGGACGCCTGATCGCGGTTGGCGGCAGCGTCGGCAAGACGAGCACCACGGCGATGATCAACGTCATTCTCACCGCAGCTGGTTATCCACCTTTTCCGGGCGAAAACTTCAATACCGTCTCCGGCGTGCTCGGCCTGATCGCCAACCTTCCCCCTGATGGCATCCACGCTGTCGAGGTGTCGATTGGCTTTTTTCGGCGGCTCCTTGAGGTATCTGCGCTCAAGCCGCATGTCGCTCTTATCACGACGATCGGCGACGCCCATCTCGAAGAGTACGGCTCGCGTGAGGCCATCGCCAAGTTGAAAGCCCGCCTGTACGATGTCGCTGAGGGCGGCACTGCGATCATGCCTCGGGATTCCGAGCATTTCGAATATCTCCGAGCCCGCGCGCTGTCGTTCGGGGCGAAGGTCGTGTCCTTCGGTGGACATGCTAAGGCCGACTACCGGCTCGTGGACTATTCGCACGAAGATCAACTGGTGCGTGCGGTCCTGAAGGGCCGGGATTTCGCCTACAAGCTAGGTAATCCAGGGCGGCACATGGCAGTCAACAGCCTCAGCGCGCTGGCGGCTGTCGATTCGCTCGGCCTTGATCTGGGAGCTGCGACCAATGCGCTCGGGGAGGTGCAGGCCATCCACGGACGTGGCGAAGTCATACGCATCGCCCTCGCGTCCGGCGAGATCCATGTCGTCGATGAGGCCTACAACGCGAATCCGACATCGGTGGCCGCCGTGCTGGCGGCACTCGCTGAGGGGAAGCGCGCAAGTGGGGGCCGAAAGCTTGCCCTTCTTGGCGACATGCGGGAACTCGGGCCACGATCGGCCGAATTTCACGCCGGTCTGGCGGAACCCGTTCTCGCGGCCGATCTGGATATGGTGATCACGGTTGGGACGCAGATGACATATCTCCGTCGTGCCCTGCCGGAGTACCTCCTCGGCCCACACTTCGCGACAGCAGACGATGTGTTGCCCGAGCTCGCCACTATCCTGCGCGCGAAGGACCGCCTTCTTGTGAAAGCTTCGAATGCCATGGGTCTGCATGAAGTTGTAACTCGCTTGCGCCGGCAATTTGGACGCTAGTCCGCCGCGATATAGCATCGGTGTTTGAGGAGTGCCCGAAACGTTGAGATTCGTCGAATTTCGCTGTTTTTTTGGACCAAAGCAGAAAAATTGACCGGAGATCAGCTCCGCCCATGACTGGTTCCACTACCAAACAGTCTCAGGCACTTGGCGGAAAATTGTGCTTCGCCGCCTGATTCGATCTGTGCTGCCTCCGGGTGACCAGGGTAGCGCCGGCTGGACGCCGCCAACCGAAGAGCTGCGCACAGTCATGCCCGCTCGGTCATTTCGGCCATGCATATAACGGCAGCCGCCGGGAATGGTTGGTTGGTCCGAGCCCAATGCAGCAACAACAAAGATTAGCCCTGTGCCGAGCACTGACATCAGTATTGCTTCAGCGAAGGAGCACTATTCCTAAGTCTCCAAGGCCTTTCGGCGGAGTCGCACCATACCAGTCCAGGGCCACACTCGAGTTGCCACTATAGAAAAATTGCCACGCAACAATCCAACCTGAGTTGGCAGTCGACTTCAGGTCTGTTGTCCCTCTCATCCGAAAACGATGATGGGGCAGGTAGATAGCCCCTTCAATTAAGTAGTTTTTGTTTCCGGACAATGAGACCGTGGGCACAGAGGGCGTAACTGTGCGTGACCCGAAGATAGCGATGCCAGCGTAAATGCCACTCGTGGGAGCCGAAATCCTTACGCCACCTTTGCCTGCTGACTGAATAATGCTTGACTCGGAGTCAACGAATATCGTGACTTCGTCGCCCGAGAGATTCACATGGCTGCCGATGCTCACTGTTGCGTTCTGAAAATAGTGAACTCCGGGAGAAAGAACGACATTTCCATCGAGGTCAATGTTTCCACAGAACACCCGGCCGGCCGGAATGGTAACATCGGTCAGCATCTGATCACTGTAGTCGCAGCCGTTCGGTGGAACGGGCTGCGGTAGATCGACAAGGGGGTCTGCAAGTTCGGGTTGGTTGGTTTTCGGGATGATGGTGTAACCGCCGCCTTGGTAATTGCCCACTATAGAGATTTTTCTGGCGACAATCTTTCCGGTTCCAACGTGCCTCAGTGCCCTTGGACTGGAGGAATTCACTTGGATACCGCAGTTTGGCACCGAAAGCCCCCCGGAACCCATTACCGTCAGCGCTCCATTTGAGGCAGGATCGAGGACATAGAAGCAATAATCCGGCGCGGCTTTTCGGGCCGTTGCCGCCGCGTGAAGGTTAATGCTCCGAATTCCAGCAAGACTCATGAAAGCGGTTGGCATTCCAGCTGAGATTTCAACCGCCGCCTCTCGCGTCCCAGCAGAAGGAGTGGTGATGCTCACCCCAACGACAGCGCCGGTCACGAAGGAGCCATTGGCCAGCGCCCAATTCTTCGCGGCCTGGACGGCTGCTTCGTTTCCTCCGTCGCTCTCGACAGCAACAAGAGCCGCCGAATCGGCTATCTCCTGCAGCTTGGATCTCCAGGAAGCGGCGTTGGTAAAGTCAATGCTAAGGCCGAGGGCCAAGCCCAGTGGCACCACCATTAAGGCCATCGCGACGGCAAAGTTCCCCCGTTTTTCGGGCGGCAGATCTTTCAGTCTCCGCATCCAGAAGCCCTCTCTTAAGAGCAACTTAGACCGAAGATGGTTTAGAATTTACTAAATTAGAACAACAAAACGCAGCGGCAATTCACGCTCGGCAAAAAGGCGATGCAAGCTGTCTCGCTGCTCATTGAGCTGAGTGAAACGCGGCAGACCTTGAAGTCAGCGATGTGCTAATTCTTTACTTAAGGCCGAAGACTTGCTGAGCCTGGTCAGACTGCAACAAGTCGCGTGCCGAATGTCCGACACCCGGCAAAATCACGAGACGCCAATTGAAAGGCCACCCGTTAGCGGTCGCGACAGCTTGCGCCAGCTCAAAAGTGAACTGCCCCCGATCCAAACGCGTCTCTCCTTGGCGCATAGCAGCTGCGCTTTCGTTTAGATCGACATCGCCAGTGTCGTCTTCTCCAAGATAGATCGTTAGAGGCAAAGCCAGATAGGCCTTCAACTCCTGAGAGGCTTGATCCGGCGTATAGACGCAGCCCGAGGAGAGACATCCCAGCCCGTAGGCTGCCGCCTCTGCTAGGGAAGGCAATACGTAGGTCGACGGATTGGCTACGACCACTCTCTTGGCATCCGACAAGGCAAATGCTGCAACACGCGACATGAATTGACCTCCCGCCGAGTGCCCAAAAAGGTAATACTGGGCAGTCGGCAGCCCCTCTCGGGCCCTCGCCCAGTTTACCAAGCCCTTCACGTACCAGACAGTCCACCTGTCCCGAGGTTGAATTGTGCCCGAGTTGACAATGCCTCCCCGCTGATAGCTCCAGCCTGGGAACCTTTCCAGGTCGAAAAGCGGCGCCATAACGATCAGGCAATTTCGATCCGCAAGAGGCTGCGCGTAGTCTCGGTAGGATTCGGCCGTTCGGCTTAGTCCATGGAACACGAACAGGATCGATGGATTGGAACAGTTCTTCGGATGATAGGTGTATACTGTCAACTTTATGCCGTTAATAGTTGCTGAGGTCGTACCTTTGCCGACCTTCCAGGCAAGTACTTGGCCTGAATACGTCAGACTACAGCCTAAGACGACTGCCCCTAACAGACGGATTAGAAATCGCACCTGTCGCTCCCATGGACGATCCCGCAGGGATGACATATCCCATTAGCGGCAGCTAAACAAATCAAAACCGGCTGAGCAGTAAAGAGTTCGTTCCTCCACGTCTGGTCCTCGCAATGTTCGCAAGCGACGCCTCCGCGGCACCTCAGCGTCCTGCGTGACAGGGTATCGGCTCCTTGTTTTGTCGGCACGTATCGCTCGCGCCGCCATTGCGATCGAGGAACCCAGTGCAAATCCGCGTACGGCATACGCATGAGCTTCGGAGCCTCACGCCAGTGCAGGGATGGCCAATCTAAGGCATCTGTCTTGAACGGCTACGACAACATCGGCGAGTCCAGGCGACAACGCCAGCAACCGATCGATTGTCGCGCGACCGGCTGCTCCTCCCATTGTCTTTGGTTGGTAGTCGAGGCGCGGATCTCTGTTTTGAGCGTAAACTGGATAAATATCTAAACGGATCTGCTTCGCACCAAAGTGGAAGCAAGGCAGAATGGACTCCCCTTTGCTGTTTCCGGACCCAAATGCAAAATTGCCGACACTGTATAATATCGGCCGACCATTATAAATCTCGATCGGCTGAAGGATGTGGGGATGATGGCCGATGACTGCGTCCGCACCCAGGTCGATAAATAGCCGTGCTTTCATGCGGTCTTGCTCGGTAGGTTGGCGCTGGTATGGCAAACCCCAATGTACCATCACGGCGATCCGATCGACCAGTGGACGAAGTTGGGCCAGATCACGCTCGACGAATTCGGGCACATCTTGTGCGGAGCCTGGAAGTTCGCCACGAGCCGCTGTTCGACGGTTCCAGTAATATCCGAGAAGTCCGATGCGGATATCTGCGCCATCAAAAATCGCCGGGTGGTAAGCAGAGCTCTGGTTCCTACCACCACCGTACGGTTGGATATACTGTCGCTCTAACGTGGCTAGCGTCTCAACCACGCCACCCCGACCGCAGTCTTGAATGTGGTTATTCGCGACAGTCATGGCAGCGAAGCCTGCACGACGTAAGACAGAGGCTGACTTGGGGTCCACTTTGTATGAGTAGTTCCGAGTGGTACCTGCTTTCTCAGAGATGGTGGAGAACGGCCCCTCAAGGTTTCCCGTTATCAAAGCGCAGCGTCTAAAGATCGGCCTGACCCAGGCGAAGGCATAGTCTGGGCCAAACCTGCGGATACGATGACGCATCCGCATCCCGGTCATCACATCTCCGACCGCCGCCAAATGGTACGGAGCGCTGGCGGACGAAGAGAGGAACTGTTCAAGTTGGTCCGGGTCGATGAGATCGATGTCATCCGGAATTATGACCTCTGAAAACTTCTCGCGAATTTTTACAACATGGCGCCGGACTTCTTCCGATTCACCGAGGCGGTAAAGGGGTGGCTGAACGGAGGGTGCCAACAATGTCTCAACCGCTGAAGAACTAAAGCCGATCCCACGCTTCTCAAAAACGCTTCGGATCAGTGTTTCGTAACGGCTGCTGAATCTCATTCGGTCTGCATGAAGCAAACACGAGGCAAAGCTCTTCGGAAGTGACCTGAGGGCGCGCGTTCGAATTCCGGAAGGAGCATACGGGCTATCAGAAAGTCGTCCCAGCGCCAAAAGGGCAGCTACAACTAACGAAATGCAAGTAAGTTCGTCTCCCGGAAAAGCCTTGTGTAGGTCCCACATTGTCGCCGCTATGACTTGCGCGACCAGCGCCTCCGGCGGTGGCATCTCGGCGTCGTCCATACGCGAATCATTGGCAAGAGTATCCGATGGTACGAACTCGGCATCATGACGGAGGTGCCAACACCATACGTAGGGAGTCGACAGCATCGCGGCCGCAAAGTATGCGCTCAAGGCGTACTCAAGGGGACCAGGCTTACTGAAACTGGCGCGCGGTGCATGCAGCCTGTCAGCTTGGATGTCAGCGGTATGGCGCACCACGTGAAACCCGAATGCCTGATATATGAAACTGGCATTGTGCGAGGGGTCGCACAGATAAGCACCGCCTGAAATTCGTGGAAGCCACCCTTCCGCTGTGACTGCACGCCCCGGGCCGAACAGCAATTCCCCACAGAGGGGGATCGAAAAATCATCGAGATTTTCGATTCTTGCTGGATATCGGTATTTGGTCCCTTTGACCGGCACCAACCGAAGCAGATCCCCGTTAACTCCCCCTTGTTTCGGCTGGTGCGCATTAACGATCGCTCTGACCTTCGGCAACGGGCCCTCGCCGAGTGAACGCAGCACTTCGTTCACTCGATGAGCTATCAAGGAGACGTGGTAGTAGACGTTGACCTGGCCGAAGCGTGCCGCGGCCTCACAACCTTCCTGTTCACCAAGAATTCCGCCGCCGAAAGGCTTGAAAACATAGTTACCTTGCTTGTCGGGCAGTGCTTCGCCCATCTCACCCGTGGGCCAGTGAACATCCGTGGCTGGATGACCGATTACGTCCACGTACCGCCCACGCAGCCCTTGCCTCCCCGTGTTTTGGCAAAGATAAGGCAGTTCGACCTCGGTTGAATGCACCCGGCCGCCAGTAAAATCTGAATCGCAACGCTCCCAGACGTAAACAGATCCAGTCGCCATCTTTTTCTCCAAAGCTACTGCTTCTTCTGCGAACGCTGAGACGCAAGAATTCACAAGTCTTGCGCTCCGCAATCCTGCGAACCTTTCGCCGACGGGTGCTGAAATTGATCGAAAGGACATGCCGTCGGTTGCCCTGAGGCCAACTCTCTACAGGGCGTGGAGATTGTCCTTCAACATGCTCTGAGGCCGCATTTTCGCTCCATGGTGGGAAGCTGGATCCGAGTCTGCAGCCCAGCTTCCGGCAGCGTTTTGGCCTCAATTCGCCTGCCCCTGATGGGGGCTACACAAATCAATCTCCTGACGAGGCACATCTATCCGATGCTTGCGACCGGCTTTTTCTTCTCTCCGCTTATTCGAACTGCCTTACTGAGGCCGCCTGCTGAACCGTTATTCTCACCCGATCCAGCGAGCTCTTGCCGAGCACTCTCCAATGCCTTCGCCGCAGATCCCTCCTTAATCACCTTAAGTTCTTCCGCGACCATATTTGATTTTATGAGACGCCACTTGTCGAGGGAGGCGGCGCGCACGAAGCCGTAAGCCGATGGCATACGGACCATCAGCCAGCCTAGCTTCAACAATTCCTCCGTGAAGCCTCTCACGAACGCCGCCCCGCCGACACGCCGTCCAGTCAGGCGCCTGAATGTCTTGTACGACATTCTTGCACGGGTTCGCGGCTGTCCCGCTTTGTTTGTGGTGCGTTTCAAAGTCAAAGCAACGAGTGTCGCCGCATCACTTAGCGAAACACTCGGTGTTGCAGTCGGCGAAACAGTGTTCATAACCTTACTCTCCTTAGCTTGAGCAGAATCGATAAACTCATCACTGCTATCGAACGTCGTTCGTCTCGGGCCGAACTGAAGGAAACGGGGCCACTTCATCGAACCAGCCATCCTTTTTTGCCAAATACGACATTGCCATTGCGTGCATGGCAGACCTTATTTGCTGTGGCCGCGACTGAGACATAGATGCGAGGGGTTCCGCGGCTAGCTCACCAGATCTCGACAAAAGCGCCATTTTGGCACCCGATCCGTCAGTGCTCCATCTCAAAGTTAGAACCAAACCACCACTCTGTAGGTGCCGACGAAGGTCGGTATCAGTATCAGGCTCGGAACTGACCAATATTAGTCGTGTGGTCGGCAAGGTCGACAGCGCACGGCGGGGCCATTCATCTTCGCTGTTGACAATGAAATAGCCCTGGTTTCCGCACTGCAACACTCGCTGAGCGAGATCTTCGAGAACTGTACCATTGTCTGCATCCGTTCGAGTCATCGAGACCGCACGGCAAGCACCCAGACAAAGACCGCTCGCCCAAAGTCTGTCCGGAGAGGCTGCATAAACCAGGGCTTCCAGGAACGGGTCTCTGGCCAGCATTTGCGGGGTTGTCCGCCGCCCAAATTCCTGGGGTACAGTGTTGATGTAAGCGCCTCTTTTCGACAAGAGACCAACTCTTCGCCCTTCCGCCTGGAACCGATGATCGATTGCTGTCGCCACCGCACCAGTGTGTCGATCGCCGATGACGAGTACGGTGGCAATTTCCGAAGAGCCCGGCTCATTGTACATATTGGCCAGGATTATCTCACTCACATCTCTCGAGGTCCCCGCTCGCGGCCAAAGATGAAACTCGATCCCCGGCCGTGCATTTACCTCGATGACAGTACACCCGACCTCTTTGTATGATCTTGCAATATCGGGCATGATGAGATCTATCCCGGCAATGTTAAGGCCGATGACTCTCACGATGCGCTCGCACAGTTGCCTGTTATCTGGATGAACGGAGTTTGTAACATCGACCGGGACGCCTCCACGGGCGAGGTGGCCGGTAGGTCGGAGAACCAAAGGCTGCCCGGAAATTGGGACGGACTCCAGCGTAAGACGACGCAAGGCTAGGTGCCGTAGCAGCTCATCGTCAATCTCTACAGGAGAAAGACGTCTCCCGTCTCTGTCGGGTTCTCGGTTCAAATCATGAATCAGGTCAACTATCGTTTTTTCACCGTCGCCAACGACTTGGGGGGGGCAACACATGACCGCCGCCACGAGATGATAGTCAACGACTGTCGCTCGAAATTCCGGGCCGGCGATGAACTGCTCAACCAGGACGCCAAACCGCTCTGACTGAGTGACGTCGTGCGCTATATCGAATGCAGCCTCAACTGCACGGCGTCCCCGCAGTTTAACCGAGACTCCCCGCCCCTGATTTCCCTGAACCGGTTTGACCACGACGGTCTTACCCAGCTGTTTGGCGGCAGCGACGGCCTCAGGTTTGGTGCGAACGGTAATCTGACGGGGTACTGGAATCCCCGCTTGCGCCAAAAGTCTGTTGCCCAGCCTTTTGTCCAAGGCCACCTTCGCCGACGCAAACGATGTAGAACCCGATATCGTCGAGAACAGCTGCTTCTGGTGCTTGCCTTGGCCAAGGCGAAGGTGGTTACGGGCAATGAATTCGAACGGGATGTGATTTCTCTTAGCTGCAGCTACAAGCACAGCGGTCGAATTTGAAAGACGTCGCCTCTTCGCCCTTTCCAGGTTTAGCTCCCGAGTCTGAGCGTATTTCGCTGCCCCGTCCTCGCCTCGCGCCGCCTCACCAATCGCGTCAACGACAGCCGAAGCAGCCGCGCGCGACATCTGCGGGTCATCCGACTCCCAAACGATTGCAAGATGGCTTTCGGACGGATCGCCTATTAGCGACGCCGTCGGCGAAAACGAATAGAAATTCATCGCGCGGCGAAGCTCAAGATCAGCGGACAGGATTGCGTCGGCAATGTAGCGAGGGACCAAAGCGTTTTGTGCACAACCGGGAAACATTTCGGACAGCGCTGAGCGAGCCAGCGCAGTAAAATCGGAGATGCAAGAAACCGCTAGCCGCCCGATATTCAGGGTTAATTTGACCACCGTGTTCGTGCTATGCACGTTAAGTCCCGATAGCACCTTAAAACTGACAATCTCAATTTGTCCCAACTCTTCAGATAGGCTGACCATAACCCCACTTTTGACCCCGGATGTTCACGCTCCGCCTGCTTTTCGACCGTCTCCCACAATACAGACTTCCTGACCACGCTTCCGCTGCAGCCACTTCAAATGCATCTCGAAACGGGCACCGCATCGATGGGCATGAGCGGCTTCGGCAAGACCCGATGTGAAGGGGCGAAGATGTGGCGCATTCCACCACATTTAAGCACGCTTTATCTCTGATCCCCCACGTTCAGTCGGCCTAAACGCTACGGCCGCAGCATCCGGAAGTCGCGTTCTTATTCTCTTGAAAGACCAGTGGATTTCCCGCCGGCCTGATCCGGACAATGCAACTGGATGGTATGTGGCCTCGCGGGGAGATGTCGTCATGCATTCGAATGGCAGAGATCCAGACATTATAGTGTTAATAGCCGTTAAAAGTCGTTAGCTTGGGTATGTATTTTAGGCATCTAATGCTATTTAGCTAATCATATTTATCTAATCATATTGGTTATTGGATAATCGATTGCAAACGGAGAGGAGTATAGAAAAGGGCTTAATCTTATACATAGAAAAGAAAAGACTTCTAAATGCCATCCAAATGTAAGTTGGGGGGTTCATGTCCGTTTCAAGAATTAAGCGCGGGCGCCTGAAGAGAGCTAAACGAGCATTCGCCACCCGCCGGGTCGCCGCATCTCACATGCGCACACTCGTCACCGGACCTATACAGCCCGTCGCTGGCGATCTTGTTTTGGCGCGCGTTGATGAACTCGGCAATCACAGCAGACTGGAGCTCATCTGCGGGCGAAAGGCGATCATGTTTCGCGGAGATGAGATAATCCTCTGTTATGGAAACAGGTACGCTCCTGACCAGTTCGAGGCGGTAATAGGCCCCGATCTGGGGCCGTGCGACTTGGTAGCGGGGGGCGGCATCGCGGCATGTGAGCTTTCCAGGCATGCTCGCATGCTGGCGCCAACCAAGATCACCCCGCTCGGCCTGATTGGCGACAAGTTCGGCCGCCGGCTAAACGTGTGGGATTACAAGGTCAGCTCAGACGATTTACCCCCTTCCCTGCCGATTGTTCTGTCGCTTGGGACGTCAATGAACGCCGGCAAGACATTGACGGCAACGTCATTGGTCCGAGGATTCAAAAAAGCGGGACTGAAGGTCGCGGCACTGAAAATTACAGGAACTGGCTCGGGTGGCGACACCTGGATTGTGCGGGATGCCGGAGCCGACATCGTTCTTGATTTCACAGATGCCGGATTTGCAACGACGTATTTAGCCCCGCTAGAGTTGATTGAGAAGGGTGCTTTCCGCCTACTGAACCATGCCGCTGAAAATGGATGTGACGTCGCTGTTATTGAGATTGCCGATGGGCTGCAGCAGAAGGAAACTTCCGAGCTAATTCTGGCTGAATCTTTTCGGAGCATGGCTCTTGGCGCGATTTTCGCTTCCTATGACGCGATGGGAGCAAAGTATGGAGTTGATACCCTCCGCGCTGCTGGCCACAAGGTACTTGCAATTAGTGGCAGGATCGGCCGATCGCCGCTCGGTGTGAGGGAGGCTGAAGAAGCCACTGGCCTGCATGTCTATTCCCCATGGGAGCTCCAGGATGGGGCACTCAGCCCCGTTCTAAAGGCTCGCGCTTCTGAAAAACTGGCTAACGGACAGGGCAATAATCCATATCTACGGCGTATTGCTGATTCCCCAAATCCAATGACGGCACTCGACCAAGGTCGAGCCTACTCTTCCCAGCTGCGAATTGATTTTTTAGGGAAGCTCGCGCACGAACTGATTCTGGCAGAGTTGGGAGAAACACCTGGCCCCGGAAGGCCTGCCAGTGACAGCAGGGCGACATGGCCGAGTCCCTTTGGGAGCGTCTCGGTCACCTTGCCCGAGTTGCTATCGCAAAGCTCGAACCCCGCATTTATGTCGATCCAGGCGCCCGCTGAGTTGATAGAAGCGGCAGTTTTGGCAAAAACCCGTGGAGCCCTCAAGTCATCTCTGGGCAGCCTGGTCCAAGCCCTCGGGTGCCCTCCCCTGTCCGCCACCCAAATGTACAACCTCGTGAGCGGAGCTTGGTCGATGTTCGAGGCAGTTGATCACGATGAACGCCTTTGGGCAGCAAATCGGCTTCAGCCAAATGTTCTTGCGGGACCTGCTTTGAGCCCTCATGACGATTTGGAGGGGATGATCATGAATTTCTCGGGAATTTTCAACGAGGACCCCGACCAGCATGCCCCGCTTGGACGGGCGTGAAAGACGGTGTCCTTGCTGAGAACACGAGGTAGGCGGCGGTACAGCGCCCCCCTCAGCGAAATGTGGCGAAGGTCGATACCTGGCCTTGCTGCGGTTGTGGGTTTTGGTGTCTGTATCAATGCGCTCCGATTTGCTGGGCCGCTTTATTTTATACAAATATTCGACCGGGTCATTTCCAGCCGCAGCGTGGAAACCCTCGTTATTCTGACCTTGGCCGCCTTGCTCGCTCTGGTAACCGGCGTCGTGCTGGAAGCCATTCGTCGTCGTATGCTTTCCCGCTGGAGCGTTTGGATCGAGCACCACTTGACCAGCCAGTCCGTGAAAGCCGGATTGACGGCAGGCGTCCCCAATCCGCCGCTTCTGACCAGCATCGAGAAAGTCTCCAGCTTTGTTGAGCGAGGGCTAGCTGCTTGGCTGGACGTGGTCTGGGCTCCCGTTTTCCTGTTATGTGTATACTTGATCCATCCTGTTCTCGGCCTGATCGCGTTGGCAGGCATGGCTGTGCTGACAGGTATGAGCCTGCTCAAAGAAAAGATCACACAAGAGCCCCGCCAAGCTGAACGTGAAGCTGCCAAGCAGGCGAAAGAGGTATTGATTTCAGCGGAAAGGCACAAAGACGTAGTCGGCGCCTTCGCAATGGCCGACGCGATCGCCGGTCGCTGGGGTAGGAACAGAGTAGATGGCTTTTTGCAGCGGGAGCGGCTTAATGCCAGAGGATCGAGCCTTGATGCAGCGATCCGGGCGCTGAACCGTTGCGTTTACATAGTTCTATTGGCATCGGGCATCTGGCTGTTCCTGAACGATTCGGCGTCCCTCGGAGGCGTATTTGCAGCCCGGCTCATTGCCAGATTTGCTTACAGAATGGTGGAAAAGGCAGTTCGGGAGCTCAGAAGCCTCAGGGAAGCGCGGGAGGGATACTCTCAGATCAAGGCGGAGCTTGCCAAACCGTTGGACGTAGAGCCGTCTCTGCTTCCTGGAACGCCGCAAGGCTCGTTAGTTCTCGATCAAGTTACATTCAGGCATGCTGGATCGCGAGCAGACGTATTTAGGAAACTGTCGCTTTCTCTGGCTCCTGGGGAATTGCTGCTGGTCATAGGACGTGCAGCCACCGGCAAGACGACGCTTTCTCGTCTTCTCATTGGTTTGCTCAAGCCCCGCACCGGTCAGATCCGCTTGGGAGACATGGACATAACCAGGCTTCCGGATAATGTTAGAGTTCGAGGCATCGGCTATTTACCTCAGCACGTTGAACTTTTTGACGGAACCGTCGCGGAAAATATTGCACGTTTTCAACAAAGTTCTATCGATGACGTGGTTTCCGCAGCAAAAATAGCCGGAATACACGAAGTTATCATTCGTCTGGGCCAGGGTTATGACACTTTGCTTAACGACTCGGTCGGCCTGTCCGGGAGTGAACGGAAGCGAGTAGCCCTTGCCCGCGCGCTCTTTCGTGCGCCGAGACTTATTGTCTTGGACGAGCCATTCGCCAATTTGGACGCTGCCTCGAAGAAGACCCTCGAGTCGGCGGTTAGGCTTATGAAGGATGCGGGAAGCTCGGTAATTGTCACCATATCCGGACAGACCAACCGTCTTGCCGGATTAGTTGATAGGTCGCTGATCCTAGGAAGTCGATCGCCCGAGCTCACCGGAGGTTCCGTTCGTCCCGTTGCTTTCGGGAAAACTGAATTGCGGAGCGTTAAGTGATAGCTTCGCTCGCCCTTGGCACCAAACACCCCGGTACCCAGCGAGCCGAAGATCCGCCGCCGTTTGGTAGGCGTTTAGTGATCTCTGGTTTCGCGATTGTCGCTGCCTTCTCGACCCTGACCGGCATGTGGCTTGTCGCGGCACCTATCCAGGGTGCGGTCTTGGCCACCGGGGTGGTGAATGTCGCGTCAAACGTAAAGACAGTTCAGCACCTCGAAGGCGGCATCATATCAGAGATATTGGCTCAAGAAGGAGATCGCGTGTCGCCAGGCCAGGTGTTGATACGATTGCAAAACACCGCTTCGGCGGCCGCTGCAAATGAAATCAAGGCGCAGTGGTACGAGGCGAAGGCTACGGAAGCGCGCTTGGTCGCGGAAAGAGATGGAAAGGACTCGATCGAAATTCCGCCTGAATTGAAAGCGTCCGGCAAATTGGCAGCGGATGCTGTTTCCGGGCAGGAGAGTGTCTTTCGGACACGTCAAAACCTCTTCAGAGAGCAGCTCTCCCTGCTGCAGCAAGCAACCGGAAGCATGGCGAAGGAGATAGAGGGTTTTGAAGGGCAAGTGGTAGCGGCTACCCGGAAGCTCGAGCTGATCGAGGAGCAATTAGGTGATGTGCGCAGCCTGTACGAAAGGAAGTTGGTAGTCAGGACGCGCCTTGTAGATTTGGAAAGAGAAAAGGCGGACGTGGGAGGTGCCCTAAGCGGGTATGTAGCGTCGATCGGCGCGACCCAGCAAAAGATGGAGGAGACGAAATTCAAGATTGCCGAACTTAGCGCCTCGACGACGGCCGATATCGTCGAGACACTAGGAGAAACCCGCGCCAAAATATACGAATACGAGCAGCGAATGGCCGCTGCTGATGACGTGGCGACGCGTACCGAGATACGTGCTCCTATCGGAGGCACCATAGTGGGACTTAAGGTCCACACGAACGGAGGGGTCGTAACGGCGGGAGAGCCGCTGATGGACATCGTCCCTCAGGAGGATAGCTTCGTTGTTGTGGCAAACGTTGACCCCCTCGACGTCGATCAGGTGAAAGTGGGGCTGCACGCGACGGTGTGGCTTAGCGCTGTGAACAGACGTTACCAGCAACCGATGAGCGGTGACGTTCGCACTCTTTCAGCTGACCGGCTAATTGACCCTCGGACCGGTCAGGCTTTTTATTCAGTCCGAATTGTTCTGAGGCCGGAGTCTTTGAAGCCTGGAGCATTGCAAGCTGGAATGGGCACACAGGTCATGATCGAAACTGGAGCGAGATCAGCATGGGAGTATCTCAGCGCGCCGGTCTATGCCGCTATGGGACGTGCTCTTCGTGAATAAAGAGAACGAGCAATAGACAAAGACTTTTACGCTCCAGTTCAAGTATAATTGGGGCGAGTATCGAGTATTATGTCTTCTTCCAGATTCGCGGCCACCAGTCGACGCGTCGCCGCCGCTCGGCCCTGTCGACGCCGCGCATGCGCAGGCCGAACTCGACATTCTCGCGCACGGTGAGGAATGGAAACAGCGCCAAGCTCTGCCAGGCCATCGGCGTATCCCGCTGCCAGGTGACGGCTTTCGTCGATCAGCACGGCCATTGAACACCAAGTGCCTGGATCGCTGCCATTCGAATGCACGACGACATCGCTCCCGACAGCCACATATCATCCAACTGAAACGCAATTTGTATTTTATTTCTTTGATTAAGGTCATCTCAATAAGGGTGGAAACCATGGCCAGCAACGCCAAACTCGCTGAATCAGCTCGCGAAACGCCAAAGCTTAACATGAAACCGATCGAGGAGATTGACAGCAAGCAAATCTCCACGGCAATCCGACAAAATCGGCCGTTTGTTGTTCGAGGCTGGGTTGCAGCCTCCGACGGTTGGGGATTGGATGACCCCAAATGGGCGCGGCATACCGGGCAGGTTACGGTGGTTCCAGGGGACGAGACCACGGTTTCCACTGCATCCTATGTCTTACGCAAGAGCGGGATGACACACGAGATGACCTTCCGTGAGTTGTTCGAGCGGATCCTAGGCCAGGGGGAATGGCAACCACTGATCGATGCAAACGAGCGCTACTACATGTTTGGTGGGAAAGTCCCGAGCAGTCTTCTCGAGGCATTGCCTTGGCCAAGCGACCTGGAGTTCGTTGGCTCGTCTCCTTATGTTGCTTCCGAAGGGGTTACCGCCAAGGCGCATTATGATCATTGGTACGCATTCCTGGTGCAGCTACACGGGACAAAAGCCGTAAAAATGTTCCCCCCTTGGGATTATAGTTTCATCTATCCGCAGCATGAAAAGACGGCCGACAAGCCCAGGCGGGCGCTTGTGGATTTGAATAATCCCGATTTTGACCAGTTCCCGTTGTTGAATCAACTGCATGGAGAGATTGCCGTACTGAATGCAGGTGACGTTTTGTATATGCCGGTCGATTGGTGGCATGAGGTTGAAACCGAGGGATTCTCTGTCAGCATCAACCGGCGTTTGAGACGGAGTGCGCTGGACTGGGCCGGCGCTCTGCTTGTATTCGGCTATCAGGTCCTGCAAGGCGCATACCGTTACGGCATCGAACCGATCCCCACCGACGAAATTAAGACTCTGGCCCAGCATGCCTATGTTGAGTGGAAGAGCGACACCGGCAAAACGGAATACGATCAATGGTGCGCATTCCTGGCGCAGTTGGGGCGGGACCAAGCAAAGGCGTTGTGGATCCCCGAAGATCTCGGAGTCCTCATGGCGCGGTGGTTTCAGACCGAGCAAGACCTAACGAAGGCCGAGTTTGAGGCGCTCTCGCATCCCGCGGTTGGACTACCTGTTCGGCAGTGACCTGCATCCCGGATTTCTGACCATTCTGAGCTGGAATTTTCCACTGAGTTGAAGTTTTCGGAGGTGCAGATCGCCTTCATCCTGCGACAAGCTGAGGAGGGGACGGCGGTTACGCGATGGTTTGGCTGAGCGCTGTGAGCAGACGTTACCAGCAAGCGATGAGCGGCGACATGCGCACTCTTTCAGCTGACCAACTGATTGATCCTCGGACCGGTCAAACTTTCTATTCAGTTCGAATTGTTCTGAGACCGGAGTCTTTGAAAGCAGCGCCTGTAGCATTGCAAGCTGGGATGGGCACGCAGGTCATGATCGAACCTGGAGCGAGGTCTGCATGGGAGTATCTCAGCGCTCCTGTCTGCGCCGCTATGGGTCGCGCCCTTCGTGAATAACGAGAACGAGCAATAAAAAAAGAATTGGGAGCTCAAGTTAAAGTATAATTTTGGCGAATATAATGTCTTATTCCAGAATTCGCGGGACCAGAAGAGAGCTAAACGTGAATTCTCTACCCGCCGGGTCGCGGCATTTCACATGCGCACACGTGTCACCGGACCCATACAGCCCGTCTCTGGCGATCTTGTTTTGGCGCGCGGAAACACCGCTTACGATTTTCTTTGCTATTGTGCTTCATATGGCGCGCCGACAAGCGGACTCTGCTCACCGGCAGCAACGCAGCTTGAATTGGCAGCTCGACGAGTGTGGGGAAAGGCGGTAGCGCTCTACCGACTCGACCCCCCGAACACATTTGATGCCGCTAATCCTTGCCGCTCATCAGCTCAGAAAGTAGGCGCCTGCTGGGAAGGACGGGCCAGGCGCGAAGCCTCGTTTGATTCCCTCGCGACCGCCCAGCTTCGAGCATCCGACGTGAGATTGCTTCCTGTTGCTGTCGCAGGTGATCGCTTCAGCAGCTTGTTGCGCGTGATGTAGCCTGCGTTAACCCCCGGGATCGAGTGGTTCATCAGAAGATGGACGTCCAACTCCGCAACGCCTGCAGCCTGGGCGATTGTCCGGAAAGTCTGCCGCAGGTCGTTCCCCCATTTCGACAGATCGCTGCGTTTCTCTTGTGCTCAATGACGTGACCGCGTTCGCTCTCTGCTGGGAATAGCCAGTCACGCGATTGCTCGGGGTAGAGAGTCCTACCGATGCGCATCACTCGAACCAGGCAGCGGACGCAGACCAGGACCATGGAGTGCAGTCACCTGGCCAATGTTTCGGCTTGAGAAGCAGGGACGGAAGCCGCACCGAGCTTCGTATAAGCCGAAGGAACGCCGCGTTGACTAGCCGATAACCCACTAAAACCGTGGATTTATTGAAACGCACGAGCATATTACGGGTCGGGCGCGCAGTGGTTGAAAATGCCTGCGTCGCGCTATGTTATTTGCATGCTGCGCCGTTTCTTTCTCTGTCGTTCGTGGCGCTGGCATGCTCTGATCCCTCAAAAAGGGTGTGTCATTAGTTTTCAGTTTTTGAGACGGCGGTGGGCCTATCGTTTGTCCGCTTGCCGAACAGGGAGGAAGACAATGGACGGAGAATCGCATTCCAAATCAAGGCGAAGCTTTCTGAAGTCGAGCGGACTTGTCGCCGGGCTGACGGCGACGGCGGTTACCGCTCCCTGGGTTCGAAGGGCAGGAGCCGCTGACACAATCATCTGGAAAATTCAAACCTCGTGGCCGGCTGGCGTCGGACTTGAAACTTTCCAGAGCTGGTGTGGGGCCATCAAGGAAAAGACCGGAGGCCAACTCGAATTTCAGCCGTTCAAGGCAAAGGACATCGTTGGTGACTTCGAACTCCTCGACGGGGTGAAGAACGGCGTTCTGGAAGCGATGAACTCGTTTTCACTTTACTGGGCCGGTAAGCTTCCCGCTGCGGCGTTCCTCTCCTCTTACACGATGGGGCTACGCTATCCGCACGAATGGGACATCTTTTTCTATTCGAAAGGTGGTCTGCAGGCCGCGCGCGACCTTTATGCGAAACAAGGTCTTTACTACGTCAACCGCATTCATCACGGCCCGAACATCATCCACTCAAAGACACCGATCCGCTCGATCGAGGATTTCAGAGACCTGAAGCTGCGCGTACCTGGCGGCATGATCGCCGAGACATTCGCAAAAGCCGGCGCCAAGACGACGCTGCTGCCGGGCGGCGAGGTGTTCTCCGCGCTGGAGAAAGGCACGATCGATGCAGCCGATTACACTGGGCCGGGGGTAAACTGGGCGCTCGGGTTCCAGCAGGTGACCAAGTACATTTCCATGGGCCCAGCCGGTCTGATGTCCGTATACCAGCCCGTCGACCTGATGGACTTTGCCGTCAACATGAATGTCTGGAACCAACTCCCGGACAACCTCAAGAAGTTCGTGGAAGACGAAATCCAAGTCTATTCCAATGTCCATTTCGGGGCCATCCAGAAGGCCGACATGGAGGCCTGGCAGAAATTCCTGGATGCCGGCATTGAAATCAATCGGCTTGGACCGGAGGACCTCCAGAAGTTCCAGGAAATCGCGGTGCCAATCTGGTTCGAGTGGGCCAACAAGGATAAGGACGCGGCGCGCATCTTCAAACTGCAGCTTGAGGTGATGGAGAACCCGACCGTCGGTTACGTGACCCCGGACATGTATCAGGGATTGTCGATCAACCTCTGAGGCTCTCCGCGCCCGTCCTGTCCGGGCGGGCGCACTCTCCTGCAAGAGGCAGTCGCCGATGCCCTCACTCACATTTGTGCTGCCGCACTGGCTATACTGGTCAAGCCTCGTGCTTTTCCCGCTCGTTGCGGTCTTCCTTGTCCATCGCGAGCGGGCACAGCGCGATGCCGGCCGTCCAAATCTCTTTCTTGCTTACCTGTTCCTGGTCACTGCAGGCTTCCTCGGCATGCACCGGTTTTATCTGAAGAGCAGGTGGGGATTCATTTTTATCCCGCTGTTCATTGCAGTGCTTTGGACGAGCGCCCAGGTACGCGACGGACGTGAGGCAGTGTCGCTCGCGCGATCCCAGAGCGAACACGCCGAAAGGCTGTTGCCGCGTGCCAAGGCAGATGTAGCAGCCAGCAAAGAAGGCGCTGCCGATCGCCTGGCGAAAGCTGAGGCAGACGCCACGGTGGCGCGCGATAATCTGAGCGCCGCCGCCCATGGGCTCGAGCGCGCCAACAGCATTGGCCGAATTGCCGGACTTCTGCTTGGTCTCGCTCTCGCAGGCGACGCCCTTCTAATACCCGGTCTTGTGCGGCGCACCCGCACCCGTAAGATCGCGCGCGCCGCGGCCGACCATCCGCTCGTAGTCGATGTGCCAGCCACGCCCGTCAAGCAACCGCTCGCGTTGTTCCAGCCGGTCGACTGGCTGGTACGCGTGACGGGCGAGTTCGTCGCGTATTGGTCGGTTCTCGCAGTGGTGGCGTACTACTACGAAGTGGTGGCCCGTTTTGTTTTCAACTCACCGACCAACTGGGTGCATGAAAGCATGTTTCTTATGTTCGGCATCCAGTACATGCTGGCAGGCGCCTATGCCTACCGTGACGAAACGCATGTCAGGGTAGACATCGTCTACAGCCATCTCTCCGAACGCGGTCGTGCTGTCTGCGACATCATCACCTCGGCCTTCTTCTTCTTGTTCACCGGCACCATGCTGGTCACAGGATGGCGATTTGCGAGCGATGCCACGGCGGTTGGCGAACGCTCATTCACCGAATGGGGCATCCAATACTGGCCGGTAAAGCTCGCGATCCCAATCGGGGCAGCGCTCCTGTTGCTTCAGGGCCTATCCCGGCTGATGCGAGACATCGCCACTGCATTTGGAAGGATCGGCTGAGCGATGGGCCTCGAGCTTCCGATCCTGTGGCTCAGCATATTGATGTTCGGGGGTCTGGGCGTACTTTTGCTGCTCGGATTACCGATGGCCTTTTGCACCGGCAGCCTTGCCGTGCTTTTCCTCTTTCTGTTCGGCAATTCGGCCATGCTGAACATGCTGCCGTCTCGGGTCTTCCCGTTCATGACGGATTATCAGCTCTCGGCGGTGCCGCTTTTCATCTTCATGGCCGCGATTCTCGAGAAGGCGGGCATCATCGAGGAGCTGTTCGATGTCGTCTACAAATGGCTGGGCGGACTCAAAGGCGGGCTCGCATCGGCCACGGTGATCTCCTGCACTCTGCTGGCCGCGATGGTCGGTGTCGTCGGGGCGACGGAAGTGACGATGGGCATGATCGCGCTCCCGGCCATGCTGCGCCGCAACTACGACGCCAAGCTCGCCTGCGGCTCGCTTCTTGCTGGCGGGACCCTTGGCATTCTCATACCCCCTTCCGTCATGGCGATCGTCTATGCCGTCGTGGCGCAGCAGTCGCTGGGCGAGCTTTTGATCGGGTCGGTATTTCCCGGGCTGCTGCTGTCCGGGATGTATGTCGCCTACGTGACGGCGCGCTGTTACATCGACCCCAAACTCGGCCCGGCGTTGCCGCCGAACGAGCGCATTGACTTCGCCCAAAAACTCAAGCTTTTGCGCCGGACGTTCATGCCGATACTGCTGATCCTGCTTGTGCTCGGGGTCATCTTCATGGGCATTGCCACGCCGGTCGAAGCCGCCGGCATCGGTACGTTCGGGGCTTTCATCGTCTGCGCCGCACATCGGCGCCTGACCTGGGACACGATCCGGGAGGCCTGTGTCGCGACGCTCAAGGCCACGGCGATGGTCATGTGGATATTCTTCGGCGCCACCATGTTCGTCGGTTTCTTCATCCTGAAAGGTGGGCAGAACTTCGTAGCCGAATCGATACTCGGAACAGGCTTGGCGCCTTACGGCGTTCTTGTTCTGATGATGATCATTCTGTTCGTCCTGGGCATGTTTCTGGACTGGGTGGGCATTCTCCTTCTCACCGTACCGATATTTCTGCCCATCCTAAAGACACTCGAATTCGGCGGCACGTTTGGGCTAGCCGGTGTGGCTCCTGAAGACGTGCCACTGTGGTATGGTGTCATTTTCATGGTCAACATGCAGATGGCGTTCCTTAGCCCGCCTTTCGGCTATTCGCTGTTCTATCTGAAGAGCGTTGCGCCGCCGGAGATCTCGATGGCGACGATCTTTCGATCCGCAGTCCCCTTCTTGTGCCTGCAGGCGATCGGAGTGGGACTGTGCATCGTGTTCCCCTCAATCGTCGTCTGGCTCCCGAAGGTCATGTACGGAGGCAATTGACCACATTTGCGGCTTGCCGACACCGAGGATCAGTCGAATTTGATAGCTTTTCGCTTGAACGGCGTCACCTTTTTGCCTTCCTTTGCGCGTCGTCATGAGATCGCTTCTTGAAACAATCCTGGCTGCGAGTGCGGGTGTATCCCACTCGACCAGTCTTGGTTATCTCGCCTACGCCGCCCCGGGAATGCCGCGCCATCTGTCCTTGCCGAGATGGCCAAGGAACCCGCCGCCGATCAGATCGTTTCGCGATAGATCAACCGGACGAGGAGAGACATGCTCGAAATTCTGCATGCTCACAATCGCGGGACACCGAACACGCGCCGGTTCGGGGCTTGGCGCGATGCTGCGTGACGTCGATTATGTCCTGCAAAAACTCGACTGGATGCGCGGCGAAGGCATCTGGCCCAACGGCTTGCGATATCTGTGGACCGATGCATTCGGGGTCGTGCTCTACGTCTCGCTTTATGCGGAAACTGGCGAAGAGCGCTGGCTGGGCGAAGCCGAGCGGCTGGTGGCCGATGTCGAGCGTGTGCTCGGCCGCCGGCGCGGACTGAGGATCGGCGAAGCGGCGGATCGCGACGGCCAGTATTTCCACTATCTGGCGATGTGGCTGTTCCCCTTGGCGCGTCTCGGCGATCTGAAGCCGGAATACCGCAAGCGCGGCATTACGCTGGCGCGGGACATTCACCCGGCGTTTGTGGTCCCCGGCCGCGGCGTGATCTGGAAGATGCAGGAGGATTTGAGCGGTCCTTACCCCGGCTACGGCCTCGGCAGCATGGATGCCTATGACGGCTACGTCTCTTACCGAATGCTCGACGACGAGCAACTGGCGCCCGAGATCGCGCAGATGCGTGACCTGATGGAGCGCGATTGGCGCAGCCTCGACATCGACCAGGACCTCGGCCTCGGCATGATGCTGTGGCTCGCCCATTTCTTTCCCGACGAGCCGTGGGCCGAGGCCCAGACGAGGCGTTCGCTGCGAACCCTGGAAACGATGTGGGTCGACCCGCCCGGTTATTTCAGCCGCGCGCCATGGCTGCGCGATACCAAGTTCGCCTTCACCAATTACGGCGTTTCGCTCGGCCTGCAGGCCGCCGGTATCTGGCCGGGGCGTGTCGATAGGCTGAACGCCTTCTTCGAGGACTGGCGCTCCGGCGACGAATACGACCGCGAGGCGATCACCTGGGTGATGGCCTGCACCTCGCACCTTCCCGGTGCTTTTCTGACCCGGGGTGGCGAGAGAACGATTGAAAGCGACGAACCTGGGGAACGTTCCTCAGCCGGCGCGGTTGTCGATGAAAGTGCATCGAAAAGCAAAAGCAAGGAACGCGGTTGAAATGGCCACTCTCTTGGGAAAACCGGGGAGCTGTTGGGTGGCGACGGCCACCTCCACGAACTATCCCCAGCTCGAAGGTTTGGTCCGTGCGGACGCCGTTATCGTGGGGGCTGGAATCGTCGGGCTGACGACGGCGCTTCGCCTTTGCGAGACGGGCCGGTCGGTGATCGTCTTGGAAGGCTTGCGGACAGGTGGCCAGGTGACCGGCCGCTCGACGGCCAAGATCACCACGCAGCATGCGCTGATCTATCGTCATCTCATTGACAGCGTAGGCCGGGACCTGGCGCGGACCTATGCCGATGCGAACTCCGCCGGCGCCCATCAAATCCGGGATTGGGTTAACAACTACGCTATCGCCTGCGATCTCGAGAGCAAGGACGCCTATAGCTACACCTGCGATGAAAGCCGGCGCGCGGAGGTCGCGGCCGAGGCGAAGGCAGCGCGCCAGGTCGGGCTGGAGGCCGAGGTCCTCGAACGCGTACCGCTGCCTTTCGAAACGGCCGCGGCATTACGGTTCCCCGACCAGGCGCAGTTCAATCCGGCGATGTATCTGGTTGGCCTGGCGGAAGCGGTGACGGCCCGTGGCGGTCGGATCTTCGAAAACAGCCGCGCCACCTCGATCGACGAGGCAAGCCGCTGGCGCGTCGTCACCGATGGTGGCGCCGTTGATGCCGGGCACGTCGTCGTCGCCACCAACATGACGGTGAAGAGCCCCGTCGGCATGGCGAACCGGACGCAACCGCGCTGCCACACCGCCATGGCCTTTCGGATCGATGATCCCCTCCCTGTCGACGGCATGTTCATCGGCATCGACGACCCGACGCATTCCATCCGGACGGGCCGTGATGCCGAAGGTCCACTGCTGGTCACGCTCGGCCCCAAGTTCAACACCGGCTGGGACGGCGACGTGGCGAGGCGGTTTGTCGAACTGGAAAAATGGGCAAGAAAGAACCTTCCGGTCGGCGATGTCGCCTGGCGCTGGTGCAACGAGGATTCTGATACGGCCGACAGGATCCCATATGCCGGCGAACCCGATCCCGCCAAGGCCGCCGGCTTCCACATTGCCACGGGTTTCAACGCCTGGGGCATCACCAACGGGACGGCCGTGGGCACGATGATCGCCGACCTGATCTGCAGCCGCCCGAGCCCTTGGCAAAAACTCTACGATCCGGCGCGGCCCTATCCCGAGGACTTCCACAAGAACGGCCGCAGTCAATCGATAGTCTCGAGCACCCACGACATTGCGCCTGGCATGGGTGGCGTGATCGTCAGGGGAGACGAAAAGATTGCGGCGTGGAGAGACACCGAAGGCGCACTCCAGGCGGTTTCGGCGATTTGCACCCACAAGGGCTGCACCGTAACCTGGAACAATGCGGACCACACCTGGGATTGTCCCTGCCACGGCTCGATCTTCGCCGCCGACGGTTCGGTCATCCACGGCCCTGCCCGAAAACCGCTTGCCCAGATTACATTGTGAAGGCGGCGACCGACACGGCCCGCGTCACGCCGGCCGTTCGTAGGTTCCGACCAACTCCGTCTCCTCCAATGCGTGTTTCTGGGCTTGCTTCCAGACCTGATGCACGCCCGCCTGTCCTGGTACGCTGAGGCTCGGCACATCGAGCGCGGCCAGCAGGAAGTGGTAATGGTGGACGCCGTGCCCTGCAGGCGGCTGCGGACCATCGTAATAGGCATTGCCGAAATCGTTGGTGCCTTGCCTGAGTGCCGACGGGCCGGGCTTGCCGTCTTCGGCCTCGGCGAGTCCGCCGGCATCCGGCGGGATGTTGAACACCGCCCAGTGCCCGAAAATCCCGCTTGGTGCATCGGGATCCCGCACGACAAGAACAAGGCTCTTGGTACCATCCGGGACACCGGACCACTTCAGCGGCGGCGAGACGTTCTGGCCGTCACGCGCATATTTTTCGGGAAGTCTTCCGCCTGCCCGGAACGCCGGGCTGATAAGGGTGAGTGGCATTGCTATTTCCCCAAGGAGGTTGCGACCGAGAAGCCCGCGCCTGCGCCGTTCACGCCGCTTGCTGAGCTTCGGCGACTCGTCTTATCTCGCCTGGCAGGGATTCCCAGACCTTGTGCATCTGTCCTTCTCCGACGTGATGGGCGAGCACCTTGGACACGACCCTGAATGCATCCTTGGAATCGACCGGACGGGTAAATTCCAGCTCCGCCTTGAGCTTGGCCAGAAACTCGTCGAGCGACCGCATCTTCTCGGGAGCTTTGGAAGGCTGATATTGGTCATAGAAGGCGCCGCGCACCAGGATCGGCAGCTGCGAGCCGAGGTGGGCTGCAAGATCCGGCTGCATACGGTCGCGCAGGGCGTGCAGCACCGCTCCGAGAACGTGCCAGGCGACCTGCCGATCCGGTCCAATCTCGTCCATGATCTCGTCGAGCCAGATGTTCGTGGTCTGCAGTGTCTTGTCGAATACGTCGAGTCCGGTGGCGTTCATCGAAATCCTCCTTCCGTTCAAATCCGACTAGGTGATGTGACCAAACAGCCGTACCTGCCCGTTGTTCCCCGATGCGCATGTCCTGATGCGCATTTATTGTCGGAGGTCCCGTCATGAGGGAATTCGGGCCGGCTTTTTGCCGCTGTTTTTCGACCACCTTTCTTGGCCGGCACTCGGAACATCCTCATGGGTGGACGAGTTTTGTTTACCGTCGCCGATCACATGGCGACGAGTGATGCAGACACAAAAAAAAACAGGAGAAGAACCATGGCACATCACGATTTGGCGCCCCGGACGCCATCGCGCAGCCTCTACCCATCCGCGCGCGACCCGCTCACGTCATTCCACCGGCAGATTGACCGCCTGTTCGACGACTTCTTCGCGCCGATGGCCGAAGCGACTACGGCCGGCGATCTTTGGCCGAGCGTCGACGTACATGAAACAGACCAAGCCTATAAGGTCACCGCCGAATTGCCGGGGCTCGAGCAGAAGGACGTTGAGCTCAAGCTGCGCGACAACATCCTCTCCATTACGGGCGAGAAGCGTTCGGAGCACAAGGAAGGCGACGGCGGCCGCACTTACAGCGAACGCAGTTATGGCCGGTTTCAGCGGACCATCCCCCTGGAAGCGGAGATCGATGCCGACAAGGTGCAGGCCACTTTCAGGAACGGCGTTTTGGTTGTCGAGCTTCCGAAGAACCCCGCTGCAAAGGACAAGACACGCCGCATAGAAGTGAAAGCGCGATAGTTGCCAAACTGAAGGCTGCCTGAGCAGGCGGCGTTCAGCCCAGATGGAGAAGAACGGCGAGCACGGCGGCAACCGCCCAGGCGAGCGTCTAGCGCCGGGGATCGTCCGTCGCCTCGGAAACGCCTTCGAGAGCGATCTTGGCGGCTTCCTCATCGGTCCGCCCGAGGTCGGCCAGGGCAATGACGCCGACGAGGCGCTTGTCGTGATTGATCACCGGAAGACGACGCACCTGATGCTTGGCCATGATCTTCGCCGCATCGGTGATATCGGCGTCGTCGAAGCACCAATAGACATGCTCGGACATGACCTCGCGAACGGTCGTGTTGCCGGCTGAGCGCTCCTCGGCGACGCCGCGCATCACGATGTCGCGGTCCGTCACCATGCCGACCAGCCTGTCATTCTCGCCGACCGGAAGGGCGCCGAGATTGTCGGCCCGCATTTTCCGGGCGGCATCCCTGATTGTCGTGTCCGGGCCGACCAGTTCGGTCCGACGGCTCATGATCTCCTGAACTTGCATGGGATATTCCTTTCCCTGATTGCTGAGGCAACAAGCCGCCAAACGCGCCTGCTGCCACGCATCGCTAGATTGCCAGCTGGCCGGACGAGGCATGTACGGATCACTATCTTCGATCTTCCCGATCCGCGCTGAGCCGCGTGCCGGTGCCGGCACCTCGCGATCGAAACTATTCTTGGAACGTCCAGGCAGCGAGCGAGTTCCAAAATGGTACCGGTGCCGCAGCCATCCCACGGAATGTGGTCGCAGGCTGGTGAAAAAACATCCACCGGGAAAACAGATGCACGCGGATTGAAGGTCATGGCTATCATCTTTTCAGATCGCCGCGAGGCCGGGCGGCAACTCGCCGGGGAACTCGTTCGCTTTGCCGGCCGCGACGATGTGATCGTATTGGCGCTGCCCCGAGGCGGCGTGCCGGTCGGCTACGAGGTCGCGCAGGCACTCAAGGCACCGCTCGACGTCTTCGTCGTGCGCAAGCTCGGCGTCCCCGGTCACGAGGAATTGGCCATGGGGGCGATCGCGCCCTCAGGTGTACGTGTCCTGAACGACGAGATCGTCAACGGTCTCGCGATCCCGCCACATGTCATCGACGCGGTCGCTGCAAAGGAGGAAAAAGAGCTTCTGCGCCGCGAGCACCTCTATAGGGACGGGCGACCCCCACCGCAGTTGAATGGACGAACCATTATCCTCGTGGATGACGGGCTTGCGACCGGATCGACCATGCGGGCTGGGATCAAGGCGCTGCGAAAAAACCACGCCGCCCATATTGTCGCGGCCGTTCCCGTCGGTAGCCCCGACACTTGCGACGCGATGCGGGCGGACGCCGACGAGGTCGTTTGCGCGACGACACCAGAGCCGTTGCTGGGTGTCGGGCGCTGGTACGTGGATTTCTCGCAGACGAGCGATGAAGAGGTCCGCGCGCTCCTCGCCAGGTCCGTGCCCAAGCCTGCGGCTTCCCACAAGCCTGCCGCTTCCGAAGAGGAATTGGCTGGGCGCGCGAGCGCGGGTCCGGCGCCTGGCACCAGATCGACATAGCGGAGGTGGATATGGACCGAGATAGCGAGCACGTCGTGCATGTTCCCGCGGGGCTTGTCACGCTTGAGGGCAATCTTTCGTTGCCCTCGGATGCTCGCGGCCTTGTGCTCTTCGCCCACGGCAGCGGAAGCAGCCGCCACAGCCCGCGCAACCGCCACGTGGCCGAAAGGCTGAACGAGGCGAACCTCGCCACCTTCCTCATCGACCTGTTGACGGCCGAAGAGGAGCGGATCGACCAGGTCACGGCCGAGTTGCGCTTCAATATCGGACTGCTCGCCGACCGGCTGGTCGGCGTCACGGATTGGCTCGGCGCCTCGCCGGAAACGTCGGGGTTGCGTCTTGGCTATTTCGGCGCGAGCACGGGCGCCGGTGCCGCCCTGGTGGCGGCGGCCGAGCGGCCCGACCAGGCCGCGGCCGTAGTTTCGCGTGGTGGCCGGCCCGATCTTGCAGCGCACGCCCTGCCGCGCGTCCGGGCGCCGACCTTGCTCGTCGTCGGAGGCGCGGACACGCAAGTGATCGCACTCAACCGCTCGGCGCTGGCGGCGCTCCGCAGCGAGAAGGAGCTCGCCATCGTCCCTGGCGCGACACATCTGTTCGAGGAGCTTGGCGCCCTGGACGAAGTCGCGGGTCTGGCGAGCCGATGGTTCTTGCGCCATCTGGTTTCGGACAGATCGGCGTCAACGTCCTGACGGCTGGGGCTTGGATCACCAGTGCCGGGATCATTTGCGTCCTCAACGCGTTATGATCCTCATAAGACCGCGCGCAGCTGCAACCCGAATGGCTGTCGCAACCCGTATGTGGGAGAAAGACAATGCCAGACAAGAAAACCATCGAGAAGGCCCGAAAGGACAAGCGCGAGGGCAAATCGCCGAGCACACAGGCCGGCGAGTTCGTGCACGAGGAGATCGATAAAATCCGCCGCGGCGAGCACGGCGCGCGCTCGACCCAGCAGGCCATCGCCATCGGGCTTTCCGAGGCAAGACGCGCAGGCGTAGACCTGCCCCCGCCCAAAAAGGGCAAGGTGAAGGAGAGCACGCGCAAAAGCGCCGAATACGCCTATGAGGCCGGCCAGGGTGAACGCACGCCGAAACGCCGCCCGCGGGTCTCGAAAGCCGTCTCCAAGGTGCTCGAGCACGAGCCGAAGAGCACGGCGTCGCACGAGGCGCTGGCGCAGCAGGCCAAGCGTGCGGCCTCGCGCCGGACGGCTGAGGAGCGATCGGCCGCCGCCAAGAAGGCCGCCGAGACGAAAGGCGCCAGCGGAAGGAAGGCGGCGGCGCAGAAGGCCGCCAGAACGCGCGCACACCATGCATAGTTCAAAGACGGCAGTTCGCCTCCTGGAAATCCGATATGGCCCAAACGACCGGTATCGAGCTCTGCCCCGGCAGTGCGGGACAACGCCGCTGCCCAAGGCGAACCAGAGCCTGCATCTGCGGGACAACATCGACTTCGAAATCACCGCTGACGACACTGTGGCGCTGAACGAGCAATACTCGTCGCTCGCGATGCTGCCTGACGCGTGACACCGACCGGAGGTACTCGGCGGCAAGGGCAGCGGGAGACCGGTCAGGAAAGCGCAGCCTGTTTCTTGAGCATGATGCGTATCGCCCATAACGCGGAGAACTCTGATCATGGCCTCAGCTGCCAGCACAATGCCGCGAGCCACCACTCAGACGAGACATATCGCTTTGCTCGGCGCGCCCTCTAATCTTGGGCTGATGCCGCAGGAGGGTGAGCCGGAGCCCGGCGTGTGGAAGGCGCCGGAGGCACTTCAATCGCTTGGTCTCGCCGACCGTTTGGGCGCCGGTCCGTTGCGCTCGGTTCGGGCTCCGCTTTATCGGCCTGAGGTGGATCCTGCTACGGGCGTGCGCAATGCCCAGGCCCTGCGCCAGTATTCCAAGACGCTTGCCGAAGCGGTCGACGAGGAGCTGAACTCGGGAGGGTTCCTGCTCATGCTCGGCGGCGATTGCAGTGTGTTGCTTGGCCCTGCGCTCGCGCTACGGCGTCGTGGCCGCTACGGCCTTATCTTCTTCGATGGGCACACCGATTTCAAATTGCCGGATACCTCGCCGTCAAAGGGAGCCGCGGGCATGGATTTGGCCTTCGTGACCGGCCATGGCCCGACGCTCCTGACCGATTTCGGCGAGCACACTCCTTTGGTCCGTGAGGCCGACGTAGTCGCGTTTGGCTATCGCGATGTGCAGGACCCCGCGACTTACACGTCCAAGGCCGTCTTCGACACCGATGTTCACCGGATGGATTTGGCTGAAGTGCGGCGGCGCGGCTTCGCCGATGCGGCACGCATAGCGCTTGACGCGGTCGCAGGGCAGGACGTCGAGGGTGTATTCGTTCACTTCGATGTCGACGTGCTGGACAGCGAGATCATGTCGGCTGTCGATTCGCCGGAGGCCGGCGGTGTCTTGCCCGACGAAGCTGTCGAAGCCCTTCGCACATGGTGCAACGATCCACGCGTGATTGGGATGGAGGTGACGATCTATGATCCCGACCGCGATCCGGATCGTCGCTGCGGCAAGCTGCTGATCGACATTCTGGTCGCTTCCCTTCGCGGCCGGTAGACCAATGGGAGTCCTGCACTTGTGCACGAACGCAATCCGCCGGCACGAATGGCCGTCGGTCTGACGGATCGCCGCGCGCACCCATTCTGTGGTGCTACCTCATCGGGAACCGTTCTCAACGAACATGGTTCCGAGTGTGCGACCGAAGCATTCGGCCTCTTCTACCCGGCTATCGCCAAGGAGATTCGCCATGACCGGCAAAACCCGTCCCACCGTCCTGATCACAGGCAGCAGCGGGTTTCTGGGCCAAGCCATCGCTCGCGGCTTGATGGAGCGCTACGACATCATCGGCCTTGATGTTGCCAGACGATCCTTGCTCGGCGTCGAGACGATCGAGATCGACCTTACCTCGGACGCGAGCGTGGCGAAGGCACTGGCCGAGGTGCGCGAGCGGAGCGGCGGCCGCGTTGCCTCGGTGATCCATCTTGCGGCCTATTACGACACGACCGGCGAGGATAATCCGAAATACGGCGCGGTGACCGTCGAGGGAACGCGCCGGCTGCTGAACGCGCTGAGAGGGCTCGAGACGGAGCAGTTCGTGTTTTCGAGCACGTTGTTGGTGCATGCGCCGAGCCCGGCAAAGGGCGCCAGGATCGACGAAGAGTCTCCGATCGATCCGGCCTGGGCCTATCCGAGATCGAAGGCTGAGACCGAGACGCTGATCCTGAAAGAGCACGGCAACGTCAAGGTTGCGATCCTGCGACTGGCGGGCGTCTATGACGAGGATTGTCACGCGGCCTTCATCGCCCAGCAGATCGCCCGCATTTTCGAGCGCATGCCGACCGCCTATCTTTTCACCGGCGACATCACCACCGGCCAGCCCTACCTGCATCTGGACGATCTCGTCGACGCCGTGGTGCGCACCGTCGACCGGCGCAGCGCGCTTCCCGACGAGACCGTACTGCTGATCGGCGAAGAAGAGACGCCGTCCTACGACGAGATGCAGAAGCAGATCGGGCAGCTCCTGCACGGCGAGACCTGGCGGACCCTGTCCCTGCCGAAAGAGGTGACGAAGCTCGGCGCCTGGATGCAGGAGAAGGTTTTCGACCAGGAGACCGACATCAAGCCATGGATGATCGAGAACGCCGACGATCACTACGAGATCGACATCTCCCGCGCCAGGCGCCTGCTTGGCTGGAAGCCGCGGCACAGCCTGACCGCTACATTGCCGGAAATGATCCGGCGGCTGAAGGCGGATCCTACCGACTGGTACAAGAAGAACAAGCTTGAACCGTCGGCGGTCGCCGCTTCCGCGCCCGAGCTCGACCAGGCCGCCGAACGGCTGCAGCGCCCGCTCGAGCGCTCGGACGACGAGGTCGAGGCCGAAACCGAACGCCACCGGGCCGCAACGCTCTGGGCGCCGCTGACCAACGTTGCGGTCGGGCTGTGGCTCGTGGCGTCGCCCTTCACGCTCGGCCTGTTCGATCCCGCTTCAGCACCGATTCCGCCGGCGCTCGGACATGAGATCGCCTCGCCGGAGACGCGCGACGGCAGGCTCGGCATCAGTGAGATTGTATCCGGCCTCGCCATCCTGTCGCTGGCGCTTGTCGGCATGCGCCGGCGCTGGCACGGGCTGCAATGGCTCACCGCCTCGATCGGGGTTTGGGTGATGTTCGCGCCGCTGCTGTTCTGGACCACCAGCGCCGGAGCCTACGCGACCGACACGTTGGCCGGCATGCTGATCGTCGCGTTCGCGGTGATGATCCCGCCGACGCCGGGTATCAGCCGGCGTGCCCTTGCCGCCGATGACGACCGCCCGCTCGGCTGGAGCTATTCGCCCTCCCTCTTCACCCAGCGCATTCCCATAATCGGCCTCGCCTTTGTCGGCCTGTTCGTCTCGCGTTATCTCGCCGCCTATCAGCTTGGCCATATCGATGGCCTTTGGGAACCGTTCTTCGGCCCGGGCGAAACGCCGGCCGGCAATGGCAGCGAGGCGGTGGTCACCTCCTGGGTCTCCAAGGGCTTTCCGATCGCCGATGCCGGGCTGGGCGCCTTCGCCTATGCGCTGGATATCCTCGCCGGCGCGATCGGCGACCGCCGCCGCTGGCGCACCATGCCATGGATGGTGCTTTTGTTCGGCTTGCTGGTCGTCCCGCTCGGCGTGGTCAGCGTCGGCTTCATCATCATCCAGCCACCGCTCATCGGGGCGCTGTGCACGCTCTGCATCGTCCAGGCTGCCGTCACCGTCGTGCTCATCCCCTATTCGGTCGACGAGGTGCTGGCGAGCTGCCAGTATCTTTGGCGTGCCAAACAGGCGGGAGAGCCGTTCTGGCGCACATTCTGGTGCGGAGGAGCGGCACTTTCGGAAGACCAGACGCCGACGCCCGACCTCGACCGGCGGCTGTCGGCAGTGGCGCTGGACTTCGTCACCGGCGGTGTGAACTTCCCGTGGACCCTTGTCGCCAGCACGCTCGCCGGCGCCCTGCTGATGATCACGCCGCTCAGCTTCGGCACAAGCCCGCCGCTCTACTTCAGCGACCATGTCATCGGCTGCCTGGTCATCATGGTAGCCGTTACCGCGATGGCCGAGGTGGCGCGCGCCGTCCGCTTTCTGAACATCGCGCTTGGAGCCTGGATTGCCCTCTCTCCGTTCATCCTCGCCGGCGGTGCGGCCGCGAGCCTCGCCAATCTGGCGATCGGAGCCCTCCTGGTCGGGCTCAGCCTGCCGCGCGGCACGCGCAGCGCTGCGCATTATGGCGGCTGGGACCGGGCCATCGTCTGAGGATGTTCAGCAGCGCTGGACGATCGGCCAGGTGACTGCAAAGATTGATCCGCATCAACCTGTCGAACATATCGAGCGGGAAGTCGGCGAAAGGCGCAAAGGCGGCCGTACCCTTCCAACTTGAATTTTCCGCGTATCTGGGTTTCATAAGTCGGCAAATAACTTAGGGAGGAATTTCAACATGATAAAAAGGGCAATTCTCGGCGCCGGCATCCTCGCCGCCGGTATGTGGGCCGCGTCGTCATCGGCGTCCGCCGAAAGCCTGACCATGTATTGCGGCGTTGACGAGGTCTGGTGCCAGCAGACGGCGCGGGCGTTCGAGGAGAAGACCGGCATCACCGTCAATATGACCCGCAAGAGCGCTGGCGAAATCTATGCGCAATTGCGCGCCGAGGCCGCCAACCCAAAGGCAGACATCTGGTGGGGCGGCACCGGCGATCCGCATCTGCAGGCAGCCGAGGAGGGCCTGACAGTGGAATACAAATCGCCGCTGCTCAACCAGTTGCAGCCCTGGGCGATCAAGCAGGCGGAAACGTCCGGCTACCGCACGGTCGGCATCTATTCGGGTGCGCTGGGCTTCGGCTACAACAAGGATTTGCTGGCCAAGAACAATCTGCCCGAACCGAAATGCTGGGCCGATCTGATCAAGCCCGAATACAAGGGGCACATCCAGGTCGCCAACCCCAATTCCTCGGGGACCGCATACAATATGCTGGCGACCATCGTTCAGCTGTTTGGTGAGGACAAGGGTTTCGAATACATGAAAGCCCTGCACAAGAACGTCAACCAGTACACCAAGTCGGGTTCGGCGCCGATCAAGGCCGCCGGTCTCGGCGAGACCACCATCGGCATCGTCTTCATCCACGACGCCGTGTCGCAGGTCGTCGCAGGTTTCCCGATCGTTCCGGTCACCCCTTGCGAGGGAACCGGCTACGAGATCGGCTCGGAATCGATCATCAAGGGGGCGCGGAACCTGGAGGCTGCGAAAAAATTCTACGACTGGGCGCTCGAGGCCGACGTCCAGTCCATGGCGCAAAAGGCGGGGTCGTTCCAGGTTCCGTCGAACAAGGCGGCAAAAACCTCCGACAAGGCGCCCGACCTCTCCACCATCAAGCTGATCGACTACGACTTCAAGAAGTACGGCTCGAGCGAAGAGCGGAAGCGGCTGCTGAAAAAATGGGACGAGGAGGTCGCATCGCTGCCGCAATAGCAGATGCGCTTCCGCGAAACCCGCTGGCCGATTGAACCGGTCGCCGTCCTTTGGATGGCGGTCGGATGGCTGGGGTTTGCCGTGCTGCCCTGGTACGGCATCGAGGACGGGTTCTTCGGCTTTTCCTGGCTGTTCGACGGTTACCCGTCCGACAGCGAATTCGCGCCGGCACTGGTTCTGGCCCTCAAGGGCGAGAAACTGTGGCTGGCGCCGCTCGGCCTGCTGCTGGTGGTGCCGCTGCTTCTGTGGGGCCGCACCAAATCCGATCCGGTTTTCAGCCGGCTGCTGATCATTGTCGGCGCCGCCGGATTTGGCTGGCTGTTGTTCCAGGGCTTCGCCATCGGGCTGCGCGGTTGGCAGTTCGGCTGGCTCACCAGCCTGTTCGGCGAACTTGGCGACCGCCAATTCGGCATGGGCTACGGCGCCTTGCTGGTCAGCGGTGCCTTTCTGTTCCTTTTCACCCTGGGTGTTGCCGCGCGCGGCGCCGTCTCTGGCGACGTCTTCGTCGTCGGCTCGATCGGCTTTGTCGTCGCCATGGTTGCCATTTTCATCTTCATGCCGATCCTGATGATGCTGGCCAATGCCATGCAGACCGACGACGGCGGCTACTCGCCTGTCGCGTTCCTGGCCAAGCTGTTCAGTTCGCGGCTGTGGAGCCTGGCTTGTCTTGCCGGCGGCAGCCGCTGCGGCGTGGCCTGGAATTCGCTGCTGCTGGCCGTGCTCGTCGGCCTGCTGACCATGTTTCTGGGGCTGGTGTTCGCGCTGGTCGTGACCCGTACCGGTTTCCGCCACGGCAAGCTGCTCCGCGCCCTGACCGTGTTGCCGATCATCACGCCGGCTTTCGTCATCGGCCTTGCCATCATCTTGTTGTTCGGACTGTCAGGGGCAGTGACGCAGAGCGTGGCCGGTCTCTTCGGTTTCCAGCCGACACGCTGGGTATATGGACTTCCCGGCCTGCTCATTGCCCAGGTTCTCGCCTTCACGCCGATCGCCTTCCTGGTGCTGATGGGCGTCGTCGAAGGCGTCAGCCCGTCCATGGAAGAGGCCTCCCAGACGCTCCGAGCCAGCCGCTGGCAGACCTTTTGGACCGTATCCCTGCCGCTGATGCGGCCGGGCCTTGCCAACGCCTTTCTGCTCGGCTTCATCGAGAGCATGGCCGATTTCGGCAATCCGCTGGTGCTGAGCGGCAATTACGACGTGCTGTCGACAGAAATCTTCTTTGCCATTGTCGGCGCGCAGAACGATGCGGCACTTGCCGCGATCCTGGCGCTGGTGCTGCTGGCCTTCACGCTCGGCGCCTTTTATGCGCAGCGCTTCTGGATCGGCAGGCGCTCTTACACCACCGTCACCGGCAAGGGCGACGCCGGCGTCCATCCGCGCTTGCCTGCCGGGCTGACATACGCGCTCTATGTCATCGCCGGACTGTGGACGGCATTCACCGTACTGGTCTACACGGTGATCTTCTATGGCAGCTTCGTCAAGCTGTGGGGGGTCGACCAGAGCCTGACACTGGAGCACTACCGGAAGGCGTTCTCCGTCGGCTGGAACGAATTCGGCATCCACTGGTCGGGCTCGGCATGGAGCTCCTTCTGGACGACCATGGAGATCGCGCTGATATCGGCGCCTCTGACGGCCGGGATCGGGCTTCTGACCGCCTATCTTCTGGTCCGCCAGAATTTCCGCGGCAAGAACGCCTTCGAATTTGCGACCATGCTCTCGTTCGCGATTCCGGGAACCGTCATCGGCGTCAGCTACATTATTGCCTTCAACGTGCCGCCGATCGAGCTGACCGGGACCGGCATCATCCTCGTACTGTCGTTCATCTTCCGCAACATGCCGGTGGGCGTGCGCGCCGGCGTCGCCTCGATGTCGCAGATCGACCGTAGCCTGGATGAATCCTCACTGACGCTTGGCGCCAACTCGTGGCAGACCTTCAGGCGCGTCATCCTGCCTTTGCTGAGATCGGCAATGCTGGCGGCGCTCGTCTATTCCTTCGTGCGCGCCATGACCGCGATCAGCGCCGTCATCTTTCTGGTCAGCGCGCGCTACGATCTCTCGACCAGCTACATCGTTGGACGTGTCGAGAACAATGAATACGGCATCGCCATCGCCTATTCGACGGTGCTGATCGTCGTCATGCTGATGGTAATTGGCTTGATGCAGCTGCTTGTCGGCAGCCGCAATATCGGCCGGCGCGGCATCCAGCAGGGCGACGGCGGCTGGAGCGTGCGCACCAATGTCAGCCTGCCCGGAACGGCCGGCGGCCCGACCACAATAGCAGGAGCCGGGTGATGGCCGAAATTCGCAGCAACGCCGCCTCGGTAACCTTCGACCATGTCACCAAGACATATCCGGGCGCCAGCATGCCGGCGGTCGACGACATCTCGCTTGCGATCGAAGCCGGCAAGCTGGTGACGCTTCTCGGGCCCTCCGGCTGCGGCAAGACGACGACCCTGCGCATGATCGCCGGCCTTGAAATGCCGTCCAGCGGCCGCATTCTGATAGGCGGCAAAGATGTCACCCGCCTGCCCGCCACCGACCGCGACGTGTCCATGGTTTTCCAGTCCTATGCACTGTTTCCGCACATGACGGTGATGGAAAACGTCTCCTATGGCTTGCGCTTCTCCGGCCATGACAAGAAGGAGGCTGCGTCTCGGGCCCGTGCCGGGCTGGAATTGGTCGGCCTGACCGGTTTCGAGGCGCGTCTGCCAAGCGAGCTGTCGGGTGGCCAGCAGCAGCGCGTGGCGGTGGCGCGCGCGCTGGTGCTCGAACCGCAAGTGCTGCTGTTCGACGAGCCGCTGTCAAATCTCGACGCCAAGCTGCGCCGGCACGTGCGCGAGGAAATCAGGGAAATCCAGATCAAGCTTGGGCTGACGGTGGTCTATGTCACACACGACCAGGAAGAGGCGCTGGCGGTTTCGGATCGTATCATCGTCATGAACAAAGCGGTGATCGCACAGGACGGCACGCCACGCGAACTCTACGACGCACCGGCCAACGCTTTCGTCGCCGACTTCATCGGCGAAGCCAATATCCTCGATTGCGAGGTGGTTTCGGTAGAAGGTGATGAAGCTGCCGTCCGGCTGGGTTCGCTGGCCTTGAAACTGCCGGCGCGAGGCCAGCTGGTCGGCCCGGCGAAGCTGGCCGTCCGTCCGAGCCGCATCGAGATCGGCCCTGCCGGTGCACCACGGACGATCGCGGGCAGGCTGGAAAAGGTCACCTATATCGGTAGCCATCTCGAGCTTGTCATCGCCACGCCGCACGGCCAGGTGTTTGCAATATCGCACAACATCGATGCGCCGTTTCAGGCAGGCGACAGCGTCGGCATCGGCTTTCCGGAGCGCGGACCGGTTCTGATCAAAGCTTGAAGGATTGCACGCAGAGCTGGCGGACCTGGGCGAACACACCGCTGCCGGCGCAAATCACCAGCGCGCCGTTTTCCAGAACCGTCTTTGGGTCGGGCTTGACGATCGTGCCGCCGGCTTCTTCCACCAGCAGCATGCCTGCCAGGCAGTCCCAGGCGTTCATATGCTCTTCGACATAGCCGAGCAGCCTGCCGGCGGCCGCATAGGCGAGCATCAACGCGCCGGATGCGTTACGGAAAAACACGCCGCCTTTTGAAAACAGCAAGCCGATGAGCGTTGCGACGTTTTGCATTTCGGCGCGGTTGGAAAAGCCGGTGCCCAACGAGCCGTCGGTCAGGCTGGTGGCCGCGCTTGCCCTGATCGGCTTGCCGTTGAGAAAAGCGCCGCCGCCCTTGCGGCAATGGAACGTTTCGCCGGTAGAGGGCTCGTGGATGACACCCACGACAGTGTCGCCGTCCTTGGCGCAGGCGATGACCACGCACCAGGCCGGGATGCCCCGCACGAAGTTCGCGGTGCCGTCGATCGGATCTATCACCCAGACATGCCCGCTCGATCCGGTGACCGAGGCATGCTCCTCGCCGACAATTCCATCGGTCGGGTAGGCGGCTTTCATTGCCGCACGGATGAACAGCTCGACCTCGCGGTCAGCCTGCGAGACCATGTCCTGATGACCTTTGCTCTCGATGGCGAGGCTGTCGAGGTCGCGAAAATACTTCAGGCCGAGCGCGCCGGCGCGCCGCGCGAGATCGATGGCGAACTGTTCGCGCGTTGCTGTGTCGGGTGTCATGATATCCTTGGGATGGCGAATGTGATCTGAGGAAAATACCCCAGCCAGAGAAGCTTAGCGGTGAAGATAAGAGTGTGCAAATGACGAGCCCTGCCTTTTGCGGGGCGGGCCCGAGGCCGACCGATCTTCCATGCGCCCGACAGCGACAGTCACGCTCATACGGGTCCGGTCATGTCGCCGTCGACATAGATCATCTGGCCGGTCATGAAGCTCGACGCGTCGGAAACCAGGAAGATCGCGGCACCGCCCAGTTCATCGACCTCGCCCACGTTGCCAGCGGCCGACCAATGCCGCGGCTCAATCCGGAAATTAAGGCGGTTTTACCGGCGAGGCCGAACAGGCCCGATAGGTCATCAATGCTTTGTTTCCCCAGAGATGCGGCCAGAGACAGGCGATCGAGGCCCCTGCCGGACATCGTAGGCGCGGACGATCGTTGTCAGCAATGGCGAGATTGCCGGCGATAAACGCCTATCCCCGCCAGGCACCTTCGCGGCGCAGATCGTCCATCGTGCGCGAAATGCCTTCGCGCAGGATCGACACCATGTCGTCGATCTGGTCGCGCGTGATGATCAATGGCGGCGACATCACGCGCATGTTGATCAGTGGCCGGACCAGCAGGCCGAGCTCGTGGCAATGCGCGTCGATGCGCTCGGCACCTTGATCCGCCTCGCTTATGACCCCGAGGCTCTGCTGGCGATGGCAGACTGAATAATTCTTAGCGCAGCAATGCGGCCGGCGACGATGGCGCCCTCGACGTAGCCCGGAAATGATGGCGACAGCTCCGACGAGGCGAAATGGATCCGCGACGCGCCGGCGCGGATAATGCGTTCGGCATCGGTTGCCGTCGCATCGACGATCAGATCACTGTAACCGCCGCCGCTCCAGCGATCCCCAGTCCAGTCGCGATAACTGAGATCGATGATGCCGGCCGCCTCGATACCGAGCGCCTCTTCCAGCTTTGACGTCACCTTTGCGCGCAACGCCGCGTCGTCCAGATCCCGCCAGCGCTGCGCCAGCGGCCCGCCGATGAAGACGACAAGGGCTGCGTGATCCTCGTCCCTGCTGGCATCGCAGGCAAAAAGCCCGTGCGGGTCGCGCCACATCACCATGCCGCTCAAGCCCCTGTCGCGCCAGAAAGCCTTGGGGTAGCGCACCAGCATTTTGATCACCGCGCCGCTTTGCCAGACGCCGAGGGCTCTCTTCAGCACAGCCGGCAGCGGCGGCACGAAATCCACTCTCGAGGCCATCATCGGCGGTACGGCGACCAGTACCGCTCGTGCCTCGATCGCGCCGGCAGGCGAAACGACGCGAACCCCTCCCGGCCCGTGCTCAATGGCCTCGACAGCTGTATTCAGCCGCAGTCGATCGCCGAGATCCCGCGCAAGATCATCCGCTAGCGAATGCATGGTTTCGCCCACGAAATACTGCAGCTCCGACACCTCGTTGGTGATGCGGCGATCATTGTCGATCAAGTACCACAGCGGCAGCCTTTCCATTGCCAGGCACCACAGGCCCTCGATCATCGACCGAAAGGCGGCCTTCGCATCGTCGGGATCGGCCTGGCGATCGAGCCATGCCGCGACCGTCAAGCCGACAATGGTCGGGTCGGTCGGTGCGATCGCATTCATCCGCTCGCGCATTCGCATCGCGGTGCCGTTAGTGCGCCCGGCTTGCGCCTCGCTCATTCGCGGCTGCGTGACGAATTCGCCTGCGACATGGGTCTCGACCAATGTCTTGCCGCGCGCTCGCACCAGCGCCATTAATTCCGGCATGTCTTCGCACAGGAACTGGCCGCCGCTGTCGATCCGCTCGCCGAGCCCGTTCTGCACGGCTTCGACGCGGCCGCCGACACGGTCGCGGGCTTCGAGCAGCACGACATCGATGCCGGCGTGGTTCAATTCACGCGCGGCCGACAGGCCGGTGAAGCCGGCGCCGACGATGGCCACATCGGCTCGTTCAATCTTGAACTTCATTAGCCGGCCTTGCTCTTCTCGAATGTCAGGGGCCGGATCATTGTCTTCATTGCTGGTCCACCCTCTTTTTGATGGTTCACGCCGGCCTGCCACCGCGGGCTGCAGAGTTCGGATAGTGCTTGGGGAATGCCGCAGACAGGAACTCGTTCGCGGCCTGCAGCGCCGTCTCGCGTGTGGCGTCCTCGGTGCCCATCATCAAACGCAGCCACAGACCATCCAGCATGGCGCTGAGCGCCAGCGCCATGACTTGCGGCTCATAGGCATAGAAGCCGCTCTGCTTGAGCGCCGCGCAAAGATCGATGAAGATGTTCTGGTAGACGGCATCGCGTGCGCTGCTCAGCGCCTGATATTTCGGTCGCGATTTGGCCTCGCCCCAGAAGGCACACCAGGCAGCCAGCTTGCGCTTGTTGCAGATCGAGCGGTCGAAATCGGCCGCCACCAATGCCTGCAACTGGCAGGCGGGATCATCGCCGGCCTTTTGCAAGGCGCTGCGCCAATGCGCCGAATACTCGTCATACATGTATTGCAAGGTCGCGACGAGCAGCTTCTCCTTGCTCTCGAAATGGAAATTGACGATGCCGCGAGACAGGCCGGCGCCGTCGGCAACGTCGGCCATCGTCGTCTCCGAATAGCCGCGCTTGGCCAGTGAATCGATCGTCGCTTCGATCAATTGAAGCTGCCTGGTCTCTTTCGACGCCTTGCGGCCGCGCTTATCGGAATCGCTTTTTCGCGCCGGTTCGAGGAGGGCTTCGCGCGCCTCTGTTGTCTTCATCGGGGTGATGGTCTCCAGCATCGCCGGCTAGCCGATCGGCTTCGGCCGCGAAGATCAGTGGGGCGGTGTTTGCCACTGTCAAGCACCTTCTGCACGGCTGCCCATATTCGAATGTTCTCGTCGAGATTGCATCCTTGGAGAAAACGACGTCGAAGGCACCGTCGGCGAAAGGCAGCGATCCCGGCGATGCAGACCAGATCAGCGCCGCCGAGCCCGCCTGCAGCGGACCTTGGGTCGAGATCTACGCCAGGCGCGAGCTGCAATATCAAAAGCTGCTGAGGCGTGCCAAACTGGCGCCGCGGCTGGTCATCAAACTCGACCGCCGCACCAGTCCGCCCGCGGATTTCTAAATATGGCCGACGACACCGACAGTCCCGAACTCGACACCGAAGCCGCCGAACAGTGGCAGCTGATCAACACGCCGCTCGGCGAAAAATGGTCGGGCCGCACCCGCTATGCCGCGGCCATGTTCTTCTACAAACGCGGCGAGATGAACGCCGAGACGCTCGAGGTCTACCGCATCTGCGCACGCCTGGATTCGACGGATCCGCTGCCGATCATCCGTGATCGCGGCATTGGCCAGGACTGGCTTAAACGCATGGGTTTCGAATAGTCCGCCCCCAAAACGCGTTCCGGTCAAGCCGGCATCACCCGCTTAGCCGATGGTCCTTTCCAGCATGCCTAGCCAGTTGCGATAGGCGATCTTCTCGATCAGCGCGCGCCCGAAGCCGCGTGCCGCGAATGCGTCGAGCAGTCTTGGCAGGCCGGCAACATCGCCTATCACGGCCGGGATCATGGCGCCGTCGAAATCCGAGCCTAGGCCGACGCCGTCTTCGCCCAGCGCCTGCAGCAGCGAATCGACATGGCGCACCATGACGTCGAGGCCGGTGTCGGCGTTCATCCTGCCGTCCTCGCGCAGGAACCCGGTGGCGAAGTTCAGCCCGACCATGCCGCCGGAGTCGCGGATCGCGCCGAGCTGCCATTCGGTGAGGTTGCGCGAATGGCCGCAGATCGCGTGCACGTTGGAATGGGTCGCGACCAGCGGTGCGTCGCTGATCTCGACGACGTCGCGGAAACCTTTTTCGTTGAGATGCGAAAGATCGATCATGATCTTCAGCTGGTTGCAGGCTTTCACCAGCGCCTTGCCGGCATCGGTCAGCCCCGCCCCTGTATCGGGCGATGACGGGAAACGGAACGGCACGCCGTGGCCGAAGGCATTGGGACGGCTCCAGACGATACCGAGCGAGCGCAGGCCGGCTGCGTGGAGAACGTCGAGCAGGGTGAGCTCAGGGTCGATCGCCTCGACCCCTTCGATATGGAAGACCGCCGCGATCGAGCCTTGCGCCATCGCCTTCCTCACATCGCCGGCGCTGCGGCATACAGTAAGTGCCGAAGCCCGCTCCAGCCTGAACAGGATCGAGGCCATCGCTACGGTGGAGTTGAGCGCATCGGCGCGCGGAATCTCGGGTGGCAAGGGCTCGCTGTCGCTCGGCGCCAGCGGCACCGCGCCGCGTTTGGATTTCTCGACAGGCGGCGGGAAGATCGCGAACATGCCGCCGGCAAACCCGCCTTTCTTCGCGCGCGGCAGGTCGATGTGGCCACCTGGCGTCCCCTCGACGAACAGCTTTTCGACGTCCGCATCCTTCGACTGGTAGAGCCGGAGCAGCGTGTCGTTGTGGCCGTCGAAGACGGGAACGAGATCGGATTCGGTCATGGAGAGCCATTCGGTTGAAGTGGTCGGGCCGCGGACGGCGAGCCGGTTGCTGGCAATACTTAGGCAAGGTTGGCGCTCTGCGCAAATCCCGCATGTTGCCGCTGTGTTTGTACGCCTCCAATGGCCAAAGGGGCACGCGGTAAAGCCGCGCACCCCTTCTCCTGTCATTCATCGAGGGGCTGTGCTTACCGCTTCAGCACGTCCGCCCATTCCGGATGGCGGCGGAATTGGGCATTGGCGAACGGGCAAAGCGGGATGATCGTCTTGCCCGCCGCACGTGCATCCTCGACGGCACGGGTGACCAGGCGAAGCCCCGCGCCCTGGCCGCGAAATGCATCCGGCACTTCGGTATGGTCGATGATGATCTGGTGCTCGCCGATCTTGGTGAAGGTCATCTCAGCCTCGGCGCCGCCCGGCCCACGCAGGAGGTAGCGGCCCTTCGAGCCGCGGTCCTCCATCTCGATCTCGGGCAATAGGTCAGACATGGCTTGCGGTCCTTTCATCCGGCGCAAGGGCGAACAACCGCCGCGCCGCCTCGATCTCGCTCGGCCGCACCTCATGGCCGCCGTCATGCCACTCGACTGTGACATCGGCGCCATCGGCGCGCAAATAGGCTTCAAGCCGCGCCGTCAAATCAGGCGGACAGATCGGGTCCCGCCTGCCGGCGGTGACCAGGATGCGGCTGCCGCCAAGGCTGCCCTTGACCTCCGGCTCGAACGGGATCAGCGGATGCATCAGCACCGTTGCGTCGAACAGCGACGGTTCGGCAAACAGCACCGAGGCCAGGATGTTGGCGCCGTTGGAGTAACCGAGGCCGAGCACCGAAGATGGCCTTGCCGTCTCGACATGTGCCTTGACGAAGCCGGCCATCTTGTCCGTCGCTCGCGTGATGTCGCCCATATCGTAAACGCCCTCGCCGGTCCGGCGGAAGAAGCGTGCGGCGCCTTGTTCCGAGACATCGCCGCGCGGAGCGACGATCGTCGCTTGCGGCGCGAGATCGCTTCCAAGCGACAGAAGCTGGGCCTCGTCGCCGCCGGTGCCATGGAAGACGAAGAGCAGCGGTCCATCAGGCGAACCGGGCAGCACTTTGTGAATATACGAATCCTTGCTCATGACCTTGCCCTCAGTCTTCCAGTTTCTGCAGATGCTGCTCGAGATAGGGCCGCAAATGCTGGTGTTGCGACGGCAGCTTCAGCGCCTCGCCAAGATGGGCGGTATCCTCGTCGCGGTCGAAGCCCGGCTCGTTGGTGGCGACTTCGAACAGCACGCCGCCCGGTGTGCGGAAATAGATCGCCCAGAAATAATCGCGGTCGATCACCGGCGTCACCTGATAACCTGTATCGAGCAGCGCCTTGCGCACTTCGATCTGCTTGGCGCGGTTCTCGACGGCGAAAGCGACATGGTGGACCGAGCCGGCGCCGAGATTGGCGAAGCCGGCCCCTGGCAGCGATTCGATATCGACGACGTCGGCGCCGTTGCCGTTCCTCACCGCCAGCCGCCTGACGTTGCCGGACTTGTCGACCTCCTCATAACCCATGAATTTCAGCAGCTCTTCGGTGGCGCCGCCATCTTTCAGCCTGAGCGACACCGAGTGAAAGCCGCGGATCGCCTCGTCGGTGGGAATGCCACCCTTGGCCCATGGCGCACGGTTGTCCGCTCTGTCCTCGACCAGCGCAAACCCGTCGCCGTCGGGACCGGCGAACGCAAGACGCTTCTCGCCAAACGTCTCCTCGCGGGACAGCCCAGTGACACCTTGCTCGGCAAACCGTTTCTCCCAATAACCGAGCGTGCCTTCGGGCACCGAGTAAGCGGTGGTACCGACTTCGCCGATTCCATGGCGGCCTTTGCCGATGTTCGGGAACGGGAAGTAGGTCATCACCGAGCCGGGCGTGCCGACCTCGTCGCCGTAATAGAGGTGGTAGACATCGGGTGCGTCGAAATTGACGGTTTTCTTGACCCGCCGCAGACCGAGCGTCCCGGTGAAGAATTCATTGTTCTGGCGCGCATCGCTGGCCATCGAGGTGACGTGATGCAGGCCCTTGACTTGGTCGAGCATGTTTCTGCTCCTTTCCTTGTGCCGGTGCGGCCCTTGCCGCTGTCCACGCAAATATGAGCATCCGCCTCCTGGCCGCAAAGGCGGCAAACACAGAATGGACTGTGCTGTTAAAGTGAACGACGAAGCAGGTTTTGTTCACCATTCGGCAAACTGGACCGGCTTGCATACTCGCCGAAATTGCGCTCCATGAGCGACGCATGTAGCCAGCATGAGGATACAGCGGTTGAGTGGAAAACGCCCCAATATTCTCCTGATCACCTGCGACCAGTGGCGGGGCGACTGCCTGTCAGCTGCTGGCCACAAGGTGGTAAGGACGCCGAATGCCGACGCGCTGGCTGCCGAGGGCGTTTTGTTCCAGAAGCACTATGGCGGCGCCGCACCTTGCTCGCCGGCGCGCGCCTGCCTCTACACCGGCCTCTACCAGATGAACAATCGTGTCTGCCGCAACGGCACGCCGCTCGACGCCCGCCACGGCAACATAGCCCTCTGGGCACGCGCCCTCGGCTATGATCCGACGCTGTTCGGTTATACCGACATGGCGCGCGACCCGCGCACGCTGGCGCCTGGCGACCCGCAGCTGAAAAGCTATGAAGGCGTGCTGCCCGGCTTCACCGTGCGCCAGCTTCTGCCCGAGCACCAGAAGCCCTGGCTGTCATGGCTCAAGGCGCGCGGCGTCGATGCCGGCGCCGGCTCCCCCGCCATTCACCGCCCGGCGGGCGAAATCCTGGAAAACGACGGCGCGATCAGCAACGGTCCGCCAATCTATTCGAAGGACGAGACGCCGTCGGCCTTCCTGGCCGGCGAATTCATCCGCTGGCTCGGCGAGCAGGAGCGCGATGCCCCGTGGTTCGCGCATCTTTCCTTCATCAGCCCCCACCCGCCCTTCATCGTGCCAGCGCCTTACAACGCCATGTACGATCCGGCCATTGGTCCAGCTTTTGACCGCGCCGAAAGCTGGCAGGCCGAAGCAGCAAGCCACCCTTATCTCGCCTATGAACTTGACCGGCAGGAACGGTCGAAATTCCGTCCCGGCTCGGAGGGCAAGGTGCGCGACTGGGGCGACGACAATTTTCGCCGCATCCGGGCGCTCTATTACGGCATGATCTCGGAGGTCGACGCGCAGCTTGGCCGGGTCTGGCAAGCGGTCAAGGCGGCCGATGCATGGGACGACACCGTCATCGTGCTGACCTCCGACCACGCCGAGATGATGGGCGATCATTTCATGCTGGGCAAGGGCGGTTTCTTCGACGGCAGCTTCCATATTCCGCTGATCATTCGCGATCCGCGCCACCGCAAGGCTGCCGGCAGCAGTGTCGACCGCTTCACCGAGGCGGTGGATTTGGCACCGACCTTGCTCGATCTCACTAGGCTCGAGCTCACTGGCGGCGAAGTGCTGCCGCATCTCGACGGCCGCTCGCTGGCGCCTTTCCTGGACGCGACGGAGCCAGACGATTGGCGCGACGCGGCGCATTGGGAGTTCGATTTCCGCTCGATCGCGGATGGTGATGCCGAACGGTATTTCGGCATCGGTTCACGCCAGTGCAATCTCGCCGTCATCCGCACGCAAAAGTTCAAATATGTGAATTTCGGCGGCGGCCTGCCGCCCTTGCTCTTCGACCTGGAGAAGGATGCGCGCGAGTTGACCAATGTCGCTGACGACCCAGCCTATCTGCTGGCACGGCTGGAATTTGCCGAGAAGTTGCTCGCCTGGCGGGCCGAGCATCTCGATCAGTCGCTGGCGCTCGCCGAATTGACGGACAATGGCGTTGCCGGCCATGTCGCCGGCTTCCCCTCGAGATAAGCAAAGCCCGCGCCGTTGCCGGCGCGGGCTTCTCTGTCGGCCTGTGCGCAGCTTAGCGCATGATCATGCGCTGTTTCTCGCGATTTTGCGCATAGCTGGCCTTGTCATAGGGGGCCTGCGCCTCAAGCTGCTCCTTGGTGAAGTTCGTGTAGAGATAGCGCTTGCCGTTCTTGTCGGTCATGAATTTCAGGTTGTCCATGCCGACCGCCACCTCCTTCTCGCCGATGCCAAGGAAGCCGCCGACGTCGATGATGACTGCGTCGACCTTCTTGTCGCCGCCCAGCACGATATCGCCGATCTCGCCGACGTTGACATCGTTGGCGCCGTAAACGGTTGTTCCAACCAGATCCTCGGCCCGGATTTCGCCCATCGGCATTTCGGTTAGCGTCGACTTGTCGATCGACCCGGTCTTGGTCTGGTCGGCCGTGGAATTAGCCGGAGGCGCCGCTGCCGGAGCATTTTGAGCCGTCTTACTGGCCTGGTCAGTGTTGTTGGTCGTCGCAGTGTTATCGGTCGTGGCAGTGTTGCTGGCCGTCACGGTAGGCGTGACGACGGCTGGCGCATTAGCCGCGGCATCGTTCGACGCTGTGGTCGCCGGGGCCGGATCATAGGGCTTGCGGTCGAAATCCGGCTGCGCCGTCAGCTCTTCCCTGGTGGTTTGGGCAACCAGCCAGCGATCGCCGTTCCTCTCGGCCCACTGCGCCTTGTCGAAGTCATAGGCGACGTTCTTTTCACCTATGCCGAGGAAGCCGCCGACACCGATGACCAGCGATTGCGCCTTGGCTTCCTTGTTGATGACGATGTCGTTTACGTCGCCGATGTTCTGGGCGTCGTCGCCGGTACCGTTGTAGACGGTCTCGCCGATGATATTGGTGGCAAGATTGCCTTCCGCGCGCTTCACGACCGGAGCGGGGTTGTTACCGGCCGGCGCCGCCGGGGCGTTCTGCGCCGTATCGGTGGAGGTCGACGGAGCGGCAGGAGCCGTAGCCGTGGTGTCTGTCGCTGCAGGCGCCGGATCATAGGGCTTGCGGTCGAAATCCGGATGACCCGTCAGCTCATCCTTCGTCGTTTGCGCTATCAGCCAGCGATCGCCATTTCTTTCGGCCCATTGCATCTTGCTGTAGTCGAAGGCGACGTTCTTGGTCCCAATGCCGAGGAACCCGCCGACGCCGATGACGATGGATTTTACCTGGCCGCGTTCGTCGAAGACGACATCGGTGACCTTGCCGATATTCTCTGCATTGTCGCCGGTGCCGTTATAAACCGACTCGCCGATGATATTGGTGACAAGGCTGCCCTCGGCGCGTTGCACCGGAGCGGCTGGAGCGGAATTCTCTACGGCGGGTGCTTGCGCCGGCGCCGGGGTCGTCGCCGATTGCGCAAATGCACCCGTCGCAATCAATGTTGCGACTGCTGTCGTGGTTAAAAGGGTGCGGATCATCTTAGTGTCTCCTCGTCGGTGATTTCGTGCACGCCGTGCCCGCATAGCGTCGCTGCGGGCGCAGCGTCTTCTGCATGTTCACAACGTTGTGACCACACTGTTGTTCCGAAAAAAGCCGTGGCGCACCCGGTGCCATGTCGAAGGTTCTCGGATTCGTCACGCTGGTCGAAAGGAACATTTTCTCGGCCGCCCCGTTCCACTCCCGGCTGGGACCCCGTCCCGGCCGGATAGGTGCTGGAAAAATGGAGCGGCCATGCGGTTTGCAGCGGTGCTGAACAAGGACGGCGGCACCCTGCGCACCATCGATCTTGAGGCCTTCGCCGGCCGGATCCGCGGTACGCTTGAGGCTGCTGGTCACTCGATCGATATCGACATCGCCGCCGGCAAGGATATCGTCGCCACGCTGGACGACATAGCTTCCAGGCGCGGCATCGACGTCGTGCTGGCGGGCGGCGGCGACGGCACCATCTCGGCCGCGGCAGCCCGTTTGATGAATGGGGAGAAGGCGCTTGCAATTCTGCCGGCTGGCACAATGAATCTTTTTGCGCGCGGCCTCGGCATTCCGCAGACCCTTGATGCGGCACTGAAATCGTTTGCCGACGGCGAGGTGATGGCGATTGACATTGCAACAGCCAACGGCCGGCCTTTCGTGCATCAATTCTCGATCGGCATGCACGCCAGGATGGTGCAACTGCGCCAGAAGATGGAATTCGGCTCGCGGTTGGGGAAGATGCGCGCCTCGGTGCGAGCCGCTTGGGCAACGATCAACAACCCGCCGGCCATGAACGTAACGCTGACGGTCGGTGAGGCCGAGATCAGAACGCGGATCACCGGCATCGGCATCACCAACAATCTGTTCGGCGAGGGCCACCTGCCCTATGCCGATAATCCGGCAGGCGGCGTGCTGGGCATCTATGTCACCGTGGCAAGGCGGCGCGGCGAGTTGATCAGGTTCCTCTTTGACGTCGCCCGTGGCAAATGGCGCGGTAACGAGCATGTCGAAATCCATCAGGCAAACCGCGCCGTTTTGACAATCCATTCGACGAACAGGAAAGTTCAGGCCGTCATGGACGGCGAACTGGTAAAGCTCGATCGCGAGACGACCGTCGAAATCCATCCGCGCGCGTTGAATGTTCTCGTCCCGGCGCGCGCCGCCGAGGCAAAGGTTGCCTGACGTGGGATGCGTGATGTGGGGTTGTGTGATGCAAACTGGCGCGAGCGATGGAGAGAACCTAGCCGCTGGGCGTGTTGCCCTGTTCGGTCTTCGGCGTCTCGATCATCCAGCCGTAGATTTCGGCGACGCCCCAGGCGATAAAAGCCAGCAACAGCGCGGCGATCAGGATACGAAGGACATGCCGACCCCGCCGCCCTTGACGGGCTTTGTTTTCAGGAATGGTTTTTGGCATTGTCTGGCTCCATATTTGGCGCCGGCAGGCGTAACTGGCGGGGCGTTGGCTGGTAACGGTCCCCCGCCGCGAAAGTTCCGGCTCTGCAAGGCGGCAGACGGGCCGGTTGGCCTGACCAATCAGCGGAGCCGGCCACCGGGGGCATAGTGGACGACAATAGCCAGAACACGCCGGGCCTGCCGGCCGATATTCGCCGTGTGGTGGGCGCCGCGGACCGTCTTGCCGTGCTGCACGGCCTCGACACGCTGGACGGGGCTGCCGACCCTGATTTCGATCGTATCGGCGGTCTTGCCGCTTCGGCGATGCAAACGTCTGTCGCACTGATCACGCTGGTCGATGCCGAGCGGCAGTGGTTCAAGTCCTGTATCGGCCTCGACGAGACCGAAACCGCAACCGAGACATCGTTCTGCGCCTATACCATCGCAGCCGGCAACGTGCCGATGGTGGTGGCCGACGCGGCGGCGGATCCGCGGTTCAAAGCCAATCCGCTGGTCACCGGCGAGCATCATATCCGCTTTTACGCAGGCGTGCCTATCGTAATCGACGGCGCGCTGATCGGCACGCTGTGCGTGCTCGACCGGAAGCCGCACGCACGTCCCTCCTCTGTCCAGCTCGACCAGCTGTCGGCGCTGGCCGGCCTTGCCGCCAGCCTGTTCACGCTGAAGGATGCAACCCGCAGTGCGGCGATTGCCAAGGCAGCACTGGTTCGAGAGGAAAAGCGGCGCGCCATCGCGCTCGACGCGGCTTCGCTTGCCAGCTGGGCATGGGATATCCGCAGCGATATGATCGACTGCGATGTCCTGCTGTCCGAATTGTTCAACCTGCCGAAGTCGAACAGGCTGAGGGCGCGCGACATCCTGACCGCCATCGACCCGCGCGACGTTCACCAGACCGAAACACGCTTTCGCGACGCGTTGACCGGCAGCGACGATTATTTTGGCGAATACCGTGTCAAAGGCCTCGATCCGCCGCGATGGATCGCAACGCGCGGCCGCGTCATAGAGCGCGACGGCGAGGGCAAGCCAACGCTGATCTTCGGCGTCAACTACGATATTACCGAACGCAAGCTTGGCGACGAACGTCAACGGCTGTTGCTGCGCGAGCTCAATCACCGCGTCAAGAACACTTTGGCAACCGTACAGGCGCTGGCGACGCAGACCGTTCGCCATGCCCGCCAGCCAAGCGAATTCCTCGAAGCCTTCAGCGCCAGGCTGCAGGCACTGGGCGTTGCGCACAGCCTGCTGTCGGACCGCGAGTGGCGCGGCATCGGCATCCGCGAGCTGGTGGAGATCGAGCTAAAGCCGTTCCAAGCCGCCGGACAATCGCGCATGGCGATCTCCGGCGCCGATGTCCTGCTGTCACCCGACCAGGCAGTCGGGCTCGGGCTGATCCTGCATGAACTGGCAAGCAACGCACTGCAATACGGGTCGCTCTCGGTTTCCTCCGGAAAGGTCGATCTCGATTGGAGGGTACAAGGCAGGAAGGGCGCACGGCGTCTGTTGCTGGCCTGGCGTGAAAGCGGCGGCCCGCGGGTTGCGCCGCCCAAACGCCATGGCTTCGGCTCGATCCTGATCCGCCGCAGCCTGGCCAAGGTCATTTCCAGCGAGGTGACCCATGAATTCCGGCCGGAAGGCGTGGTCGCCGAAATATCGATTCCGCTCGAAGATTTGTGACGCCAGCATTTTGCGACCGGCGCCAGAATCGTTTGCCCCGAACTATCCCTCCGAACTATTCCCGTTTGCCGATATCCGGATCATCGGAGCCGCGCTTCACGTTCTCGCGGTAGATAGCGTAGGCAGCGAGTGCTATCGCCGGGCCGAGAATCGCGCCCAGTCCGGCCTTCCCCGGGCCACCTTTGCCCTTGAGCAGCGCCGGCAGCACGGCGAGTACCGCAGTGATGCCGATAGCCTTCATGTCGGCGTTGCGTCGCTTCGCCCGGCGCCTGGCGCGCGAGCCGGCCGACATCCGGTAGACGAGCAGGATGAGACCGGCGATTGCCAGAAAGCCGATCCCGAAGTTCAGGGAAGCTGCCATCGGCCCATAGCGGGCCGCCGTCCAGATATAGGCCGCCCCGACGAGGAAGCCGAGGCCGCACAGCGCCGCGAGCGCTGCGATCGAATAGACAATCGCAGCGACGCGTGCGCGTTGCACCGCCGCAATGGTTTCGCCCGAGGCGAGGCCCGAGATCAGCGATGCAAGCATTCCCATGCGTGCAGAACTAACGGCGCGCGAGAAGAGCGAAGAGGAATCCGACGCCTGCGGCGATCGCCAGCGAAGTCACCGGTTTTTCGCGCATATGCGCTATCATCTGCGCCTCGATGTCCCTGGCGTTGCTGCGCAGGCTGTCGAAGGCTGCCTCGCCCTGGGTTCGCAACTGCTCGACGCTTTCGGCGGCGGCTCGCCGTGCTGCCCCGTAGCCATGTTCGCCAGTTTTGGCCAACAGCTTGGTAAGTTGGTCGATGTCGGCCTTCAATTGTGCGATGTCGGCCTCAATATCGGAATTCGTGCGGGCTTCGTTCGCGGCCTTTCCTGCGGCAGTCGCCATTGCTTCACTCTCCATGCTTTTGCTCGGTCGAAACGCCCGACAGACCCCAAGGTTCCGGCACGAACCTCTTCTGACCCTATCTCCGGCAGCGCGCGTTGCAAATGCCTTGCACGGGCCGAGGCCGACGCATCCGCGCCGGCACATCTTTTTTAAATGACAGCATGCCAAATACCGATCATGACTTCCCCCGTTTCACGTTAGAGACGCATTTAAGGAGATATTGCTGCGTGCGCGCATCACTTGACGGTTTGCGGATTCTTATCCTGGAAGATGAGTTCCTGATTGCCATGGATATCGAGCAGCTTTGCCGCGACTACGGCGCGCTCAATGTGGTCATCGCCCGTGAGCTGACTGAGATCGAACAGCAAGACGTTGCGGCGCAGTTCGATGTGGCCATCGTCGACCTCATGCTGAGCGGCGTTTCGACGCTCCAATTTGCTTCGCGGCTGCGTGAAGCGGGCATCCCGTTCGTCTTCGCCTCGGGCTATTCGGATACGGACGAGATCAAGGAATCCTTTCCCGGCGTCAGACTGGTCACCAAGCCCTATTCGGGAGACGATCTCGTCGAGGCAGTGGCGGCGGCCTGCAGGCGAACGCCTCTCCGCTGAGGCGCGGAGCGGTTCGAAGACGCCGCGCTTCACGCAGCCGTCGACCCGGTTACCTGAGCCGAAATTGCGTCCGGGCCATACTCGTCTTCACCGGAGATCTTCAGAATTTCCTGCAGCCGTGTGCGGGCGCGGCTGACGCGGCTCTTGATCGTTCCGACGGCGCAGCCGCAGATCTCGGCCGCTTCCTCGTAGGAGAAGCCCGACGCGCCGATGAGGATAATGGCTTCGCGCTGGTCTTCTGGCAGCAACTCGAGCGCGCCGCGAAAGTCTTCGAGGTCAAGCTGGCCGTGCTGGGCCGGGTGAACGGCAAGCCTGGCCGTCATGACGCCATCGCTGTCCTGCACCTCGCGGCCGCGCTTGCGCATCTGCGAATAGAATTCGTTGCGCAAGATCGTGAACAGCCATGCCTTCAGGTTGGTGCCGGGCTGGAAGCTTTCATGCTTGTCCCAGGCCTTGACCAATGTTTCCTGCACCAGGTCGTCGGCCTTGTCGGCGTTTTGCGTCAGCGACACGGCAAAAGCCCGCAGGCTCGGGATCGAGCCGAGCAAGTCGGTCTTGAAGCCCTGGGAGACGGCCGCCATGCCTCAGTCCTTCTTTTGTACAGGTTCGGCCTTTTCCAACTGGCTGAGCAGTTGGGCGAAGCGATCCGGCACATTGTCGGAGACCAGCTCGTCATAGTATTGTTTGAGTTTGCGGCCGATTTCCGAGTTCGGCCCAAGCGGGTCGCGGGAAGCAGCCCGGCGCCCGTTGCCAACGCCACCCATGGTAGCTTTCGTCATGTTCTTCATTTCGCCCTTTTGTCCCAGCCTTAAGCCGCCCTTCAACACATAACGCAATGCAAGCGGCAGCCTCGTCTGGTTGCCCAACCCGCCCCTAAACGCCAGCCCATATATTTAGTTCCGCATGATCGGAACTTTTTCGCAGAACCCGCGTTTTCAACTTTGGGCTTGCGAACCGTTTTTAGCTGTAACATGCAATCACGTCATATGAGGGAGACGTCCAATATGAGCCTATCAGCAACCATCGCTCCGCACCTGCCGTTCCTGCGCCGCTTCTCGCGCGCAGTATCCGGATCGCAGGAGAGCGGCGACGCGCTGGTCGCCGCAATGCTCGAAGCCATCATTGCCGATGTCGACATCTTTCCGAACGCATCGGACGACCGCATCGCGCTCTACAAGGTCTTTGCCAAGCTCTTCACCTCAGTGGCCATTCGCGTTCCGCAGGAGCATGCCCAGTCGGCATGGGAACAGCGTGCCGCGGCCAATCTGAATGCAATTGCGCCTCGCCCCCGCCAAGCCTTTCTGCTGGTGGCGGTCGAAGGCTTCAGCGAAGACGAGGCGGCGGAGATTCTCGACGTCGACGAACAGGAATTCTCCGAACTCCTCGCGCAGGCGAGCAACGAGATCTCCCGTCAGGTGGCAACCGACGTGCTGATCATCGAGGATGAGCCGCTGATCGCCATGGATATCGAGGAAATGGTCGAAAGCCTCGGCCACCGCGTCGTCGGAACGGCGCGCACCCACGCCGAGGCGGTGGCGATGTTCGGCAAGGCGCGGCCAAAGATGGTGCTTGCCGATATCCAGCTTGCCGACGGAAGTTCGGGCATAGCGGCCGTCAATGAGATCCTGTCGTCGACCTCGGTACCGGTGATCTTCATCACCGCCTTTCCCGAGCGCCTGCTCACCGGCGAGCGGCCGGAACCGGCTTTCCTGGTTACCAAGCCGTTCAATCCGGACATGGTCAAGGCTCTTATCAGCCAGGCCCTGTTCTTTGACCGGCACGCGAAAGCCGCGGCATGAAACAGCGGACGGCCGAACTGCGGCCGCCGAGACAGCCGCTCTCTCGGATCAGATGGGCGTGACGCCGGCTCAATTCACTGGCAACCAACTGGGGCAACCAACTGGACCTTTCCATACACCGCGGCAATTCGGGCCCTGAAGATTTTCAGCATCGTCTTTTTCGGAAAATGGTGGAACAAACGGAGGCGAATCACGTTTTCACCGCAGCATTGGAAGGAGATCGATCATGCTTTACTGGGCGCTCGTATTTCTCGTCGTGGCGATTATCGCCGGTGCGCTTGGTTTCGGCGGCATCGCTGGCACCTCGGCCGGCATAGCGCAGATATTGTTCTTCATCTTTCTCGCCTTCCTGATCATATCGCTTATTGCCGGCCTGATCAGACGAGCGTGAATGCCAAGCGGCCATTCAAGCGAACACTGGAAGCCGCACCCCTCAAACGGTTTCCAGCCACCGCCGGGCAGTGTCCTCCAACGGGATGCCGCTCGGCGGACCGCTTTTTAAGGCTTGATACGAACCTCCTCCTTTTGGAACCCATTTTTCCGCGAACCGTTCAGCCCGACATGGGTTGAGCAAATTGACCGATGCGTTCCAGAGTCGGAAAAATGAAAGACCGCGGCCAGAGTGATGAGATCATCGCTTTGCATCCCGCCGAAAGCGGGATGCAGCTTGGCCGGGCCCTTCTCCATGCACTGCACAATGCCGGGATTTCCGTCCTGTACCAGGATCGCGAGATGAAGACGGTGTGGGCGCGCAACATGCGCGCGCCCTGGACTTCCGATGCCTCCGACAACACCGGCATCTTGCCGCCGGCGCAGGCAGAGCGTATCGGCGCCGCCAAGCACGACGTCATCGTCTCCGGCAATCCTCAACATCTTGAACTCAGCGTGCCGGCCGATGACGGCGCCCGCTGGTTTCAGGTGTGGATAGACGCCGACCGCAGCGAGACCGGCGCGGTGCAGGGCGTCGTGACCACCATGGTCGAAACAACCGAGCAGAAACGCCGGGAGCAGACGTTGAAGGCGCTGCTGCGCGAAGTCAGTCATCGCTCCAAGAACCTTTTGGCCATCATCCAGAGTATCGCCACCCAGACGGGCCGTTATTCCGGCAGCATTGACGATTTCCTGACGCGCTTCCGCGGCCGATTGCAGTCGCTGGCCTCCTCGCAGGATTTGGTTACGTCATCCAACTGGCGGGGAGCGGCGCTGCGCGAGCTGGTTTCCGGTCAGGTCGGCAGGTACGGCGCGGATCCCTTGCACAGCCTACGCTTCCGCGGCGCAAATCCATATCTCAACCCCAATGCCGCCTTGCACATCGGCTTGGCCATGCATGAGCTCGCCGTCAATTCGGTCAGCTATGGCGCACTGTCGCGCAGCGACGGTTTCGTCGAGGTGACGGCCGATCTGACGGCAGCTTCCGCTGGCGAGCCTGCGCTGTCGCTGACATGGGCCGAAGTGATCGGAGCCAACGACAATCAGCGCAGTGAGAAGCGTTTTGGCAGCGTCGCGCTCGAACGCGTCGTGCCCACTTCATTGAATGGAACGGCGACACTTGAGATCACCGGGAACCGCCTCGAATACCGCCTTGTCGTTCCTCACGGCAATTTCGAGACGGATTAACGAGCGGCGGTCGCCGCGCGAAGGCTTGCTGCGCATCGCCATCTTTAACCGACTGTTCACCATAAAGTCCGATCCTGTGCGAACGTGCCGATCCACCGGATTGAGTTTGGCACAAAATGAAGGGAATGGGCCTTGACGGCTGCCGACTTGAACAGACTGGAACAGGCCGCTCGCGTCTCGATGGGCGGTTTTCAGGATCCCGACGCGTCCGCAGCGCCCGCGCCTCGTGCTTCGCCCCTCCGCTTCGCCGCTATCGCGCTTATGGCCGCGATCGTCCTGACCGCCGCGTCCCAACTGATCTGAATCGAACTCGCCTCTGCTTGATCGCTTTGAAACCACTGCCCGAGTGCTCGGCCGTGCCCGTTCGCGGTCACCGACCTGCCGGGCCAGGCCCAACATGTCGTCGCCAGATGCCTTGCCGTCGATCCGGTGCTCGAGGACGACTATGACAGGATCGTCTGGAACGTGCGTCCCAGCGGCACGCTCGATGCGTCCTTGGAGATTTCCGGGTTCGTGGTAGCATCGAACGGCGCACGCCCCGAAAAAGACTATCTTAATCAACAATGAAATCGTGCGGGCAAAGGCCGTACTTTCATGCTAAATGGCGGCTGGAGCTTATTAAAGTGAGGACAAAAGTGAGGATGACTCCATGCGGAAGATGATTATTGCCATGGTTGCCGTGGTTGCGGTCAGCGGCTGCACCACCACGGAAGAGAACGTGGGTATCGGCACTGTGGGCGGCGCGCTCATTGGTGGCGCTGTCGGCGGCGGCAAGGGCGCTTTGATCGGCGCCGGCGCTGGTGCGATTGGCGGTCTGCTCGTTCGCCGTCTGCAAAATGGCTACTGCCAATACAGAGATCGTCACGGCCGGATTTACACAGCTCGCTGCAACTAGTTTCGAGCTCCAGGCGAACAGCAAACGCGGAGGCAGGCCACCTGTCTCCGCGTTTGCCCTTTTAGAGCGCTGTTGCGACGCGGCCCACGAGACGGCGTTTCAGGCCGGCAGCGGAACCTTGATTTCCACGTTCAAGCCATCTTCGCGAAAATCGCGCCTGATTGTGCCACGCAATTCGCGCGTGACGTTGAGATCGATCAGTCTGGTGCCAAAACCGCTCTTTGCCGGTGTCTCGAGCTTCTTCTGACCGGCCTCGCGCCAGTTGAGAGCCAATGTCCGGGTGCCGCTACGGGCGTCGAGCGACCAGTCGACCTTCAGCGCACCGACTGAATTGCCGGCTTCGCCATGCTTCAGCGCATTCGTCGCCAGTTCGTGAAAGACGAGGCCGAGTGCCTGCGTCGTCTTTTCATCGAGAAGAACCTGCGGTCCCGACAGCAGCCCTTCAGGAAGCTCGCTGCCGAACACCTGGCCTAGCTCGATGCGCAGCAGGTCGCCGAGATCGGCTTTCTGCCAGCGTGAGCGCGTCAGCATGTCCTGGGAAGCCGCCATCGCCTGCAGCCGGGCCGAGAAAGAAGCCGAGAATTCCTGGACGTCGGTGGTGTGCGATGCTGTCTGGCGCGCGATTGCCAGCACCCGCGTGATCGAGTTCTTGATGCGATGCTTCATCTCCTGCAGCATCAGGTCTTTTTCCAGCAGGCTCTTTTCGGTCGTTTCGTGAAGCAGCGAGACCGCCTCATAGGCCCGCTCCTGATAGCGGGCCACCAGCGCGATGGCGCCCGCAAGCAGCAGTCCGAACAATCCGAGCATCACCGGGATGGCGCGCGAGGAAGGTTGCGAGAAAGCACTTGTCGGCCTGAACAGGACGACCCACGGCCGGCCGGCGACGGTGATCTTGCGGGTGACCAGCAGCCTGTCGCCGAGGCTCGAAACAGGCGGCGTTTCCGATTGGAACAGCAGGTTGTCGCTGTCCACCGTGCCGTCATAGATCTCGGTGTTGACCGGCAGCAATGGTGCCCGGCTGAGCGCAGCCTGGAACAGATCACGGGCGCGGAAGGCCGCATAAAGGAAGCCGGCAGTCGAGGATCTCGTCGCGTTCACGGCGTCCGGCGCGGTTTCGACATTGAGCCGGACGAAGACGAGGAACCCGGTAAAGGTCTGCGCGGCACCCGTATCCTTGCCGAACTGCACGAGCCCGCTGGCGTGCTGCTGGTCGTCGGTCATCGCCTTTTCGATCGCCTCGCGCCGCGCCGGCCCGGTGAACATGTCGTAGCCGATGCTGGATTTGTTGGACGGATCCAGCGGTTCGAACAGCACGATGGGCGTACGCCACGGTAAGTTCGTGTCGGGATAGATCGGATGGCTTGCGCCGTGATCGTGCAGGATGTCGCGCTCGACCGCCGCCTCGTTGCCAGTTTTCGCCAGGCGAAGGAAACCGATGCCGCGCAGGCCGGCGAAATTATTCTCGATGTCGAGCGCGTTGAAGAAGGCCTTGAACTCGCCCTGCGAGATACCGCCATTGCGTGCGTCGAACAGCGCCCGGGTCGAACGCAGCAGCGACAGGTCCAGGTCGATGCGGCTTTCGATCCGGTTAAGCGCGTCGTCTGCCGTCGCCTCGAATTTAATGCGGGCCGCCTCCTGGGTGGCAAAATAGGCAAAACCCGCCATCGTCAGGCTGATCAGCGCGACGGCGATAAAAGCGACGGTCGGAAAAAGCTTCTTCAATTGCTGATACGTCCCGTGGACGGTTCGGCATCTTTATGGGCAAGTCCTGACGCCAACACAATGGCGAGGCCAATGCATGGTGACGGCTGGCACATTTTGGCGGCTTGTGATTAGCCGGCTAATTCTCGTTCATGCGGCGATCTTCAGCGCGCCCGGCCCCGGAATGGCGCCGGGTGGGCACTTGCCGAGGATGATCATGCCGAGCACCTCGTCCTGGGTGACGTCGGTTGTGCGCGTCGTTCCGACAACCCGACCGTTCTTCATGACGCAGACACGGTCGGCAAGCTCGAACACGTCGTGAATATCATGGCTGATCAGGAAGATGCCGATGCCGTCGGACTTGAGCTGCCTGACCAGTTCGCCGACCTGCGCCGTCTCTTGCGGCCCGAGTGCCGCCGTCGGCTCGTCCATGATCAGGATGCGAGCATTGAACAGGATGGCGCGGGCGATCGCCACCGACTGCCGCTGGCCGCCCGAAAGCTTTACCACCGGCTCCTTGAAGCGTTGGAAACGCGGATTGAGCCTGCCCATCACCTTGCGCGCCTCGGCCTCCATGGCGACGTCGTCGAGCGTACCCCAGCCGGTCATCAGCTCGCGGCCGAGAAACAGGTTGGCGGCCGCATCGACATTGTCGGCCAGCGCCAGCGTCTGGTAGATCGTCTCGATGCCGTACTTCTTGGCGTCGCGGGGATTGGAGATCGAAGCTTCCTCGCCGTTGACGAAAATCTGGCCCGCATCGCGCTTGTAGGCGCCGGACAGGATTTTTATCAACGTCGATTTGCCGGCACCGTTGTGACCGAGCAAAGCCATCACCTCGCCCGGGAAAAGGTCGACAGAGGCATCGTCGACGGCGCGAATGCCGCCGAAAGCGATGGAGATGTTGCGCATGTCGATCAGCGGCGTGGGAGCGGTTTTGTCTGCCATGCTCGTCCTTCCTCCCTATAGATCCTGCTTGAGCATCAAGTTGTACGAAAACCGGTTTCCACCTTGCGGGATCATGCTCAGACCCGTTTGCGATAGACGGTATCGAGCCACACCGCGACCACCAGCACGGCTCCGACAACGATGCTCTGCAGCGGCGAATCGATGCCGAGCAGCACCATACCGGACTGCAGCGACTGCATCAAAAGCGCGCCGAGCATGGCGCCGAGCACTGTGCCGGAGCCGCCGGCGAGCGACGTGCCGCCGATCACCGCCGCCGCGATGACCAGGAGCTCGTCCAGCGTGCCCAGCGCATTGGTCGACGAGTTCTGCCTGGCTGACGAGATCGCTGCGGCGATCGTCGCCAGCACGCCCATGATCATGAACACCTTCATGGTCACCCAGCGCGTGTTGATACCGGCAAGGTTGGCTGCTTCCGGATTGCCGCCGATGGCGAAGACATAGCGGCCGAAACGGGTACGCTTGGCGATGAAGGTCATGATCAGCCCTACGGCTACAGCCATCAGCACGGGTATGGCGATGCCATGGGCGATGAACAGCCCGCCTTCGGGAACGGTTATATTGTTGGCCGCCGCATATCTGTTCACGATGCCGACCGGCCAAGGATAGGAATTGGCAAGCCATATGGCGCCCATGATGACAAGGCAAGTGACGGCCCCGAGGAACGTCTCGGCCCAGATCGGGCGTAACGGGAAGCGGAACCGCTTGCGCTGCACCCGCCCGTTGAGCAGCATGAACACAACCGCCAGGCACGCGACAATTCCGACGATCCAGCTCCATCGCGCACCGATCGAACCCGTCGGTCCGCCGCCCATCAGCTGGAAAGTGGCATCCAGCGGCGCAATCGTCTGCCCACTGGCGACCCACCATGCGGCACCCCGCCAGACCAGAAGGCCGCCCAGCGTCACGATGAAGGCCGGCACCTCGAGATAAGCGATGATGTATCCCTGGAACGCTCCGATCAGAAGGCCAAGCGCGAGGCCGATGGCCAGCGCCAGGATCCAGATCCAGGGGTTGCCTAATTGCAGACCGACCATTCGCACCAGGAAATGCACCTGCGCAAAACCCATGACCACGCCGATCAGGCCTTCGGCGGAGCCGACCGACAGGTCGATATTGCGCATGACGATAACCAGCACCATTCCGGCGGCCATTATGGCCACGGCCGAAGTCTGCACCGACAGGTTCCAGAGATTGCGTGGCGTCAGGAAGGTCCGGCTGTCGAAGTCGAACGGATTGACGCCGAGCCGTACGCTAGAAATGACATGCAGGCCGACCCAGATGACCAGCAGCGCGCCGACCATGCCGAGCATGCGCGTGTCGAGTTCGGTTGCCTTGAGAAATCGGGCAACAATGCCGAGTTCGGATTCCCGTGCCCGGTCTGTCGTGCTGTCGACCGGCGTGTTGGACGTCGTGTCGGTCATGATGTTTCTCCCGCCGGGTTGCCGTCTGCCGCGGATGCCGGAAGCAGCCTAGAAGTTATCCGCCGGAAGCGGAAAAACAACTCTTGTTGGAAAAACGCCGCGGCGAGCGGCCGCGGCGTTCGGACTTTTCGGAAACGTCGGCTCAGTTGCAGACTGCAACAGTGCCAGCCGTCACCCCGGCGCAGACCTCTTCTTTCTTGATCCAGCCGGCGTCGATGACGACGTTGAGGTTGTCCTTGGTGATGGCGACCGGGGTCAGGAACAACGACTTGACGGTATTGCCGCCGGGCGTGGTGAAATCCTTCACGCCGGCAATGTCGGTCATCTGCTTGCCGTCGGCCAGTTGCGAGGCGATCTCGGCGGCATTCTTGCCGAGCTCGCGCGCATCCTTCCACACCGACACGGTCTGTGTGCCGAGCGCGATGCGGTTCAGCGCGGCGTGGTCGCCGTCCTGGCCCGAAACCGGAACCGATCCGGCCAGCCCTTGCGCCGTCAGCGCGGCGACGACGCCGCCGGCAGTGCCGTCATTAGCGGCGACCACGGCATCGACCTTGTTGTCGTTGGCGGTCAGGAACTGTTCCATGTTCTTCTGAGCGTTGGCCGGCAGCCAGCCGTCCGTATAGGCCTCGCCGACATTCTTGATCTTGCCGCCGTCAATGGCCTCCTTCAGCACCTCCATCGAACCGGCAAACAGGAAATCGGCATTCGGATCGGAACCCGAACCCTTGATGAAGACGTAGTTGCCTTCCGGCTTCACCTTGAAGACTTCGCGGGCCTGCATGCGGCCGACTTCCTTGTTGTCGAAGGTCAGATAGAACACGTCCTTGTTCTCGATCAGCCGGTCATAGCCGACGACCGGGATGCCTTCGTCCAGTGCCTTCTGCACGGCCGGCCCGATGGCCGAGGCGTCCTGCGCCAGGATGATCAGTGCGCTGGCGCCCTGCGAGATCAGGCTCTCGACGTCGGTGAGCTGCTTGCCGGGGTTGGACTGTGCGTCGGCGGAAATATACTTGTCGCCTGCGGCCTCAATGGCCGCCTTCATTGCGGCCTCGTCGGTCTTCCAGCGCTCTTCCTGGAAGTTCGACCAGGAAACGCCGATGACCTTGTCTTTAGCCTGCGCCACCGACGCCAGCGCCAGCGTCATGGCGACACCCGCCAGAATGGCGGTCGTGAATTTCTTCATCATATCCTCCCTGCGCCGCGTACGGCGTGACCAATTGGCTCAAAGACCAGCTTAGAAGCTCTAATTTTTTCGAGCCTCGAAAAAATACTGGCCCGATCTCCGGCTGCTGTCAACATCGATTCTGATGGATTTTGATGACTCTGCGAGTTTTTTCGAGCGTCGGAATAAACGATGACAGCGCCACCTGCATCTGACACTATTTGCCTGCGTCCGACACTATTTGTCGGACATTACCGACGGCTTCCGGTTCATGAGCGGCCGCGGCAACCGGGAGGAAAGCAAAACAATGTCGGTCGGAATCCGCCATGACGATTTGCGCCGGCGCAACCGGGCGATGGTGATCTCGGCGGTGCGCCGGGCCGGCCAGCCATCGCGTACTGAGATCGCAGCTACTACCGGCCTTAGTCATTCGACCATATCGGCGATCTCTTCCGACCTGATACGGGAAGGCATCCTCGCCGAGAGCAAGGCAAGTGAGCCCGTTTCGTTGAAACGCGGTCGTCCGCAGGTCGGCCTCGCCCTCAACCCGGAAGCGGCGGCGGTGCTGACCGTGGTGTTGTCGCTGAATTTCCTGTCGGCCGCCATTATCGACTATACGGGACAGGTGGTCGCCGAGGAACAGCGCCGGCTGGACACGCTGACCATGCCGCGCGACGAGCTGATCCGTGAATGCATGGCCATCGTCCGGCGCCGGCTGCAGGATCCAGACCTTGACGTCCGCAGTGTCGCCCGCATCGCCCTGGCGATTCAGGGCATTACCGACTCCCCTGCACGCGCCATGCTGTGGTCGCCGATCACGCCGCAGACCGACATCGCCTTTGCCGACATGCTGGAGGACGAATTCGGCATCCCGGCAACGGTGGAGAACGACTGCAACATGATGGCGGTGGCTTTGCGCTGGCGCAATCCGGATCGCTATCGCGACGACTTCATCGCCATCCTGCTTTCGCATGGCATCGGCATGGGGCTGGTGCTGAAGGGCGAACTGTTCACCGGGACGCATTCCTCGGGTGGCGAATTTGGCCACATGATCCATCGTCCGGGCGGCGCGCTCTGCCGTTGCGGGCGGCGCGGCTGCATCGAGGCCTATGCCGGCAACTACGCCATCTGGCGCAACGCCAGGCAGATGAGCGAAGAAAGCGAACCGATCGCCGACGTCAGCGACGCCGACATGCGAGCACTGGCGGCCCGGGCGCGCGAGAAAGATGGGCCGGAACGCGAGGCCTACCGCAAGGCCGGCGAAGCGCTGGGTTTCGGTCTCGGCTCGCTGTTCGCGCTGATCGATCCGGCACCGGTCGCGATGGTCGGCGCCAGTGCCGCCGCCTTCGATCTGATCGAGCCGGCCATGCGGAAGGCAATCGCCCAGACCGCCGGCGGCCAGCATTCAGGCTCGATCTCCTTCGATACAGAGCCGAACGAATTGCCGCTGATCCGCGAAGGCTGCGCGATGCGGGCGTTAAGCTTCGTCGACCAGGAGATTTTCGCGCCGGGCGCGCAAATGAGGCCCAGCGTCAGAAAGAACGTAGCCTGACCAGGCGGGTCAATCTTCCCTGATCGCATAGCCGGCACCGCGGATGGTGCGGATGACATCCGGCATCCGGCCGTTGTTGACGGCTTTGCGCAGCCGCCCGACATGCACGTCGACGGTGCGTTCGTCGATGTAGATTGTCTCGCCCCAGACATTATCGAGTAACTGGCTGCGCGAGAAGACACGGCCCGGATGCCGCATCATGAACTCGAGCAGCCGGAATTCGGTCGGCCCGAGCCTGATTTCGCTCTTCTTGCGATAGACCCTGTGCGATTCGCGATCGAGCACGATGTCGCCTACCTTCAGCACGCTGGACAGCACTTCCGGCTTGGCGCGCCGCAGCAGCGCCTTGACCCTGGCCATGAATTCCGGTGTCGAAAACGGTTTGACCAGATAGTCGTCGGCGCCGGTCGAAAGACCGCGCACCCGGTCGCTCTCCTCGCCGCGCGCGGTCAGCATGATGATCGGCAGCCGCTCGGTTTCGGGGCGCACCCGCAACCGACGACAGAGCTCGATGCCGGAAACCGCTGGTATCATCCAGTCGAGCACCAAAAGGTCGGGCACATTCTCCTGCAAACGGATCTCGGCTTCGTCGCCGCGTGTCACCACCTCGACCTGGTAGCCTTCGGATTCGAGATTGTAGCGGAGCAGCACACCCAACGGCTCCTCGTCCTCCACCACCATTATGCGTGGTGCGATCATCGGCTGGGCACCCCCATCATGTCACCGGTGCGGACATTGTCGTTTCGTCCTGCTTCGGACGATTGACCGGCAATTGCTCGCCGGTCAGCACATAATACGCATTTTCGGCGATGTTGGTGACATGGTCGCCGATCCGCTCCAGATTCTTGGCGCAGAACAGCAGGTGCGTGCAAGCGGTGATGTTGCGCGGATCTTCCATCATGTAGGTCAAGAGCTCGCGGAACACGGACGTGTATTTGACGTCGATGCGCTCGTCGGCGGCACGCAGCTTGGCCAACGCGGCCGCATCGCCTGCAGCATATTCCTCGATGACACCCTGCACCTGGATGAGAACCAGCTGCGCCATCGCGTCGATGGAATGCGACAGGTCCCGCGGCGTGGCGCTGAGGCCGACCGCACTCACGCGCTTGGCGATATTCTTGGCAAGATCGCCGATGCGTTCGAGGTCGCCCGCCATGCGGATCGCTCCGACCACATGGCGAAGATCGTGGGCCATCGGCTGGCGTTTGGCGATCAGGGTTATGGCGCGGTCGTCCAGTTCGCGTTGACGCGCATCCATGATGGCGTCGTCGGAAACGACGCGTTGCGCCAGCACGTTGTCGGAATTCAACAGGGCCTTGGTGGCCCCGCCGACCATCGAACCGGCGAGGTCGGCCATGTCGCGGATCAGCTTGCTGATCTGCTCGAGATCCTCGTCGAAAGAAGCGACTGTGTGTTCGCCCATGGTCCTGTCCTCATATGCATGATCGGAACGGCTCAGCCGAAGCGGCCAGTGATGTAGTCCTGCGTGCGCTTCTCGCGGGGCGACGTGAAGATCTTCTCGGTCCGGTCGAACTCGACCAGTTCACCCAGATACATGAAGGCGGTCTGGCGCGACACGCGCGCCGCCTGCTGCATGTTGTGGGTGACGATGACGATCGTGTAGTCGGCTTGCAATTCGTCGATCAGTTCCTCGATCTTGGCAGTCGACAGCGGGTCGAGGGCCGAAGCCGGTTCGTCGAGCAGAATGACTTCCGGCTTCACGGCCACGGTGCGGGCGATACAGAGCCGCTGCTGCTGGCCGCCAGATAGGCTCAAGCCGCTGGCGTTGAGCTTGTCCTTGACCTCGCTCCACAGCGCGGCGCGCTTCAACGCCTGTTCGACGCGGCCGTCCATCTCGGACTTGCCGAGGTTCTCGTAGAGCCTGACGCCGAAGGCGATGTTCTCGTAGATCGACATCGGGAACGGCGTCGGCTTCTGGAACACCATGCCGATCTTGGTCCTGAGGAGGTTGAGATCCTGCGACCGGTCGAGAATGTTCTTGCCGTCGAGCAGCACCTGGCCCTCGGCCGTCTGTTTTGGGTAGAGCTCATAGATGCGGTTGAACACACGCAGCAGCGTCGATTTCCCGCAGCCCGAAGGGCCGATGAAGGCCGTGACACTGCGCTCAGGCAGCGACAGGCTGATGTCCTTCAGCGCCTTGCTCTGGCCGTAGTAGAAGTTGAGATTCTTGACCTCGATCTTCGTCTTCTCGGCGACCGTTTCGGCCATCGTCATGTCTGGGGACAACATCTGTGTCATCTGTCCTCTCTGCGTCCGGTAAGGCTGCGGGCGAGGATGCTCAAGCCCAGAACCGTCAGGGTGATTATGAGTGCGCCGGTCCACGCCAGTTGCTGCCATTCCTCGTAAGGGCTGAGAGCGAACTGGAAGATGGTCACCGGCAGGCTGGCCATCGGCGCGTTGATATTGCTGCTCCAGAACTGGTTGTTGAGCGCGGTGAAGAGCAGCGGCGCCGTCTCGCCGGAAATGCGTGCTATCGCCAGCAATATGCCGGTGACGATGCCGGACAATGCGGCGCGGTAGGCGACCGAACGGATCACCACCCAGCGTGGCGCGCCGATCGCGGCACCGGCTTCACGCAACGCGTTCGGCACCAGGTTGAGCATGTCTTCAGTGGTGCGCACGACCACCGGAATGACCAGGATGGCAAGCGCAACGGCGCCGGCAATGGCCGAGAAATGTCCCATTGGCCGCACCATCAGCTCATAGACAAACAAGCCGATGATGATCGACGGCGCCGACAACAGGATGTCGTTGATGAAGCGGACGACGGTGGTGATGCGCGAAAAGCGTCCATACTCGGCCATGTAGGTTCCCGCCAGCACGCCGATCGGCGTGCCGACGACAACGGCGATGATCGTCATCAGCAGGCTGCCCGCGATGGCATTGAGCAGGCCGCCGGCCTCGCCCGGTGGTGGCGTCATCTCGGTGAAGACCGCGAGCGAAAGCCCGGCTGTGCCCTTATAGACCAGTGCGCCGAGAATGAGCGCCAGCCAGGCAAGCCCGATGCCGGCGGCGACGACGCAAAGCGCCATCATCACCGAATTCCTGGCTTTGCGGCGGCTGTGGAGCGATGAGGATGTCGACATCGGTCAGGCTCCCGTACGGGCGTCGATCCGCATCAGCATATAGCGGGCGGCGGCAAGGATCAGGAAGGTGATGGCGAAGAGGATCAGGCCGAGCGCCACCAGCGAGGAGGTGTAGAGGTCGCCGTCGGCCTCGGTGAATTCATTGGCGATGGTCGCCGAGATCGTGGTGCCCGGTGCGAACAGGGAGGCACTGATGCGATGCGCGTTGCCGATGACGAAGGTCACTGCCATGGTTTCGCCGAGTGCCCGGCCGAGGCCAAGCATGACGCCGCCCATGATGCCGATGCGGGTATAGGGAATGACCACGCGCCGGGTCACTTCCCAGGTCGTGCAACCGATGCCGTAGGCCGATTCCTTCAGCACCGCCGGCACCGTATCGAAGACGTCTTTGGTGATCGAGGTGATGAAGGGCAGCACCATGATGGCAAGGATCAGCGCCGAGGTCAGAAGGCCGATGCCGTAAGGAGGGCCAGCGAAAAGGCTGGATAGTCCCGGCACGCCGTGGAAGACGTTGATGATGAAGGGCTGTATCGCCGTCTGCAGGAACGGCGCGAACACGAACAGGCCCCAGATGCCGTAGATGATCGAAGGAATGCCGGCCAACAGCTCGACCGCTATGCCGATCGGGCGCCTGAGCGGGCGCGGGCAGAGCTCGGTGAGAAAGACTGCAATGCCGATGCCGATCGGAACCGCGATCAGTATGGCGATGGCCGCCGTGACCAGGGTGCCGTAGATCGGCGCCAGTGCGCCAAATTTTTCAGTGACCGGATTCCAGCTTTCAGTCGTCAGGAAGGAGAAACCGAAGGACGACAGCGCCTGCCACGAGCCGGCAAACAGCGAGATCGCGACACCGCCGAGGATGACCAGCACAAGAATTGCGGAAGCGCGGGTGAGTCCGCGGAATATGGCATCTGTGAGCGCGAAGCGCCGCACCGTAGCTTCCCTGGCCCGGGCTGCTGCAGATGATGGCATGGCATCGGAAGCGATGGTCATTGGGTCCTCGCGATTAAAGGCAACAGGGAGGGCGCCATCGACGCCCTCCCTGGAGGAGATTACATAGCCGAGTAGAGCGGCTTGCCGTCGTCGCCGACGACTTCCTTGGCCCACATGGCCTTGACGCTCTCAACCACCTTGTCGGGCATCGGAACGTAGTCTAGCTCGCCGGCCATCTCGTCGCCCTTGTCGTATGCCCAGGCGAAGAATTTGAGCGCTTCGCCGGTGGTCGCGGCATCATCCGGCTTCTTGTAGAGCAGGATCCACGTTGCCGCCGTCATTGGCCAGGACTCGGCGCCCGGCTCGTTGGCGAGGATGACGCCATAGCCCGGCTGCGAGCTCCAGTCGGCATTGGCCGCTGCCGCCGAGAACGCCGCCGCGGCGGGCTCGACCTTCTTGCCGTCCTTGTTGATCATATCGGTGTGGGTGAGCTTGTTCTGCTTGGCGTAGGCATATTCGACATAACCGATCGCGCCGCCGGTCTGGGAGACGTTGTTGGCAACGCCCTCATTGCCCTTGGCGCCGATGCCGACCGGCCATTCCACGGCCTTGTCGACGCCGACCTTTTCTTTCCAGTCCGCGCTGACGTCGCCGAGGTAATAGGTGAAGTTGAACGTCGTGCCCGAACCATCGGAACGGTGAACGACCGCGATCGCCTGCGAAGGCAGCTTGACGTCGGGATTAAGCTTCTTGATCGCTTCGTCATCCCAGCTCGTGATCTTGCCGAGGAAGATGTCGGCCAGCGTCGGGCCGTCGAGAACCAACTCGCCCGGCTTGATGCCTTCGAGATTGACGACGGGAACGATGCCGCCCATCACCATCGGGAACTGAGCCAGTCCGGTCGCTTCAAGCTCGTCGCCCTTGAGCGGCGCATCCGAAGCGCCGAAGGTAACGGTCTTGGCTTTGATCTGCTTGATGCCGCCGCCGGAACCGATCGACTGGTAGTTAAGGCCAACGCCGGTGTCTTTCTTGTAGGTGTCGGCCCACTTCGCATAGATCGGGTAGGGGAAGGTGGCGCCGGCGCCGGAGATGTCCGCGGCGAGCGCGGCGGACAGGGTGAGGGTGGTCGTCGCCGCAGCCATTGCAATCGCAACGGCCGCCGAGCGGATGAAATGTCTCATGTGGCCTGCTCCTGTTCGGAATATGGTCTCTCGGCGCCATTCCTCCGGCGCCCGCTGAGGCCAGTAGTCCCCGATTATTACAGTCGCATGACAGTTTCATGTCGCTCCGGTAACGTCGCCCAGCCGGAGTAAGAAGGAGCGGCCGCGGGCTTTGTCGGAATGGCCGCGGTTTGCCGCTGGAATCAGCAGCTTGCGTGAATTCCGGCCGGCATCGTCTGCTCGGCGATCGTAGCCACCGGCTTTAAAAGAAAAAAGCCGGACGGGAGCGCGTTGCATGCAGCCAGAACGTGTCATGGCCGCGCCATCGCCGAAACAGGTCCGTTGGGGTAAATCTGACCCTGTTTCTTGCCGGCGGTCGCTGCTCCCGCCCGTAACTGGAGGAGCGGAACTTCGAATATCCCATTGTCGCCACTGAGCGCGGCTTTGGTATGGTGCGATCGCACCATGGCCTTACGCTGGAAGCGTTGACGAATCGCAAGGTTCTAACTCGCGCTGGACCTCCATCCGCGCCCGACCCGGCGCTCGATCTTCGAGCACCGCCTTCGACTGGAAGTGCGACGACTCTACTTCACGGTATCTACTCCCTTCGCCCTATTCCGCCGGTTGTCGGTTAGGCCGAAGCAGCGTTATAAGCTTGCAGGGGTATTGCTGATGTCTCGACGGATTCTGCCTGTCTTCCTGTGCCTGGCGCTGCCTCTGGGAAGCGGCTGCGCGCGCAGCTATGACGGCACCGTCATCATTCCCAAGCCGCTCGATGTTCGCCGTTTCTGGGACAGGCCTTCGCCGCAGGCGCAAGCCGAACAGTCGCAACTGGAGACCGACGTCTTTCCAGTGGCGCCGCAAACGCCGAAAAGGCCGGCGGTGCGCAGGAGCGCGGCTTCCGTTGCAGCGCCTCGGAGGAGGGTCACGAACAACCCGCCCATGCTGTCGCCGGAGCCGACGAAGCCGCTAACTTGCAAGAATGTCAGCGAGCCCGGCAAACGGGCCCGCATGGTCTGCGAATAACCAGCCGACGTCGGTCGATGCGCACGGCTCCAGGCCTTGAAGCGGCTATCCGGCCAGCCGTCTCGGAACATCGCCCGCCTTGGTCAGTCCGCCGGGAAGAAGGCCGGCCCGACCACTCTCACCGGCCGCGCGCCGATCGCTCTTTCGATCGACTGATGCTGGGCAGCCCCTTGCACTTCGGCAGCCTGCGTTTTTGCCTCTGCCGGAGCGGCACCGGCGGTTTCGATCCCGGATTCAGGAATTTCCGCGACGATGCCAAAATCCGGCTTTGACGTCGGCAACGGTATGATGGCGTTGGTCATGTTGGCCGGTGTCACGGTTCGTGCCCTGAGCTCGGCGACGCGCCGGTAATAGCGCTTGACGTCGCAGGCCTTGAAGTTCGAGTCGTCGCGGTACCGGAACGCGGCAGGTAGCTCCACATAGGGTTTTCCCGACTCGAGCGCGACCATCTCCTCGGTCTCGCGAGTGGCGTCGCTCAGCGTATAGAGGTCGACGCCGGCATCGTCGCAGATGTAGCGACACTGATCGACCGTTTCCTTCAGATCGTCGCTCTTGGCGAACTGCGATTTTGGCGCGGGGAAGAAATATCCGTCCGACAAGCGAACGCAAAACAGCATCCGATTGCCGCCAATTGTTGTGCCTGCGGACTGGGCCTTGGGTGCCGTGCGTTGCTGCGCCGGCTGTTTCTTGGCAGCGGGGGCGGCGCAGCCCAGCGCGACAAACCTGGCCTTCAATCCGGACGTGTCCCTGCTCGAATTCGACAGTCTGGCGATCTGCCGTTGCACCTCCGCCTTGCTGCTGACCAGGTCGGCGCAGGGATTGAAGAAGAAGCCGGCCGTTTTCGCCGTGCATCTGCGTTGTCTCTCAAGCTTTTGAATCGCGGCGAGTTGCCGGCGCAGTTGGGCAAGCTCGGGGCTGGTCCCGCCGCTGCGCCCCGCCGAAAGCAATTGGCTCCTGATGGCACCGCAGCTATCCGCGTAGGAGAAGGATGTGCCGAGCGCAACGGCTATTGCCGACACCAGCATCAGAATCGTGAGGGGCCAGAAGCGTGTCATTGGAACGACCATTATCCTTGTTGCACCGAGAACAGGATTTCTTTGTCGACTATGGATAAGTACTAGGTAAATCAGTTTTTCCTAATTGAAGTAGATCAAACCGCCACCAGAGACTTTTAGCTCTAGTGTATTAGATCCACTCGTGTAAATTCAATATTACATTTTTATTTCAAGATTGAGACGAACCGGCAGCAACGCCGGCGGACGCCCGCCACGGCGAAGTTTGATGCGCGCGGCGGGTTCGGCATCGCGATCAATCTGGCGTTACCGGCCGGCCGTTGCTGAAACCTTAGCCCTGGGATCGGCGTTGAGCGGCCAAAGGAGGAGACCGCAAATGTCGATCCACTTCACTGTCGCGGACCTCACCAGGAATCTGTTCCATTCACTTGGGTTGGACCATGAACGCGCACCGAGGCCACTCGACCACGAGCAGAGGCTTTTGCTGGAGTGCTATCTCGCCGGCCAGATACCGGAATCGGCCTGGAGCGACTATGTCTTCGAGATGCCGGAACTGGCGCGACATGTCGAGGCGAGACGAAGGCGCCACTAGATCCCGAAAAGTGGAATCCGGTTTTTGGAAAAGATCAAGGCGAAGCCTTCACTCGCGGTGCAACCTGTTCTTGTTTGGGCGAGTTGAATTGCAGAGTGAACACCTTGCCCGGGATGCCTTGAGCCAGCGCCGGTGAAAAGCTCAACGGCAGGCAATGGTCCACGGCCGCGACCGCCGCGTCGACAAAAGCTTGGCGCGTCTTCTCCTCGCCGGCGACGCGGATGGCGGTCGGCTTGGGCCGGCCGATCAGCGTGCCATCGCGCCTGAAGCTGAAGCTCAGGGTGACGGTGGAATTCCCGGCATTCGCCGGAGGGGTCCAGCACGCCTGGATGGCAGCCCCGACCTCGGGCATGGTGTTGAGCGTCGCTGCATTCGATTGACCGGTTGCGCCCACCAGCATGGCGCCTGCAATCACCATCATTCCAGCAATGCTTTTCATGGCAGGGCCTCTGTCCTTGAACCGCCCTCGAGGACGGGACGAACTTCGATGGTAGGGCCGACAGCGGCGATGACAAGATGGCGGCGACGCGTTTCATCAGCCATGCAGGCGTCGTGAAACGCCGTCTGGCGCAACTTCGACAGGGGCTGAAATAAGCAAAAGGCCGGCGCGCAGCCGACCTTTGCTTTCCATCCGCGCCAGTACATCCGTGGTCGCGGGCTGGAGGTGGATTCAGTAGAAAGGGTTTAGGTTAACGAAACCTTAAGCTCCCCACATCGTGCAAACAGGGGAGATTAAGAAAATCCCCAGTTCATTACCGGCTCCTGCAGACGTGCGGACGACCGCTATTGGCTTGTGCCTCAGGCGTTGGCCTGCGACCGCACATAGGCGATATAGCCGCGCACGTCGGCGGCCGGGTCGGCATAGGCCTTGCCGAGCTTCTTCTCGATCGCCGCCATATAGTCTTTTGCCCATTGGGGCAGCGCGTAGTCGATGACGGCGAGGAACTCGAGCGTCGCCGCCAAACGGATGTCGGCGATCGACGGGTTCTTGCCGCCGATGAACGGCTTGCCGTTCCTGAAGAAGCTGTGAAACACCTCCAGCGGCTCGGCTATCGCTTCTATAGCGGCCTTCTGGGCTTCCGACTTCTTGTCGGGATGAGCGTCGCTGTGGCCGACCTCGCCGGCATATTGCGGGAAATTCAGTACAGGATATGTGGCGCGCGCCACATAGGGGTAGAGCGTGCCGATCAGGTAGAACATGGCGCTGTCGATCATTGCCCGCTTGGCCGGCGCCTTGGGATATAATTTCTCCAGCCCGTGCTTGTTGGCGAGATACTGCATGATGGCGCAGCTTTCCCACAAGACACCTCTCGGCAGGCCCTTGTCCTCGATCATCGGCGTAAGATGGGCCGGGTTTCGCGCCATATATTCGGGCGAGCGCGTGAGGCCCCAAACGTCGGTTTCGGAATGATCGAGCCCGGCGGCGCGTGCAAACACCCGAACGCTCATATTGTTGACGCTGGGCTTCAGCATGCTGAGCGTGAGCGCCGGCTTTTTCGCAGGCTTCGCCTTGGCCTTCGCGGGCTTTTTGCCGGAGACCTTCGTCGCCGGCTTTGCCACTTTCGCCGCTGACTTGGCGGCGGCTTTGGCCGCCGGCTTCGCTCCTGGTTTGGCTGCCTTGGCGGCGGGCTTTTTCGCACTCTTCGTTGCTGTCTTTGCCATTATGTCCTCCCTTTGTTTGGCGTGTCGTCAGTATGGATTTTTCGGTGCGCGATCCTCCGACAAGGTTGCGCGCAAGTGCTCGACAAGCGCCTGGATCGCATCGGCAAGGTGCACTTCGGCGATGTTGTAATCGCCGCGCGCGACGCGGATCTTGTGCGCCTGCATCAGCACGTCGGCATGGGTGAAGCCCGCCGGCGGCTCGAAACGATAGGAGGCGAGCTCGATTAGCAGGCCGAGCGGATCCTCGAAGTAGATCGAATCCATGAAACCGCGATCCTTGACGCCGCTGTGCTTGATTTCACGCTCGTTGAGCCGGGCGACCGCCTGCAAGAAGGTGACGCGCGACACCGCGAAAGCGATGTGATGGACGCAGCCCGTATCGGTCGGCGTGCGCCGCTTGACCGGCGTGCGGCTCTCGTCGGTGAAGACGGTGATCAGCCGGCCGTCGCCCGGATCGAAATAGAGATGGCTTTCGCTTGGCTTGTCGAGGTTGGGCTGCTCGAAGATGAAAGGCATGCCGAGCACGCCCTCCCAGAAATCGATCGAGGTCTGACGTCCGGCGCCGACCAGCGTGATGTGATGGACGCCTTGCGATTGTAGTTTTTGCATCTGACTCCTCCCGGCCACGCCGTCTTGCCGCCGAACGGAAGTTCGGATGCCCAGTCGCGCTTGGATCGGCGCCCGGCATGTGACCGCGCCCGGCCTCGCTCGCCTGCGCTCCGCATTCCGCATCCTGCAGGAGTGCGGCCGGAGCTTTGATGAACGGATGCTAATTCAATCCGAGACGTTGCGCCAGAAGCGCTGAGTTTCAAGAACTCCACGCAGGCGCCAAGAGCGGCACCGGGATCGCGGACGCCTTCGCCGAGCTCGCTGAAACGATCCGTCGCCGGCAGCTGTAATGGTGCGGCGGCCCGCAGGTCGCTGGGTTTCCCGAGCGGCCGGTTTGGCGACGGCAGGTCAAAGGGGCCTCGTTGACGCATGCCGCGCCTGGTTCGGATTACGGGCATCCGTGGCCCTTAGATGAAAATCACATATTCTTCATCGGCACATCGGGATCGACATGTCCCCCATCGGCAGTGATCTTCAGCCTTGAGAGGTAGTGCTCCCATCCCCTTCGGTGGCTGTCACGCTCCTTTGCGTTCGGCAGTCCGCTGTGCGTGAAGCGGATCAGTGTCCCCGCATCCCTCGCGATCAGGTCGATCTCGACATGGCTGGAGCCGGGCGGCACTGTCTCGTTGTCTTCCCAGCCAAAACTGTAGGCAAGACGGTGGACCGGGATCACCTCGGTGAACTCACCGCGCGCCATATGGCGACCACCGACATTGACGAGGAACAGACCGCCCGGCGATGCATCCAAATTCGCTTCGGTCCCGATCCATCGCACGATCTGGTCCGGATCCGTCAAAAGCGCGAACACGGTCGCTTGTGGCGCGGCGACCTCAATTTCTGTGTAAACCGATTCCGCCATCGCTCACTCCAGGTCACATCCGCATCGAATGCCGTGCATGATTGAAGCGAATATGGGGAGTTGCAAGAAGATGTTCGAGGCGTAAGCATAAGCCGGAGCCGAGTGACCTTCTACCGATGCTTCTCGCAAAGTCGCTTTCATTCCTTCTGGACGACGCCGCGCATATTGGCGACGGTGGGCGACTTCTATTGCAGCTCTCAACGCATTTGCTGGAAGACGGCTTGCCGATCATCGCCGGCGCGCTGGCGCAGGATGCTCCCGACCCAATCATTTCACGCCGTATCTGGCTCTGGCGAGCGTCTGGGGGTGAAGTGGTCGAGGGTTTGGGGATAGGCGCCGACCGCCAGAATGCCGATCCCCGGCTCGTGCTGCGGGAGTGGCTTGGCACGACGCGGGCGATCGTGTTCGACGAGCGAGCGGGCGGTGTCGCACCGACTTTGGTGTGGGCGTTCGATCATACTCCGGATGAGGCGCAGTCAGAGCTGCTGCGGCAAATCTCCCGGTTTGCTGCGGCTCCGATGACCGCACTCGCAGAACGGTCCGCGAAACGCGCATTGCTCGAAGCATATTTGGGAAAGCGCAGTGCAGCACATGTGCTCAACGGTCATTCTCGTCGATTAAAGGGAGAGACGATACGGGCTGCGCTTCTGTGCGCGGACCTTCGAGGTTTCACCGATCTATCCGAGGTTCATGATGCAGACGAGATCGTATTGGTACTTGATGCCTGGTTCGATTGCGTCGCCGGCGCGGTGCACGCATTTGGTGGTGAGGTTCTCAAGTTTATAGGTGATGGCGTCCTCGCGATTTTCCCGATTGGCGAGCGCGATGCAAATGCCGCATGTGACGCTGCGGTACGCGCCGTGAAGGCCACGCGCGCCGGGATAGATCATCTCAACCAAACTCGGCGCCGCAATGGCGGCCCTGAGCTCGGATATGGCATTGGCCTGCATGTCGGCGAGATACTCTGGGGGAATATCGGCACTGCCGGCAGGTTGGACTTCACCGCGATCGGCAAGGCTGTAAATCTTGTCAGCCGCATCGAAGGGCTGTGCAAGCCGTTGGGACGGACGGTGCTCGCGTCGACAGTGTTCGAGGCAGAAACTACCGAGCGGATGATCGCCATGGGCAGTCATCCGCTCGGAGGAATAGCAGGCGCGCAAACACTTTTCGGCTTGCCGGAATAGATCGAATGGTTGAGCCCCGCCGTGGATGTGTCGTTCGCAGCATATCTTGGTATCGTGCGAAGCCATGACCGAGAGAAATTCGAACGGCAAAGAAGCTACGATACTGCAACTAAAGTATGGCGCGTTTAGAGCCCAGCCATGCGCGTCGCGCGCAGCTTCGCTGGCCGGTGCTAAGGGCCTTCCCGGCATCCACCCTTCGAGGGAGAGGCGCCTTCGCCGAGCTCGCCAAAACGATCCGCCGCCGGCAGCTGTAGCTCAGGTCGGCTCCAGGCAGTGCCGACCAGCGTGATGGACGCCTTGCGATTGTAGTTTCTGTATCTGGCTCCTCCCCGCGTGGCATCGACTGCCCTGTTCAGCGCGACGTTCTGCGCGCCGCTAACGCTGTGCCTCAAGACCCACGATGCAATGCTAATGCAATCGGCTCCGCTGCGCCAGAAGCGGCAATGAGCCAAACCCGCCGCGACTCAAGGCGATGGATCGGATTGATGGTTTGCCGAGAGCTTGGAGAGACTTGGTACGCCCAAGGGGAATCGAACCCCTGTTCCCGCCGTGAGAGGGCGGTGTCCTGACCGCTAGACGATGGGCGCGTTCAAGAACCGGCGATATAGGCTGACGGCTGGGAAAAAGCAACTAGGCTTACGGCTGCCGATCGCGCCGGTGAAATATCCGCTGCAAGCCTAGCGTTTTGGCTCGATCAGGTCCCAGAGATTTCCATAGAGATCGGCGAAAACCGCCACAGTGCCATAGGTCTCGTGCCGGGGCGCCTCGCGGAATTCGACGCCCTTTTCGAGCATCAACGCATGGTCACGGGCAAAATCGTCGGTTTCGAGGAACAAAAAGACCCGCCCGCCGGTCTGGTTGCCGACGGCGTGCCTTTGCGCATCGCCGGATGCTTCGGCGAGAAGCAGCCGCGCGCCCTGCCCTTTGCGCGGCGTGATCGTGACCCAGCGTTTGCCGCCGCCGAGATCGACATCTTCGGTGAGGACAAAACCCAGTTGGTCGACATACCACGAGATCGCCTCGTCATAATTTGCGACGACAAGCGCGACCGTGGCAATGCTGCGGTGTTCGGCAAAACCGGTCATTTGTTCCTGATCGAAAAACGCCCGACGATGCGGCGCTCGGTGATGTCATAAACGAAGATGGCGCGGCTGCCGTCGGGCAGCTCGGCGTCGATCGACAGGTGATTGCCGGAGAGCGATTGGCTGATCACCCTGGCGCCGACCGGCAGCACGATGTCGCCGTTGACCGTTTCGCCGATCGGCACCTGGATGTCGCTGCTTAGCGGAGGGGCGGTAGGCGGCGCGTTGCGCGCTTTGTAGACAAGTGCTGCGATCACCACCATAAGGGCGAGGAACAGCAGGCCGAGATTGATGGCGACGAAGCGGACGAGCTTCCTCCGCACCTTTTCGACCTCGGGGTCGAGCGGCTTTTCCTCGTCTTCGTCGGCAAGCGGCCGGGCCATGGCAGCAGATTCCGGAACTGTTTTCGATGAGCGCTCATAACGAAGAGGTCAGACAATTAATAGGGGCCGGACCGATCGTCCTGGAGGCGGGCGCTGATGCGGCCGGCCAGCGGCTCGACCAATGGCTGGCGGCCAGGCTCGGCCCCGACATGTCGCGCAGCCGGGTACAGATGCTGATAAAGCAGGGCGCCGTCAGGATCGGCGGCAGGCAGGTCGACGAAACGAAGCGCAAGATGGCACAAGGTGACAGCGTGTCGGTCGACATGCCGGAGCCGGAACCGGCGGAGCCGCAAGGCGAAGATATTGCGCTGGACGTCCTCTACGAGGACAGCGAGCTGATCGTCATCAACAAGCCGGCCGGGCTGGTCGTGCATCCCGGCGCCGGCAACTGGACCGGCACGCTGGTCAACGCGCTGATCCATCATTGCGGTGATAGCCTGTCGGGCATCGGCGGGGTGAGACGGCCGGGCATCGTCCACCGCCTCGACAAGGAGACCAGTGGCGTCATGGTCGTCGCCAAGACCGATCGCGCCCACAAGGCGTTGTCGGAGGCCTTTGCCGACCACGGCCTGACCGGCGATCTCGAGCGCGCGTATCTGGCGTTGGTCTGGGGCATACCGGCAAGGCCGACCGGGACGGTCGACGCGCCGCTCGGCCGCGCCGCCGACCGGGTACGCCGCGCCGTGGTGCCGCAAGGCCGCGACGATGCCCGCCACGCCGTCACGCATTTCACCGTTGTCGAGCGCTTTGGCGAGCAGCAGCAGGAATTCGCCACGGCGAGCCTGGTCGAATGCCGGCTGGAAACCGGTCGCACTCACCAGATACGCGTCCACATGGCCCATATCGGCCATCCGGTGATTGGCGACCCCGAATACGGCCAGGCTTTCCGCACCAAGGCCAATCGGTTGCCCGAGCCGCTAAGAAGCAAGGTAAAAGCGTTTCCGCGACAAGCTTTGCACGCCCGCCTCCTTGCATTTCGGCATCCGGATACCCATCTAACGATGAGGTTCGAAGCACCGATACCGTGGGACATGGAGGAACTCGTCGACGGCTTCCGCAAGCTCTGAACCAACCACCTGAAAACCTGACCGGCGCTGTTCACTTCAACGTGACACACTGTTTCGTGTTGAACAAATGCCTGTCTTTCTGGTTTTGTTCCTATATATGTCGGTTGGCGCGAATGTGCCTTTGGCATTCGCGCCACATGCCCGCCGCGTTTCGGGGGCATCACTCCAATAGAGAGGGGGCGCTATCATGGCCCAGTCATTACCCAGTATCGTTTCCGGCGAAGGCGGTCTCAGCCGCTACCTGGAAGAAATCCGCCGCTTTCCGATGCTTCAGCCGCAGGAAGAGTACATGCTCGCCAAGCGCTATGCCGAGCATGAGGACACCACGGCTGCGCACAAGCTCGTCACCAGCCACCTTCGGCTCGTCGCCAAGATCGCCATGGGCTATCGCGGCTATGGCCTGCCGATCGGTGAGGTGATCTCGGAAGGCAATGTCGGCCTGATGCAGGCCGTCAAGAAATTCGAACCGGAGCGCGGTTTCCGTCTCGCCACCTATGCGATGTGGTGGATCAAGGCCTCTATCCAGGAATACATCCTGCGCTCGTGGAGCCTGGTCAAGATGGGCACCACCGCCAACCAGAAGCGCCTGTTCTTCAACCTGCGCAAGGTGAAGGGCAAGATCCAGGCGCTCGACGAAGGCGATTTGAAGCCCGACCAGATCACCGAGATTGCCACCCGGCTGAACGTCTCGGAAGCGGAAGTCGTGTCGATGAACCGCCGTCTGTCGGGCGACGCCTCGCTCAATGCGCCCATCCGGGCCAGTGAAGGCGAGTCCGGCGAATGGCAGGACTGGCTGGTCGACGACCACGAAAGCCAGGAAGAGATGCTGATCGAGCAGGACGAGCTGGAAAACCGGCGCGGCATGCTGTCGGGCGCTCTTGCCGTGCTCAACGACCGCGAACGCCGCATCTTCGAGGCGCGCCGCCTCGCCGATGAGCCGTTGACGCTTGAAGAGCTGTCGGCCGAGTTCGATATCAGCCGCGAGCGCGTGCGCCAGATCGAGGTGCGCGCCTTCGAGAAGGTGCAGGACGCGGTCAAGGCCGCGGCCAAGCGCCAGACGCAGGCGCTGCGCACCATCGAGGCGCAGCCGGCGGCGTAAGACCTTCCGGTAGAAACAAATAACGGCGGCGTCAGGTAACTGGCGCCGCCGTTTTTTCTAAAGCGCGTCGCGTTCGGCCGGCCTTGTGCGACGCGCTTTAGATTCTTGTTTTTATGCATGTCGTTATCGCAAAACCGCTGCACACTTTTGCGCGACATGCATTAGCGGGTTGCCGGTTCCGCGGCGCCTTCGCGGATGTCCGATCCGCCGCCATAACTGCTCAGTAGCCTTGCCATGGCGTCTCCAGACGATCGCATCGATAGCGGCATTACCGCAATTTTCCCCAAGCCCTGAAAACCGCAAGACTGCAAGCTGTGGCGGCAATGTTGCGGCGCCGACCGGGGCATTTCAAAACCCGGCGCTTGCGACAGGCGGGGGCGACAACGGGCGCCGGGGCCGCGCCGGGCAGTTGAGCCTATTGAAAACGAAAGGCAGTGTGACGATGACCATTTCTCCGTTCCTGGCCGCTCTCGGATCCGAAGGTCCGCCAGCCGACCGAGCGAAAGACATGGCCCTGTATGGATGGCTAATTGGAAGCTGGGAAATGGACTCGGTCCACTACCTCGACGACGGCGCAATCCAAAAATGGGATGGCGAATGCCATTTTGGCTGGGTGCTCGAAGGCCGCGCGATTCAGGACGTTTGGATCAGGCCCAAGCGCCCTGCGCCGTCGACGATGTATGGTACGACCTTGCGCATCTTCGACCCTGGGATCGATGGCTGGCATATCATATGGAACGACCCGCTCAACCAGGATCGCTCGCGCCAGATCGGCCGGGCCGAGGGTAAGGACATTGTCCAGCTCGGCAATGACTCGCGCGGTCTGCAAACTCGATGGCGTTTCACTGAGATCACTGCCACCAGCTTCCATTGGATCGGCGAGGAAAGATCTTCCGAGAGCAACCCTTGGCAAATCACGTATGAACATTTAGCCCGCCGAACAAAACCCTGACGCTGGACTAAACACTTAGCTGGCGTCTGCGCCGCTCCTCATCCGGCTACCGCAACCGTCTTCCGCATGGACCTATCGGATGCAAACATCGCAAAAATCGAATCAGGATCAATAACTTGGATGACCATCGCAGAACGATGAGGGCGGCGCCGAGTCTGAAATAGCATTGTAGTGCCAGCGACCCATCTCCTCACAGGCAATCGAGCGGAAATTTCAGATAGCGCCGCCCGTTGGATTCCGGTTCCGGCAGGCGTCCACCATTCATATTGACCTGCAGCGCGTGCAGGATCAGCCGCGGCATCGGCAACGTCCTGTCGCGGGCCTGGCGGAGCGCGACGAAGTCGGCTTCCGTCTTGCAGCCGGCAACATGGATGTTGCCGGCTTTCTGCTCCGCGACCGTGCTTTCCCACCGCGCTTCGCGACCGCCCGGCTGGTAGTCGTGACCGACGAACAGACGTGTCTCGTCCGGCAGCGCCAGGATGTCCTCGATCGAACGCCAGAGCCGCTCGGCACTGCCGCCCGGAAAGTCTGTCCTTGCGGTGCCGCTGTCCGGCATGAACAGCGTGTCGTGGATGAAGGCGGCGTCGCCAATGACGTAAGCGATCGAGGCCAGTGTGTGGCCCGGCGAGAACAGCACTCTTGCCGGAAGGCCGCCGACCGAAAAAGTTGCGCCGTCGGCGAACAGCCTGTCCCATTGCGAACCGTCGGCGGGGAATTCCGGCCAGTTGTAGATCACCTTCCACAATTTCTGGACGTCGATGACCTTTTCGCCGATTGCCGTCGGCGCTCCGGTTCTCCCCCTCAGATAATGGGCGGCGGAGAAATGATCGGCATGCGGATGCGTGTCGAGGATCCACTCGACCTCCAGCCCGCTTTCCCTGACGAAGTCGAGCAGGGCGTCGGCGTTTTTCGTTGCCGTTGCACCGGACCTTTCGTCGAAGTCGAGCACCGGATCTATGATGGCGCATTTGCGGGTCGCCATGTCGGCGACCACATACTGGACGGACCCGCTCGGCTTGTCATAGAAGCCGGTGACCTGCGACCTGGCCGATAATGCGTCCAATCCCAGCCCCCTTGATCCTCACCGTGGCAGGAATGACTTTCTCTGCCACGGCAAATGAAAGGCATGGTTGTCCGTCAACCAGGCGCCGTCAAGCACCCCATACTCACACGACCAGGAAAACCGAAAATTCTCCGTGCCGCCTCTGCCTGCTCAGGCGGAAGGCTGCTTGGTTTTCCTGAGATATGGCAGGATCGTCTCGTAGGCGCCGAAGCGCTTGATGGCATCCTCATTGGAGACGGCAGCGGTGATGATGACGTCCTCGCCCTGCTTCCAGTTCGCCGGCGTCGCCACCTGGTGCTTGGCGGTCAGCTGCATGGAATCGATGGCGCGCAGGATTTCGTCGAAGTTGCGGCCGGTCGTCATCGGATAGGTGAGAACCAGCTTGATCTTCTTGTCGGGCCCGATGACGTAAACCGAACGCACCGTGGCATTGTCGGCGGGCGTGCGGCCTTCCGAGCTCTCGCCGGCACCCGCCGGCAGCATCTCGTAAAGCTTGGCGACCTTGAGATCCTTGTCGCCGATCAGCGGGTAGTTCACCGAATGACCGGTCGCGGTCTTGATGTCGTTCTGCCACTTTTCATGGCTTTGGACGGGATCGACCGAGATGCCGATGATCTTGACGTTGCGCTTCCTGAACTCGCCTTCGAGCCCGGCCATTGTGCCGAGTTCGGTCGTGCAAACCGGCGTAAAGTTCTTGGGATGGCTGAACAATACCGCCCAGCCGTCGCCGATCCATTCATGGAAGCTGATCGGTCCTTGCGTGGTCTCAGCGGTGAAGTCCGGTGCGATATCGTTGATGCGAAGGCTCATGACGTGTCCCTTACCCTGTGCGTGCAGATCGCAGCCGGCGTTGCCCGGCGCTGCTTTTGCCTTTCTATCACTCCGGCGTCATCCTTCAAACGCCTGTTGCGCCGGCATCAAGGCCGGCGGCGAAATATTTTCATTGCTTCTCGGCAAATGCAGCAGGAATTTTCGCTGCGCTGGTTCAGGCCTTGTTCACTGCCAGCGTCGTCGCCAGGTCTTCCATGCGCTGGGCCAGTGCGCCGAGCGCCCCGGTCAGCACGGAATCGTTCTTGTCGGCCTTGGTCAGTGCGTCGTCGCGCGTCTTGCGCAGCGTCAGCACTTCGCTTTCCATGCCCTTGACCCGCTTCTGCAGTTCCGAAAGCTCGTCCATGACCATGATGCCGGCCATCACGGTCAGCCGCTGGTCGCCGATCTCGCCAAAAGAATCCTTCAGATGCGAGACATAGCGGTCGAAGCGCTCGGCAAGATCGATCAGATGCTCTTCCTGGCCCTCGTCGCAGGCCATCCGATACTGCTTGCCGTCGATGGAAACCGTGACTTGTGCCATTGGCCTACCTGTCCAGTACCGCGCGGATGGTTTCCATGGCTGTCACCAGCCTTCGCGACACTTCCTTGTTGGCATCTTCCAGCCGTTCGGCGCGGGCCTCGGAATTGTCGAGCTCCTGCGCCAGCCGCGAGCGGTCGGCGTTCATCCGCTGCACTTCGGCCTCGGCTTCCGAATAGTCCCGCTCGTGCTCGAGCTTGGCCGCGACGGCGTTTTCCAGCCCTTCGATGGCCTTACCCAGCCTGGCAATGACTTCCTTGAGGGTCGTTTCCCCGGTCATGGCTTTCGTCCTGCGCCCTGCCCATCACCGAATCATCCACGTTCAGAACGCGTTATCCCTGAAACATTACGCGTCGTGTGAACCGCACGTCAATAAAGCTGTCGCGACTGTCCCCTGCTAACGCTAATGTAAGTCGCGCATGGCCATCACAAGACCGGCAAAAGCACACCGATTTGTTGACTAAAAGGCCGCGCCTGCTATGTGTCGCGCACCCTTTTCAAGGGCTTTCCCAAGGCCCAAACCCCCATTTTGGAGGAAGCATGACTTCGCGCGAACAACATGACCGGATGGCCAATGCGATCCGTTTTCTCGCCATGGACGCTGTGGAGAAGGCAAACTCCGGCCATCCCGGATTGCCCATGGGCTGCGCCGACATCGCCACGGTGCTGTTCACCCGCTTTCTCAAATACGATCCGAAGAACCCGCATTGGCCGGACCGCGATCGCTTTATCCTGTCGGCCGGCCACGGCTCGATGCTGCTTTACTCGCTGCTCTATCTGACCGGCTACGAAGACATCACCATCGACCAGATCAAGCAGTTCCGCCAATTGGGGTCGAGGACCGCGGGCCACCCGGAATACGGCCATGCCGCCGGCATCGAGACGACGACAGGCCCACTCGGCCAGGGCCTTGCCAATTCGGTCGGCTTCGCACTCGGCGAGCGCATCATGAATGCCGCTTTCGGCAATGATCTCGTCGACCACTACACCTATGTGCTGGCCGGCGACGGCTGCCTGATGGAAGGCGTATCCCAGGAAGCCATCGCGCTTGCCGGGCATCTGAAGCTGAACAAGCTGATCGTCTTCTGGGACAACAACAACATCTCGATCGATGGCCCAGTGTCGCTCGCCGATAACACCGATCAGGTCGCCCGCTTCCAGGCGTCCGGCTGGAATGCCAGCCATATCGACGGCCAGGACCCGGAAGCGATCGCCTATGCCATCGAAGCGGCCCGCCACTCCGACAAGCCGACGATGATCGCCTGCAAGACGACCATCGGCTTCGGCGCGCCGACCAAGGCCGGCACCAACAAGGCGCATGGCTCGCCGCTCGGCGCCGAGGAAATCGCTGGCGCCAGAAAATTCTTCGGCTGGGATTATCCGCCCTTCGAGGTTCCGGCCGATATCCTCGACGCATGGCGTATCGCCGGGCGGACCGGCGTCAAGGCGCGCACCGACTGGGAAAGCCGGCTTGCCAAGGCTGATGCCAAATTGCGCGCAGAGTTCGAACGCCGCATCAGTGGCACGCTGCCAGCCAACTTCGACGCCGTCATTGGCGATTACAAGAAGAAGCTCGTCGCCGACAAGCCGAAGGTCGCCACCCGTAAGTCATCGGAAATGGCGCTGGAGGTCATCAACGGCGCCGTGCCCGAAACCATCGGCGGCTCGGCCGATTTGACCGGCTCCAACAACACCAAGACTAGCCAGACCAAGAACATCACCGCCGACGATTACGGCCAGCGCTACGTTCATTACGGCGTTCGCGAGCACGGCATGGCGGCCGCGCTCAACGGGCTGACATTGCATGGCGGCATTATCGCCTATGGCGGCACTTTCATGTGCTTTTCCGATTATGCCCGTCCGGCGATGCGGCTTGCTTCGCTGATGGGCATCCGCTCGATCTTCGTCATGACCCATGATTCCATCGGCCTTGGCGAAGACGGCCCGACCCATCAGCCGGTCGAGCATCTGGCAGCACTTCGCGCCATTCCGAACCACAATGTCTTCCGCCCGGCCGACGCGGTGGAAACCGCGGAATGCTGGCAGTTGGCCATTGAGTCGGAAAAGACGCCTTCGACATTGGCGCTGACCCGGCAGAACCTGCCGACGGTACGCAACGACTTCGTTGCGGAAAACCTCTCCAGCCGCGGCGCCTATGAACTTGCCGCCGCCAGTGGCGAGGCGGCGGTGACGATCTTCGCTTCGGGCTCCGAGGTCGAGATCGCGCTGGCCGCCCGCGAGGCCTTGGAAAAGCACGGCCACGCGACCCGCGTCGTCTCGGTGCCGTGCTTCGAATTGTTCGACAAGCAGAGCGCCGACTATCGCAGCAGGACGATCGGCAATGCGCCGCTCAAGATTGCCATCGAAGCCGGCATCCGTCAGGGCTGGGATCACTTCATCGGCACCGACGGCATCTTTGTCGGCATGACCGGCTTCGGCGCCTCCGGCACCATCGAACAGCTCTACCCGCATTTCGGCATCACAGCCGAGGCAACGGTGAAGGCGGCGGAAGCCCGTCTGCATGGCAAATGAAAGTGAGCCCCGCCCGGCAAAGGCTGGCATAGCGGTTTTGCCGGGCGGTGGAGCACTAATCGATTTAAATCCACGCCTCGGCGGCTGGATTCTTTGCCCGTCCGCCGTTATGAAGCTGCGGACTTGATCTTCGGCCTCCAACTCCCAGGGAGAGAACAATGACCGTCAGAGTTGCCATCAACGGATTCGGCCGCATCGGCCGCAACATCCTGCGCGCCATCCATGAATCCGGCCGCAAGGATATCGACGTCGTCGCGGTCAACGATCTCGGCCCGGTCGAGACCAACGCGCATCTGCTGCGCTTCGACAGCGTCCATGGCCGCTTTCCGCACGAGGTGACGGTTGACGGTGACCAGATCATCGTCGGCAAGGAAAAATTCAAGGTCACCGCGATCAAGGATCCGACGCAACTGCCCTGGAAGGAGCTTGGCATCGACATCGCGCTCGAATGCACCGGAATCTTCACCGCCCGCGACAAGGCCGTCGCCCATCTGACCGCCGGTGCCAAGCGCGTTCTCGTCTCCGCTCCGGCAGAGGGCGCCGATCTCACCGTCGTCTATGGCATCAATCACGACAAGCTGACCAAGGACCACATCGTCATCTCGAACGCCTCCTGCACCACCAACTGCCTGGCGCCGCTGGCGGCCGTGCTGAATGAGGCGGTCGGCATCGAGAAGGGCATGATGACGACGATCCATTCCTACACCGGCGACCAGCCGACGCTGGACACCATGCACAAGGACCTCTACCGCGCCCGCGCCGCCGCGCTGTCGCAGATTCCGACCTCGACCGGTGCTGCCAAGGCCATCGGCCTGGTACTGCCCGAACTCAAGGGCAAGCTCGACGGCATCTCCATCCGCGTGCCGACCCCGAACGTCTCGCTCGTCGATTTCAAGTTCATCGCCAAGCGGCCGACCACCGTCCAGGAGATCAATGACGCGGTGATCGCCGCCTCGAACGGCAAGCTGAAGGGCATCCTCGCCGTTACCCGTCACCCCAATGTTTCGATCGACTTCAACCATGATCCGCATTCCTCGATCGTGGCGCTCGACCAGACCAAGGTCATGGACGGCAACTTCGTTTCGGTGCTGTCGTGGTACGACAATGAGTGGGGCTTTTCCAACCGCATGGGCGATACCGCCGTCGCCTTCGGCAAGACCATCGCCTGATCGCAGAGCCAGCTTCTCGACCTGGAGACGCCCGGCTCAGTCCGGGCGTTTTTCATTGCAGCACGAACCGCCGAGGCACGCTCCGCTGCTCGGGGGTGCCAAAACTTTCGACGATCGGCAGCGTGGGGCAAAAAGCCACGCTGCTGCCTTGCAGCGGCCATGTCTTCGCCCCACTCTCCCGTGATGCCGGAGCATATCGACTAGGGGCGACCAACGAATGGAGCATGGTATCTATCTTGTGACGCTCGTTGGCGCAGCACTTGTCGTTGCCGCCGCGTTTTCAAGCCTGATCGCCTTCCGTTTCGGCGCCCCTCTCCTGCTGCTGTTTCTCTGCATCGGCCTCGCCACCGGAACCGACGGTCTCGGCATCCATTTCGACAATGCCCGAGTTGCTTATTTTGCCGGCTCATTGGCGCTGGCGGTCATCCTTTTCGATTCCGGCTTTGGCACGCCGCTCAACGCCTTGCGGCAGGCGGCCGGGCCGGCGCTGTCGCTGGCCACATTCGGCGTCCTTTTGACCACCGGACTCTTCGGCGCCGCCGCCTATTATCTGCTCGACCTGACCTGGCTGGAATCCTTCCTGCTCGGTGCCGCCGTCGCCTCGACCGACGCCGCGGCGGTGTTCTTCCTGCTGCGCGCCGGCGAGATTAATTTGCGCGAGCGCGTGCGGTCCACGCTCGAGGTGGAATCCGGCACAAATGACCCGATCGCCATCTTCCTGACCATCACGCTGGTCGAGGTCATCGCCGCCAATACCCACCCCGAGGCCAAGGTGCTGGTCACCGATCTTGCCGTCGGCTTCCTTGTCAACATGGGGCTCGGCGCGGTCATCGGCATTCTCGGCGGCATGGCCATCGTGCGCCTTGTCGATCGCCTCAATCTCGATCACGGCCTGCTGCCGATCTTCGTGCTGACGCTGTCGCTTATGGTGTTCGCTGCCGCCGGTGCCGTCGGGGGCTCCGGCTTTCTGGCGGTCTATCTCGCAGGCCTGATTGCCGGCAATTCCGATATCCGGGCCGTCACCATCCTCAAGCGCTTCCAGGACGGCATGTCGTGGCTGGCGCAGATCATCATGTTCCTGATCCTCGGCCTGTTCGCGACGCCTTCGCAATTTCCGGCGATCCTGGTGCCGGCAGTGCTGCTCGGCCTGTTCCTGGTATTTGTGGCACGGCCAATCGCCGTCTGGCTCTGCCTGGTGCCGTTCCGTCTGCCACGCCCGGAAGTCGCCTTCGTCTCGTGGGTTGGCCTGCGTGGTGCCGTGTCGATCCTGCTTGCCATCACGCCGCTGCTCGGCGGTCTTGAGAACGGCCGCCTCATCTTCAACACTGCCTTCATCATCGTGCTGGTCTCGCTGATCATCCAGGGATGGACCGTCGGGCCGCTGGCGCGCCGTCTCGGCCTTATCGTGCCGGCCCGCCTGGGACCGCTCGACAAGGTCGAATTGGAACTGCCGGGCTCCGCCCATCATGAGCTTCTCGCCTACCGCGTGGCACCTGGCAGCCCGGTGGCGCGCGGCGAACGCATTCCGCGCTGGGCGCGGCCGTCGCTGGTGCTGCGCGACGGACGCTCGATGCGCTTCCAGGATATGGGCCGGCTGGCGGCCGGCGACCATGTCTACATCTTCGTGCCGGACCGCTATCCGCGCCTGCTCGACAAGCTGTTCGCCAGCCGTGCCGTGGTCGATCCCGAGGACGCGGATTTCTTCGGGGCCTTCGCCGTCGATCCGTCACGCCCCGCCGAGGAACTGGAGACCGCCTACGCGCCGGGCCTGACCGAAGCGGAACGCAAGCTCAGCATTGGCGACCTGGTCACTACGCGGCTCGGCGGCCACGCCGAATACGCCGACCGCGTGCTGCTCGGTCCGATCGAGCTGATCGTCCGCGACGTCGACGACAAGGGCAGGATCACCGGCCTTGGCCTGTCCTTTGAGCCGACCGCGCCGGTGGCGCGCGTTCCGGTGTTCCTCAGCGCCGGCGAAATCCGCGATCGCATCGCCGCCATCATCCGCAACCGGCGCAAGCCGGCCGAGGCGCAGGCGGTCGAGGCGGCGGCCGAGATGGAACCGGTTCCGCAGCCCGTGGTGGAAAAGACAACTGGCGACGGCTGACCGCTGTCCACCCGAGCCGCGGAACCCTGCCGCGAGGCTGAAGAATGGCTCGGCAACTGGTGTGGCGGGTCCATGTGGTCCGACATCGCCGGAAATGATCCCGATCGGCCGGTTGCGAGGGCGTCCGGCCGATCAGTCGCCAATTCTCCGGCGCGCCATAGGGGCGCGCTTAATTGTTGCGGGCCGCTACGAACTGCGCCGCTTGTTTCAGAAGCGCAGCCTGCTCGCCAAAAGGTTCGAGCAACGCATGAGCCTGGTCAACGAGGCCATGGAGCTGGCCCCGCGCCCAGTCCGGTCCGTGCAGCGCGACCAGCGTCGCCTTGCCGGCCGGGGCATCCTTGCCGGTCGCCTTGCCCATCTGATGCGCGTCGGCGGTCAGGTCGAGCAGATCGTCGGCAAGCTGAAAGGCAAGCCCGATCGCCGAGCCGAACTCGGCCAGCCTTTCGCGGTCGCCCGACGGCGCGCCGGCAAGGATAGCGCCCGCTTCGCAGGCAAAGCGGATCAGCGCACCGGTTTTCATCGCCTGAAGCCGGATGATGCCGGCCTCGTCCGGCCGGCTTTGTTCGGCTTCGAGATCGAGCATCTGGCCGCCGACCATGCTTCCCGCCCCGGCGGCGCGGGCCAGTGCCAGCACCAGCGTTGCCCTGCGCTCGGCCGGCAGCATTGTCGCCTCGTCGGCAAGGATGTCGAAGGCAAGTGTCAGCAAGGCGTCGCCCGCAAGAATGGCGGTCGCCTCATCGAAAGCCCTGTGCACGGTCGGCTGGCCGCGGCGCAAATCGTCGTCGTCCATGGCCGGCAGATCGTCATGGATGAGCGAATAGCAGTGCACGCATTCGAGCGCCGCCGCGACGCGCAGCGCCGCCTCGCCGTCGGCTGAAAACAGTGCAGCACTTTCCATGACCAGGAAGGGACGCAGTCGTTTGCCGCCGTTCAGCACGCCATGTCGCATTGCCGCCATCAGGCGTTCGGGCCGCGCGACCTCGCCCGAAAGCGTCCGTCCGTCGAGCAACCGCCTCAGCAGCGCCTCGAGCGGAACTGCCCGGGCAATAAGTGCAGCTTCGAACGCCATTTGGTCGTCTTTCGTCATGGTCGGGAGCGGTAGCCGACACTCAGACGTTGCGCAAGAAGCCAAGCGCCATTATGCCGGGGGCAGGGAGTAGCGCGGACTGGGTGGCTTGGCGGAACCGATCGTCGATCACGAAACCGAAGGGTTGGACATGGCGAGACCGAGACGCGGCAGCCGCATCGGTCTTCAACGCTGGGTCCGGCGCGGCATCGCCGTCGCGGTCGTGCTGGCGCTGGTGCCGGTGGTGCTGACCTTCCTGTACCTGCCGACATTCGTGCATCCGGTGTCGACATTGATGCTGAAGGACCTGGCGACGTTTTCTGGCTACGATCGGCGCTGGGTTTCCATCGACGATGTCGCGCCGGTGCTGGCATATTCGGTCATCATGTCGGAGGACGGGCAGTTCTGTTTCCATCGCGGCGTCGATCTGGGCGAGTTGCGCGGCGTCGTCGACGATGCGCTCGCCGGCGAGATGACACGTGGCGCCTCGACCATCACCATGCAGACGGTAAAGAATCTTTATCTATGGTCGCGGCCGTTGGGCTCGGTCCGTAAGGTCGTGGAACTGCCGCTGGCCGTCTATTTCGATGCGGTGCTGTCGAAACGGCGGATCATGGAGATCTACCTCAACATCGCCGAATGGGGACCGGGCATCTACGGCATCGAGGCCGCCGCCCAGCATCATTTCGGCGTCTCGGCAAAACAGCTGTCGCGCCGGCAGGCAGCGCTGCTTGCCGTCACCTTGCCGAATCCGATCGTGCGCAATCCGGCGAAGCCCGGGCCGGGACTGAGGCGGCTTGCCGCGTTGATCGAACGGCGCGCCGGCCGCGCCGGCGCCTATGTCGGTTGCCTGCGATAGTGTCAAAAAAAAACACGGCGACGCTGGCCAAAACGCCGTCGGGCGTGTATAGGCACCCGACTTTCTCAGATTCCGGCCCCTGATGTGGCCCTTTCACGAGGGCCGCCGGGGCGTTTTGACCATGTAGTGGAGCATATCCATGGCCGTTCCGAAACGAAAAACCTCTCCGTCGAAGCGCGGCATGCGCCGTTCTGCCGACGCACTGAAGGCCCCGACCTATGTCGAGGACAAGAACTCCGGCGAGATGCGCCGTCCGCACCATATCGACCTGAAGACCGGCATGTATCGCGGTCGCCAGGTTCTGGAGCCGAAGGAAAGCTGAGAGAGCTTTCGACGGTTTATGGGTTGCGAAACGACCGGCCATTGGCCGGTCTTTTTGCGTTTGCGACAACTGATCGTATCAGCCGGGCCTGACATTGTTGTTTCACGCCGTCTTTGTCCGTGTTTATCGGCCGCACGAAAATTCTTGACGGCGAACGCCGGGCGCACTCTACAAAGATCAGTCCAACCGGAGCCGCCACATGTTCGGTGCCATCCCGCTGCTGATCGTGCCTTTCATCCTCTACAATCTCGGGCTTCTGGGAATATTCGGCAGCGGCGACGATCCGTGGGCCACCGAAATGTTTTCGGTCCGGATGATGTCGGGTGGCGTGTTCTCGATGACACTCGGCGACCTCATCGTGCTGATCGCACTGATCTTCTTGTTCGTCGAAGTGGTGAAGTCGACGCGCACGACAAATGCCTCGATCATGGACCATCTTTTGTCGACCTTCGTCTTTGTGGCCTATCTGGTCGAGTTCCTGCTGGTGAAGGGCGCCGCCCATTCCGTTTTCTTCACACTGATGGTCATAGCGCTGATCGACGTGCTGGCCGGCTTTTCGGTGTCGATGCGGTCGGCCACCCGCGACATCAATATGAGTTAAGGATCCCGACTCAGCCCGGGTCAGCGGTGAAGCCAGCCGCCTCGACGCCGGCGATGGCTGCCGTTTCATCATTGTCGGACGTGTCGCCGGAAATACCGATGGCGCCGATGATCGTGCCGGCGTTGTCGCGGATCAGCACGCCGCCGACGACCGGCAGGACGCGCCCGCCCGACACGTCGGAGACGCCGGCGATCAGATGCGGGCGCTCCTTGGCGAAAGCTTCCACCCGGCGCGAGCCCATGCCGATAGCGAGCGCGCCATAGGCCTTGCCGGCCGACATTTGCGGACGCAGGAAAGAGGCGCCGTCCTGACGCTGGAACGCGACCAGATGGGCGCCGGCGTCGAGCACCGAGACGCCAAGCGGCCTGAGCTTGAGCTCGGCACCCTTGGCAAAGGCGGCGGCGATGATTTCAAGGGCTTTGTCGAGCGTCAGTGCGGTCATGGCCGTCTCCTAAACGCGCCAGTTATCAACCGGCAGAACAGACTCCGAGTGAACTGTTTCGCGTGCGAAAGGAAGCATGCATTCTGGGAGCGCCGGCCTATTTCTTCTTGGCGCGAGGCTTCTTCACCGGGGCCGGAGGCGCATTGGCCAGGTCTTCCGCTTCCTTGGCGAGGCGCAGCGCCCGCAGCTTGTTGGTCTTGGCTTGGCGAGCGTCGCTCTCGGCGACATATTCCGCCATCGCCTTCTGGCGAACCGTGGCTGCCTCTTCCTGTTTCTTGAAACGCAAATCGGCCCGCGCACGGGCAGTGTCCTTAGAGTTCTCGACCAAGAGCGTTATCCAATCCGTAAATTATCTTCAGTCCCTTGATAGCAGAGCCAGCCCGCAATTGGGAAAATAAGTTGGTCATGGCGCCGGATCGCAGCCGACTCGCTCCGCCTTGCGGGCGACTACCGCATCGTATCCGGCCTGCAAAGTCGCGCGGACGGTGGGTCCAGATGGGGCGGGAGACGCACCCAGATGCTCGTGGCGCAACTCGTTCATGAACTTATCCCACATCGGCGGGCCGCCTTTTTCCAGAAGCTCGGCACGGATAGAGAGCTCTTCGCTGACCGGCAGCCAGACGCGGCCCCAGGCGCCGAGATGCGCCAGGATCGGCACCAGCGTAATCGCCATTTCGGTCAGGCTGTAGATCGCCTTTTGCTTGTGGGAGGGATCGTCCGCCTTGGTCAGCATGCCGAGCTCCATCAGCCGCTTCAGCCGGTCGGCGAGGATGTTGGAGGCGATGCCCTCCATCGAGCCGTTGAGCAGTTCGCGAAAGTGGCGTCTGCCGCCGAAGATGATGTCGCGAAGGATGATCAGGCTCCACCGGTCACCGAACACTTCGAGCGACAGGTTGATGGGGCATCCGGACCGACGATCGATGTTCATGCGAATCTCCAAAAACCGGTTGCACTATCGTATCGGTTTTAATATCGTGCAACTGATTGCAACTTGCAATCGGATTTGCAGCCCAAGGAGGAAAGTCATGAGAAACGCCGAACACCCCGAAATCGTATCCCAGACGTTCGGCGATCCGGCCCATCCGGCGGTGTTGTTGATCATGGGCGCGATGGCTTCCATGCTTTGGTGGCCCGAAGCGTTTTGCCGGAAGCTGGCCGGCGAGGGTCGCTTCGTGATCCGCTATGACAATCGCGATACCGGCCGTTCGACCAAATACGCGCCGGGCGAGCCGCCTTATACATTCGACGACATGGTGGACGATGCCGTCCGCGTCCTTGACGACCAGGGAATCCGAAAGGCGCACGTGGTCGGCATGTCGATGGGCGGTATGATCGCGCAGCTCGTTGCGTTGAAATACCCGCCGCGTGTCAATTCGCTGACGGTGATCAGCAGCTCGCCCCTGGGCATCGATACGTCGCATTTGCCCGGAACCACCGAGGCCTATAGGAAACATTCGGCCGAAGGCGCCAAGGTCGACTGGTCTGACCGTGGCCAAGCGGTCGATTTCATGGTCAAAAACGCGCGTGCGCTCGCCGGCACCGCGCATCCGTTCGATGAGGCGCGGACGAGAGCGTTCGTGGAACAGGACTACGACCGGTCCGGCGGCTTTCTCAGCGCGACCAATCACTTCATGCTCAAGGGCGGCGAAGATCGGAGCGGCGAGGACTGGACGGGGCGGCTGCACGAGATGAAGATTCCGCTCCTCGTTATCCACGGCACCGACGATCCGATCTTTCCAGCCGAGCATGGCGCCGCTCTTGCCGACGCGGTCGCCGGTGCAAGACTGGTCCGGATCGAGGGCGGCGGCCACGAGCTGCATCCCGACGATTGGGCCGCGATCATCGATGCGATCGTCGCCCACAGCCGGGCCACGTAGCAGCGGGCCGAACCTTGACACCGGATGCCCGCGAGACGAAGCACCAAAGATAGGAGCAAAAATGTCCCTGACGATGCATCTTCATCCGCTGGCCTCCTTCTGCTGGAAACCGCTGATCGCGCTCTATGAGAACGGCACGCCATTCACATCGGTCGTCGTCGATCTCGGCAACGAACAGTCGCGCGCGGCGTTCCTGAAATTGTGGCCGGCCGGCAAGATGCCGGTGCTGCGCGATGAGGCGCTGGACCGGACCGTGCCGGAATCGACGATCGTCATCGAATATCTCAACGCGTATTATCCCGGACCGGTCGAGCTGATCCCCGGCGATCTCGATCTCGCCCGTCAGACCCGGCTTGCCGACCGCTTCTATGACTTCTACGTCCAGGAACCGATGCAGAAGATCGTTGGCGACCGGCTGCGGCCGGAGGGCAAGACCGATCCGTTCGGCGTCGAGCAGGCCCGCGCCCAGCTGCGCAGCTCCTACGCCATCATTGAACAGGACATGCAGTCGAGGACATGGGCGGTGGGTGCGAGCTTCACCATGGCCGACTGCGCTGCCGCCCCCGCGCTGTTCTACGCCAACAAGGTCGAGCCGTTCGGAGACGAATATCCTGCGGTCAGGCGCTATCACGACCGGTTGCTGCAACGCCCCTCGGTTGCCCGTGTGATCGAGGAAGCGCAGCCGTATTTCAAGCTCTTCCCCTACAACAATGGCTAGAGTGGTTCATCGTTTCACGGAAACGCCGAACCGCTCTATCTCTTTGTTTTTGCGCAATTCCGTACGGAAAACCGTTTCACACTTTTCCTGGAATTGCTCTAGGCCCGATGCTGCATAGTTGCTCGACGCGCTGACGATGCCCCTCAGCTTCCGGGTGAACCGAGCTGCTCCGCATCCCAGAACTGGTCAAGCCAGATGTTGAGCTTCAGGAAGCCGGCATTGCTGACCGTATAGACGCGCCTGGTGCCTTCCGGCTTGGCGTTGACCAACCCCGCATCAAGCAGCACCTTCAGGTGCTGCGAAACGGCCGGGCGGGACACCGGCAAGCCGGATGCCAATTCGTTGACGGTCTTCGGTCCGCGCCGGAGCTCTTCCAAGAGATGGCGCCGGTTGGGATCGGCAATCGCCATGAAGGCGTCGGAAAGCATCATGCCTTATTTGTGGGGCAAAGCGCCTCGAATCTCAACTGTCGGCTTCAGCTTTTCTGCGCGGGTCGAGCCGCAACGCTTCCGGCGTCACCGAGCGATCGGCGGGCTGGGTCTTGAAGGCATCGCGGCCTTCGATCGGCACCGGCGCGCGACGGCTGATGCGCAGCAGCGTATAGCCAGCCAGGCTGAGATGCGCGAGCGCAGTGGCCAGGAACAGCCCCTCAGGGCGCATCCAGCCCATCAGGCCGGCGGCCACCAGCGGACCGATCATCGTGCCGAAGCCATAAAGCAGCAGCAGGCCGCCCGACACTTTGACGAAGTCCTCCGATCGCGCATGGTCATTGGCATGCGCCACCGCGATCGAATAGAGCGTGTAGGCGAAGGCGCCGTAGGCGGCGGTGCAGACGATGACGAAGACGCCGGAGCGCGGTTCGAACAGGAAGATGGCGATGGCAAACAGCGCAGCACCGAAGGCCGCGCCCGCCAGCACGAAACGACGGTCCGTCGTGTCGGAGAGCCGCCCGGCCGGAAGCTGCATGGCGGCACCGGCGATGACCACGAGGCTCATCATCAGCGCGATCTCGGCTGTCGAGATGCCGATGCGCGCTCCATAGACGGCACCAAGTGTACCCCAGGCGCCGTTGGCGATGCCGATCAGCACGCAAGCGATCGCCGACACCGGCGAATTGACGTAGAGCCCCTTGACGTCAAGCGACACGTCCTGCAGCGGCTTGGGGTGAGACGCCGTCGAGACCGCCGTCGGGATCAGCGACAGGCAGAACAGAATGCCGGTGATCATGAACAGCGACGCCGATCTCACATCGCCGCCGGCAACGATCATCTGACCGCCCATGATCGAGGCATAGGTGACCATCATGTAGAGGCCGAAAACGGTGCCGCGGTTTTCGTTGGTGGCCTTCTCGTTGAGCCAGCTTTCGATAACCATGAAGGCGCCGGCCATGGTGAAGCCGGTGAAGGCGCGCAGCAGGATCCAGGTATATTCGTCGATGATCAGGCCGGTGAGCAGTGCGACGATCGCTCCCGATGCGGCAAAGGCGCCGAAAGCCCTGACATGACCGGCGCGGCGCACGATGCGTGGCGCAAAGAAGCAGCCGGTGACGAAGCCGCCGGCCCAAGCCGTGCCCATCAGGCCGAGCGATGCCGTCGAGAAGCCCTCCACCTGGCCGCGCAGCGGCAACAGCAGACCGTGCAGTCCGGATGCCGCCAACAGGAACGCGGTGCCGCGCAGCAGCGAGAGGATCGGTCTGTAGCTTGCGAACATTTTTCAATCCGGCTGGGGTTTAGGGCACAAGTCTGGAGACAGCGGCATTCGGGCTTTTCGGCGGCGTGCCCGAGCTTTTGGAATTGCCCGCAGTAACTACCCGCGGCGAAACAGCGCCTCTGCCGCCGACTTGGTCGAGCCCTTGGTCTTGAGCTCGGCTTCCAGCCGGGCGATCTCGTCGCGCAGGATGCCGATCCGTTCGGACAATTCATCGACGGAAAGCAGCGACAGATCCTGCCCGATCTCGTGCGGGCGCGCTTTCTTCTTGGGTTCGTCGTCGAAGATCGCCATCGTCGCTCCTCCGTGATTGCCCATTTGCCTGATTTGCCAATGAGCATACATAGGGCAAGGGTATGGATGCAAATGGCGGGCAAGAGCTGGCACGAAAAACCGGCGGAGCACGACGGGAAAATTCATGGCGAACGCACAGAAAATTCCGGCGAAGATGATGGCGATCGCCATATCGGAACCGGGCGGGCCGCGAGTGCTGAAACCGGAAACCCGCGACGTACCGGTTCCCGGTCCCGGCGAGATCCTGATCCGGGTGCGGGCCGCCGGCGTCAACCGGCCGGATGTGCAACAGCGCAAGGGCGCCTATCCGCCACCGCCGGGAGCGTCGGATCTGCCGGGCCTGGAAGCAGCAGGCGAAGTTGCTGCCCTTGGTGACGAGATATCGCGCTGGCGCGTCGGCGACCGGGTCTGTGCGCTGACGGCGGGCGGCGGCTATGCCGAATATGTCAGAGTGCACGCCGGCAGCGTGCTGCCGCTGCCCGCCGGCTTTACCTACACCGAAGCGGCGGCGCTGCCGGAAAACTACTTCACTGTTTGGCACAATGTCTTCGAGCGCGGCGGCCTGAAGAGCGGCGAGACCCTGCTCGTGCATGGCGGCTCGTCGGGTATCGGCACCACGGCGATCCAGCTTGCTGCCGCTTTCGGCGCCTATGTCGTCACCACCGCCGGCAGCAAGGAGAAATGCGACGCCTGCCTCAAGCTCGGCGCCGACCGGGCGATCAACTACCGCGAGGAAGACTTCGTGGCCGCAGTCAAGGAGGCAACCGGCGGCAAGGGTGCCAATGTCATCCTCGACATGGTCGGCGGCGACTATGTGGCGCGAAACTATGAGGCTGCAGCCATGGAAGGCCGCATCGTCCAGATCGCGACGCAGGGCGGGGCGGTGGCGAGCGCCGATTTCTTCAAGATCATGGCCAAGCGGCTCGTGCACACAGGATCGCTGCTCAGGCCACGCACCGTGGAGTTCAAGGCGGCAGTTGCGGCTGCGCTGGAGGCGCAGGTTTGGCCGCTGCTCGGCACACGCAAGGTTGCGCCGGTGATGGATACGATCTTCCCGCTCAAGGAAGCGTGGCGGGCGCATGAGCGGATGGAGGAGGGTGAGCACATCGGCAAGATTGTGCTCGATGTCGCCTGACGGCCCGCAAACAGGCTGAACGAAAGTTTAACGGTGCAATGCAACAAACGCATTGCGGCCATGCAAAAGCGTCTGTTCAATTTTTCATCGCCGATGCCTATTTACGCGGCATCAAAACGATGGAGGACTATCATGAACCCGATCCGCGCTTTCCGTAACTGGCGCATGTACAACGAAACCGTGCGCGAACTGAACCGGCTGAATGCTCGTCAGCTCAACGACCTCGGCATCAACCGCGGCGACATCGAGAGAATCGCCCGCAAAGGGCTTTGATCTCGAGCACGATCCCGCCCGAAGACCGGGCGCTGCTTTTCGGCAACGCCGAGCCGCGGTTCGGGATCAAGCTTTAGAAGCCAGAGCCGCAGCAGACGGATTTCCGTCGCCGGTTCCGAGCCCGCCCGACCTTGGTCTGGCGGGCTTTGTCTTTTTGAAGCTTTTCGACTGCATGGCGTCATCTGCCGACCCTTCGCGGTCTGCTGGTCGCGCTGCCGTGCCGTCCTTGACGCGCGCCTGCCAAAAACATTGCGAAACGGCGAGCGAGCGGTTATATAGACCGCGATTTTCCCATTTTGGTGGCTCTAAACCACCGCCCGCGCGGGAACGCGGGCGAACGAGAAGGATTTTTGTAATGGCCAATACGCTGCTGATGCCAAAGGCGACCGCCGTCTGGCTGGTTGACAACACAGCGCTTTCCTTCGAGCAGATCGCGCAGTTCTGCGGACTGCATCCGCTTGAGGTCAAGGCGATCGCCGACGGCGAGTCGGCGCAAGGCATCAAGGGCATGGACCCGATCATGACCGGCCAGCTCACTCGCGACGAGATCGCGCGCGCCGAGAAGGACCCGAACCACCGGCTGAAGCTCTCCGATCCCAAGGTGCGGGTGCCGGAATCCAAACGCAAGGGTCCGCGCTACACGCCGCTGTCGAAGCGCCAGGACCGGCCCAACGCCATCCTCTGGCTGGTGCGCAACCATCCCGAGCTCAAGGATGCGCAGATTGCCCGCCTTGTCGGCACAACGAAGTCGACGATCGACCAGATCCGCGACAGAAAGCACTGGAACTCCGCCAATCTCCAGCCGATGGATCCGGTGACGCTCGGCCTGACGTCGCAGATCGACCTCGATATGGAAATCAACCGCGCCTCGCGCGGCCGCGAGCAGGCGCAGCCGGTCGGCGATACGCTGCTGCCGGCCGCCTTGACCGAACGGCTGGTGCCGGCGCCCGAAAAGCCGAAGGACGAGGACCGCGAACTTGACGCCAACGCCGTCTTCGCCAAGCTTTCGGCGCTGAAGTCGAAGGACAAGGACGCCGACGAAGAGGAATAGGTCTGGCATCCAAAACAAAAAGCCCGCTTTCAAGCGGGCTTTTTTGTGATCTTCCGTGTCAGCTTCGCGCCGCCCGGTCCGGCGCCATGCCGTAATCCTCGCTGCGCTCCACCGCGCGATAGAAATCGGCGAGCTGCTTGCCGCGCTCCGGCTTGAAGGTGCGGCCGGCGATGACCACCGAGGCGATGCGGTCGATGCGGAAGGCGCGGAAATCGCCGCGCATCTCACACCAGGCGACCAAGGTCCACACCTTGCCCCAGAACCACAGGCCGAGCGGGCGGATGTCGCGCGCGGTGCTGCGGCCGGCCTCATCCGAATAGTCGATGGTCAGCACCTGACGTTTCTCGATGGACCGCTCGATCAGGTCGATGGCTTCGCGGGCGGCATCGCTTACCACCCACATCGGCGTGTGGATCTCGGTACGGGCGATGCGGTCCTTTTCGGCGTCGGGCAACACGGCGCCTATCTTGACCAGCGCCTCGTCGGCGGCTCGCGCCATGGCCGCGCCACCAAAGGCGCGCACCATGCGGGCGCCGGCGACCAGCGCGACGATCTCGTCACGCGTGAACATCAGCGGCGGAAGGTCGAAACCCTCCCTCATCATGTAGCCGACACCGGCCTCGCCGTCGATCGGCACGCCGGTCGACTGCAGGTCTGCGATGTCGCGATAGATCGTCCGCTCGGAAACCTCGAGCCACGTGCCCAGCTTCTGGGCGGTGACCAGACGACCACCACGCAGATGCTGCACGATCTGGAAGAGCCTGTCGGCGCGGCGCATCGTATGGTCCCTCGGCGTCTATCGTTCCAGCCCTTCGCGCTTGCGCTGCGCGGCGACGAAGGCCGCGCCGAAGGACAGTTTCCTCGTTGTCGGCGTGCTTGCGTCGACCACCCGCCAGAACGGCGCAACGTCGCCCAGTGCCATACCACGCTCAAGATCCTCGTTGGCGGCCTCGGCGACGGTGCGCAGATGATAGCCGATGGTGACCGGACATGTCATCTCGGCACCGTGCTCGATGGCGAGAGCGGTGCGCAAAGCGCGGATATTCATGTCCATGCCTTCGGGGATGGAGCGGATGAATGCATGGACCTGGCGAGCTGTAGGAACCAGCATCGGCTGGCCTTCGACGACGTCGCCGATGGTGCGTGGCGACGGTCTTATGCCGTTGATGCCACGCGTGTTCAGCCTGTCGTTCCAGCTTTTCATCGATCGTCCTCTCGGCCATCCGGCTCCGGCGGCCATCGCACTATGGCACGAGCCTCCTGACACCATACTGTCAGGAGGCTTCAGCATGCCCATCTCAGCTCGTCGCCAGGTCGCATCCAAACGCCACGCAGAAAGCTTGCCTCAATTGCCGCCATTGCGGCGGTCGCCATACATGTCCGGCCAACCAATATCCTTGCGGATGTCCGCCGGCAGGGTGTTCATGAACCGCTGGGTGCGGATTTCATTGCGCATCGTCCGGATCTTGCCGACATAGTGCTGCACGCTACGCAGAATGGTAATACCGTTCATCGCTGGTCTCCTCTCTTTCGATGCAGGCACTATCGCACACCCCTGCTGACAGCAGTCTGTCAGGAGGGTGCGGCTCTCATGACCGGCGTTCCGATTTATCCATCGAAGTGACAAGGCAGTGCTGAAAAGAGGCTTGCCGCAGTGGAAGCCGGCGATCCCGGAGCCGCTTTGACAGCCAGCCGCGATGCTGATCAAAGGCTGCATGTCGAAACTTCTCGCGCTCGTCATCATCCTCATGATGGTCATCCAGCTCATCAAGCCGCTCGGCTGGCCCGGGCTGAAGCGGCGCAGCGATTTCTGGAAGCTGGCGCTTCTGGCGATGGCGGCGATTTCGATTACGGCGGTGCTCGGGCACTGGACGTAATGCATGTCGCGCAAAAGTGTGCAGCGGTTTTGCGACAACGACATGCATAAAAACAAGAACCTGAAGCGCGTCGGATGAGGCCAATCGAACGCGACGCGCTTTAGTGCCGGCGGCCCGCTACGCGACGCCCGGTTCGTTGGCGAGCACCAGGCTGACCAGATGTTCCGCCCAGGCTCGGTAGCCGGCTTCCGAAGCGTGAAATCCATCCGATGCGAAGCCGGCATCGGCATCCGTGATCGGCAGCCGGGGCGCCGGTATGGCGCCGCGTTCGAGGCAAAGGCGCTCGCCCATCCGGTTCATTTCGACGGCGCGGATTTCGAGGATCTTGCCGAGCAGCGGCGGCATTGCCGGAGCCCGGGTGAACTCCAGCACCGGCGACCACACGACGCGCGCTTCCGGCCATTTGGCGCGCAGCGCGTAGAGCAGGCCGCCAAACTCGCGCTTGAAGCGCGGTACCGAATGAAAATTCTTGGTGTCGTTGGTACCGATGGCCAGCACGATATGCGTCCACGGATCGGCCGATAGATTGGGCAGCACATGATCGCGGATCTGGCCAGAGGTTGCCGAGTTGAAGCCGGCCGCCCGCCAGCGCACGGTGCGGCCGGTGCGTTGCGCAATCAGAACTGCCAGTTGCGCGGCCAATCCGTTTTCGGAATTGCCGATCCCTACCGAGGCGGCGGAGGAATCGCCAAGCACCAGAACCGAGATTGCTGGCGCCAGGCCAGATATCTCGTGCATGACCGGACCTTGTGCCGGCAGCATGCGGGCGGTGCGGCGACGCACGCCAAGTCCTTGCCAGACATAGACCGGAAAGGCGAGCCAGGTGAGAAGGGTCGGAAAGCGCCGCATGGCAAGTCCCTTTTAGGGCATAGCGAACAGCACTTAGCGCATGTCGGGCCGAAGGCGAAAGACCTTGGGTGACCGCCCGTCGTCAATGGCAGCAGCTGTCCTGCATCTCGGGCGTATCCGCATATTCGTCGTGCAGCCGCACCCAGTCCACCAGGCTATGGTGGGGACCGGTTTCGTTGCGACCCTTCGGCGTCAGGTCGAGATAGTGATATGTGCCGATCAGCGGATCGCCGCCTCTGGAGCGCGAGATAAAAGTCAGGAAGATGTCGCCTTTCTCGTCGCGATAGAACACGCTGGTGCCGGGAAGATCCTTCGATTGCCGCGCACGCCGCTCGAAATTGTAGGTCGTGTCGCCGGCCGCGATCTGCTTGTCGGTGAATGACACCTGCATGTCGAAGTTGAAGTCCGAAGCGTACGACGACACCCAGTCGAATTTCCAGCCCATGCGCTGCTTGTAGGGCAGAAGCTCGGCCAGCGGCGCCCGCGCAACCACCACGAGCGAGACGTCGTGGTGCCTGAGATGCTGGTTGGCACCGTCAATGTGGTCGGCAAGAAACGAGCAGCCCTCGCAACGATAGTCGGCACCGGGGCCGAACATGAAATGGTAGACGATCAGCTGGCTGTTGCCGCCAAACAGGTCGGGCAGTTTCTTTGGCCCTTGCTCGGTCTCGAAGACGTAGTCCTTGCGGATCTTCAGCCACGGCAGTTCGCGGCGTTCGGCGGCGACACGATCGCGAAAGCGCGTCAATTCCTTTTCGCGCGCCAGATGCGCCTTGTGCGCCTGAAACCACTCTTCCTGCGATACGGTCTTGTTGTTTGGCATAGGTCTGCTCCTCTTTTCACGGAGGACGATCGGCAGCGAGGAATGCCGACACCGAGCTGCATTTTTAGTTGCAGGAAATTGCAGACCTTGCTGCTTTCAAACAAACCCGGGCAAAGGCCCGGGTCGGAGGGAACGCAACCTGAATTCCGTCAGGCGGCTTGCTCAAGCGTCGGCTGCCATTGTCCAAGCGCTGCCAGATGGTTCATGTGGGCGCGATGGGCGAAGGCGGCCTGGGCGGCGGCGACGTTCGCCGCCTTGCCGCCCCACGCCTTCTGCGGAGCGGCCTGCAAGGCGCGGCCGTAGGAAAAGGTCAGCTTCCACGGATGCGGGCCAATGGCATTGATGGCGTTGAGGTTGGAGGTCGCCTCCTCGTCAGATTGTCCGCCCGAAAGGAAGGCGATGCCTCCGATCGCGGCCGGCACCGTCTCGCGGAACAGTTTTATGGTCTTTTCGGCGACTTCCTCGGGGCTGCTGACCTTGCCCGACTTCTTGCCGGCGAGGACCATGTTCGGTTTCAGGATGGTGCCTTCGAGGACGACGCGCGCCGCATAGAGTTCCGTGTAAAGCTTTGTCAGCGTCGCCTTGCTGATCTCGTAGCAGGTGTCGATGTCGTGGGCGCCGTCCATCAGCACTTCCGGCTCGACGATCGGCACGATGCCGGCCTCCTGGCAAAGCGCTGCATAGCGGGCGAGCGCATGGGCGTTCGAGCCGATCGAGGTGGCGGAGGGCACGCCCTTGGCAACATCGATGTCGATCACCGCGCGCCATTTGGCGAAGCGGGCGCCGAGCTTGTAGTATTCGGCAAGGCGTTCGCGCAAGCCGTCGAGGCCCTCGGTGACGGTGTCGCCGGGGAAGCCGGCCAGCGGCTTGGCGCCGGCGTCGACCTTGATACCGGGGATGGCGCCTGATGCCTTGATGATGTCGACCAGCGGCGTGCCGTCGGCGGCCTTCTGATGGATGGTCTCGTCATAGAGGATGACGCCGGAAATGTATTTGGTCATCGCATCGCTGGCGCGGAACATCATCTCGCGATAGTCGCGGCGGCTGTCGGCGGTCGATTCGACGCCGATGACGTCGAAGCGCTTCTTGATGGTGCCGGAGCTTTCGTCGGCGGCCAGCAGGCCCTTGCCATCGGCCACCATCGCGGCGGCAATGTCCTCGAGACGTTCGCTCATTTTTGCTTCTCCTGAAAGAATTGATCCGCGCCCAGCAGACCACCAGAGCAACGCAGGTTCAAGTCGAACCATTTTGTCAAACAAGCGCGAATCGATTGAAAGTCGCGGGCGCACTCCTTCACGCTGCTCTTGCGGCCGCGCTCAGCGCTTCAAGACGTCGACGCCGGGCAACGGCTTGCCTTCCATCCATTCGAGGAAAGCGCCGCCGGCCGTCGAGACATAGGTGAAATCGTCGGCGACGCCGGCATGGTTGAGTGCCGCTACCGTGTCGCCGCCGCCGGCGACGGAAACCAGTTTGCCGGCCTTGGTGCGCGCCCCAGCGTGCCGGGCCGTCGCCACCGTCGCATGGTCGAACGGCTCGATCTCGAAGGCGCCGAGCGGTCCGTTCCAGACCAGCGTCGCGGCACGGTCGATCCATTCGGCAATGGTTTTCTCGGTCTTTGCGCCGACATCAAGGATCATGCCGTCGGCCGGCACGTCCGCTATGGCGACGGTCTCGCTGGCGGCGCCCGCCTTGAATTCCCTGGCGACGACGCCGTCGACCGGCAGGATGATGGCGCAGCCGGCCTCGGCCGCCTCGATCATGATCTGCTTGGCGGTGGTCGCGAGATCACGCTCGCACAAGGATTTCCCGACGTCGGTGCCGCGCGCCGCTAGAAACGTATTGGCCATGCCGCCGCCGATGACCAGCGCGTCGACCTTCTTCACCAGGTTCATCAACAGGTCGATCTTGGTCGAGACCTTGGCGCCGCCGACGATGGCGACAACCGGGCGGACGGGATTGCCAAGCCCCTTTTCCAGCGCATCGAGCTCGGCCTCCATGGTGCGGCCGGCGAAGGCCGGCAGCACATGCGCCAGCCCTTCTGTCGACGAATGGGCACGGTGCGCAGCAGAGAAGGCGTCGTTGACGAAGATATCGCCGTTAGCGGCGAGCTTTTCGGTGAAGGCCGGGTCGTTCTTCTCCTCGCCCTTGTGGAAGCGGGTGTTCTCGAGCAGCAGCACGTCGCCGCTGTCCATGGCGGCGACGGCATTTGCCGCCTTGTCACCGATGCAGTCGGAGGCAAAGCCAACCGGACGGCCGAGCACGTCCGCCGTCGCCTTGGCGATCGGTTCGAGTGAGAATTCCGGCGCCGGTCCATCCTTGGGCCGGCCGAAATGGGCAAGCAGGATGACCTTGGCTCCCTTGCCGGAGAGCTCGGCAATAGTCGGCGCAATGCGCTCGATGCGGGTGGCGTCGGTGACCTTGCCCTCGGTGACGGGAACGTTGAGGTCGACACGCACCAGCACACGCTTGCCGCTGATATCGCCGATGTCGTCCAGTGTCTTGAAGCCGGCCATGCTGATCCCTTTCGCGAAAAATCGCGGGGACCTTACCCCGCATCGACAACGATGCAAGACCTGCCTGACGGTTCACCGAAAATATGATTCACGTATCGAGGACGAAGTGCCCACGGGGAACAAGATGGCAGCGATGGCGCGAAACGCACCGACATATGGCTTACCGATTGCGCACCACGATGCATGCGCCGCCCACGCTGTGCAGTTTCTGGCAAATATCGTCGGCCTTGGCTTTGGTGTCGGCGCCGATCCGCACCGCATAGATGCCGCGCCTGCCGATCGGTGTGCGCACCCGGCTGACCACCGGATCGCGACCGCTGAGCAAGGCTGGAAACCGGCGCTTCACGTTGCTCCACTGATTGAGCGCCGCGGCGCGGCGGAAATTGCCGGCCACCTGCACGCCCCACGGCTTGATGTTGATCGACGACATCGGCACGGTTCTGGACATGATCACCGGCAGCTCACGGCAAGCAGCAGCGAAACTCGCCTTCTTGTCGAGCGGCCGGATGACGCCGGCGTAGGCGGTATTGGTGAAGTTGTCGGCCGGCTCGCCCATGACGTCCAGAACGTAGCTTTCGGTCTCCATCGGCAAGAAGCCGCCGGAATTCAGCCAGCGCGACACCCGGGTCTCGCCGGCGTTGTAGGCGGCTGCGGCGAGGCCCAGATTGCCGAAGCCGGTCTTCAGTTCGGCGAGATATTTTGCCGAGGCCGGGATCGCTTGCTCGATATCGAACGAATTGGTGAGGCCGCGTATCCTGGCGGTGCCCGGCATGAACTGGGCAATGCCTTCGGCGCCGACCGGGCTGACCGCATTGGGATCGAAACGGCTTTCCTTCCAGATCAGCCGGGCAAAGAAATCCCTGGGCAGCCCGTTCCGGTCGGCATGGGCCTCGATCAGGTTGCAAACCTGGTCGATCAGCTTCTTTTTGGCGGGCCGTGGTGGATCGGCCTGAACGGCTGTCGCCCAGATCAGCCCGCAAATGAGAACCAGCGCCGCGCCGAGCAAACGCCGCATTCAACTACTCCGCCGCGGCTTTGTCGTGCTGCCCGAACCGCCGTTCGATATAGTCGGCGACCATTTTCTCGAAATCCGCGGCAATCGATGAGCCGCGCAGCGTCGCCGCCTTCTTGCCGTCGACGAATACCGGGGCGGTCGGCATCTCGCCGGTGCCGGGCAGCGAAATGCCGATATCGGCATGTTTGGATTCGCCCGGACCGTTGACGATGCAACCCATCACCGCGACCTTGAGGTTCTCGACGCCGGGATATTGTTCGCGCCACACCGGCATGTTCTTGCGCAGGTCGGCCTGGATGTTCTGGGCAAGCTCCTGGAACACGGTCGAGGTCGTGCGGCCGCAGCCCGGGCAGGCGGCGACGATCGGCACGAACTGCCGGAAGCCCATGGTCTGCAACAGCTCCTGCGACACCTGCACCTCGCGCGTGCGGTCGCCGTTCGGCTCCGGCGTCAGCGAGATGCGGATTGTGTCGCCGATGCCTTGCTGGAGCAGGATGCCCATGGCCGCAGACGAGGCGACAATGCCTTTCGAGCCCATGCCCGCCTCCGTCAGGCCGAGGTGCAGCGCATGGTCGGAACGGGTGGCAAGCTCGGTGTAGACGGCGATCAGATCCTGCACGCCGCTGACCTTGGCCGACAGGATGATTTTCTCGCGGGCAAGGCCAATCTCTTCGGCCATTTCGGCCGACAGGATCGCCGATTGCACGATTGCCTCGCGCGTCACTTCCTGCGCGGTCAGCGGAAAGCCTTGGGCCTGGTTGTCATCCATCAGCCGGGTCAGCAGCTCCTGGTCGAGCGAACCCCAGTTGACGCCGATGCGCACCGGCTTGTCGTATCGGATCGCCATCTCGACGATTGCCGCGAACTGCCGGTCCTTCTTGTCCTTGAAACCGACATTGCCGGGGTTGATGCGGTACTTGGCCAAGGCCGCGGCGCAGGCCGGATGATCGGCCAGGAGCTTGTGGCCGATATAATGGAAATCGCCGACCAGCGGCACGTTGATGCCGAGCCGCTCCAGTCGCTCGCGGATGGCCGGCACAGCGGCAGCGCTTTCGTCGCGGTCGACCGTTATGCGCACGATCTCGGAGCCGGCGCGATGCAGCGCCGCCACCTGCGCGACCGTCTGGTCGATATCGGCCGTGTCGGTGTTGGTCATCGACTGGACGACGACTGGGGCGCCGCCGCCGACCATCACGCCGCCGACATCGACACCGACCGACCTGCGGCGCGGGAAGGGTGAGGAAAAATATCCGGTCATGCCGGCTGCCTTTAATCTTGAAGGTCCGGGCATGAGGTGGAGGAGCAAAGATGGCTTGTCAATGGCGACTGGCGCGCAGGCCCAGCAAATCGGAAACAACAAGACGGCAGCTTGCCGCAAATCCATAGGCGTTTCCGGCAGCATAGAGACATACCACCGGAAAGAAATCACGCGCCGGGCGGCGTGGCTAGTCCTGGAAGGGCGTCAGTGCGTCGTCGGTTTCGCCTTCAGTTTTTCAATCTCGTCCTTGAGCGCCAGCTTGCGCCGCTTGAGATTCACGATTTCGAGGTCGTCCACCGATGGATGGGTCATCGCATCGTCGATTTCCCGTTCGATGTCGCCGTGTTTCCGCTGCAGCTCATCAAGATGGGATGCAAGAGACATGATTGGTTCTCCCTTTCATGGTTTCCTCGGATTGCAGCCGTCATGGCACGTCCACCGCAGGCTCGCTTCTGTGACGGCATAATGACAGTGTGCCACCATCGCGCACCGATGTCGAATGCTGCGTGGTAGCATTCCACGCCAATATGAAATGTGATATGGGCTGCGCGCCGGTGCAAGAAGACCCGGTCCCGCCCAATCAGGCCCATAGTTTGGGCGCCGCAGACGTGCAGACGGTAAAAATGTCCGATCAGGAACAGGCAGATATCCGCCTCGAATATTCCCGGCTGAAGCAGGAACACGCCGATTTCGACGCCGCCATCAATGCGATGATCGCCATGAATTGCGACCCGCTGCAGATCCAGCGCATGAAGAAAAAGAAGCTCTTCCTTAAGGACAGGCTGATGGCGCTGGAAGACAAGATCATTCCAGACATTATCGCTTGAACGGACGCCGGCGCTGGCCTGCTGGAAAGGCGGCCTATGCCGCGATCGAAAGCCGCGCGGCGCGCTCGAGCAACAGCTCTATCAGGTCATCGGTCTTTTCGGTCGAGGTATCGATGGGAACCACCAGGCACATCGTCGCCTCGACCCTGCCCGGCGCTGAAAAGACCGGCGCGGCCAGGCATTTCGTGTAGGCATCGACAAGGCCGGAGGTGACGCAGTAGCCGGCCGACTTGGCGACGGCGATGTCGTCTATGAAATCATCGAGCTGCAATCTGCGCCCGTCCGGCAGCACGAGATCGTCTTCCGAGACCATATCCTCGATCGCCGCCCTGTCGAAGCCGGCGAGGAGCAGTCGCCCGGAAGCTGTCCAGGGGAGCGGTATTTGCAGACCCGTCGCCGAGCTGATCCGGAATGGCCTCGTTCCCGGGCTTGAATGGACGATGGTGTAGCGGCCGCTTTGCAGCATGCACAACTCCGAGGTCTCGCCGGTCTCGCGTGACAGATGGTCGACTTCCTGGCGCCCTCGCCTAAGCAGGTCGTTGCCCCGCACATAGTCCATTCCGTAGAGATAAAGCTTCTTTCCGAAATAGACCCGATTGCCGTCCCCGGCCATTTCCAGCAGGCCTGCGTCGACCAGCGAGCGCACCAGCGTATAGGTCGTCGACCGCGGTGCATTCACCCCTCTGGCAAGGTCGCCAATGCCGATCGCACGCTGGGTCGTGTGGAGAAACTCCAAAATCTGGAGAACCCGGTTGAGACCCTTCTCCCGAGAGCCCGAGTTCTTGTCTTCGTCCAGACCGATGTCCGGTCGAGCGGCCAAGGCATTGCCATCTTGCATTATCGATCCCTGATGTTAATCTGTCTTGTACAGAGTACAGGCGTCTCTTGTAAGGGACAATGACGTCAGTTGCAACCGATGCCTGTACTGCTGGTCCAAAGGGGAACTCAACACGAAAGGAGGTCGCCGTGAACGACATATCCAAAAGGCGTGAATTTCTGAAACTGGGAATGGCCGGGCTTGCAACGGCCGGAGTGATGAGCGCCGCTACCGCGGTCGACGTTCAGAAAGCGGCGGCCCAGGCAGCGCCGGACAGCCTGCTGCGCACCGTCCTCGAGCGCGGCAAGGTGATCGTCGGGACCGGCAGCACCAACGCGCCCTGGCATTTCGAGAACGACGCCGGCGAACTGGTAGGCATGGACATCACCATGGGTCGCATCCTCGCCAAGGGGCTTTTCGACGATCCGACCAAAGTGGAATTCGTCATGCAGGATCCGGCTCAGCGCATTCCGAACGTGACCACCAACAAGGTCGACATCACCATCCAGTTCATGACCATGACCGCCCAGCGCTCGCAGCTGATCCACTTCTCCCGACCCTACTACGTCGAAGGCATCGCCTTGCTGACCCTTCCGAACGCCGAAAACAAGACCTTCGACAAGCTGCTTGCCGGCGGTTCGGCAACGCGGATTTCCATCCTGCAAAATGTCGATGCCGAGGCTAACGTGCATATCGTCCTGCCGGAGTCGCAGGTGATGCAGATAGACACGCAGGCCAACGTGCTGCAGGCCTTGGAATCGAAGCGCGTCGACGCCGCCGCGGTCGATCTGTCAACGGTGCGCTGGCTCGCCTCGCGCAATCCGGATAAGTACTTCGATGCCGGCAAGAGCTGGTTCTCGATGCTTTATGGTGCCGCGCTGCGGCAGGGCGACCTCGACTGGCTGACCTTCGTCAACCAGACCTTCACCATCGCCATGTTCGGCCATGAAACGGCACTCTACGACGCTGCGTTCAAGGATTATTTCGGACAGGAGCCGCCGGCGCGCCATCCCGGTTTCCCGGTCATTTGATGCAAGCAGGCGGAAGGACAACGTCCTTCCGCCTTCTCTCATCACAGCCCTCCATGACGAGGACGCATGGGTTATACTCTCAACTTCAACCTTATCTGGCGGCATTTCGACAAGCTCTGGGGCGGACTGCTGCTAAGCCTCGAACTGGCCGTCATCTCGATCGCGATCGGCATCGTCATCGGGCTCGTTCTGGCGGTCTGGTACGTGTCGGCCGGACGTGCGGTGCGGACCATCATCGCGGGGTATGTCGAGTTCATCCGCAACGTGCCGCTGATCCTGCTCGTCTATCTGGTCTTCTACGGCTTGCCGACGGTGGTCGACATTGCCTACAGCGCGCAAACCTCATTCATTGCCACGCTGTCGCTCTACAGCGGCGCCTACCTGGTCGAGGTGTTTCGCTCGGGGCTCGAGGCGGTGCCGCGCGGTCAACTCGACGCCGGCAAGGCAATCGGCCTGACGCCATGGCAAAGGCTGCTCGATGTGCGCCTGCCGACGATGCTGCGCATAACCCTGCCGGCGCTTTCCAACACATTCATATCGCTCTTCAAGGATACGTCCGTGGCGTCGGTCATCTCGGTACCCGAACTCACCTATGGCGCCCAGTGGATCAACTTCAACACGTTCCGCATTGTCGAAGTCTATCTGGTGGTGACGGCAATGTACCTGTTGACCGGCTACACGCTGCTTTTCGCGCTGCGGCTCGTCGAGCGCCGGTTCAAGGCGGCGCGCTGACATGCTGAGCCAGATCATCTACGCCTTGCCGTTCCTCGCCGAAGGCTTTGCCGTAACCTTGTGGGTGTCGCTGCTGGTCGTGGTGTTATCGCTCATCGCCGGCGTGCTGATGGGCGTCGGCCTTGTCTATGGTCCTTTTCCGCTGCGCTGGGCAGTGCGCATCTTCAGCGACACCATACGCGGCATTCCGATCCTGGTGCTGATCTTCTTCGTCTATTACGGCCTGCCCGCGGTGGGGCTGCATCTGGAATCCTTTTGGGCGGCCGTGTTCGCCCTCACCCTCTTCAAGACCGCACAAGTCGTCGAGTATCTCAGGGGCGCCGTCGGCTCGATTCCCAAGGGTCAGTCCGAGGCGGCGATGGCGATCGGACTGACCTTTCGCCAGCGGCTGGTCTACGTCATTTTTCCGCAGGCGTTCAGGCGCTTCCTGCCACCCTGGATCAATGGCGTCACCGACGCGGTGAAGGGCAGCGCGCTGGTCTCGCTGCTCGGCATCACCGACCTCATGCAGGCAATCAACCAGGTCATCGGCCGCACCTATGAGGCGATGCCACTCTACATTCTCGGTGCGCTCGTCTACTTCGCCGTCAACTACGCCCTCTCCTTGGCCAGCCGGCGCCTGGAGCGGCGTTTCTCCTTCATCCGGGAATAGCACGATGTCCAACGCCTCGCACCAGAATCCGGCACTTCTCGATGTCACCGAGGTTTCCAAAGCCTTTGGATCCGTCGAGGTCCTGCGCTCCGTCAGCCTGCAAGTGACACGCGGCGAGGTCGTGACTATCATCGGCCCCTCCGGCAGCGGCAAGACCACGCTACTGCGCTGCGTCAATTTCCTGGAGAGCTACGACAGCGGCTCGATCCGTATCGACGGCAAAGAAGTCGGCTATCGCGAGACGGGAACACGCCAGCGACGCAGCGAGCGCGACCTGGCGGCGATGCGAGCCGAGACCGGAATGGTGTTCCAGAGCTTCAATCTGTTTCCGCATTTGACTGCGGCCGGCAACATCATGCTTGGCCTGCGCAAGGTGCGCGGCAAGAGCAATGCCGAGGCCCGCACCATTGCCGAGCACTGGCTCGGCCGCGTAGGCCTCGCCCACAAAGCCGACAGTCTGCCGGCCGAGCTTTCCGGCGGCCAGCAGCAGCGCGTCGGCATCGCCCGCGCCGTGGCGATGGAGCCGAAGATATTGCTTCTCGACGAGATAACCTCGGCGCTCGACCCCGAACTGGTTGGCGAGGTGCTCGAGGTCGTGCGCAGCCTCGCCGAAGACGGCATGACGATGCTGATGGTCACGCATGAAATGGCTTTTGCGCGCGACGCATCGAGCCGCATCGTTTTCATGGCGGATGGCGGCGTCAGTGCCGTCGGACCACCCGCCGAGATTCTGGCGGCGGGGTTCGACAATGAACGCCTTCGCAGTTTCCTGGCGCGGTTTCGCGCCTCGCATTTTTGACATCGGACGGCGAAAGCTGTCGCAAGGAGCTTTTATGACGCCTTACATCCGGCTCGCGGAATTGGGCCTGACACTGCCCGAGCCGCCGAAGCCCATCGCCAACTTCGTCACCTATGCCGAGAGCGGACGGCTGATCTTCCTCTCCGGCCAGGGGCCGTTGCGCGCCGATGGCGCGCTCTGCACCGGCAAGGTCGGAGAGGATGTCAGCGTTGAAGAGGCTTACGGGCATGCGCGTCTGACCGGCCTGAACCTGCTCGCCGTCATGCATGCGGCGGCCGGCGACCTCGGCCGCATCGTGCGCGTCGTCAAGCTGCTTGGCTTTGTCAATGCGACGCCGACATTCGGCGAGCACCCCAAGGTGGTGAACGGCTGTTCCGATCTTTTCGCGGCCGTCTTTGATACGCTTGGCGGACATGCCCGTTCCGCGATCGGTGTCGGCTCGCTGCCGGGCAACATCACAGTTGAAATCGAGGCGGTCGTCGAGATCGCCGCCTGAAATCTTAAACAGGATCTACAGAGATGACGACCTATGCCGCTGACCGTTCCAACACGACAATCCGCGAACGGCTTGGCCTTCGCCCAATCATCAATGTCTCCGGCACGATGACGGCACTCGGTGCTTCGATCATCGTGCCAGAAGCGATTGCCGCAATGTCGGAAATGGCCTCGCAATGGGTCGAGATGGACGATCTGCAGCGCGCCGCAAGTAGGGTGATTGCACGCCTTACCGGCGGCGAGGCCGGCTTCATCACCGCATGCTGCGCCAGCGGCATAACAATGGCGATTGCCGGCGCGATGACCGGGACCAGCCTTCTTGCGATCGAGCGGCTGCCGGACGACACCGAGGGCCTCAAATCGGAGGTCATCGTTCAGCTTGGTCACATCGTCAATTATGGCGCGCCGATCGACCAGTCGATCCGGCTTGCCGGAGCCAAGGCAGTGCCTGCCGGCACGGTCAGCGTCACCCAGGATTATCATGTTGCCGAGGCGATCCGGGACCGGACGGCGGCAGCCCTCTACGTCGTTGCGCACCACACCGTGCAATACGGCATGCTCTCGCTTGAGGAGTTCTGCGAGATTTGCCACGCCAAGGGCGTGCCGGTGATCGTCGACGCCGCCTCGGAATACGATTTGCGTGGCTTTCTGGCGCGCGGCGCCGACATTGTTGTCTACAGCGGGCACAAATTTCTCTCAGGGCCGACAAGCGGCATCGTTGCCGGCCGCAAGGATCTGGTACGGGCCGCCTATCTTCAGAACCGGGGCGTTGCGCGCGCCATGAAGGTCGGCAAGGAGAGCATTGCCGGCACTATGGCGGCCCTGGAAGCCTGGGAGCGGCGCGACCATGCCGGCATTCGCCAGCGGGAAGACGCCGCACTGCATCTGTGGCAAACCGCATTGCAGGGCCTGCCTGGCATCGAGGCACGTATCATTCCAGATCCGACCGGAAATCCTCTCGACCGCCTGCAGGTGTTTGTTGCGCCGGAAAGCCGCTTCACCGCCGCCGGCCTCGCCTCGGCGCTTGCGGCGGGTTCGCCGCCCGTGATCGTGCGCAACCACGAGGTCGAGCGCGGTCACTTCTTCCTTGATCCGTGCAATCTCCATCCCGGCGAGGCGGAGATCGTTGCCGAACGCCTGCGAGCGGTGTTGAGTGCTGCCGATCGGCCCGCGGATGCGATGAAACCCGCTCGCAAGCAGTCCGCCGGAGCACTGCGCTGGCCGGACTAGACATCGCCAGAGCGTGGTCGAGCCAGTGCCTTCCAGCGCCGGCTTCGCATCGGGCCAGTGCGCCATCACGGCAGTGTGAATGAACTTTTAGTCTTCGGGCGGAATAAACCACCCCGCCCATTGGTCTCCCAAACAGACGCCATTTCCGGCGTGCAGGAGACCGGTATGACCCACCACCACGACAATGAAGCTGACGGCATCAGCCGCCGTCATGCACTGGAATGCATGATCTGGGCCGGCACGGGAGTGCTGTGGACAATTTCGGCCGGCGTGCCGGTTTCGCTCAGCCTGCTCGGTGCGTCGCAAGCCGCCGAGGCCTTGGCCACCGGCTTCACTTTCCTCCAGATCTCCGACAGCCACATCGGCTTCGACAAGGCTGCCAACCCGCACGCCATCGACACGCTGAAGGAGGCCATCGGCAAGATCCAGGCGTTGCCGCAAAAGCCCGCCTTCATGATCCACACCGGCGACATCACCCATTTGTCGAAAGCCGCGCAGTTCGACAACGCTGCCCAGATCATCGGCGGCGCAGGCTTCGACGTGCATTATGTGCCCGGTGAGCACGACCTGATCGATGACGGCAATGGCCAGGCCTATCTCGACCGCTACGGCAAGGGCACCAAGGGCGCTGGCTGGTATTCGTTCGACCAGAACGGCGTCCATTTCATCGGCCTGGTCAACGTCGTCAACCTGAAGGCTGGCGGGCTGGGCAATCTCGGCGCCGACCAGTTGGCATGGTTGGCCGATGATCTGAAGGCGGTCACCGCCTCGACGCCAATCGTCGTCTTTGCCCACATCCCGCTATGGGCTGTTTATCCCGAATGGGGCTGGGGCACCGACGACGCGGCGCAGGCCTTGGCCCTGCTCAAGCGCTTCGGCTCTGTCACCGTACTCAACGGCCATATCCACCAGATCATGCAGAAGGTCGAAGGCAACGTTACCTTTCATACCGCGCGCTCGACCGCTTTCCCGCAACCGGCGCCGGGCACCGCAGCCTCACCCGGGCCGATGACGGTACCTGCCGGCCAGTTGCGCAGCCTGCTCGGCACAAGCAGCGTGACAGTCAAGCAAGGCGGGCAGGACCTCGCCATCATCGACAGCACGCTGGCCTGAGGGGAAATGCGATGATCCGCTTCCCATCCCGCGTCTTGGTCGTATCCCCTGTCACGTTCGGTTTGGCGGCGATCCTGATAATGGTTGCCATGCCACTGAACGCAGCAGACCAGCCAATGGTCAAGATCGAGAACTTTGCCTTCACACCGGCGGTGCTGACGGTAAAGCAGGGCACTACCGTGACCTTCGAGAATGACGACGACATCCCGCATCTGGTGGTCGCCAACGATGCCTCGTTTCGCTCCAAGGCGCTTGACACCGGTGACACATATGCCTTCACCTTCACCAAAGTGGGCGACTATGCCTATTTCTGCGGGCTTCACCCGCACATGCAGGGCAGGATCACCGTCGCTCCGTGAGGATTTTCGGAAGGTTCTGTCCGGGATGCCGGGCGATGCGACGGTGTTGAACCAAGAGGCCGCGACCGAGCGCTTTCGCGAGGTGGTTCTGCCCCATCTCGCGGATGCGCTTGCGCTTGCCCGCTGGCTGACCGGCAACGCCGCCGACGCGGAGGATGTGGTGCAGGAGGCCTGTTTGAAGGCGCATGCGGGCATCGCCGGCTATGCCGGCGGCAATGCGCGCGCCTGGCTGCTGGCGATCGTGCGCAACGCCTCTTACTCCTGGCTGGCGCGCAACCGGCCGCGCAGTATCGTCGCCGTCGGCGACCTGAGCGACCTCGATGACATGACGGCTGCATATGGCGCCGGCCTGCCGGATACGGATAGTCCTGAGGCAAGCCTGATCGCCAAGGCCGACGCGGCCGCACTCGAGGCGGCGATCGCCGCGCTGCCGCACCAATTTCGCGAGACTGTGGTGCTGCGCGACATCAACGGCCTCAGCTATCGCGAGATCGCGACGCTGCTTGGCGTGCCGCTAGGCACGGTGATGTCGCGGCTGGCGAGGGCGCGCGGTCTGCTGATATCCCAACTTGGGAGGGCGCCATGAGCGCGCACAACGATGGACTGCCCGATGACCCGGCGGGCGTGGAGCTGATGATCCATGCCTTGGTCGATGGCGAGCTCGACGCAGCAGCAGCATTGGCTGTCGAGCGACGCATCGCGGCCGATCCGGCGCTCGCCGCCGAGCATGCCCGCATCGCTGCGCTGCAGACGGTCGTCAGCGGGCTGCCGAGGCTCGATGTCCGTGAGGATTTCAAGGCTCGCATCGCTGCAATCGGGACAGCCGGTACGGAGAAAGTGCTGCCGGCGCCGGCGCCCGCCGCTCGAGTGCCGCCGGCACACAGAGCGGTGCACCAATTTGGCGCGTTCGACTGGCGCGCGCTGGCGGCGTCGATCATCGTTACCGCCGTGCTGGCCAGCGGCGCGACGCAATGGATGATGCTGAGCAGGGCGCCCGACAGCTTTGCCGCCGCGGTCGCCAGCGGCCATCGCCGCAGCCTGCTGGCAGCCAGCCCCGTGGACGTCGTCTCGTCGGACCGGCACACGGTCAAACCCTGGCTGGATGGCAGGGTCGGCCTGTCGCCGCCGGCACCTGACCTTGCCAGTGACGGCTTCGCGTTGCTCGGCGGCCGGGTCGAGGTGATCGCCGACCAGCCAGTGCCGGCACTGGTCTACAGGCACCGCGAGCACCTGATCACTCTGGTCGCCGCGCCCGAGGAAACCGGCTCGACAGCCGGACCGGTCGATCTTTCTGCCGGTGGCTTCTCGCTGGTCCACTGGAGCGACAGTGCCTTTTCGTACTGGGCGATTTCCGATACCGAACGGCCTGAACTCGACGACTTCGTCAACCGCTTCCGAGCAGCGGCCGCCCCATGACAGACCGCCCCTATCCATTTGCGGAGCGACAGAAACGTCACAAGCCGCTTTGCCGTTTGCGGCCATCCTTGCGGCTCCCCTCGATTTCCGCTAATGCGCGCCTTTGCCGCCGGGGAGCAGAAGCTTGGACGATCATCGCGCCGACGTCGCCATCATCATGGGCAGCCAGTCCGATTGGGCGACGATGCGCCACGCCGCCGAAACGCTTGAGGCGCTTGGAATTCCGCACAAGCGCCTGATCGTCTCGGCCCACCGCACGCCCGACCGGCTCTATGACTTCGCCAAGGGCGCCAAGGCGGCCGGCTACAAGGTGATCATCGCCGGTGCCGGCGGTGCGGCGCATCTGCCCGGCATGACGGCGGCGATGACGCCGCTGCCGGTGTTCGGCGTGCCGGTGGAATCAAAGACGCTGTCGGGCCAGGACTCGCTGCTATCAATCGTGCAGATGCCGGCCGGCATTCCGGTCGGCACTTTGGCCATCGGCAAGGCCGGCGCTGCCAACGCTGCACTTCTGGCCGCCGCGGTGCTGGCGCTGAGCGACGAAAAGCTCGCCGCCCGGCTGGATAGCTGGCGCGCCGCGCAGACCGCCAAGGTGGCCGCCGAGCCCACGGACGCGCCGTGAGCCTGCCGGCGGGATCGAGCATCGGCATCATCGGCGGCGGCCAGCTTGGCCGCATGCTGGCGATGGCCGCGGCCCGCCTCGGCTACCGCATCGTCGTGCTGGAGCCGCAGCCGGATTGCCCGGCGGCACAGGTCGCCAACCGGCAGATCGTCGCCGCCTATGACGACGCGGCCGCGCTTAGCGAGCTGGCTGCGGCCAGTGCCGTCGTTACTTATGAATTCGAGAACGTACCGGTCGCGGCCGCCGCGGCACTTGCCTCTACGGTGCCGGTCTATCCGCCGGCACGCGCACTGGAAGTGGCGCAGGACCGGCTGGCGGAAAAGAAATTCCTCAACGGCATCGGCATACCGACCGCGGATTTCAGCCCCGTCGACAATGACCAGGAACTGACGGCTGCGCTGAAACAGTTCAACGGCAGCGGCATATTGAAGACGCGCCGCATGGGCTATGACGGCAAGGGCCAGCGTGTCTTCCGCAACATGGAAACAGGCGGCTTTGCCGGCACTTGCGAGGCGATGGGCAACGTGCCGTTGATCCTGGAATCCTTCGTCACCTTCGAGCGCGAGATTTCGGTGATCGCCGCGCGCGGCAGCGACGGCTCGCTCGCCGCCTACGATCCAGCGTGGAATGTCCATCGCAACGGTATTCTTCACAGCTCGACGCTGCCGGCCGGAGTAAAATCCGAGACGGCGGCTGCGGCTCAAACGGCGGCGGCAGAGATCCTTGCAGCGCTCGACTATGTCGGCGTCATCGGCGTCGAATTCTTTGTCCTTGCCGACGGTTCGCTGTTGGCCAACGAGATAGCGCCGCGCGTCCACAATTCCGGCCACTGGACGGAGGCCGCCTGCACCATCTCGCAATTCGAGCAGCACATCCGCGCCGTCGCCGGCCTGCCGCTGGGAAATCCCGCCCGGCAGTTCGACTGCGTCATGGAAAACCTGATCGGCGACGATGTCAGGCGCGCTCCTGAGCTGCTCGCCGAGCCCGATCTGATGCTGCACCTCTATGGCAAGGCCGAGGCGCGGCCCGGCCGCAAGATGGGCCATTTTACGCGCGTGAGCCGCCGCAGCTAGAGCATGATCCCGAACCGAAGGTCCGCGCTAGCGAAAAGTGGAATCCGGATTTCGGAAAAGATCATGCTCAAACACAAAGTTAGAACCTACGCTTACTGGATTTCGCCGCTCTCGTCCTCGTCGGGGCTGGCGCAGCTCACATCGCCTTCCGCGCAGGTCGAATCGGCGGTGAGCTGCTTGGTGCGATCGTCGGTCAGCCGCGTCAGGCATTCCGATATCAGCATCGGATAGATCGAGCCGCCTTCGCTGTCCGCGGCGGAATAGCTGCATTCCGCGTCGCGAAAAGCGATCCAGGCGCGCTGCGCCGTCTGCAACAGCTTCCTGGCTTTTGCGTCACTTCCGCCGATGAGATCCTGGTAGGCCTTGTTGAGCTTGGCGTCGGCGGATTTGTAGTCCGCGTCGGCGCAGATGTTCATCATCTGCTGGCTGTCGTCGTTGCGGTCGCATTCCTGCGCATAGGCAACAGAACCTGCCGCGAGGACGACAAGACAGGCGGACACAAGAATTCGGCGCATGACGATCTCCAATTCGCAACCGCATCATTCCAGCCGTCTCAACCCTGCGCAACGCCGCAAGACGCCAGTGGCGGATATTTGATGATACGAAACGGTCCGTATCGTTTAGGCAACGCGCTTGCGGTTGACACGGGCAACGCTCCTCGTCTATGAGCCACGCACAGTTCAAAGGCGCGTCTGTGGGCGCGCCTTAATAATTCGGCCCGTGACCGGGCCCAGACCGACGGGCAAGACCATGAAAATCAAGAATTCGCTCAAGGCGTTGAAGGCGCGTCACCGCGACAACCAGCTGGTTCGTCGCAAGGGCCGCATCTACATCATCAACAAGACCGCGCCGCGCTACAAGGCGCGCCAGGGTTGAGTTTTCGACGGAGGCTGCGCGCCTCCGTTCGCATGATACGACTCTCACGCTAAATTCAGTTTGACGATCCGGCGTCGGGGGCTAGATTCCCGCGATGCGGATTCTTTTTGCATTTTTCACGGCTTTCCTCGTTTCCGGCGCTGTCTCGCTGCCGGCGTGGGCTGAAGATCCGACCACAACTCCGCCGACAGCACCTCCGGTCGTCAAGACGAAACAGGCGCGGCTCGATCAGCTGTTTGCCGATCTCAAACGCGAACGCAATGAAAAGGCGGCCGAGCGCATCGCCGGACGGATCGGCAGCGAGTGGTCCCAGTCGGGCAGCGCCTCTATCGACCTGATGATGCAATGGTCGCAGAAGGCGATCGAAAACCAGAAATTCGATGTTGCACTCGATTTCCTCGATCAGGTGGTGACTTTGCAGCCGACCTATGCGGAAGGCTGGAACCGGCGCGCCACTGTTCATTTCATAATGAAGAACTACGGGAAGTCGATGGCGGACATCGACCGCACCCTGCAGCTCGAACCACGCCATTTCGGCGCGCTTTCGGGCCTGGCTCAGATCATGGCCGAAACCGGCCACAAGCAGTCGGCACTTGAGGCCTGGCAGCGCGTGCTCGGCATCTACCCAATGATGCGCAGCGCCCAGGACCAGGTCGCCGCACTTTCCGAGGAGCTTGCCGGCGAAGGCATTTGAGACCAGTAAGGGAGTAGGGGAATAGGGGAGTAAGGTAGTAAGGTAGTATGTGAGAGGTGCAGATTGCACTGTGGCACACATGCGCCCTACTCCCCTACTCCTGAACCGGTCACAGGCTGATGCAAGCTGGCGGAGTTCGGCGTCTATCCTAACCCGACTGCCGTCGATGCGCCCGGCTGGCGCCGTGTTTACGACGCGCCATGCAGCCGGCCTATCCGGCAGCCGCGGCCGACATTAGCGGCCGACTTCCGATCCGACATAGGCGATGCGCAACATGTTGGTCGAGCCCGGCGTCCTCAGCGGCACGCCGGCCGTGATGATGACGCGGTCGCCCGGCTTGCCGAAACCTTCATCGAAGGCGATGCGGCAGGCGCGGTCGACCATGTCGTCGAGGTCGCTGGCGTCGGGGGAAACGACGCAATGCGTGCCCCACAACAGCGACAGCCGCCGCGCCGTGTTGAGGATCGGCGACAGCGCCACGATCGGCACTTGCGGCCGCTCGCGCGCGGCGCGCAAGCCGGTCGTGCCGGACGCGGTATAGGTGATGATCGCCGACAGCTTCAGCGTCTCGGCTATTTCGCGGGCGGCGAGCGAAATCGCGTCGGCTCCGGTCGCTTCCGGTTCCGAGCGCTGCGCGTTGATAATTCCGGCATAGGTCGGGTCGGTTTCGACCTTGGTGGCGATCCGGTTCATCATCGCCACCGCCTCGACCGGATAGGCGCCGGCGGCGGACTCCGCCGAAAGCATGATCGCGTCGGCGCCTTCAAACACGGCGATCGACACGTCCGACACCTCGGCCCGCGTCGGCACCGGCGCGGTGATCATCGATTCCAGCATCTGCGTGGCGATCACCACCGGCTTGCCGGCACGGCGCGCGGCGCGGGTAATCTGCTTCTGAATGCCAGGCACGGCTTCGAGAGGCATCTCGACGCCGAGATCGCCGCGGGCGACCATCAGCGCATCCGAAAGCTCGATGATCTCGGCCAGCCGGGCGACGGCCTGCGGCTTTTCGATCTTGGCCATGATCAGCGCCCGGCCGCGTGCGATCTTGCGCGCTTCGGCCAGGTCCTCGGGCCGCTGCACGAAGGACAGCGCCACCCAGTCGACGCCGGTCGCCAGAACCGCGTCGAGATCCCGGCGGTCCTTTTCCGTCAGCGCGCCGACCGGCAGGTCGGTGTCGGGCAGGCTGACGCCCTTCTTGTCGGAAATGGTGGTGCCGGCGACGACGGTGCAGACGATCGCCTTGCCGTTGCTGCTGACCGCCTTGAGCTCGAGCTTGCCGTCGTCGATCAGCAGGCGATGACCAGCCTCGACCGAACGCAGGATTTCGGGATGCGGCAGGTAGACCCTCGTCGAATTGCCGGGCTCGGCATTGTCGTCGAGCGTGAAGGTCTGACCGGCGGTCAGCACCTCTTTGCCGTTGGCGAACTTGCCGACGCGCAGCTTTGGCCCTTGCAGGTCGGCGAGAACGCCGATCGGCCGGCCGACCGCCTCCTCGACGGCACGAATGCGGCCGACAAGCGTACGCATCAATTCATGGTCGGTGTGGCTCATATTGATGCGGAACACGTCGGCGCCGGCTTCGAACAGCTTCTTCAGCATCTCCTCGGACGAGGAGGCCGGACCGATGGTGGCGAGGATCTTGACCTTGCGGCTGCGTCTCATTGACTGTTTGTTCCCGGGGCGGCTGGAGCGCCATCCGTTGCGGGCTCGTCAGTCAGCTGGACCATCCAGCTTGCCTGCTCGCCCGTGTCATATTCCTGGAATCCGGCGCGCTGAAAGCCCCGGGCGACGCAATCGGTAACGCCGGCGATCTTGAACTCTTTTTCGGCCACGCACATGTTGATCGGGCCATCCCAGCGTCCGCCGCGCTCGGCGTCTTCTGCATAAAGATAGTAAAACCTTGATGACAACGGTCCCTCGATCAGCGTCTTGCAGCTCGATCCTTCGATGTGCCACCAGCCTTCGGTGATCCAGCCGGCTTTGGCGCGATAGCCGATGCCGACACCGACCAGGTTCTGCGTGGCGTTGCAGACCCGGAAATCGGCCCGTGCCGGCGAGGCCGAAATCACCGCGAAAAGACCCATGGCCGGTACCAGGAGCGGCATGGCCAAGGCGTGGCGCACACGCAGCCTGCCGGCGAAACCCATCCTGAAACCCCTCAAGAACCACATTTGCATCTCTCAACGCCCCTTTTCGGAAAAGTCCGTACGCATGTCAACGCGCCGATCTGTCCAATTCCAATCGATTTAGAAGGCTCTGGCGCGCTTGCGGTCGCCCCTGCTCATTTTTTTGGCAGAAACCGTGGCCAAACAACGGCATTGCGCAAGCGTTCTCTTCGTGGAATGACGATACCACCTCCCCGAAAGCCAGCGAACAGACCTTTCCCGCCAATGACCCGATCCACAGTTTTCGCGCCTTTCGATATCGTCGAAGGCGATCGCAAGCGCGGCATGGTGCTTCTGGCCGATCACGCCCGCCGCGACCTGCCGGAGGAGTATGGCAGTCTCGGCCTGCCGGCGGCGGAGTTCGACCGCCACATCGCCTACGACATCGGCGTCGAGACTGTAACCCGCGAACTCGCAAGTCTGCTCGGCGTTCCGGCGGTGCTTGCCAATTTTTCGCGACTGCTGATCGACCCCAATCGCGGCGAAGACGATCCAACGCTGATTCGCCAGCTCTATGACGGCACCGTCATCCCGGGAAATTATCCCATGGCCCCGGAGGAGCGCGAAAGGCGGCTGGACCGCTTTTACCGCCCCTATCATGATGCCGTCGGCGCCATGATCGCCTCTGTGGCGCGAGCATCCGCGCGGGCACCCTTCATCTTTTCGGTGCATTCCTTCACACCGACCATGCAGGGATTCGTGCGGCCGTGGCACGCCGGCATATTGTGGGACCTGGACGACCGCGTTGCGCGGCCGCTGATCGACATGCTCGCCGAGGACAAGAGCCTCATCGTCGGCGACAACGAACCCTATGACGGCGCACTGCGCGGCGATACCATGTTCAGGCATGCCATCGTCAACGGCTTTGCCCATGCGCTGCTCGAGGTCCGCCAGGACCTGATCGCCGACCGCAAGGGTGCCCTCGCCTGGGCCGAACGGCTGGCGCCGATCGTTGACGCGATAGATCGACGTGCCGATATACATGCGGTGAAAATATTCGGCTCGCGCACCGGGCCGGTATGATGAGGCCCAAGGGAGGCCAACATGACATGACCGAACTCAGCGAAGAACAAAAGCGCGATTTCGAAGCCGCTGCCTTCCGCCGGCTGGTCGCGCATCTGCGCGAGCGTTCCGACGTACAGAACATCGACCTGATGAACCTCGCCGGCTTCTGCCGCAACTGCCTGTCCAACTGGTACCGCGACGCGGCGCAAGCCGAAGGTGTCGAACTCAGCAAGGACCGGTCGCGCGAAATCATCTACGGCATGCCCTATGCCGAGTGGCAGGCACTGAACCAGGTCGAAGCCTCCGACGCCAAGAAGGCCGAGTTCGAGGCAAGACGCCCTAGGGATCACTAGGGGAGGACGCCGTGCCTAAGATTGACGTTGCCGACGTGCCCGGACGCAAGGGCTCATCCTATCCACCGCCGTTCGATGCACCCTGTGCCGAACGCGTGCGGCAGCGGCTAGGCAACGCAGGCGGGCTCACCGACTTCGGCATCAATCTCATGCGCCTGCCGCCGGGCAACTGGTCGAGCCAGCGCCACTGGCATTCGCACGAAGACGAATTCGTCTACGTGCTTGAAGGCGAGCTGACGCTCGTCGAAGATGCCGGCGAGACGGTGCTGCGCGCCGGTGATTGCGCGGCCTTTCCGAAAGGATCAGGCAACGGCCATCACATGATCAATAAATCGGGCGCGATGGCGATCTATCTCGAAGTCGGTTCGCGCTGGCCCGACGACGTCGCCACCTGCTCCGACATCGACATGATGAGCACCAACGCTGACGGCCGGTTTGTGCACAAAGATGGCGCGCCTTATCCCGAGTCGTAGGGATTTCGGAGTGGACCGCCGAGGTGGTTGGCCGACGCGAGAGGACGTAGCGTCTGGTCCAAGCACTTTCGGCGAAGAGCGCTTGACTGTGAATTGAATCGATCTAATTTGCCGCGCAACGCCATTTCCGGACCGGATTCTACCCGATGGACGCGCAGAAAATCACGCAGATCGCGATTCGTGGACGCTGGGCAGTGGCCGGCATCTTCCTCTCCAACGGCTTCCTGACCGGCAGTTGGGCGCCGCAGATCCCGGTGTTCCTGACGCGACTCGACATTTCGAAGTTCACGCTCGGCTTGCTGATTCTGTTGTTCGGTGCCGGCGCCGTCACTGCCATGACCTGGTGCGGCCATCTGATCTCGAAGCATGGCTCGCGCACGGTGCTGCGCTGGTTCGGACTTGCCGGCAGCTTCGGCCTTTTGGTTGTGGCTCTGGCCCCCAACGTGCCCCTTGCGGCCGTCGCCATGTTCATCTTCGGCGGTTCGATCGGCGGCATGGACGTCGCCATGAATGCCAACGCAGTGGCAGTCGAACGGCGGCTGTCCCGTGCCATCATGTCGTCCTCGCACGGCTTCTGGAGTCTTGGCGGTTTCGCTGGCGGCGCTTTGGGCGGTTTCGCCATCCAGAACTACGGTCACCTCGCCCATGCGACAGTGGTGACGGCTCTTGCCTTTGCCGTCATCGCCGTCGCGATCCGCTACCTGATCGCCGAGGACAAGCACCCAGTCGCCGAGCATCACAAATTCGCGCTGCCAGCAAACCCGCTGGTCTATCTGGTTGGGCTGATGGCGCTGCTGACGATGATCTCCGAAGGTGCGGTACTCGACTGGGCGGCGCTGTATCTCAGGCAGGAGCTCGGCGCCGATCTTGCCATCGCAGGCCTGGCCTATGCCGCCTTTTCCGGAGTCATGGCCATCATGCGCTTTCTCGGCGATGGCGTCCGCAACCGTTTCGGTGCCGTTACGACATTGCGCGCCTCGGCCCTTGCCGCTGCTGCCGGCATGCTGGTGGCCGGGCTGGCTCCCTCGCCTTGGCTGGCCATTGCCGCCTTCGCCTTTTGCGGCCTCGGCATTGCCAACATGGTGCCGATCATTTTTTCGGCCGGCGGCAACCAGGAGGGCATGGCGTCCGGCACAGGCATGAGCGTCGTCACAACAATGGGTTACTCAGGCATTCTGGTGGCGCCGTCGGCGATCGGCTTCGTCGCCGAGCACTCGAGCTTCGGCCCGATCTTCGTCGCACTCTCCGGGCTGCTGGTCGTCGTGCTGTTGATGGCCGGCCTCGCTCACCGCGCCGAATTCGCTGCCGAGCCTGCACCGGCTGAATAGCGCTTGAACTCTTCGTAGAGGAAATCCGCGACGCGGCGGATGCGCACGCTGGTACGCACGTCGCGGTGCATGGCCAGCCACACCGGCAGCGTCGGCAGCGGGAGACCCGGCAGCACTGTCTCGACCAGCGGATCACGGTCGGCGAGCGGCTCCTGGCCAAAGCCGATGCCGTTTCCCGCCCGCACCGCTTCCCACAGCACGATCTGATTATCGGTCCTGAAGCGGAAGGCATTGCGGGCGAGCGGGACGCCGAACTGGGCAAAGCCGCGAATGATCTCATCGCTGCGGTCGAAGCCGACCAGATCATGGCCGGCAAGATCGCGGGCCTCGCGCGGACGGCCACGCCGGTCCAGATAGGATTTTGCCGCGCAGGCGCGGAGCGGAATGTCGGTCACCTTGCGCGCGACCAGCTCATTCTGCGCCGGCTTGACCATGCGAATGGCGATATCGGCGTCGCGACGCAGCAGATTCTCGACCTGGTTCGAGGCGACGATCTCGACCTCGATGCCCGGCTCCTCGAACCCAAGCCTCGCTGTGATTTCCGGCAGCACATAGGCCGCCACCACTTCGCTGGCGGCAATGCGCACCGTACCCTCGATCGCCTCGACCGATCCCAGCGCCAGCAGCGAAAAGGCGCTCGCCTGCTCGCTCACCGCGCGGCCCCGTTCAAAGAGCGTGCTGCCCGCTTCCGTGAGCGCGTAGCCACGCCGCCCGCGCCGGAAGAGCGTGACACCGAGCGCCTGTTCCAGCTCGGTGATGTGGCGGCCGAGCGTCGGCTGGCTCGCGGCAAGTTTTCGCGCGGCGGCCGACAGGCTGCCGGTCTCCGCCACGGTGACGAAACTCTTGATCAGGTTCCAGTCAATATCCATTCAAAATTGAATATCATATCGCCAATCATAGTCAATTTTCATTCGTTTGCGAAGATACAATATTGGGGTCGTAACGCAACACGGAGACGAACAATGACCACGATCGCAATTCTCGGCGCCAATGGCCGCCTCGGCCGCACGGTCGCCATGGCCTTCCTCGATGCCGGCTACGATGTCCGCGCTGTCACCCGCAGCGGCAAGGTGCCGGCCGAGCTCAAAGGCGCTACGGCGATCGCCGGCGACGCGCTCGACCGTGCTGCGCTGATCCGCGCGACCGAAGGCGTCGATATCATTTTCAACGGCCTCAACCCGCTCTACACCGACTGGAGCAAATGCCTGCCGATGGCCGAGAATGTGATGGCTGCCTGCCGGGCGAACGGCGCGCTGCATCTCTTCCCGGGCACCGTCTACAATTACGGTTCGCAGATGCCGGCGGTGATCGCCGAAGACACGCCGTTTCGCCCGACGACGGAAAAGGGCCGCATCCGCGTCGCCATGGAAGATCTGTTTCGCCGCGAGGCCGACGCGGGTCGGGTGCGCACGATCTTGCTGCGCGCCGGTGATTTCTTCGGTGGTACCGGCAGCGGATCGTGGTTCGATCTGGTTGTTGCCGCCAAGATGACCAAGGGCGTCTATACCGCCCCAGGGCCGGTCGATCTCGTGCATGAATGGGCCTATCTGCGCGACTTGGCCAAGGCCTTCGTCGGGCTGGCTGACAGTCTCGACAAGCTCGGCTCCTACGAGGCGCTGAACTTTCCTGGCCATGCGGTGACCGATCTGGACATCAAGGCGGCCGCGGAGAAGGCGCTCGGACGCACGCTGAAGCTGACGTCGATGCCGTGGTGGGTGCTGCGCGCCGGCAGCCCGTTCGTGGCGATGTGGCGCGAGATCGTTTCGATGTCCTATCTCCGCTTCGAGCCGCACCGGCTGGTTTCGGGCAGGCTGGAAAGCGTTATCGGTACGATCCCGCACACGCCGCTGGAAGATGCAGTGTCGGAAGCGCTTGAGGATATCGGCATCGCCACGATCAAGACGACGCAAAAAGCTGCCCAACAAGGAACTTAAAAAAGGCGGATGGCCTGATGGTCATCCGCCGCTGTTCGGGAGGAAGGTTGCGCTCAGATCCGGCCCATTAACAGCAGCACCAGGACAACGATCAGGATGACGCCGACGATGCCGGATGGTCCGTAACCCCAGGACCGGGAATGCGGCCATGCCGGAACCGCGCCGATCAGAATAAGAATAAGGATAATGATGAGAATGGTGCTGATCGTCATCAGAAAATCCTCGCTTTGAGGTTGCAATGACGGAACAATGCAGAAGGCCGCCCATTGTTCCCGGGCGGCCTTTGCTTGATCAGGATGGCGATCCGGACTCTATTCGGCGGCCTTCGGGAAGGCGATCGCCGGTTCGGCACCCAGATCGGCGTCCAGGCCTTTCGACGGGATTTCGGCCTTTCGACGCCCCAACAGGCGACTGAACCAGCCACGACGCGCACCGGGTTTGACCTTGGCGCGAGTAAACACCATCAGCATCGACGGCGTCACCACCAGCGTCAGCACGGTGGCGAAGGACAGCCCGAAGACGATCGCCGAAGACAGCGAAATCCACCATTGCGTCGACGGCGCGTTGATCGTCGTCTCGTGATGGAAGATTTCGAGGCCGAGGCCGAAAGCAATCGGCAGCACGCCGAGGATCGCCGACACCGCCGTCAGCACCACCGGACGGGCACGTTCGCGGCAGGTCTGCAGAACGGCTTCGTATTTGTCCCAGCCCTCTTCGCGCAACCGGTCATAGGTGTCGATCAGCACGATGTTGTTGTTCACCACCACCCCGGCCAGCGCGATGACACCGATGCCCGACATGACGATGCCGAATGCCTCTCCCGTCAGCAGCAGCCCGAGGAACACGCCGATCGTCGCCATGACCACGCAGGACAGCACCAGCCAGACGCTGGTGAACTTGTTGAACTGCGCCAGAAGCACGATGAAGATCAGGAAGATCGCCGCACCGAAGGCTTTGCTGAGGAAGGCACCGGCCTCTGCGCTGTCCTCATTCGAACCGGCAAGCTTCCAGCGAATGCCGCTGCCGAGGTTCATGTCGGCGACAGCTTTGGTGACCTCCTGCTGGACGGCAGCCACCTGGGCGCCGGCAGCGACGTTGGCCTGGACGACGACCGTTCGCGCACCGTCGATGCGGTTGAGGATACCGACCGTCGGCTCCGGCTTGCGCACGACGAAGTTCGAGATCGGCACCGAGCCTTGAGCGGTCTGCACCCTGAGTTCGTCGAGCGTCGACAGCGTGCGCCGATCCTCGGGCAGGCGCAGCCTGATGTCGACTGCATCGTCGGCGCCAGCGGGCCGGTATTCGCTGAGCTTCAGCCCGTTGGTCACCAGTTGCACCACCGTTCCGACCGCAGTCGGGCTGATGCCGTACTGCGCCGCCTTGGCGCGATCGACCTCGAGCGCCCAGTCGACGCCGGGCGGCGCCAGGCCGTCGGAAATATCGATGACGCCGGGCACCTTGGCTATGCGCGCGGCGACGGCGCGGGCCTTGTCGTCAAGGCCCTTCGGATCGACGGCCGAAAGCCTGATCTGGATCGGCTTGCCGGTAGGCGGGCCGGCTTCCGGCACGCGAACCTCGACGTCGACACCGGGAATGCCGGCCATAACGCCGCGCAGTTCGTCCAGGATTGAGTTCGCCGATTTACGCTCGCGCCAGTCGACGAATTCGTACTGGATCACGCCAACCACGTCTTCCGGAACATCCTGGCCGCCGCCCTGCGTCTTGCCGACACGGGTATAGACAGACTTCACGCCCGGCCAACCGAGCAGTCGATTTTCCGCGGTCTTGGTGGCCGCGTCCATTTCGGCAAGCGAAAGATTGCCGCGGGCGTGGACATAGAGCAGGCCGTAGTCAGGCTCGACATTCGGGAAGAATTCGACGCCGGCACCGAATTTCGAATAGGCGTAGCCGACGCCGAACAACAGCGCCACAGTGAGGACAAGCACGGTGATGGGATAATGCACCGCCTGCTTGACCACGGCCATGTACCAGCCGTCGCGATTGTCGTCGGGGTGATGGGCCGGCGCCTTGGCAAATATCGCGCCCAGCGTCGGCGCGAAGACCAGCGCATAGAGCATCGAGGCCGAGAGCGTCACGATCAGCGTGATCGGCATGTATTTCATGAAGTCGCCGATAATGCCCGGCCAGAACAACAGCGGCGAGAAGGCGGCAATGCGCGTCATCGTCGCCGCGATGACCGGGCCGGCCATGCGCTTGGCGGCAAGCGCGAACGCTTGCTCCTTCGGCATGCCCTCGCTCATGCGTCGCTCGGCGAATTCGGTGACGATGATGGCGTCGTCGACCAGCATGCCGACCGCCAGGATGAGGCTGAACAGCACGATCATGTTGATCGTGTAGCCCATCATTGCCAGCAACAGGATGCCGATCAGGAAGGACGAGGGGATGGCCAATCCGATCAGCAGCGAGGCACGGCCAGACAGCGCGTAGAGAATGACGATGAACACCAGGATGACGGCGATCATCACGTGGTTCTGCAGGTCGCCGAGCAACTGGTTCACGAAGACGGACTTGTCTTGCGTGTAGGTGACGTGCATGCCCTCCGGCATCGTCTTGATGAAGGCGTCGGACACCTCCCTGACCTTGCCAATCGTATCGATCAGGTTGGAGCCGATGCGCTTCTTCACCTCGATGGCGATCGCCGGCTTGCCGTCGAGGCGGGTGACCGTCTCGGCGTCCTTGAATGTGGAGCGGATGGTGGCAATGTCCTTGGCCTGCACCACCGCATTGGGGCCGGCGACGACCGGCAGCGCCGCCACATCCTCTGGCGTCTCGATAAGCGAGGGCACCTTGACCGCGTATTTGCCCTCGGATCCTTCGATGTTGCCGGCGGCGACAAGACTGTTGGAAGCGCCGACCGCACCGATCAACTGGTCGAGCTGCAGCCCGTAGGAAGACAGCTTCATCGGATCGATGACAACTTCGACGAGGTCGTCGCGCGCACCCTGCAGCGAGCCCTCGAGCACGCCAGGCACTTCCTCGATGCGGTCGCGCAGCTCGCGCGCCGCCGCCGTCAGCACGCGCTCGGGCACCTCGCCCGACAGCGTCACGACCAGGACGGGGAACTCGGAGATGTTGACCTCGGAGACCACGGGCTCCTCAGCCGCTTGCGGCAGGTCGGCCTTGCCGTCCTGCACCTTGCTGCGCGTGTCCTGCAGCGCGGTGGCGAGATCCGTCTGTGGCTGGAATTCGACCAGCACATAACCGCCGCCCTGGAAGGCGGCCGAGCGCATCTCCTTGAGGCCTTTCAGGCTCTTCAGCTTGGCTTCCATCGGCCGCAGCAGGAGGCGCTCGGAGTCTTCCGGCGAGATGCCCTGGTAGATCAGGCTGACATACATCATCGGAATCGGAACATCCGGTTCCGCTTCCTTCGGCGTCGACTGGTAGGCGACCGCACCGGCAAGGATGAGAAAGACCAGGACCGCAATGGTCAGCCGGGCATTGCTGATAGCAAGTTTGACGATGTCCATGATTACTGCGTCCCGGCCGTCGCTTCGCCCAACAGCTTTTGAATGGTCGCCTGGTCGGCTGCGACCGGCTTGACCACCTCGCCTTCCTTCACCAGCTCCTGGCCGGCGACGATAATGCGGGCGTCGGCCGCAATGCCGCCGAGCACCAGGCCGGTTGGCGTGTCGTCGACTAGATCGATCGGGAAGAACACGACCTTGTCGCCCTTGTCGACGGCGCGGATGCCGAGGTCGCCCTTGTCGCCGAGCGTCACCACCGATCGCGGCAGCATCACGGCGTCGGTCGGCTGGGCGCTGAGCGCAATTTCTGCCGTCATGCCGGCCGGTACGGACCCATCGGCATTGGGGATAGCGACTTCAACCCGAAAGGTACGGGTTGCCGAAGATGCATCCCGGCTGATGTAGCGCACCGTACCCTTGACGGTCTGGCCACTGACCAGGCGCACATTGGCTTCGTCACCGATCTTCAGATAGCCGAGATCGCGTTCGCTGACTTCGCCGCGTGCGATCACCGGATCGAGCTTGAGAATGGTCGCCACCTCGCCGCCCTGCATGACGGAACTGCCAAGCTCCACCGGCACCCGGTCGATGACGCCGTCGAAGGGCGCCTTCACCTCGTTGCGGTCGAGCTCGGCTTGCGCTGCGTCCAGTTGCGACTTGGCCAGCGTCAGGTTGGAACGGGCCGTATCGAGCTGCAGCTTGGGCAGATTGCCGGTTTTCATCAGCCGCAGGGCCGCAGCCAGCTCGGCCTCACGTTGCACGACAAGCTGCTTGGCGTTGTCGACCGCCGAGATCTTTTCCTCGGCGGCAAGCATCAGGATGAGGTCGCCGGTCTTGACGTGCTGACCCTGCTTGACCGGCAGCTTGTCGATGACGCCGGCGACGCGTGTCGCCAGGACGGCGCGCTTATCGGCTTCGGTCAGTCCGGAAATGCGGATAGCGCGTGCATAGGTGCGCCGCGGCGGGGTTATGACCGCGACCGTGCGTAACGGCGCCTTGGGCTGTTCCGCCTCGGCAGTCCCCGGCTTGGCAGCCCCCTGTTTGCCAGTTTGGGGCTTGCCTGCGTCGGCTGCCTTGGGCTGCTCGACCTCTCCTGCCTTGGGCTTGTTGTCGGCGGACGCGCTGCCGACGGACGAGAATTCGCCTGTCGCCATCCAGCCGGCGAACCCGATGAGCACAACAATGGCTGCAAGCTTGTGAAACCTGAATTTCGGCATCGTCATTTTTTCCAGTGCGCGGGGTTCGGCCAGGCCGCATCTTCTACTTGGGGCGCGTCGCCGATATGGGTGCGCGCGAGGCCGTATTCAAATTGCCGTGATCGGCGAAGCGCGCTTCTACCTCAAAGTTGCATCGCAATATAGTCAGAAAAGTTGATGGGTTGTTGCTTTGTCCGCAAAGATGCGGCTGCAGCATCGGCTGTTGATCGCCAAAACAGCGGTATGGCAGCAAGTGTCAGGATGATTGACGGATTGCGAATGCCATCTGCTTGCGAAGCAGCTAGGCCGGACGGCGGGCGGCCTCGGGCTGCTTGCGCGCCGCAAGAAATTCCTTGACCCGCCGGCCCGGCGCCGGCCCGCGCACCGGCTTCAAGCCGTCGTCGAGTTCGCCGGACAGATCGATCGTCGGCCGCTTGCCGACGGCGTCATAATTTTCTTCCAGCCAATCACTGGCTGCGGTGCGGCCGAGGTCGCGCAGATAGGCAAGGAACGCCCATTCGGCATTGACCTTGGATGATGCCGACAGATCCTTGAACGCTTCGTCGGCATCGATGCGGTGCATGCGGATGTCGCGATATTCGCCGTGCGGCAATCGGCCGGCGGCGATCAGTTCCTTGACGAAGGCGATCGAGCGGAATTCGCGCAACAGCCCGGCATTGAAGGTGATCTCGTCGATGCGGTTCTGGATCTCATTGGCGCTCTTCGGCGTTCCCTCGCGGACCACCGGATTGATCTGCACCAAAAGCACGTCCTCGGTGGCCGCCGTCTTGAAGAACGGGAACAGTGCCGGGTTGCCGCCATAACCGCCATCCCAATAGGGCACGCCCTTGATCTCGACGGCACGGAACAATTGCGGCAAGCAGGCCGACGCCATCACCGTGTCGAGGTCGATCTCGCCGTCCGAGAAGACCCGCAACTGGCCGGTCTCGACATTGGTAGCGGAAATGAACAGTTCCATCGACTTGCAGGCGCGCACATTGTCGAAATCGATCTCACGTTCGACCACGTCGCGCAGCGGATTGATGGCGAGCGGATTGGCGACATAGGGCGAAAATACCCGAGACATCGTATCGAACAGGAAATAGCCGGGCGTGTTCTCGATCGACCAATTGCCCCAGGCGACGTCCCAAGGCATGCGCTGTACCGGGCTGAAGCGGCCCTTTGCCGCCACCGCACGCCAGAAATCGTCGAGCTTCCGCCGCGCGCCCTCGACACCGCCGCGGACAAAGCCGTCGGCCAGCGCCACGGCATTCATGGCGCCGGCGCTGGTGCCCGAAACCGCCGTTATGTCGAGGCGCCCGTCCTCGAGCAGCCGATCGAGCACGCCCCAGGAAAACGCCCCGTGCGAACCGCCGCCTTGCAGCGCGACATTGATCTTCTTTGGTTCTTCCGCCTTGCCATTTTTCGGCATGGCGTGGCCCTTGACCGCTGGAAGCCTCACTGAGCGGTCCAGCCGCCATCGACAGAGATGTGCGCGCCGTTGATCTGCGCCGCCGCATCCGAGCATAGGAACACCGCGGCCGCCGCAACCTGCTCGACGGTGACGAACTCCTTGGTAGGCTGCTTTTCGAGCATGACCTCACGGACCACCGTCTCGCGGTCCATCTTGTTGGCCTTCATCTGGTCGGGGATCTGCGCCTCGACCAGCGGCGTCAACACATAGCCGGGACAAATGGCATTGCAGGTGATCTTGTCGCGCGCCAGCTCCAGGGCGACCGTCTTGGTCAGGCCCAGAATGCCATGCTTGGCCGAGACATAGGCCGATTTGAACGGCGAGGCGACAAGGCCGTGGGCCGAGGCGACGTTGACGATCCGGCCGCCACCGGCCTGTTTCATCAACGGGATGGCGGCTGCGATGGTGTGGAAGGCCGATGACAGGTTGATGGCGATGATCGTATCCCATTTCTCGATCGGGAAGCTTTCGACCGGCGCGACATGCTGGATGCCGGCGTTGTTGACCAGGATGTCGACCGAGCCGAATGCCTCGGCTGCCTTCGCCACCAAAGTCCGGCACTCGGCCGGCTTCGACATATCGGCCTTGACGTAGACGGTCTTCACCTGGTGGTGCTTCGCGATTGCGTCGGCGATGGCGTGATCGTCGGCGGTGTCGGAAAAGGAATTGACGACGACGTTGCAGCCTTCGGCCGCGAGCGCGTGAGCAATGGCCAGGCCGATGCCCGAGGTGGAACCGGTGATGATGGCGGTTTTTCTGGCGGTCAAGGCGGCTTTATTCCTTTCGAGGCGGGCTCCCGTGGAACCATGCTGCACTGCAGCATATAGGCTCTCTGTCACCCAAGAACAGCGGATGTGTGGAGCAATGACATGAAATTTTTGTCATGTAGACCTCTCTCGTCCCCTAAGAGAGGTCGTTGCCTCGTTTCGCAAAGCATGCGCTGAAAGCTCGTCAGGCGACGAGGTCCGGCACCGTCCCGATATAGCGCGACTGCGGCCGGATCAGCCGTCCGCTCGTTTGCTGCTCGCGCGCATGGGCAATCCAGCCGGCGACGCGCCCGGCAGCAAAGACATTGGTGAACGCCTCTTTCGGAAAGCCCGCCGCTTCCAGCAGGAGCGCTGTGAAGAACTCGACATTGGTCTGGAGCGAGCGCGACGGCTTGGCGATGAGAAGCACTTCGAGCGCCGCTTGCTCCACGCTTTCGGCAAACGCCAGCCGGTGGCCGGCTTCGCCCTTGGCGCCGAGCTGCCGCACCACCGCTTTCAGCACGTCGGCACGCGGATCGCGCACACGGTAGATGCGATGCCCGAAGCCCATGATGCGGCGGCCACGCGCGATCTCGCCACGCAGCCAGCCGGCGGCGTCGCCATGCGCCTCGATCGCATCCAGCATCTCGATCACCGGACCTGGCGCGCCGCCATGCAGCGGCCCCTTGAGCGCTCCGAGCCCGGCCAGCACCGCCGAAGTAAGCCCGGCCTGCGTCGAAGCGACCACGCGCGCGGCGAAGGTCGATGCGTTGAGGCCGTGGTCGCAAACCGTCACGAGATAGGCATCGAGCGCCTTCGCCAATTTAGGCGAGGCCACAATGCCGGTCAGCATCCGCAGCATGTCGGCTGCATGATCGGCCTTGCTATCGGGCGCAATCGGGCTTTCGCCGCGCTGCAAGCGCAGCAAGGCCGGCGTCAGCACGGCAGGTGCCGCAACCAGCCGCAGCGCGTCCGACAATTTGCCGCCATCCGGCAGCAGGGCAATACCGGCGCGCATCGCGCTGTAGATATCGACGGATGCGAGAAACGGCAGCAAGGGTTTGATCTGCTCGAACACTTCGCTGCGCGCCCGACCGATCGCGTTCGCCAGCTCGCTGCCGTCGGGAAGATCGTCGAAAAAGCCGTCGAACAGCAGATGAACCACCTCGGCGTATTTCCAGCGGCCTGCCAGTTCGGGCAACGAATGGCCCCGGATGGTCAGGCGGCCACCAAGACCGTCAACATCGGAGAGCACCGTTTCCGCCGCCACCACATCATCGAGCCCATTCGCCATTGGTTTTCTCCTTGACCCTTTCCGGGTGGAAGATAAGGGTTGGTGACTCGACCATCAATCTTGATCAACGGAATCAACATGACAAGGCTGACATGACGGAGTGGCTGACGCGGGACGAAGCCCTGGAGCGTCTCAAGGTGCGAGCCCAGACCCTCTATGCCTATGTCAGCCGCGGACGCATCGGCGTGCGGCCGGACCGGGCGGATCCACGCCGCAGCCAGTATCGCGCCGACGATATCGCGGCGCTGGCGAGCCGCCGGGCTCGTGGCCGAAATCCCCAGGCAATCGCCGAAAGTGCAATTGCCTGGGGTGAGCCGGCGATCGCCACCACGATCTCGACCGTTTTGCATGGCCGCCTTGTCTATCGCGGCCAGGATGCGGTTGCTCTCTGCGAGGCTGCCACGCTGGAGCAGACGGCAAACCTGCTTTGGGCATCTGGCGCACCAGTGTCGTTCGTCTCGGCGAGCCGCCATGACAACGGCGCAACTGGCCGGCCGGCTGCCTTCGCGGAATTGGCCGCGTTGGCGGCCAACGGCCGGCCTTCGCTCGGCCGAAGATCGGCTTCGCTCAACCACGATGCGGCCGGCGCCATCGCCGCTTTGGCCCAGGCGCTCGGCGCGAATCCCGGAACTGGTGCCGTGCACGAAAGGCTGGCGCGGGGATGGTCGCTCGATGCGGCCGGCGCAGACTTGATCCGTCGCTCACTGGTACTGTTGGCCGATCACGAATTGAACGCATCGACCTTCGCCGCGCCGGTCGCCGCGTCCACCGGTGCACCTGTTTCGGCCTGCCTGCTTGCCGGCCTCGCCACGCTCTCCGGTCCGCGTCATGGCGGCGCCGCGGAGGCGGTCATGATGCTGGCGGAAGATGCGCAGAGATTGGGGCCGGATGCGGCTGTCGGACGCTGGCTCGGTCACGACAGGCCGCTGCCCGGATTTGGCCATCCGCTTTATCCCGACGGCGATCCGCGTGCGGAACCGTTGCTGGCCGCGATAGATGTCGATGATGGGCTGTTACGGCTTTGCGATGCGGCCTTTGCGGCAACGGGCATGCGCCCGAACGTCGATTTCGCTTTGGCCGCGCTGACGCGCGGTCTCCGTTTGCCGTCCGATGCGCCGTTCCGCCTGTTCGCGCTCGGCCGCAGCGTCGGCTGGGCCGCGCATGCCGTGGAGCAGGTGACAAGCAACGGCCTGATCCGGCCACGCGCCCGCTACCAGGGGCCGCTGCCGGAGCAGCTCTAGCCGCGCTGTTTGCGAAGTCTCAGCGGCGCCTGAGCGAAGGTTCGACGCGGCGCCTCGCCCCGGCAATCACGACATGGTGTCGAGCTTGCGCTGCATCGCGGCGATCTGCTCCTTCAGCTCCTGAAGGTCGTCGGGTTTTTCCGGCGTTTCCTTCCTGGCCGGTTCGGCCGGCGCTGCTGCCGGCGCCGAGCCCGCGGACGGGAACGGCGTGAACAGCCGCATGGCGTTCTGGAACATTTCCATGTTGCGCCGCGTCTGCTCCTCCAGCACCTTGATCGGCGTAGCGATCTTCATCATGTCCATCGGCGACTTGCCGAGGGCATCTTTCATCTGCTCGCGAAAGCGCTCCTGCTCCTTCGAGAAGGCCAGCATCGACTGCTCGAGAAAGCTCGGCACGATCATCTGCATCTGGTCGCCATAATAGGCGATGAGCTGACGCAGGAACGGGATCGGCAGCATGTTCTGCCCGTCCTTGTTCTCCAGCTCGAAGATGATCTGGGTCAGTACCGGATGCGTGATGTCGTCACCGGTCTTGGCGTCCTGGACAGTAAAGTCCTCGCCTCTTTTGACCATTTCAGCGAGATCCTCGAGCGTCACATAGGTGCTGGTGCCCGTATTGTAGAGACGGCGATTGGCATATTTCTTGATAACAATAGGTTCGTCTTTTGCGGCCATCTGCATCCTCCCCGGACACCGGGCAGCTTAAGTAAGCCGCCGGTAACGATTGCGCCTTTTTAAAGGATATGCGCAAAAGCGTCATGAATCCAAGCAGTTTGTGCAGTGCGGGAACATTTTATGCTGCGCAGCACGGATGGGCCGCCGTTGCAGCGACGGGCGGCATGCTTGCGGCAGTGGGACGCCATGCCCATTTCGGGTTTGACTCGGGTTGTGGAAAGGGCAAGAAAAGTCCCCGACGGCACCCGAAATCGTTCCCCGAAAGCCTGGAGAAGAACATGTCCGCTTCCAACGCCATCGTTGTCGCCAGTGCAGCACGCACGCCCGTCGGCTCCTTCAACGGCGCTTTCGCCAACACCCCAGCCCATGAATTGGGTGCCGTCGCCGTCAGGGAAGCGCTGGTCCGTGCCGGCGTCGACGGCAAGGAGGTGGACGAGGTCATCCTCGGCCAGATCCTGACCGCGGCTCAAGGACAGAACCCGGCGCGGCAGGCGGCTATGGCCGCCGGCGTGCCGCAGGAGGCGACCTCCTGGGGCCTGAACCAGCTCTGCGGCTCCGGCTTGCGCGCCATCGCGCTCGGCATGCAGCAGATCGCCCAGGGCGATGCAAAAATCATCGTTGCCGGCGGCCAGGAATCGATGTCAATGGCTCCGCATGCGCAACATCTGCGCGGTGGCGTCAAGATGGGCGATTTCAAGCTGATCGACACCATGATCAAGGACGGCCTGACCGATGCCTTCTATGGCTATCATATGGGCAACACCGCTGAGAACGTCGCCCGCCAGTTCCAGATCACCCGCGACGACCAGGACCAGTTCGCACTGGCTTCCCAGAACAAGGCCGAGGCCGCGCAGAAAGCCGGGAAATTCAAGGACGAGATCGTTGCCTTTACAGTCAAGGGCAGGAAGGGCGACACCGTAGTCGACCAGGATGAATACATCCGCCACGGCGCGACAATCGATGCCATGACCAAGCTCAAGCCCGCCTTCGACAAGGAAGGCACGGTGACTGCTGCCAATGCTTCCGGCATCAACGACGGCGCCGCCGCCGTGGTGCTGATGACCGAAGCGGAAGCCGCAAGGCGCGGCATCACACCGCTGGTGCGTATCGTTTCCTGGGCGACCGCCGGTGTCGACCCGCAGATCATGGGGACGGGACCGATCCCCTCCTCGCGCAAGGCGCTGGCCAAGGCCGGCTGGTCGGTTGGCGACCTCGATCTGGTCGAAGCCAACGAGGCCTTTGCCGCGCAGGCCTGCGCCGTCAACAAGGACATGGGCTGGGATCCGGCCATCGTCAACGTCAATGGCGGCGCCATCGCCATCGGCCATCCGGTCGGCGCCTCGGGCGCCCGCATCTTCAACACGCTGGTCTACGAGATGCGCCGCAGAAGTGCCAGGAAAGGCCTTGCCACGCTGTGCATCGGCGGCGGCATGGGTGTTGCCATGTGCGTGGAAGCAATGGGATGAATGGCAAATTGTGAATGGTGAATGGAAGATCGGAGGGCTTACGCAATAATCATTCCCCATTCCCCATTCACCATTCACTCTGGGAGGGAAACGCATGACAAAGGTTGCAATCGTCACAGGCGGGTCGCGCGGCATCGGCGCGGCGATATCGGTCGCCTTGAAAAGCGCCGGCTATTCGGTCGCCGCAAACTACGCCGGCAATGAAGAAGCGGCGGCAAAGTTCAAGGCCGCGACCGGCATCCCGGTCTATAAATGGTCCGTCGCCGACTACGAGGCCTGCGCCGCCGGCATCAAACAGATCGAAGCCGATCTCGGTCCCGTCTCGGTGCTGGTCAACAATGCCGGCATCACTCGTGACGCGATGTTCCACAAGATGACGCGCGAGCAATGGAAAGAGGTCCTCGACACCAACCTTTCCGGCGTCTTCAACATGACGCATCCGTTGTGGGGCGGCATGCGCGACCGCAAGTTCGGTCGCATCATCACCATCTCCTCGATCAACGGCCAGAAAGGCCAGGTCGGCCAGGTCAATTATTCGGCCTCGAAGGCCGGCGATATCGGCTTCACCAAGGCACTGGCCCAGGAAGGCGCGCGCGCCGGCATCACCGTCAACGTCATTTGCCCTGGCTACATCGCCACCGAGATGGTCAAGGCAATGGACGAGAAGGTCCTCAACGAGCGCGTCATCCCGCACATCCCGGTCGGCCGTCTCGGCGAGCCGGAGGAAATCGCGCGCTGCGTCGTCTTCCTCGCTTCCGACGATGCCGGTTTCATCACCGGCTCGACCATATCAGCCAATGGCGGCCAGTACATCGCCTGATCGTTTATCTTTACGTTGAGACAGATACGCGCTTGGACGAACGGGCCTGCAAAACGGCCCGTTTCTATAGCGGTCTTCCCGTTGCAAGATCTCGATGCGGCACGCTGCCCCAATCCGGCACGCAAAGGTTAACGGCCGCTGCGCAGCCTATGCAAAAACCGCCCGGCAGCCTGTGGATTCTCGGTGGAAAAGCTGTTCACAACACAACATGCAGCGGTGAACAAACCAAGAAACTTCGGCTATCTCTGATTCGTCGCCGATTCGTTCCGGCTTTGAGCGGAACGTTAACGGCGAGAGCTGAAAACACCCTCGAAATGATTGAAGCGCGTTAGGAAACATCAATAATTTCATAATGTTGTGCGAAGCAGATTGGCCAGCCACGACCATTCACCGGCAAAGGTTAACCGCAGTGCTCGCTTGGATGCCACTTGCATAAATCGGGCCAGTTTCCGTGATTCAGCATGTGGTGAGACTCGCCGACAGAAAACCCAGATGTAGCCGTGAACAAACCCTGAATCAGCGCGAGTCAGTGATTCGTCGCTGATTCGTTCCAGACTCGTTCCAACTGTTAATCGGGAACAGATTTTCTGGCTTCGAACCAACCAATCGGCCTGCCCTCGGCATATTCCGCTTTCGCTTCGCGCCCGAAATCCCTATGTGTCGCCTGTCATACGCGGCCAATATGGGCGCGCTCCCGACAATGCGAGGCAGAGAGCCTTATTTCCAGGCCGATGAACATCTATCCGAAACACACTGAACCGCTGATCCTGTCGGGTCGAGACGTGACGGCCGTGCTCGGCCCGACCAATACCGGCAAGACCCATCTCGCGATCGAGCGCATGGTGGCGCACGAAAGCGGCGTCATCGGCCTGCCGCTCAGGCTGCTTGCCCGCGAGGTCTATACGCGCGTCTGCGAGAAGGTCGGCGCCCATAAGGTGGCGCTCATCACCGGCGAGGAAAAGATCCAGCCGGCGGGCGCGAAATACTCGGTCTGCACCGTGGAAGCGATGCCGCGCGAGACCGACGCCGCCTTCGTTGCCATCGACGAGGTCCAGCTCGCCGGCGATCTCGAACGCGGACACATCTTCACCGATCGCATCCTGCATCTGCGCGGCCGCCAGGAGACGCTGCTGCTCGGCGCCGCCACCATGCACGGCATTCTGCAGCGCCTGCTGCGGGGCGTGTCGGTAGTGACGCGACCACGCCTGTCGCATCTTGCCTATGTCGGCTCGAAGAAGCTGACCCGCCTGCCGCGGCGCACGGCGATCGTCGCCTTCTCGGCCGACGAGGTCTATGCCATCGCTGAGCTGATCCGCCGCCAGCAGGGCGGTGCCGCCGTCGTGCTCGGCGCACTCAGCCCGCGCACCCGCAACGCCCAGGTGGCGCTGTTCCAGTCGGGCGACGTCGACTACCTCGTCGCCACCGACGCCATCGGCATGGGCCTCAACCTCGACCTCGACCACGTCGCCTTCGCCCAGAATCGCAAATTCGACGGCTACCAGTACCGCAACCTGACGGCGGCCGAGCTCGGCCAGATTGCCGGCCGCGCCGGCCGGCATCTGCGCGACGGCACCTTCGGCGTCACCGGCCAGGTCGATCCGCTGGATGATGAACTGGTCAACAAGATCGAGGCGCATGATTTCGATCCGGTGAAAGTGCTGCAGTGGCGTACCGCGCATTTCAATTTCGCCAGCCTCGATGCGCTGAAGCGCTCGATTGAGACCAACGCCCCGGTAGAAGGCCTGACGCGCGCACTGCCGGCAGTAGACGCGCAGGCGCTCGAGCATCTGTCGCGCGACGACGACATCCGGGCACTCACCACCGATGCCAGGCGCGTGGCGCTGCTTTGGGAAGCCTGCGCGCTGCCCGACTACAGGAAGATCGCGCCGGCCCAGCATGCCGACTTGATCGCCTCCATCTACATGGACCTTGCCAGGCATGGCCATGTCGACGAGAACTACATGGCCGAGCAGGTGCGCCGTGCCGACACAACCGAAGGCGACATCGACACGCTGTCGCACAGGATTGCCCAGATCCGCACATGGACCTTCGTTTCCAACCGGCCCGGCTGGCTGGCCGATCGGGCACACTGGCAGGAAAAGACGCGCGAAATCGAAGACAGATTGTCGGATGCGCTGCATGAGCGGTTGACGAAACGTTTTGTAGACCGCAGGACTTCCGTCCTCATGCGGCGCCTTAGAGAAAACACGATGCCTGAAGCCGAAATCAGCCCAACCGGAACCGTCCTCGTCGAAGGCCATCATGTCGGCGAGCTGCAGGGTTTCCGCTTCACCGCCGACCAGAGCGCCGGCGGCGAGGACGCCAAGGCGGTACGGGCGGCGGCGCAGAAGGCGCTTGCCGCCGAGTTCGAGGCGCGGGCCGAGCGCTTCGGCGCCTCTGCCAATGGCGACATCGCCCTGGGTTCGGATGGCACGCTACGCTGGATCGGCGCGCCGATCGGCACGCTGGTCGCCGGCGAAGACGCTTTGAAGCCGCGTCTCGTTCTGCTCGCCGACGAGCAACTCACCGGCCCGGCACGCGACAAGGTTGCGGCGCGCGCCGAGCGCTTCGTCAACTTCCAGATCGAATCCCTGCTGAAGCCGCTGGTCGATCTCAAGAATGCCGAGCAGATCACCGGCATCGGCCGCGGCATCGCTTTCCAGCTTGTCGAGCATCTCGGCCTCATCAACCGTCGCGACATCGCCGACGAGATGAAGTCGCTCGACCAGGAAGGCCGCGCGGCGCTTCGCCGTCTCGGAGTGCGCTTCGGCGCCTACCATGTCTTCGTCCCGGCGCTGATCAAGCCGGCGCCGGCCGGGCTGATAACGCTGCTGTGGGCGCTGAGAAACGACGGCAAGGACAAGCCCGGCTTCGGCGATGTCGTTCACGCACTGGCCTCCGGCCGCACCTCGGTGGTCATCGATCCGACCTTCGACAAGACCTTCTACAAGCTTGCCGGCTACCGCAATCTTGGCCGGCGTGCTGTACGCGTCGATATTCTCGAACGGCTGGCCGACCTGATCCGGCCGGCGACCAACTGGAAGCCGGGCCTCGGCCCTCGCCCCGACGGCGCCTATGACGGTCAGTCCTTCATGGTGACGCCGCCGATGATGTCGATCCTCGGCGCCACCGCCGACGACATGGAAGAAATCCTGAAGGGACTCGGCTATCGCGCCGATGCCAAACCGGCGGCCGAGGTCAAGGCGCGGCTCGAAGCACAGGACAATGCCGCGCGTGAAGCTGCCGCTGCAAAGCAGGCGGCGGAAGAGGCTGCGCGAGTCGAGCAGGCGAGGATGGCGGAAGCAGCTGCCGCGGCAGAGCCGCCGGCGGAGGCTTCGGAACCTGTGTCGGATGCGGCTCCTGTTGCGGAGGCGGCGGCCGAAGCTGTGACCGAAGCGACGGCAGAGCCTGTCGCGGAAGCTCCAGCCCCTGAAGCTGCGGCAGAAGTCACGCAAGAGACCCGGCCCGCCGCGGAGGCGACTGCTGAAGCGCCTGCGGAACCAGCGGCCGAGCCAAGGGCGGAACTTGGGGCGGAAACTGAGGCTGCGGCACCGGCAGAACCGCCGGTTTTCGAAACTATGGAAACATCGCCGGCCGAACCTGCGACGACGGCGGAAGCCGTCGCCGGCGAGCCCGCTCCAGAGGCCGAGGAGCCAAAACCCGTTCTGTTGTGGCGGCAGGGCCGTTTCGACCAGCGCCCGCGTCATCGCCAGCATGACAACCGCCCCCGGGACAATCATCGGGACAATCGCGCGCGCAATGGTCAAGCTGCGCCGGACAGCCGCAGCGATGCGCCGGCAGATGCCGGCGGACAACCGGCGCCGGGCGACCGGCCCGCCCGTCAGGGGCGCCACGACCAGCGCGACGGCGCCGGCAAGCCGCGCTTCGATCGCAGCAAGTTCAAGCCCAGGCCGCAAGGCGAGGCGGCAGATCAGCGCGCCGGCAAGCCGCAAGGTGAACGCCCGGACCGGCGCGAAAACCGGCCCGACTGGAAGGCTGGCCGGCAGGACGGCAAAGGCGGCGCCCAAGGCGCAAAACCCGCCTTCCAGCCAAAGCCGCGTGAGGAACGCCCGGTCCGCTTCGACCCGGACTCGCCCTTCGCCAAGCTCGCCGCGTTGCGCGACCAGCTGAAGAAGTAGGCTGCTCGTCCAATGGTCACTGATGCCCGCCAGCGCATCGACAAGTGGCTGTTCTTCTCGCGCGCGGTAAAATCGCGCACGCTGGCAGCCAAGCTGGTCGTCGCCGGACGCGTCCGCATCAATCGCGACAAAGCAGCGCAGGCCTCCGATACGGTCCGGCCGGGCGACGTTTTGACCATCACGCTGGAGCGGCGGATCTCCGTCTGGAAAGTCCTTGGCACCGGCGCACGGCGTGGCCCGGCCGAAGAGGCCCGCCTGCTCTACGAGGACATGTCGCCGCCCCCCGCGCCCAAGGACGAGGCGCTTCCGGATGCGGTGCCGCCGTTGCGCGAGGCCGGCAGCGGTCGCCCGACGAAGAAGGAACGCCGCCAGACCGACCACCTGCTCGGCGACGATTGAGCAAGGTCGAACGCCCGCTTTGCCGGCCTTCCGGAATTCCATTCCGGAAACCGCGGCACCGCTGGCAGGGGCCGCCCTTGCCACCAGCGGACAAAGGCGTTACCTCACCAAAAAAGCCCAATAAAATGGGACGTCCCGGAGCCGACCAATGACCTATGTCGTGACCGACAATTGCATAAAATGCAAATACATGGACTGCATCGAGGTCTGTCCGGTCGACTGCTTCTACGAAGGTGAGAACATGCTCGTCATCCACCCGGACGAGTGCATCGATTGCGGTGTCTGCGAACCGGAATGCCCGGCCGACGCGATCAAGCCCGACACCGAGTCGGGTCTCGACAAATGGCTGCAGATCAACACCGAATATGCCGAGAAATGGCCCAACATCACCGCCAAGAAGGAGCCGCCGGCCGACGCTAAAAATTTCGATGGCGAAACTGGCAAGTTCGAGAAATATTTCTCCCCCGAGCCCGGCGAAGGCGACTGACGAGCCTGCCGGCTGCGGCGGCCTGACGCCGCGTAACAGACGTGATACATTAACTGCCTTGACAGGCGGCGACGGCGCGTGGCCTTCGCGCGTGCAGCAAAACCTTGATTCTTCCGACTTTTTGTGTTATATCAACCAAACATGCCGGTGACACAACGTCGATTTATGGCGCAAACGCCCCAAATCACTGAAAGGTGAATTTCTCAATCCGGACCAGAGCGATCTGGGGCAGGCGGTCGCAATGTTGCGATTTGCCGGTCCTGGCCTTTCCGGTGAGTTCATCGTTGTGTGGCTAAGGACCGGTCACCCCGGTCGCACGAGTTCGGGCCGGCACGATGCCGGTACCACAACAAGGAGTTCAGGGCGTAATGGCAACGATCACCCCGCAGAAGAAGTCCACCGCAGCGCGCCACGGTTTCAAGACCGGCGAGTACATCGTCTATCCGGCGCATGGTGTCGGCCAGATCGTCTCGATCGATGAGCAGGAAGTCGCGGGCCACAAGCTGGAGTTGTTCGTCATCGACTTCCAGAAGGACAAGATGCGCCTCAAGGTGCCGGTCGCCAAGGCGACCTCGATCGGCATGCGCAAGCTGTCGGAAGAGGATTATGTCGAGCGCGCGCTGAAGGTCGTGCAGGGCCGCGCCCGCGTCAAGCGCACCATGTGGTCACGCCGTGCCCAGGAATATGATGCCAAGATCAACTCCGGCGATCTGATCTCGATCTCGGAAGTGGTGCGCGACCTTTACCGCGCCGATAACCAGCCGGAGCAGTCCTATTCCGAGCGCCAGCTCTACGAGGCGGCCCTCGACCGCATGGCCCGCGAGATCGCGGCCGTCAACCGCATGTCGGAGACCGAAGCGGTGCGCCTCATCGAGGTGAACCTCAATAAGGGCCCGAAGCGCGGCGCCAAGGCCGACAACGAGGAAGCCGAGCAGGAAGAAGCCGCCTGAGCTTTTTTGCTTTCGAATTCAGAAAAACCCGGCCTTGCGCCGGGTTTTTTGTTTTGGCTGACCGGCGAGAATGCATATCTAACCTTCGCCGCCGTCCTCCCTTTCCGCCTCGTGCTTTAGTGTGGCGATGAACCGCTTGGTCCGCTGGCGTTCCGGGTTGCTGAACAGCACCGCGGCCGGGCCTTGTTCGACGATGTTGCCGGCATCGAGGAACACCACTTCCCGCGCGATCTTGGAGGCGAGCCGCAGGTCATGCGTCGCCATCACCATGGTCGTGCCCTCGCTGGCGAGCTTGCCGAGCACGTCGACCACCTCCTGCGCCAGTTCCGGATCGAGTGCCGAGGTCGGCTCGTCGCAGAGCAGGACCTTCGGCGAAGGCGCCAGCGCCCGGGCAATCGCCACGCGCTGCTGCTGGCCACCTGACAGGGTCGCCGGCCAGGCATCGGCCTTGTGCGCCATGCCGACCTTTTCGAGCAGGGCCAGCGCCCGTTCGCGCGCCCTCTCCCTGGGCCATTTCAGCACCGTCACCAGCCCCTCCATGATGTTCTCGATCGCGGTGCGATGCGGAAACAACTGGAAATTCTGGAACACCATGCCGGTCTGCAGCCGCAGTCGCTGGATATCCCTGGTCGAGACCCTGCCGCCGGGGTGGAATTCGAGTGCATCGTCGCCGATCCGTACCGTGCCTGAAGTCGGCAGCTCGAGCAGGTTGATGCAGCGCAAAAGCGTGCTCTTCCCTCCGCCCGACGGCCCGACAAGCGCCGTAACGCTGCCTTCCTCGATGGTGACGGTCACGCCCTTCAGCACCAAATTGTCGCCGAAACGCTTTTCGATGTTGGTGAGGCCGATCATGCGCGCGCCTCCAGGAAGCCGCCATAACGGTTGAGCCGCGTTTCCAGCCGCGCCTGCAAGGCCGACAGCACGGAGCTCATGATCAGATAGAGGGCCGCTGCCTCGACATAGAGGATCAGCGGCTCATAGGTGGTGGCGACGATGCGCTGCGCTGCCTGGAACATCTCCGGCACGGTGATGGCGGCGGCGAGCGAAGTGTCCTTGACCAGCGAGATGAAGGTGTTGGACAGCGGCGGCACGGCGACGCGTCCCGCCTGTGGAAGAATGGTGCGCCGCATTGCCTGGGCCCAGGTCATGCCGATCGAATAGGCCGCTTCCCACTGGCCCTTGGGCACCGAACCGATGACGGCGCGGATGATTTCCGACGAATAAGCACCGATGTTCAAGGTGAAGCCGATCAGTGCTGCCGGAAAGGCGTCGAGCAGGATGCCGACCGATGGCAGGCCGTAGAAGATAAGGAACAGTTGCACGAGAAGCGGCGTGCCGCGGAATATCCAGACGTAGAAGCGGACCACGGCGACCAGCGGTTTGGGACCGAACAGCCGGACAAGCGCCACAACCAGGCCTAGGACAAGACCGAATGCAAACGACAGCAGCGTCAACGGCACGGTGAAGATCAGTGCAGCCCACAGCAGCGTAGGCAGGGATTCCAGCATCAATTGCAGCCAGTGCGGCACGAAGGCTCCTCCTTGCCAGATTGCCGTCGCTCATATCACGCGAAAGCGGCGGGCCGTCAAAAGACAGCTCGCCGCGATATGAACGACGCGGGCCGGCGTTCGGCCCACACGAGAAAGCCGTTTTACTTCGAAACGTCCTGGCCGAAATAGGTGTCGGCGATTTTCTGGTAGGTGCCGTCGGCCTTGATGTCGGCCAGCGCCTTATTGATGGCGGCCACCAGTTCCGGATCGCCCTTGCGTACGATGACGCCGGAATAGTCGGCGTTTTCTTCCTGCGCGGCAATCTTCACATTGGCGTCGGGCTTGTGCTTCTTGAAGTCGAGGAAGGACAGGCTGTCGTTGATGGTGGCGTCGGCGCGGCCGGTAAGAAGCAGCTGGATCGACTGGTCGAAGCCGTCGGTGCCGACGAGCTCGGCGCCGTTGGTTTCAGCCAGCTTGCCGAAGTTCGAAGTCAGCGACTGCGCCGCCTTCTTGCCCTTGAGATCGGCGAAACCCTTGATGTCGGTGTTGTCGCCGCGCACGATCAGCACCGCCTTGGAGGCGATGTAGGGATCGGAGAAATCATATTTGGCCTTGCGCGCCTCGGTGATGCCGACCTCGTTGATGACGGCATCGTAGCGGTTGGCATCGAGACCGGCGATCAGCCCGTCCCATTTGCCTTCGAGGAACTGGGCCTTGACGCCGAGGCGCTCGGCGATGGCCCGCGCGATCTCGACGTCGAAGCCAACCAGCGCACCGGAAGCATCATGATAGGTGAAAGGCGCATAGGTTCCTTCCGTGCCGACCTTGAAGACGCCGGACTGCTTGATCTGGTCGAGATTGGCGCCGGCGTGACCGGCGGCGATGGCCAGAACCTGCAGCGTTCCGGCGATGATGAGCGATTTGAGCCATTTCATTTTTCTGTGATCCCGTCCTTGGCCGATGTCCGGCGTCATTGCGAGTGCCGGAAAATGACAGATGCGCGATGCCAGAATAAGAAACTAAATTTCAAAAATCTCGCGCCCTTGAAATCCAATTCTCAACCAGTATCTCCCGGCGCCGTCCGGCTGAGTCAAGGCCGGTGGCGAATCGCCTGGAACAGCGCAATCGACATGACAGTCCGGGGGAACATTCCCCCGCATGGCACGTTCTTCGCTGTTGTAGGGCGCGGCGCCGCCATTTCAACCATCGGCGCCAACTCACGATTCGATCGCACCGCAACGCCTGGAGCAGGAGCGCGGCATGATGGAAGACAGTGCAGGACGGACCATGGTTCGCGCGGCGATGAAAGCCCCTTATCTGGAACGTGACGAAGAGCATCTCCTGGCGCTGCGCTGGAAGGAAAACAATGACCAGCACGCGCTGCACCGCATCACCGTCGCGCATATGCGGTTGGTCATTTCCATGGCGTCGCGGTTTCGCCACTACGGCCTTCCGCTGGGCGACCTGATCCAGGAAGGCCATGTCGGGCTGCTGGAGGCAGCGGCCCGTTTCGAGCCCGAGCGCGAGGTGCGGTTCTCGACCTACGCGACTTGGTGGATTCGCGCCTCGATGCAGGACTATATCCTGCGCAACTGGTCGATCGTGCGCGGCGGCACTAGCTCGGCGCAAAAGGCGCTGTTCTTCAACCTGCGGCGTCTGCGCGCCCGCCTGGCAAACGGCGCCGAGCAGATGTCGAATGCCACGCTCTACCGCGAAGTGTCGGCGGCTCTCGGGGTATCGGAGGCCGATGTGGCGATGATGGATTCCCGCCTTTCGGCGCCGGACAGCTCGCTCAACACGCCGCTAGCCGACGATGCGGGCGCAACCGAGCGGATGGAGTTCCTGGTTTCGGATGACCCGCTGCCCGATGAGGTCGTCGGCGATACGATCGACGTCGAACGCCGCTCGGTGTGGCTGAAGACGGCACTCGGCGCTCTCAATGCGCGCGAGCTCAGGATTATCGAGGAACGCCGGCTGAGCGACGAGGGCGCGACGCTCGAAGCGCTCGGCGAGACGCTCGGCATCTCCAAGGAACGTGTCCGGCAGATCGAGGCGCGCGCCATGGAAAAGCTCAAGGCGGCGCTGGTAAAGCAGAATCCGGAATTTCTCGCAGCCTGAATCGCGTCGGCTGCTATTTGTCGGTGACGATCTTGACCTTGTCGCCGGCCGAAACCGCGGCACCCGGCGACAGCGCGTTGAGCACCCTGAACAAATCCAGCTTGCGGTCGACGCCGACCATCTGTGCGGCCAGGGAGCCCATTGTCTGGCCGGGCTGCACCGTGACGATGCGGATACGCAGTGGCTTCAGCGCTGCCTTCTCGGCAGCACTCAGGATGCGGAACGAGCCGCTGACCGAGCGCGCCACCGTGCTCAGCGAGGTGCTGGCCGAAGGTGCCGCGGTCAGCAAGCGGTAGACCTGGCCGCCGGCGCGGATCACCGCAATATCGAATTGCCAGCCATCGGCGCCGGCATGCGCGGTTGCCGCTTCGTTGCCGTTGATCGTCTCCTGGCGCACGCTGCTGTCGTCGAGGCCGGCAACCCAACCGCTGCGGATGTAGTCGGTCAGCGAGCGGTTCTTGTCGATCGAAACGCCGTCGAAGCGGATCGCCATGTCGCCCGGGCCGGTCGCCGTCACCGCCGCCGCCGAATTGTCGATGACGAAGCCGTTGGGCACCGAGAACGACACGCCGAGGCCAGGGTGCAGGAAGGTTTCGCCGCGCACATAGCCTTCCTCCGGCGTGTCGCCGTAAAGCAGCCCGTCTACGCCGGCAAGAAATGAATCGCGGTCGCGCGACCCGACACCGGGCGCGCCGAACTGGCGGGCGTGGCGCTGCGCGAGGTCTATACGCTGCGGCGTGTTGGGGTGCGTCGCCAGGAAGTCGAGGCTGGCGTCGGTAGCGCCGCTGATTGAGCGGAAATCGGTATAGGCCGACATCGACTGCAGGAAGCGGCCGGCGGCGTAGGGATCGAAACCGGCTTCGCCGATCGACTTGATGCCGATGGCGTCGGCCTCCAGCTCCTGATTGCGCGAGAACTGGGCCAGCCTCAGCTTGCCGCGGATCAGCGCCGCCTTGGCGGTCGGGTTGTCGCCGAGCACATCCGAAACGACCTTGGTCGCCAACCCCTCCTCGGCTTCCAGTTGCTGGCGCTGCAGGCCGTGGTTGGCCGTAACGTGGCCCATCTCATGCGCAATGACGGCGGCAAGCTCGGCCGAATCGTTGGCCAGCGCCAGCAGGCCGCGGGTGATGTAGAGATAACCGCCCGGCAGCGCGAAGGCATTGACGTTGGGCGAGTTGAGGATGGTGATGCGGTAGGTCTGGGTTGGGTTGGCCGACACCACGGTCAGTCTGCCGACGATCTTGGCCACCATGCGCTCGAGCTTGGGGTCGGAATACTCGCCGCCATAGGTGGCGAGGATGCGCGGGTGCTGCGCCTTCGCCAGTTGAGCGAGCTTGCCGTTGGCGGCGACATTGTCGACCGTGATCGGCTTGTCTGAGGGCTGAAAGCCTGATTCCTGCACGTCGGGAGGCGTGAACATCTGGCAGCTTGCCAGCGCCACGGCGAGACCGGCCAGCGCCAGAAAGCGCGCCAGCGGTTTCACCCTCCGATTGTCGATGCCGGTCGGCAGATCGGCTTCCTTTCAAGTCCTGGCACGTGACCGCGAAAATCGGGCGCGATTTCCGGAAAGCATCACGCGCAAAATCAAGTGCTACGGCGTCCTTCGTGCGTCCGACAGATGCGAGGCAGCAAGGGCAAATCACGGTCTAGGCCGGACCAGCTCCTGGCGGACCTAGCCACACTACCTCGACCATGGCAAGCAAGCGCCGCTTCGCCTTCCGCCGGTTTGACCATAAATTATGTCCGCTTCCGGGCAACATCTCGTGATCCAACCGCAAACGGACCCGAGCCGATATAGCGTCGGAATGCCTCCGGTCCAGCCCCGACGAAAAAATCGGCCGCGGTGCCCGTCGCGGCAACCGTGCCACCATCCAGGAAAACCATGTTTTGGCCGATACGGCGCGCATCGTCCGGCTGGTGCGTGACGAATAGCACCGTCATGCACTGCTCCGAATGGACGTCGGCCACCAGGTCGAGCATGTCGTCGCGCAGTGCCGGTCCGAGCGAAGCGAACGGCTCGTCGAGCAACAACACCGGCCGGTCGCGCACCAGGACACGGGCGAGCGCGACGCGCTGCCGCTCGCCGCCGGAGAGTTCGCGCGGCAGCCGGCTTTCCTTGCCGGCAAGGCCGACGCGCTTCAGCGCTGCGGCGATTGCGGCGCGGTCAGCGTCGCTCAGCCTGAGCGAAGGCGAGCGGCCGAGCCCGACATTCTGCTCGAGGGACAGATGGGCAAACAGGTTGTTTTCCTGGAACACCATCGATACCGGCCGCGCTGATGGCGGCGCAGTGCTGACGTCGGCGCCGCCGATCAGCACGCGGCCCGACCGCGGCGTCTCGAAGCCGGCCACCAGATTGAGCAGCGTCGACTTTCCCGAACCGCTCGGCCCCATGATGGCGGTGATTTCCGACGCCGGGAAATCAACATCGAATATAAGCGGCGTTTCACCATAGCTGAACGAGACATTATCGAGCCGCACGGCCGCGCCTTTTTCGACGGAAATGGACCGTTCCGGGCTGATCGGCATCATGATTTCTCCCTCCTTCCCAGCCAGTCTGCGGCCAACACCAGCGCCAGGCAGACAAGGCCGAGCAGCAGCGCCAGGCCGGCCGCATCCTCGGTGCGGTAACTGCCCATGCGCGCCAGCAGCAGATAGGGCAAGGTCTGCACGGAATCGCTGCCGAATAGCGCAATGACGCCGAGATCGCCGAGCGACAGCGCCATGGCGAACGCGAAGCCGGTGGCGAGCGGCCGCCGCAGCGACGGCCAGTCGACCAGCCGCAACCGGTTCCAGCCCAAGATACCAAGCTGTGCGCAGAGCCGTTCGTGGCGTTCGCTCGCCGCGTCATAGGCAGGGCGAATGGCGCGGATGGCGAACGGCATCGCCATCACCGCATTGACCGTAACGACCATGACAGGGGCGATCGCAAAGACATCGCCGACGGTGCGCAAGAGCAGGAACCAGCCGGCGCCGATGACGATGGGCGGCACCACCAGGACGAACCCCGCACCGGTGTCGGCCAGATGTTCGAGCAGTGTCCGCCGGCCCTGCCGCCGGGTGAGCGCCAGCGCCCGGCGCGCCACGACCAGCGACAGCGACAACGCCACAGAGAGCAGCGCCGATAGGAGGGAGAGCACGGCACTGGTCGCCGTCGCTTGCCGCACCGCGCTCTCGCCGGCCAGGCGGCCGAGATCGGCGCCAAGCCCGGCTGCCAACGTGGCCGCCATCGGCCCGGCGACAAACAGCAGTGCGAGCCCGATCGCCAATGCGTTCAGCACGGTCTCGGCCGCACCGGCTGAAAAATACCGGCGCGGCGCCACCGGCAGATTGGCATCCCCGACCATATTGGCGCCGAGCCGCGTCAAGGCCAGCACGACGACGAAGGTCAGGGCAATCTGCAGCAGGGTCAGCGTCACAGCCCGCGCCGGGTCGAAGTCGAAACGCAGCGCCTGGTAGATGGCAACCTCCAGCGTCGTCGCTCTGGGTCCGCCGCCGAGCGTAAGCACGATGGTGAAGGAGGTGATGCACAGCATGAAAACGAGCCCGGCAACGCCCGGCAAGGCCGCACGCAGCGGCGGCCATTCGATCAGCCGGAAGGCCGGCGCAGCCCCCATGCCAAGCTGGCTCGCCAGCCGCCATTGGTCGGCCGGCACGGTCTGCAGCGCTTCCAGGAACAGCCGCGTCGCCAGCGGCAGGTTGAAGAAGACGTGGGCGACGAGAATGCCCGACAGGCCATAGATGCCGGGCCAGCTCTGCCCGCCAATCGCGCCGAGCGTGCCGGCGAAATACCCGGCGCGGCCATAGAGTGCCAAGACACCGAGTGCGGCAACAATGGCCGGCAGCGCCAGCGGCACGGCGAAAAGCTGCAGGATAAAGCCTCGCCCGAAAAAACGCGGATGCCGCGACAGGGCGCGCGCGACGAACAGCGCCGGTGCGACGGAGAGCAGGGTCGACAACAGAGCCTGCCAGAGCGTGAAGCGGGCAACACGCAGGAGATAGGAATCGAAGGCGGAAGCGGCGCCGGACAGGTCGCGTGTGGCTTCGACGACGAGCCCGGCGAATGCCCCGCCGATCAGCAGCGCGATGGCGGCGAGCGCGACGATGCCGGCAGTGACGCGGGGATCGGCCGGATGACGCGTACGCATGTCGCGCTACCCGACACTACGACAGGTGTTGATCGAAGGAAATACCTGACAATGGCCGAGCCCACCCCTCTCTGGCCTGCCGGCCATCTCCCCCTCAAGGGGGGAGATTGCGCACTCAGCCGCCTTCGCCAATCTCACAAGTGGCAGGACGAGGAGAGGCGACAAAGCTGCCGATCTCCCCCCTTGAGGGGGAGATGGCCGGCAGGCCAGAGGGGGGTGGCTTGGCGCAAACATCCGACGAGGCTTGAGCCCTACTTGCTCATCGCCGCAAGCCACTCATCGACCCAGGCCTTGCGGTTGGCCGCGACGTCTTCCGGGCTGAACAGCAAGGTCTTGGTCGGCTTGACCAGCTTGTCGAACGCCGGGTTGAGCGGCTTGTCGGTTTTGCCGGCCGGGAACATCCAGTTGGTTTCGGGAATGACATCCTGGAATTTCGGTCCGGTCATGAAGGCAATGAACTTTTCTGCCAGCGGGTTCTTCGCACCCTTGGTGGTGATCCCCGCAACCTCGATCTGCAGATATTCGCCCTCCTCGAAGGACGCCGCCTGGTAGCGCTCGGTGTTTTCGGCGACCATGTGGTAGGCCGGCGAGGTGGTGTAGGACAGCACCATCGGCGCCTCGCCCTTGGTGAACAGGCCGTAGGCCTCGCTCCAGCCCGGCGTTACCGTCAGCACCTTCGCCTTGAGTTTGGCCCAGGCTTCCGGCGCCTTGTCGCCATAGACCGACTTGACCCACAGCAGCAGGCCAAGGCCCGGCGTCGAGGTGCGCGGATCCTGGATGACGATCTTCTCTCCGGCATCGCCCTCGACCAATTCCCTGAGGCTCTTCGGCGGGCTCTTCAGTTTTTCGGTATCGTAGACGACGGCGAAATAGCCATAGTCGAACGGCACGAAAATATCGTCGCTCCAGCCGCCCGGCAAATTGACGCCCGACACGGCGCCGTGCGGCGAAAACAAGCCGGTTGCCTTGGCGTCGGCGGTTAAGTTGGTATCGAGGCCAAGTACGATATCGGCCTTGGTCGCGGCGCCTTCCAGCTTCACACGGTTGAGCAGCGCCACGCCGTCGGCGACCGAGACGAATTCGACGACGCAACTGCATTCGGCCTCGAAGGCCTTCTTCACCGCCGGTCCCGGACCCCAATCGGCGGTGAAGCTTTCATAGGTGTAGACCGTCAATCTATCCTGTGCCGATGCCTGCCCTGGCAGGGCGAGCGCGGATGCCGCAAGCAGGACAATCGAGACAAGAGAGTGGAAAAAACTGCGCATCGGCGCCTCCTTCGTTCGCGTTGAAAGGAATTGAGGCGTCGGGCTGTCCGAAACGTCTAATCCCTCCGCCGGTACAAACCGGATCAGGTTCAGCGGGTTGGCAGTCTTGCCTCTCAGCCGGTCCGCGAAGATCGCGTCCGGCACCCCGTTAGAGCGTTGCGACACATAGGCCCGGCCGAAGTGCTGCGCAAGCGGAAGTTTGCCGGGCATCCAAAGCCCAGCCTTCCGTTTCGTCTGCCGTTTCATCTTCCGTTTCCGGGGCAGGGCTGGTAAGGGCCACGAGATATGAGCACATTCACCATCCTGCTTGGCGGCGATCTCATCCGCACGCCGCTGCTCGACCGCCAGGTCGAAGGCTCGCGTGTCATCGCTGCCGACGCCGGCATCGGCCATGCCCGTATGCTGGGCCTGAGGCCGGAACTCTGGGTCGGCGATTTCGATTCGGTGCCTGCCGATTTGCCGGAAGATCTGGCCGCCGTGCCACGGCAGGTGTTTCCCGCTGAAAAGGACAAGACCGACGGTGAACTCGCTATCGCCGCCGCACTCGAACGTGGTGCGACCAGCCTTGTGCTCGCAGGCGCCTTCGGCGGCAAACGTACCGACCACATCTTCCTGCATCTGGCGCTAAGCATCCGGCTGGCGGAAGGCGGGACGGAAGTGCTTTTGACCAGCGGCGCACAGGAAGGCATTCCCTTGCTGCCGGGAAAGACTGGCTTCGACTATGCCGACGGCACGCTGTTTTCGGTGCTCGGCTTTTCGGATCTCGCCGGCCTGACAGTCACCGGCGCCAAATGGCCGCTCGACCATGTCGAGGTTGCGTTCGGCTCGTCGCTGACCATTTCCAACGAGGTCAGGGGCCGGTTGGAAATCGCGCTGGCCAGCGGCCGCGCGCTGCTGCTCGCACATCCCTATCCTCTTCCGGAAAGCTGAGCCCAGAAAGCCGACATGGCGCCGCCGCTTCTCAATCTCGACGGGATAAAGCTGACCTTTGGCGGCACGCCGCTGCTCGACGGTGCCGCCCTGACGGCCTCTGCTGGCGACAAGATCGCCCTGGTTGGCCGCAACGGCTCTGGCAAGTCGACGCTCCTCAAGATCGCCGCCGGGCTGATCGAACCGCAGGACGGCGAAGTCTTCCGCCAGCCTTCGGCGACCGTGCGCTACTTGCCGCAAATGCCCGACATGGACGGCTTTGCGACTGTCCGCGCCTATGTCGAGGCGGGGCTCGGGCCGGCCGACGATCCCTACCGCGCCACCTATCTGATGGAGCATCTCGGCCTGACCGGCGAGGAACGGCCGAACGATCTCTCCGGCGGCGAGGCGCGGCGCGCCGCCCTCGCCCGCGTCATGGCGCCGGAGCCCGACATTCTCCTCCTCGATGAGCCGACCAATCATCTTGACCTTTCGGTCATCGAATGGCTGGAGGAGGAGCTTGCCCGCACCTCCTCGGCACTGGTCGTCATCTCGCATGACCGCCGTTTTCTCGAACGCGTGTCGCGCGCCACAATCTGGCTCGACCGCGGCCAGACTCGCCGTCTCGACAAGGGCTTTGCCTATTTCGAGGAATGGCGCGACACGGTGCTGGAGGAGGAAGAGCGCGAGCAGCACAAGCTCGGTCGCCAGATCGTGCGTGAGGAGCACTGGCTGCGCTATGGCGTGACAGCGCGGCGCAAGCGCAACATGCGCCGGCTCGGTGAGTTGCAGATCATGCGCCAGCGCTTTCGCGGCCACCGCGGCGCCGAGGGTGCGGCGACGATGACAGCCAGCGACGCCGCCGAATCCGGCAAACTGGTGATCGAAGCCAAGAACATCGAGAAGAGCTTTGGCGATCTGACCGTGGTCAAGGGATTCTCGACCCGCATCCAGCGCGGCGATCGCGTCGGTCTGGTCGGGCCGAACGGCGCCGGCAAGACGACGCTGTTGAAGATGCTGACCGGCGAATTGAAGCCGGACGCGGGCACGGTGCGGCTCGGCACAAATCTGGAGATCGCCACGCTCGACCAGAAGCGCGAAGCCGTCGACCCGCAGGAGACATTGGCGCAGTATCTGACCGACGGGCGCGGCGAGAACCTCGTCATCAATGGCGAGCAGCGCCACGTCGTCTCTTACATGAAAGACTTCCTGTTCAAGCCGGAACAGGCGCGCACGCCGGTGCGCGAGCTTTCGGGCGGCGAGCGGGCACGGCTGATTCTCGCACGCGTTTTGGCGCGGCCGGCAAACCTGCTTGTGCTCGACGAGCCGACCAACGATCTCGACATGGAGACGCTGGAGCTGCTGCAGGAACTGGTCGCCGGTTTTGCCGGCACGGTGATCCTGGTCAGCCACGATCGCGATTTCCTCGACCGCACCGTGACCAGCATCATCGCGCCGGATGGTGACGGCCGCTGGATCGAATATGCCGGCGGCTATTCCGACATGCTTGGGCAGCGCGGCGGCACCAGGCTGGACGACCGCAGGGCGCGGCCAAAAGCAGAAGCCGGTGAAGCGACGGCGGCAAGCAGGAACGAAGCGGCCGCACCGAAGGGCCCGGCCAAGAAACTGTCGTTCAAGCAGAAATTCGCGCTGGAAACCTTACCCAAGAAGATCGAGGCGGTGTCGGCCTCGATCTCGCGGCTGGAGAACAACATCGCCGATCCGGCCTATTACGAGCGCGACCCGGCCTCGTTCCAGAAGACGATTGCCGCGCTCGACAAGGAGCGCGTCACACTGGCAGCGCTCGAGGAGGAATGGCTGGAACTCGAGATGCTAAGGGAAGAGATGGAGGGATGAGAGGTTGCGTGCACGCTCATATGCGCCTACATTATGCGCATAAATGGGAGCGGCTGTATGCTTCAATCGAAGCCAAAAACCCAAAGAAAGTCGGTTAATACATCGATCGACTCCCGATTGATCGAGGATGCCAAGGCGTTGGGCATCAATATATCCCGCGCTGCGGAAGAGGGCATCGCCAAGGCGATTTCGGCCGAAAAAAACCGCCGGTGGCAGGAGGAAAACAAGGAAGCGATCGACAGTTCGAATGACTATGTCAGGCGCAACGGCTTGCCTCTGGCCAAGCACCGGCTGTTTTGATGGCACGTTATGATTTCTACCAGAGTGCCGAAGGCGACGGTTACCTTCTCGATGTCCAATCCGACCTTCTGGGACGGCTCGACACGAAGGTCGTCGTCCCGCTGATGCCAGCCAACAAGGCCCCAGTGCCGGGCCGCCGGCTAAACCCTATCTTCACCGTCAACGGTAAGGACCATGTCATGGTCACTCAATTCATGTCAGCCTTGATGACCTCTGAATTGCCCGTTGCCGAAGGAAATCTTTCTCGCCATCACGACGACATCGTGAGCGCGCTCGACATGCTGTTCCAAGGCTTCTGAGCCAGAGAGGCGTTGGGCTGGTGAGCCGGCCTCACCCCGCCGTCTTTGTCTGCCAGGCCTTTAGCGCCTCGTCGAACACCTTCTCGCCTGGAATGCCCTTTTCCATGGTGAGCAGCGCCCGCCGCCCGGTCTTGTAGACGACCGGCACATCGATCCAGTCCTGACCTCTGAGCAAGGTCAGATTGGCGTCTTCATCCGCCTTGGTATCGTTGAGCGCAACCAGGAAGAAACCGTCGGCGATCTTGGCCGGGATGCCGATCAGCGGGCTTCCGGCATCCTGCTCGGAGCCCTTCATGGCGACACGCAGGATGTTGTCGACGCCGCCGCCCTCGAAGCCGTCAGGCGTCAGGAAGATCATCTCGATAATATGGCTGGCCGGCAGCGTCTGGTCGGTGTTGCGACGGATCGTCATGCGCAACTGGATATCCTTGCCTGGAATGGTCGCCTCGGCGCGGATCGCCGGCTCGGGCGGCAGGTCGCCGCCGGGCGATTCCTGCACCAGCGACCAGACGATGTTGCCGGGCTCGGCCGAGCCTTGAGCGGTGCTGGTGCGCTCCTCGTAGAAGATCGCCTTCTGGCCGACGGCCAACGTGGCTTGCGGCGGAACTGCCGTTGGTGCCGCTGCCGGTGCGGGCGGCGGGGCGGCCGCTGCAGGCGCTGCTGCCCCGTTGGCGGGCGGCGTTGCGGGAGTTGGTGCAGCGGACCCATCGACTGCTGGAGCATTGGCCGTGGCTTGCGTGTCGGCGGGTGCGGCCGGTGCCGGCGCGGCGGGTGCCGGGGTGGTCGGCGCTTGTGCGGCCGATGGCGGCGTGGTCAGTGCGGCGACGGATTCGCCTTCGCCGATGCCCGCCTGCCCGGCCGCGGGGCCGGGATCGACTTCGTGGCCCTCGGGCGTCAGGCGCTGCGTGAACTTCGCGCCCTCGCCGGCCTCCGTCGGAGGCGCGGCGGCCGGTACGGCCGCATCGGCCTCAGGCTTGGGCGGGGCTGGTTTTACCAGCGGTTCGGTGGCGACGGCTTTGGTCGAGTCGAGGCCGAGCATGCTGCCGAACGCATCCTTGTTCAGCCAGATGCCATAGCCACCACCGGCAATGACGAGCAAGGCAATGGCGGCGGCGATCACACCGCCATAGCTACGCCTGCGCTCGGCAGGATGGAGCCGCTGGAACCTGTCCTCCGCGGGCCCGCCGTCGTTGGAAAAGTCGTCGCCCCGAAAAACGCCGTCTTGGCCGTCAGCCGTCGGAAGATCCATATCGGACGGCGGCGGACCAGCGCGCTCCTGAGAAAGAGCGACGGGCTGCGGCTTTTGCCAGTTCGGCGCCGCCTTGGCGGGCGTGGGCTGCCAGGCCGGCCCGGTCTTTGCCGGCTCGGTCTTGGCCGGCTGCCATGCCGGCTCCGTCTTTGCTGGCTGTCGGATATGGCTGGACTGGTTCTTGTTGCGGTCGATGGAGGAGAAGATGTCCTCCAGTTCCGCCAGCGGGTCGGGTGGCGGCGCAGGCTTGGCATAGTCCCGCTCGACTTTGGCGATGGCGTCTTCCAGTGCACGCATCTGCCGGTCGACATCGGAAGGCGTCATCGTGGCCTTCTCTGCGAGTTGTTTCGCGATTGACGAACGGGCCCTGTCATAGACCCTGGCGCGCACTTCCGCCGACGGCTCACCGAGTTTATCGAGCGCCTTTTTCAGAATAGGAACAAAATCTACCATACGTCAGTCGACCTGCATTTGTTTCTGGGCCGGCCCCCGCAAATCAGCCGCAATGCCCGGAAGGCTGAGAAACTAGTCTTGAAACGGATCGGTCACAAGTATCGTGTCGTCCCGTTCAGGGCTGGTGGAAAGGAGTGCGACCGGCGCGCCGATCAGCTCTTCGATGTAGCGGACGTACTTCACCGCCTGGGCCGGCAGGTCGTTCCAGCTACGCGCGCCGGCAGTGGTGCCTTTCCACCCCTCCAGCGTCTCGTAGACCGGTTCGACGCGGGCCTGCGCACCCTGGCTGGCCGGCAGGTAATCGATCGCCTCGCCGTCGAGTCGGTAGCCGGTACAGACCTTGATCTCGTCCAGCCCATCGAGCACATCGAGCTTGGTCAGCGCAATGCCCTTGATGCCGTTGACGGCGACGGCCTGGCGGACCAGCACGGCATCGAACCAGCCGCAGCGCCGCTTGCGGCCGGTGACGACGCCGAATTCATGGCCGCGCGTGCCCAGGAACTCGCCGATCTCGTTCTTCTGTTCGGTTGGAAACGGGCCTTCGCCGACGCGCGTCGTATAGGCCTTGGTGATGCCGAGCACATAGCCGATGGCGCCCGGCCCGACACCCGACCCGGCGGCGGCCTGACCGGCAACCGTATTGGACGAGGTGACGAACGGATAGGTGCCGTGGTCGATGTCGAGCAACGTGCCTTGCGCGCCCTCGAACAGGATGCGCTCGCCGGCGCGGCGCTTGTCGTCGAGGATTTTCCAGACGCGGTCCATATAGGGCAGGATCTCGTCGGCCACCGAGATCAGCTCGCTCATGATCGCCTCATGCGTGACCTCGGCATGGCCGAGCCCGCGCCGCAGCGCATTGTGGTGCGTCAGCAGCCTGTCGACCTTCAAGGGCAGCGTTTCCAAATCCGCCAAATCCATCACCCTGACCGCGCGCCGGCCCACCTTGTCTTCATAGGCGGGACCGATGCCGCGACGGGTCGTGCCGATCTTCGTTCCGGAATTGGAAGCGGCGTCCTCGCGAAATCCGTCCAGCTCCCGGTGCAAGGACAGGATAAGCGCGGTGTTTTCGGCTATTTTCAGGCGGTCTGGCGTCACCTCGACGCCTTGCGCCTTCAATTTCGCAACCTCCGCGACGAAAGCGTGCGGATCGAAGACGACGCCGTTGCCGATGATGGAAAGCTTGCCTTGCCGCACCACGCCGGACGGCAGCAGCGACAGCTTGTAGACCTTGCCGTCGACGACCAGCGTGTGGCCGGCATTGTGGCCGCCCTGGAAGCGCACGACAACATCGGCGCGCTCCGACAGCCAGTCTACGATCTTGCCTTTGCCCTCATCGCCCCATTGCGAGCCGACGACCACCACATTGGCCATATTTCTTTTCCCTTGAGACGCCGCACGAGCAGCTTGAAACAATTCGAAACGATAGGCCTCTATCGCATCGGCCCCCAAAATCGGAATCGATTTTCGGAAAAGCACGACGCGAGATTAAAGCCTTCCGACGCGTACTTTGTAGCGTCCAATTGCACGCACGTCGCTCTATAGCGTCAAGACCCGGCGAGCGCGACCACTCTTTGCCGCCCAAAGCGCTCCGAGGCACAACAATTTTCGCCTTTGACATCATTTACTTGGGCTGGCGGTCGCAATAGGCCCACACCGACCGTCAAATTCCCTCTGCCTGGCCGGGAGTTCACGATGCATCGAGCCGCCTATCTGTTCCTGCTGTTCACCACCTTGCTGTGGGGCGGCAACTCCGTGGCGGGAAAGCTGGCGGTCGGTCATATCTCGCCGATGACGCTGGTCTTCCTGCGTTGGCTGCTGGCGGTTCTGATCCTGCTGCCGATCGGCTGGGGAACGCTACGCCAAGACTGGCCGGTGGTGCGCAGGCACTGGTTGCTGCTTGGCGGGCTCGGCGCTTGCGGCTTCGCCTTTTTCAATGCGATCTTCTACACGGCGCTCAACTACACGACGGCGATCAACGTCTCGATCGAGCAGGCGGCGATACCGATCGTGATCATCATCGCCAATTTCGTGCTGTTTCGCCTGCGGGTGAACCGGGTGCAGATAGCTGGCGTCGTGCTGACCATCATTGGCGTCGCGGTGACGGCGAGCCATGGCGACCTGCGCCAGCTTCTCAAGCTGGATCTCAACTTTGGCGACGCGATCATGTTGGTCGCCGTGCTTTGCTACTCCTTCTATTCGGTGGGGTTGCGGCTGAAGCCGGTCATCCGCTGGCAGAGCCTGATGCTGGCGCTGTCGGTTGCCGCACTCGTCACATCGCTGCCTTTCTTCCTGTGGGAGATTGCCGCCGGCAAGGTCATTGTCCCCGATGCCCGCGGCTGGGCGGTCGCGTTCTATACCGCCATCGGTGCTTCGGTCATCGCGCAGATCTTCTATATCAGGGGCAACGAGCTGATCGGCGCCAACCGGGCCGGCCTGTTCATCAATCTGGTGCCGATCTTCGGTACGCTGCTATCGGTGCTGATTGTCGGTGAGACATTCCAGCTCTATCAGGCGCTGGCTCTCGCGCTGGTGCTCGGTGGCATCAGCCTCGCCGAATACAGCGGACGGAAGATGGCGGCATCCGCTGCTGAATGAAGTCGCTTGCCGCGACGTTCCACCGCCCCGCGTGCTGCTGCACACGGGGCGACCGAATTTCAGGCTATCCCCACATCGAAATGCAGCCGCTTGGCGGAGTCGATCGACTTGTGCGAGCGCACCTGCGCCAACACGTTTTCCGGGAACGGCGCATCGAGATAGAGCAATGCGATGGCATCGCCGCCCGGCCGGTTGCGGCCGAGCTGGAAGTTGGCGATGTTGACGCCGTTCTCGCCGCACACCGTGCCGAGCAGACCGATGATGCCGGGCGCGTCGGCATTGGTCGTGTAGAGCATGTGCTGGCCGACCTCTGCGTCGAGATTGATGCCCTTGATCTGGATGAAGCGCGGCTTGCCGTCCGAGAAACAGGTGCCGGCGATCGAGCGCGTCCTGTGCTCGGTCTTGACCGTCAGCTTGATATAGCCGTCGAACACGCCCGACTTGTCACGCTTGACCTCGGCGACGATGATGCCGCGCTCCTTCACCATGATCGGCGCCGACACCATGTTGACGTCGGAGACCTGCGGCCGGATCAGCCCGGCAAGGGTGGCACTGATCAGCGCGCGCGTGTTCATCGTCGCGGTCGAGCCGTCGAACAGTATCTCGACCTCCTTGATCGGATCCTCGGTGACCTGTCCGACAAAGGCGCCGAGCACTTCGGCAAGCTTGACGAAAGGTTTCAGCCGCGGCGCCTCTTCGGCGGTGATCGACGGCATGTTGATGGCGTTGGAAACGGCGCCCTTGATCAAATAGTCGGACATCTGCTCGGCGACATGCAGGGCGACATTCTCCTGCGCTTCGGTGGTCGACGCGCCGAGATGCGGCGTCGCCACGACATTCTCCATGCCGAACAGTGCGTTGTTGTCCGCCGGTTCGACCTCGAACACGTCGATGCCGGCGCCGGCCACCTTGCCGCTCTTCAGCGCCGCGATCAGGTCGGCCTCGACGATCAGCCCGCCACGGGCGCAGTTGATGATACGCACGCCGTTCTTCATCTTGGCGATCGCCGCGGCGTCGATGATGTTGCGCGTCTTGTCGGTAAGCGGCGTGTGCAGCGTGATGAAGTCGGCGCGGGCGAACAGCTCGTCGAGCTCGACCTTTTCGACGCCGAGCTCCTCGGCGCGGCTGTCCGACAGGAATGGATCGAAGGCGATGACATGCATCTTCAGGCCGACGCCGCGCGTAGCGACGATCGAACCGATATTGCCGCAGCCGATGATGCCCAGCGTCTTGCCGGTGATCTCGACACCCATGAAGCGGTTCTTTTCCCATTTGCCGGCGTGGGTCGAGGCGTTGGCCTCCGGTATCTGGCGGGCCAGCGCGAAGATCATGGCGACGGCATGCTCGGCGGTGGTGATCGAATTGCCGAAGGGCGTGTTCATCACGATGATGCCCTTGCGGCTCGCCGCCGGGATGTCGACATTGTCGACGCCGATGCCGGCGCGGCCCACGACCTTCAGCCTGGTCGCGGCATTGATCAGCTTCTCCGTGACCTTTGTCGCCGAGCGGATGGCCAGCCCATCATACTGGCCGATCACTTCGAGCAGTTTTTCCTTGTCCTTGCCGAGATCCGGCAAATAGTCGACCTCGATGCCGCGATCCCTGAAGATCTGCACGGCGGTGGTGGAAAGTTTGTCTGAGACGAGAACGCGGGGCATTGGCTTGGTCCTTTGCGATTGGCGTCCCTCCCCCTTGAGGGGAGGGTCGGCGCGAAGCGCCGGGGTGGGGTCGTTGCGGCCGGATGCGGCCAAATCTTTTTCTTTCTGGATGGCGGATCGTTGAGCGGGTGGAGGCGACCCCACCCGGCCCTTCGGGCCACCCTCCCCTCGAGGGGGAGGGAGTCAGGCCGCCGCTTTGAGCGACGCCTTTTGCGCGGCAAAGGCCCAGTCGAGCCAGGGCAGCAGCGCTTCGAGGTCGGAGGTCTCGACTGTCGCGCCGCACCAGATGCGCAGGCCGGGCGGTGCATCGCGGTAGGTGCCGATGTCGTAGGCGACGCCTTCCGTGTCGAGCGCCGAGACAATTGCCTTGGCGAACGCAGCCTGTCCATCGGCGTCGAGTGCAGCGACATCCGGATCGGTGAAGGAAAGGCAGACCGATGTGTTCGAACGCGTCGCCGGGTCTACGGCAAGATGGCCGAGCCAGGAAGATTTTCCGACAAAGCGATCGAGAACAGCGGCATTGGCATCCGCTCTGGTGACCAGCGCGTCGAGGCCGCCGATCGACTTCGCCCAACGCAGCGCGTCGAGATAGTCCTCGACGCACAGCATCGACGGCGTGTTGATCGTCTCGCCCTTGAAGATGCCTTCGATCAGCTTGCCCCCCGAGGTGAGACGGAAGATCTTCGGCAGCGGCCAGGCCGGTTTGTAGCTTTCCAGGCGTTCCACGGCGCGCGGGCTGAGGATCAGCATTCCGTGCGCGCCCTCACCGCCCAAGACCTTCTGCCAGGAGAAGGTGACGACGTCGAGTTTCTGAAAATCGAGCTTTTGCGCAAAGGCCGCCGAAGTGGCGTCGCAGATGGTCAGGCCCTTGCGTGTGGCCGGGATGAAGTCGCCGTTCGGCACGCGCACGCCCGACGTCGTGCCATTCCAGGTGAAGACCACGTCGCGGTCGAAGTCGATTTTGGTCAGGTCCGGCAGTGCGCCGTAGTCAGCCTCTAACCTGCGCACATCGGCGAGCCTCAGCTGCTTGACCACATCGGTGACCCAGCCGGAGCCGAAGCTCTCCCAGGCCACCATGTCGACGCCGCGCTCGCCGAGCAGCGACCACAGCGCCATTTCGACCGCGCCGGTATCCGAGGCCGGCACGATGCCGATGCGGTAATCCGCCGGAACCTGGAGGATTTCCCGCGTCAGCTCGATCGCTTGTTCGAGCTTGGTCTTGCCGATCTTGGCACGGTGCGAGCGCCCGAGCGCGGCATTTTTGAGCGCCTCGACCGACCAGCCGGGGCGTTTTGCACAGGGACCTGAGGAAAAATTGGGATTTGCCGGACGGAATCCGGGCTTCGTATGCGTCGTCATCGTGGTCTATCCTTCCAGATAGTGGCCCCTCGTTGGGGAGGGGTGGCCCACGGACGGCGATATGCGTTCAGGCTTTCGGCGTCAAGGGGAAAGTTTTTGTCGCTGCCGGGATATTGCCGGCGACGAAACGTAAACGGCGGGCCTACGACCCGCCATTGTCAACGCCTCGGCTTCGATCGAGCCTACCAGAGATCGTAGCGTAGTCCGACTTTGACTTGATGATTGTTGATTCCTTTGCGGATCGGAAAGGAAGTCAGGCTCTCGGCAGTCACATATTCGGCGTCTGGCGCGGAAAAATACTGATAGCCCAGATCGACTGAGACGTTCTTGGACACTTGGTAGGCAAGGCCGGCATTCAGCGTGTAGGCGAAGGAGTATTGGGTCTTGTTGTCACGCAGGACGAAATCGTCGGTGGGGTCGGCGTTGTCGGTGAAGTAGCTCGCCGACAGGCGACGCTTGCTCTGCAGGATACCGACACCAGCGCCGAGATAAGGTGTGATTCCGACATAGGTCCCAAGATCGACATAGCCATTGAGTATGCCTGAGAAGGCATAGTTCTTCAGGGTCGCCGATGCCACGGTCGTTCCGTCGTTATAGCCGACGTCGATCTTGTTGCCGGGAAGATAGCCCACATTGAGATCGGCGCGCAGATAGTCGTTGAAATGGTAGCCGAAGCCGATGCTGGCGAAGATGGGATCTTCCTTTTCGTCGAAGCTCGCGGGTGTAAAGGCGAAATGCTCATCCTTGAAGCTCTTCTGCACCAGATAGGAGACATCGCCACGCAGATACCATCCCGAGCCAACCTCGACCGGTACATAGTCGGGCGCCTGGTCGACATAGACCGGCGGTTCGTAATCGGCGCCAAGCGCCGGCGTCAGCGGCACCAGGACGACTGCTGCAAGCGCCAGTGCTACAGGCGATTTGAATGTCATGGTCCTCGGCTCCCGAACTTGGCGCATTCGCGATCGCGCGCCGTTTCAGACAGCATTGTTAACCATAGTGGTTAAGTGCGGGTTAAGGATAACAAGGCGTTAGCAATTGATTTGATCCGCCTTCGCTCCTCGAGCCGGACGGTGTTACAGAGCGCCGCAGCATGTTTAGGCAGCCAAACGAAACCGCCCGGCATCAGCCGGGCGGTCAACGAATTCCTCGATTTCGAAGCGACTACTTGGTGTAGACGGGCTCGGGTTCCGGAACATAAGGTTCCGGTTCAACGCAGTCCGATCTGCCGAACTGGTAGCGCAGGCCGCCGCGCACCTCATGAACATTGATGCCATTGTCATAGCCGGGGCCGACGCCGCTGCCGAAGTCGAACATCTTCCCACCGTTTATATGGCTGTAGCGGTAGCCGACGTCGAGTTTGACGCGATCGGTCAAACAGTAGGATGCGCCAACCATGGCAGCATAGGCAAAACGCCAGCCCTTGCCGCCGCGGTGGAAGAATTCACCGTCTTCATCGCTGTTGTGGAGTGTATCCCACTTAACCCAGGCGCCGCCGATGCCGGCGCCGACATAGGGCGTGATACCGTGCCATGTGCCGATATCGACATAGGCGTTGGCGAGCAGCAGCAGCGCGGTATAGGACGAGGTGTCGACCGAAGTACAAGGATCTCCATCAAGGCAGATGCCGCTGGTCGAGCCGCGGAAGGTGGATTTGCTCATCCAGTCCGCGGTCAAGTCGGTGCGGAAGTGCCGGTCGATTTGATAGCCAACGCCGGCACCGGCCGAGAAAGCACTCTTCAGCTTGCCGCTGTCAAAAGTGCCGGTTCCGGGAGGCGGTCCGTAGGTGATATAGTCGGCGCCGCGAAACTTCGACCAGTGATAGTCGATGTCGCCACGGATATACCAGCCGCCAAAGTCGGCCGGCTGCTCGTAGGCGATCGGTGGCGGCGCCTCCTCGACGACGGGCGGCTCGACGAAATCGGCGGCGAATGCCGGCCCGGCGCCGGCAAACACCGCAGCCAGGAGAGCCATTCTTGCTGTGTTGAACATGCTTATCACCCCTGAGAAACCCTCGAACGGCGAACGCGCCCGAAATGTGATTGACCTCAGTTGTGGATAATGAATCGGAAAGGTTAAAAGGCGTTTAACCGTATTGATTAACCACGAATCTCTAAAAGTCGAGCAATCTGGCGGCCGTTGCTGCAGGCGGAGCTGGCCGCGACCCAATAAAAAGCCCGCCGGCAAGGCGGGCTTTTGACCCATGTTGGAGGGAGATCAGGCGGCGCTGCGCGTTTCCGAAATGACCTCGACGATGTCGTTGACCACGGACTCGACAAGCTGCGGGTCGTCGCCCTCCGCCATGACGCGGATGAGCGGCTCCGTGCCGGATGGCCGGATGACCAGGCGCCCGGCCTTGCCGAGGCGATTGCGCGCATCTTCGATCGCCGCCTTGACCGGCGCCTCCTCCAGCGGCTTGCCGCCGGAAATATGCACATTCTTCAAAAGCTGCGGCACCGGCTCGAATTTCTTCGACAGTTCGCTGACCGGCCGGTTATGCCGCTTGATGCAGGCGAGCACCTGGAGCGCCGAGACGAGCCCGTCGCCGGTAGTCGAGAAATCGGACAGCACGATGTGGCCCGACTGTTCGCCGCCGACATTGAGCCCATGGGCACGCATGTGCTCGACGACATAGCGGTCACCGACCTTGGTGCGATGCAACTGCAGGTTCATGTCGCCGAGGAAGCGTTCGAGGCCGAGATTGGACATCACCGTCGAGACGACGCCGCCGCCGGCCAGCCGTCCGCTCTGGTGCCAGGATTCGGCGATCAGTGCCATGATCTGGTCGCCATCGACGATCGCGCCGTTTTCATCGACGATGACGACGCGGTCGGCATCGCCGTCGAGCGCAATGCCGATATCGGCGCGCACCTCGTGCACCTTCTTTTGCAGGCCGGCCGGATGAGTCGAGCCGCATTCCTTGTTGATGTTGAAGCCGTTGGGCTCGACATTGATGGCAACGACCTCGGCGCCGAGTTCCCACAGCGCGTCGGGCGCCACCTTGTAGGCGGCGCCATTGGCGCAATCGACGACGATGCGCAGGCCCGACAGCGACATCGAGCGCGGCAGCGTGCGCTTGGCGAATTCGATATAGCGGTCATGCACGCCGTCGACGCGTTTGGCGCGGCCGAGCCCATCGGAATCGGCGAGCGCCAGTTCGATATCCTTGTCGAGCATCCCCTCGATACGCTCCTCGATCTCATCGGACAGCTTATAGCCATCGGGGCCGAACAGCTTGATGCCGTTGTCGTAATAGGGGTTGTGCGAGGCAGAGATCATCACGCCGATATCGGCGCGCAGCGAGCGCACCAGCATGGCAACAGCCGGCGTCGGAATCGGGCCGAGCAGGAAGACATCCATGCCGGCGGCGCACAGGCCGGATACCATCGCGTTCTCGATCATGTAGCCGGAAAGCCTGGTATCCTTGCCGAGCACGACGCGGTGGCGGTGGCTGCCGCGCTGGAAGGAGAGGCCGGCGGCCATGCCGACCCGCATGGCGACCTCCGCCGTCATTGGAAACTTGTTGGCGCGCCCACGAATGCCGTCCGTACCGAAATAATGTCCTGCCATGTTCGCCAGCTTCCCGATGGTTCTTTCCGAGCATCTCATGCCATAAAATGGCCCAAGCCCCGTCATCACATTGTATGATTATGGACGACCAATCCTTAGAAAATTATTGTTTTGTGTGTTTTGCGTCACGCTAGTGTGTTGATTTTCAAGTTCCGAGCCCTTGTTGCGGCAGCAGCATCAGAAACGTCAACTCAAACCTCAGCTGTATCCTTTGGTCTGTGGCAGTGTGGCCTTGAACCCGAATCCGCATCGTGCTGCTCCAGACAGCGGTAGGCTCAGGTCCGCCGCACGCGCCGATTTGACTGGCTGTCATGCGACGCAGTGTCCTCGCTGGGAACCAGCCATATGCGCGCTCTCCGTGCAATGCACCCGGACGAACTTGGCCGGGAGACAGTCCCGGCAACGAATTCATCACCTTAAAGAAAAGAATGCACTTCTAAATTTGTCTCTACGCTACTTAGCATCTGGCGCAACCAGCCGTTGAGCGCTATTGCTGCACTGGGACATATCATGAACCGCCGTAGGGAGAACAAGCATGCTCATCCACCGACTTGCCACTTTGACGGGTCTTGCCGTCGCGACCTTATTCCTGGCGGCGCCTGCCAATGCGCTGACCATGGCCGAGTGCAGCACCAAGTATAACGCGGCCAAGGATGCGGGAACGCTTGGCGGGCAGAACTGGAACCAGTTCCGCAAGGCCCAATGCGGCACCGATGCCACCGCTGCTACGAACGATCCCGCCCCAGTCAAAGCCACGGCCAAGGCCGCCGACACGACCAAGGCAGCCGCCGCCGACGATGCGGCGCCGGGCCTGACGGCGAAGGAGTGCAGCACCAAATACCAGGCCGCCAAGGCTGCCGGCACGCTCAACGGCATGAAGTGGAACGATTTCCGCAAGACCCAGTGCGCCGCCGGCGCGACGGCAGCCGCACAACCCGCCGCCACGACCAAAGCAGCGGCGACCAGCAGCGATGACGCGGCGCCTGGGCTGACGGCCAAGGAATGCAGCACCAAATACCAGGCCGCCAAGGCTGCCGGCACGCTCAACGGCATGAAATGGAACGACTTCCGCAAGAGTGAATGCGCCGCCGGCGCAACTGCAGCCGCACAGCCTGCCGCGGCACCTGCCAAGGCGACGACAGCCGCCGCGACCGATACCGGCAAAGGCCTCAGCATGGCGGATTGCAGCGCCAAATATCAGGCTGCCAAGACCGGCAACACGCTGAATGGCATGAAGTGGAACGACTTCCGCAAGAGCCAATGCGGCGCCGGCGCAGCCGACGACGACACCCTGCCGGCTCCCGACGCCAAGTACACCGGCGATCCGCAACCGCCGACGATCACCGCCCCCCAGGGTGTGAAATTCCCGACGGCGGTCTCCAAGAAGTATGCAACCGAGACCCCGGCCAAGGGCCGCATGCACACCTGCCTCGACCTCTACTACGCCAACAAGGACGCCAACACGCTGGGCGGCCTCAGGTGGATCCAGAAAGGCGGCGGCTTCTACAGCCTCTGCAACGCCAAGCTGAAGAGCTGACCGGCGCCACCATCCGACGACATGAGCCCGCGAGCCGCAAGGTTCGCGGGCTTTTTTGTTGCATGCTGCCGCGCGTTCAGAAGAGGCGGCATCGGCCGCCGCTCTAGACTAGCAATCTCCCCCTCGTGCGGGGGAGATGTCCGGCAGGACAGAGGGGCACTGTCCAGGGCACTGTCCCGCCGACATCGATGGTCGCCAGCACGCGCCACGTCGGGTCGAAGGAGCCTGAAATAAAAAAACCCGCCTCCGTGGGCGGGTCGGCGGCGCCAATTGGCACCATACTCAAATTAGTAGCATACCTGCCGGCACAAAGCAAGAACAAAATGTGGCGCCGTCGGCAAAAAATGCGAACTTCATTCTCCGGCGCGCCTTGTCAATCTTCCCGAAGTCGTCAACGAGGACGATAGAAGGCCCCATTCCTTCGCGCCCCTCTCTGTCCTGCCGGACATCTCCCCCACGAGGGGGGAGATTGGCCGTTATCGTCACTTTCGCCAATTTCCAGCGATGCAGGAAGGGTCGCATTCCCCAAGAGAAAACGCCGCGGTTAGAGCCGCGGCGTTTCGAAGTCGATCTGTCCTGGGCCGGAGCCTAGCTTGATGGCTGGGGTTCCATGCCGCCTTCGGGCTCGGGGCCCTTCTTGCGGCGGCCGGACTTCGGCACGGCCGAGCCGCGGCTCGGCGGCGTGTCGTCGCCAAGGTCGCGCGCGGGCTTATTGCCGGCGATCAGCTGCTTGATCTCCTCGCCGGACAGCGTCTCGTATTCGAGCAGGCCCTGCGCCAGCGCGATCCATTCCTTCTTTTTCTTGGTCAGGATGGACCTTGCCGTCGAATAGGCCTCGTCGATCAGCCGGCGCACTTCGGCGTCGATGATCTGCGCCGTCTCTTCCGAGATATTCTGCGTGCGCGCCACCGAATGGCCGAGGAACACCTCCTCCTGGTTGTCGCCATAGGCGACATGGCCGAGCTTGTCGGAGAAGCCCCAGCGCGTCACCATGGCACGCGCCAGCTTGGTCGCCTGCTCGATATCGGAGGAGGCGCCGGAGGTGATGTTCTCCTTGCCGAACTTGAACTCCTCGGCGACACGGCCGCCCATCATGATGGCGAGGCGCGAGATCATGTATTTGTAGCTCATCGAATAGCGGTCGCCTTCCGGCAGCTGCATGACCATGCCGAGTGCCCGGCCGCGCGGGATGATGGTCGCCTTGTGCAGCGGATCGGCCGACGGCACGTTGAGTGCCAGGATGGCATGACCGGCCTCGTGATAGGCGGTCAGCTCCTTCTCGGCCTGTGTCATCGCCGACGAGCGGCGCTCGGCGCCCATCATGATCTTGTCCTTGGCGTCCTCGAATTCGGCCATGGTGACGAGGCGCTTGTTGCGCCGCGCCGCCATCAGGGCGGATTCGTTGACCAGGTTCATCAGGTCGGCGCCGGAAAAGCCCGGCGTGCCGCGCGCGATCACCTTGAGGTCGACATTGGGCGCCAGCGGCACGTTGCGCACATGCACTTTCAGGATCTTCTCGCGGCCGACGATGTCGGGGTTCGGCACCACCACCTGGCGGTCGAAGCGGCCCGGCCTCAGCAGCGCCGGATCGAGCACGTCTGGCCGGTTGGTGGCGGCGATCAGGATGATGCTTTCGTTGGATTCGAAGCCATCCATCTCGACCAGCAGCTGGTTCAGCGTCTGCTCGCGTTCATCATTGCCGCCGCCGAGGCCGGCGCCGCGATGGCGGCCGACCGCGTCGATTTCGTCGATGAAGATGATGCAAGGCGCATTCTTCTTGGCTTGGTCGAACATGTCGCGGACGCGGCTTGCGCCTACGCCGACGAACATCTCGACGAAGTCCGAGCCCGAAATGGTGAAGAACGGCACGTTGGCTTCACCCGCGACCGAGCGGGCGAGCAGCGTCTTGCCGGTTCCGGGAGGACCGACGAGCAGCACGCCGCGCGGGATCTTGCCGCCGAGCCGCTGGAATTTCTGCGGGTCGCGCAGGAACTCGACGATCTCTTCCAGATCTTCCTTGGCTTCGTCGACGCCGGCGACGTCCTGGAAGGTGACGCGGCCATGTGCTTCGGTCAAAAGCTTGGCCTTCGACTTGCCGAAGCCCATGGCGCGGCCGGAACCGGACTGCATCTGGCGCATGAAGAATATCCAGACGCCGAGGATGAGGATCATCGGCAGCCAGGAGATCAGGGTGCCGAACAGCGAATTGGAGCCGTCGGATTCAGGACGCGCATTGATGGTGACGTTCTTGTCCTGCAGGCGCGAAACCAGCGACGGGTCCCCAGGCGAATAGGTCTGGAAGCCGTTGGAACTGTCCGTGTAATTGCCGGAGATACGGGCGCCGGCGATGGTCACCGACTTGATCCGTCCCGCCGCGACTTCCTGCAGGAACTGCGAATAGGGAACATCGCTCGAGGCTCCACGCGTCTGCGGCGTCTGGAAAAGATTGAAGAGCGCGATGAGCAGGACCGCTATGATCGCCCAGAGCGCGAGGTTGCGATAATTCGGATTCATCAATTGTCCCGTTGGCGCCCGCTGGGCGGACACGCGTCGTGAGAGGAAACTTGGCCCTAACATAGGGAGAGCGTTCCCCCTTGCCAAGCATAACAGCAGGTCTCGGTTAAGCTTTCGCCCGTGGTAGGCCGGCACTGTGGCCGCCGAATGGCACGGCTGGAACGGGCGCCGCGCCAAGCAACGCGGCGACGGCATCGGCCGGCGCCAGATCGAAGGACGGCAGGAAACGGGCGAAGGGCGCGACTGCCGGATATGCGGCGACAGCCGCCGGCATCGGGCCTTCCCCGGGCAAACCCGGGCCTTCCCCGAGCAAACCAAGGCATTCGCCGTCCCGCCAGAGCGCCGGCTCGGCGGCCAGGGCGGCACGTACAAGGCTTGCCGGCGTGCCATGCCCTTCAATTGCCCGCTTTGCGGCAAGAGCCGCCCCGAGCGGTGCCACCAACGGCGGCGCGATCAACAATGCACCTGAACTGTCGCCCAATGTGATCCGTCTGCGGCCGTCCCACAGGGCATTGTCGGAAACCGCAACAGCGGGCGGCAGATCCCGCAATTCGCGGTGCAGAAAGATGCCGGTACGCCGGGCATCGATCACGGTCCGCGACAATGTGGCACAAAGCGGCCCGGTGCGGAACCGGCCGAAAAGGGCTTCGCTGCGGGCCTGGTCGGGAAGGAAGGCGGTGCCGCCGGTCGCCGCCAGCAGGATGCGCAGCGCATAAATGGCCGTCCGGCTGTCGGCGGCCGTCGCAAAATCCCGATCGAGGCGGACGAGGCCGGCGGCCGGCCTGGAGGCCAAGCTGCGGATCAGCATGGCCGCGCGATTGCCCAGCTGCTCACGCTCGGCCGCCGCCTTTCTGGCCAGCGCCATAGCTTCAGCCATGCGAGGCGCATCGTCGCCTTCAACAAGTGCTGCGCGGACGCGCGGCCGCTCGAAAGCAGTGTCGGCATTGGTCGGATCTTCGATCCAGGCGACCTGTTCGCGTTGCAGCAATTCGCGCAGCTCAGCACGCCGCACGCCGAGCAGCGGCCGCACGATCCAGTGCCGCCAATCGTAGAGGGTTGCCGGCGCCATGCCGGCAAGGCCCCGCCCTTCGTCGCGCGGCCTCTCCTCACCTGGCCCGTCGTCACGTGCTTGCCGCATCAGCACGGTCTCGGCCTGGTCGTCGGCGGTGTGGCCGGTCAGGATCAGGCCGATGCCTGCCGCTTCGGCGGCCTCGGCGAGCAGCCGGTATCGGGCTTCGCGCGCGGCGGCAGGCAGGCCGGTCGATGGTTTGTGCCCCGACCAGGCGAGGACGCGATGGGCAATGCCGCGCGCCGCGCACAGCCTGGCCACGGCTTGCGCTTCCGCTGCCGCTTGCGGCCGCAATTGATGATCGATCGTTACCGCCAGCAATTTCGTTGCCGGGGCGTTACGGTCGAGATGGGCTTTGAGGAGGAGGAGAAGGGCGGTCGAGTCGCTGCCGCCGGACACGGCCGCAACAGCGCCGTTGGAAAAGTCGATCCGCGAAAAATCCGGAAGGTCAGGCTCGGTGTCGAGCATCATGCATGTCGTCCAAAAGTGGGCCCGGTTTTGGGGCAACGACATGCAACGGAAAAACTAGCACGCCGCGAGCGCCCTTTCCTGCTTGACCCGCTCCTTGAGCGCGCCGGAAATATCGGGGTAGCGCTTGCCGATCTCGCTGAAGGTGGCACAGGCCACGTCGCGCTGCTTCAGCCCGACCAGTGAAACGCCGAGCTTCAGCAGCATGTCCGGCGCTTTCTTGGCCTTGGGATAGTCCTTGCTGGCAGCGAGGAAAGTCTCGGCCGCATCGCGGTATTTCTGCTGGCCGAGCAGCGATTCACCAAGCCAGTAATGCGCGTCCGCCGCTTTGGCGTCCTTGGGAAAACGGGCGATATGGTCGCGGAAGCCCTGTTCGGCGGTGCTGTAGTCGCCCGACAGGATGAACTGGTAAGAGTTGCGGTAAAGCTCCTCCGGATCGTTGGTCGACGGGAGTGCCGCGACCACCGTATCATCGGATTTACCGGCCTTGTTGCCGGCTGCGCTGGCGCCGTTGGCTGGGGCCGTATTCTGCTGCGGCGCATTCGCTTGCGCATTGCCGTCGGCTTCGACGACATTGCCGTTTTTGTCGACGGTGATGGTGCCGAACGTCTTGGGCGGCGCGCCGGGGATCAGCTTGCCGGGATCGCCGTTGGGCGATTCGACGATGACGTCCTCGACGCTCTTGTCGCCGTCTGCCGCCTTGCCCGCATCGGCCGGAGCCGGCGTCCCCGGCGCCTCCGCCACGTTACTGTCGCCGTTGGGGCTGTCGCTGCTAGGCGCCGCCTCGGACTTCTTCTGCTCGGCCGGCTGCTGCGCGCCTTGCGGACCGCCTTCCAACTGCTGGAAGCGGAATTCGTTGTCTTCCTGCTGCTTGCGGATCTGCTCCTGCATCTGCAGGACCTGGAAATTGAGTTCCTCGATCTTGCCATTCATCTGCCGGAGCTGTTCCTCCAGCGCCGGAGTGCCGGTGCCATCCTGTTGCGCGAATTGAACCTGATCCGGCTTTTTCTTTTCGCCGAAAATGCCGGGCAGTTTGATCGTCGGCAGGTGGAAGGAAAAACCGCTTTCCGATGACTGCCCGGTGCCGTTTGCCCCGTCAGCAAGTGCCGCGATACTTGATACGAGCAGCAGCGCAAGCGTGCCGCTCAAGACCGATCTGAAATGCATGTGCCTCTCGCCGTGAAACCATTGTTGCGCGCCTCTCATTCGAAGTAGACCAGTCAACTGGGGACTAGCCAGACGCTCTCGGCTCTTAACAGGACGTGAGACTTCGGCCAAATTTTGTTTGGAGCGAGCAGATATGAAAAAGGCGGCCTTTTGGCCGCCTTTCGCACCAAGTGTTGCATTTATGCCGATCAAGAACCGGCGCCGCCCAGCGTGGTTACGGCGCGGCGGTTCTGCGACCAGCAGGAGATGTCGTCGCAAACCGCGACCGGACGCTCCTTGCCGTAGGAAATGGTCTTCAGGCGCTGCGCCGAAACACCCTTGGCGACCAGGAAGTCGCGTGTGGCGGCAGCACGGCGGGCGCCGAGCGCCAGATTGTATTCGCGCGTGCCGCGCTCGTCGGCATGGCCTTCGATGACGATGGCATACTGCTTGTACTGGTTCAGCCACTGCGCCTGGCGCGACAGCGTCGTCTGCGCATCGGCGCGGATCGAGGACGAATCGGTATCGAAGAAGATCCGGTCGCCGATGTTGACGGTAAAGTCCTGGGCCGACCCGGGCGTTGCCGCGCCGGCGCCATTGAGGCCGAGATCGGCGGCGCTGTTCGGCGTCTTCTTCGAGGCGCAACCGGTGATCGCGAGCATAGCGACCAGCGCGATCATGACCGGGTTTGTGGTAAGTGCTGCGATACGGCCCATGCCGCCTCTCCTTCGCAATTCGAGTGATTTCATTGATCGTCCAGTAACCACGTTTGGGTTAACCAGCGCTCAAGAAACACGGTTAAAATTTGGTTTTCGGCTGCCGTCCGCAACCGTTCTGCCGAGGGCTACTCAAAGGCGACAATGAGCGCGGACCGTAGGCGGAAATGCGGCCAAAACATGAAAAAGAGGGAATTGAGGAACTGAAGAACTGAGGAATTGAAGAAAAGGAATTACGTCAGCTTCTCTCTGAGGCTCACGAGCATCCCATGGATTTGGGCATAAGATTGCCGCCAGGCGTCGAGTTGGGACTGCGTGATGTATTCAAGATCGAACGCGTAACATATCCACGTCTCCACTTCGCTGCATGACCCCACCGCCATCGAAACGAAGCGAGCGAATTCGGCTTTGGAATGGCTCTGCTTGGCAAATCCCTCAGCTAAATTGGCGCAGATTGCCTTACTCGAGCGACGCAATTGATCGGCTAGCGCGTATTGCTCAATTTTCGGAAAAGCAAGCGTGGCTCTATGCACCTCAAGAGAAACCGCGTAGGCGCGTTTGTAGACCTCCAGGTCCCTCGCGCGCTCAACGTAGCGCCCCGGCTTCTCCATCTCCTCAGTTCTTCAGTTCTTCAATTCCTCATTTCCTCAATTCCTCTTCCCGCCTACTCCAGCAGCGGCGACCAGGCCGGATCCGAGGCGAAGTTCGCCGTCGGGATCGACTGTTCGTTGCGGCCGGTGAGATCGACCGAAACAAGTTTTGGTCCGCCATTGGAATCGCGGAAGAACATCAGCACCCGGCCGTTGGGCGCCCAGGTCGGCCCTTCCTGCTGAAAGCCGGTGGACAGGATGCGCTCACCCGAACCGTCGGTGCGCATGACGCCGATCTGGAATTCGCCGCCGGTCTGCTTGGTGAAGGCGATGAGATCGCCGCGCGGCGACCACACCGGCGTCGAATAGACGCCGTCGCCGAACGAGATGCGGGTCTGGCCCGAGCCGTCGGCGCCCATCACGTAGATCTGCGCGCGGCCGCCGCGATCCGAGGTGAACACCACCTTGCTACCGTCAGGCGAGTAGGACGGTGAGGTGTCGATGGCGGTCGAGTTGGTGAGCCTGGTCGTCGAGCGGCTTCTCAGATCCATGGCGAAGATGTTGGAATTGCCGTCATCGCGCAGCAGGCTCATGATCACCTTCTGGCCGTCCGGCGAAAAGCGCGGCGCAAACGTCATGCCGGGGAAATTGCCGACCAGCTCGCGCTGCCCCGTCTCGATCTGCAAAAGATACACCCGCGGTTGGCCGCTTTCATAGGACATGTAGGTGATTTCCTGCCGGTTCGGCGAGAAGCGCGGCGTCAACACGATCGATTTGCCGTTCGACAGGTACCGGACGTTGGCGCCGTCCTGGTCCATGATGGCAAGCCGCTTCTTGCGCGCATTCTTGGCACCGGACTCGTCGATGAAGACGACGCGCGTGTCGAAATAGCCCTTCTCGCCGGTCAGCCGCTCGTAGATCGCATCGGCGATGATATGGCCGACGCGCCTAGTATTGGCGTCGTTGGCGAAGAACTGTTCGCCCGAGAGCTGCTGGCCGGCAAAGGCGTCCCACAGCCGGTACTGGGCGCGGACACGGCCGTCGGCTTCCTTGCCGACGCTGCCGGTGACCAAAGCCTGGGCGTTGATTACCTTCCAGTCCTCGAAGCGGGGCGTGGCATCCGGGTTGGAGATCTTTTCAATGAAGGCGCTCTTGTCGATCGGAGCAAACAGGCCCGAGCGCTTCAAATCGTCGATGACGATCCCCGATATCTCCGCGCCCAATGCGTCGCCCGATTGAAAGTCGGTGATGGCAATCGGCAGAGGCTCGATATTGGGTTGGGTCAAGTCGAGTTGGACCAACGCCATTGCCGGCAGCGTGGCGAGCCCGCTCATGGCGGTCGCAATCGTGCCGATCAGCATCAGCGTCGTAAGCAACTTCTTCATTCGTTCAGCCTCGTTGTTCTCTCGGCAATCAATACATGTCGCTGGGGATGAAATTGACCTCGACCTCGTTCCATCCCAGCTCGCCGTCATATTTTGCGACGGGCAGATTGTAGGGCGCACATCGCAGCACTGCGCGCCGCGCTGCTTCCGAGGCGACTCGGGAGCCCATTGAGCCATCGCCCGCGGATCCGACTTCCGGAGCGCCGTCGATCTCGCCATTTTGCGTGAGCTTCATCCTGATGGTGACTTTTTGGCTGTCGCCATCGAATGTGCCGGGTGTCACACTCCAGCAGCGTTTGATCTGGGCCTTCAGGCCATCAAGCTCGCTCTGCGAGAGCTTGGTGCCTTGGTTCTTCTCGCCGCCGAGCGAAGCCTGCTGGGTCGAGCGCTTGGCGCCGCCGCCGGACGGTTTCTGCTTGTCGAGCAGCGCCGAAATCTCATCTGCATTGAATTGCTTGTCGTCCGATTTCGGCCTGGACGAGGCTTCCTTGACCGGCTTGTCGGTGTCCTTGCGCTCCGGCGCCTTCGCGCTTTCAGCCTGGGCCGGCTGCGGCTTCGGCCGAGCCTCGGGCGCCGGCGCCGAGTCCGGAAGCTGCGCCTCCTCGGTCGGCGGTTGCTTGGCAATCGCCTCGGCGACGGCATCCGGCTTGACCTCGGGCTGCGGATCGATCGCGGCGGTCTTGTCCTGCGGCGGCGTGGGCGTCGGCTCCTTGGCCGGCGTCGGCTTGGGATCGGTCTGCTTGACCGGTTCGAGCTTGACCTCTTCCTTCGGCTGCGGCACCGGCGCCACCTCCGTTGCGGGAATAGGCTTCGGCTTTTCCGGCGGCTTCGGCACGTCCTCGGGCTTGGGCTTTTCGACCGGCGTCGGCGCAGGTGGCGGAGCCGCCGTCATATCGACCGGCTTGGGCTTGGCCTCAGGCGTCGGCGGCTTGTCGGTATCGATGCTGTTCTCGCCGACTTTCTGGGCATCGGGCACGATGTCGGGACGCTGTGTCGGCAGCGGCGCCGGCTTTTCGTGCATCACGGCTTTCTTGTCGCCCTGCAAAACCTGCGAGACGGCCTCCATCGGCACAATGTCCACTGCGACCGACTCGACATCGGACGACGGAAGCGCAGCCGGCGCCGACAGCGTGAACAGCCCGAAGGCGATCGCCACCGTATGCAAGATCACCGATGTGGTGAGGCCGGTCCTCATCTCGCGTTTATTGATCCTGTTTCGGCAGTGTAATCAGGCCGAGGTTCTTGTAGCCTGCGTCCTGGATGAGACCCATCACCACCATCGCGTCGCCATAATTGGTGGTCTTGTCGCCCTTGACGTAAATGCGCTCTTCGTAGCCGGTCTTAGAAATCGCCTTCAGCTTGGCGATCAGCTCCTCCTGCGGGATTTCGGTCTCCTGCACGAAGATCTTGCCTGTGCCGTCGATCGTAATCGTAATCGGCTGGGTATCGGCGTTCATCGCCTTGGCCTTCGTCTCCGGCAGGGTGACCGGCACGCCGACCGTCAACATGGGTGCGGCGACCATGAAGATGATCAGCAGCACCAGCATCACGTCGACCATCGGCGTGACATTGATTTCCGATATCATCGCGTGATGGCGGCCGCGCCGCCTGTGGCCTCGACCACCGCGCCCTCCGCCACCCGCGCCTACAGACATTCCCATGATCGTTCCTCAAGCCTTCTGCGCGACTTTTTCATCGATTTGGCGCGAGAGTATGGCGGAGAACTCATCCGCGAACCCTTCCATGCGCACCGCGATCTTGCTCGCGTCGGACGACAGCTTGTTGTAGGCGATGACGGCCGGGATTGCGGCGAGCAGGCCGATGGCCGTCGCCAGCAGCGCTTCGGCGATGCCGGGCGCGACCACCGATAGGCTGGTGTTCTTCGAGGCGGCGATCGCCTGGAACGAGGTCATGATGCCGATAACCGTGCCAAACAGGCCGATGAAGGGCGCCGCCGAGCCGGTGGTGGCGAGAAAGCCGAGCCGCCCTTCAAGCTTTTCCATCTCGCGGGTCAGCGCCAGATCCATCGCTTTGTCGATGCGGGTCTGCAGGCCGAGTGGCGATTTCGCGCCTTTCTCGAAGCTCTTCTTCCATTCGCGCATGGCGGCGACGAAGATCGCGCTCATGCCGGTCGTCTTGCGGTCGGCGAGCGTGCGGTAAAGCTCTTCCAGCGACTGCCCCGACCAGAACACCTGTTCGAAGCGGTTGAGCGCCAGCCGCATGCGGGCATAGGCGACGAGCTTGTCGACGATGATCGCCCAGGTCCAGATCGAGGCACCAAGCAGCCCGATCATGACCAGCTTGACCACCCAACCGGCCTGCATGAACAAGGCCCAAATCGATAAATGCGCGCCCGGTTCGGCGAGAGCGATGTTTTCCATGTTACGTCCTTAAAGATTTTCCGGGCGTGGCTGGCGGCTGGCCCATGGGCATCCCTTGTGGTCCGTTCGCGTTAGGCTTGCGGAATAACCCCAAATGCACCGTTGGCGGCCTTTTCGGGGCAAATATTGGTGAAAGGAAGGCGCTTGGATTCTCCCAATCTTAACCAATCCCTTCATGGACCGTTATGGTTAAGGATGGGTTAGGACGTACAGCGCGGCGCATTGCCGCGCCCTGATAGGCCGCCTCGCGATTCTGGCCTGGACCGGGAGCTCCGGGATCGTCCGCCTCTGAACCTTTATTTGCGCGTTCTGGGCATGAAGGCTGCGATCCAGTCCTTGGGAAAGCGCCGCGGCCGCCCGTTCTCGCCGACGATCGCCGCTTCGACACGCGCCTCGACCAGCACTTCGCTGCCGCGCTTCAATTGCTGCGCCATGACGATGCGGGCGCCGGAAATCTCGTCGGTGCGCGTATCGATGGTCAGGATGTCATCCATGCGGGCCGAACCGCGGAAATCGATCTCCATGCGCCGCACCACCCAGACTATTTTCTCGCCATGCTTGCCGTCGGCAAGCTCGGTGTGGTGGACGCCGGCCAGCCGCAGATAGTCGGACCGGCCGCGCTCGAAGAATTCGAGATAGCGCGCGTGGTAGACGACGCCGGAAAAATCGGTGTCTGCATAATAGACCCGCGCCATCAGTCGATGGCCGAATTCCGTCAGCGCGCCGGAAAGTCCGGCGGACAATGCCGATTCACCGTGATCGTCCATTGCGCTGTCCTTTTGGCCCGACAGGCCCTGTTTCAAGCAACACCTGTTTTGCGCATAGACCGGCGATGATCAAGACCTGGAGGGCTGGGCCGGGGAACTGCCAGCACCGAGCCATAGGTAGCGGAACTTAGGGTTCTTCCTGGAACAGGCTGATCTGCTGCTGCGCCAGGTCCTTTGGCGCGTCGAGGCCGAGATGCCGCCAGGCATTGGCCGCCAGCACGCGGCCGCGCGGGGTACGCATGATGAAGCCTTGCTGGATCAGAAAGGGTTCGATGATGTCCTCGATGGCATCGCGTGGCTCGGAAAGCCCGGCCGCGATGGTCTCGATGCCGACCGGCCCGCCGCCGAAATTCCGTGCGATCATCGACAGATAACGGCGGTCGAGCGCGTCGAGGCCGAGCCCGTCGACCTCCAGCCGCGTCAGCGCCTCGTCGGCGACCTTGCGGTCGACATGGCCGTCGCCGGCAACGCTGGCGAAGTCGCGCACTCGGCGCAACAGCCGGCCGGCGATGCGCGGCGTGCCGCGCGCCCTCCGGGCGATCTCCAAAGCACCGTCGTCGCCGAGCGGCATGGCAAGGATGCGGGCGCCACGCCGCACGATCTGCTCGAGTTCCTCGACCGAGTAGAAATTGAGCCGCACCGGAATGCCGAAGCGGTCGCGCAGCGGGTTGGTCAACAGGCCGAGCCGGGTGGTGGCGGCGACAAGCGTGAAGCGGGCCAGGTCGATCTTGACCGAGCGCGCCGCCGGCCCCTCGCCGATGATCAGGTCGAGCTGGAAATCCTCCATCGCCGGATAGAGGATTTCCTCGACCGCCGGGTTGAGCCGGTGGATCTCATCGATGAACAGCACGTCGCGGTCTTCGAGGTTGGTGAGCAGCGCCGCCAGATCACCGGCCTTGGCGATGACCGGACCCGAGGTCGAGCGGAAATTCACGCCGAGCTCGCGCGCCATGATTTGCGCCAGCGTCGTCTTGCCGAGGCCGGGCGGGCCGACGAACAGCACATGGTCGAGCGCTTCGCTGCGCCCCTTGGCGGCCTCGATGAACACTTTGAGATTGGCCCGCACCGCCGCCTGGCCGACGAAGTCGCCAAGCGTCTGCGGCCGCAAGGTCTGCTCGGCGTCCTCGCCGCGTCTGTCGGGAGCAATGAGGCGTGGCGAAAGGCTCATGCGCATACCGCCCGAAAGAAAAAGTTTGTATCGATACCGATCAACGTCACCCGGCACCCTCTCGTTCGTCGCCGTGCTCCTCGCCAACAACATGGCGGCCCACTGCATCTCTTACCACCGCGTCGATCTGTTCCAGCGCAGCAGGCCCGTCAGGTGGATCGCCTAGAAATCCAGCGAGGTCGGCAAATTCGAGATTGCGCGGCGTTCCTATCAGGAGACCATCCACGACCGTCCACGCAACAGTATCGCCTGACTTGAGCGACAACTCGTTCCGGACTTTCTTTGGAATCGTAAGCTGCCCCCTGGAGGTCAAGCTTGCATATCCGACCATGCTCTTGTTCCTAGTCGGAATTTATTTGTCGGGCAACGTCTCACCGTGCCAGCTCCTTCAGCCCGAAGCGGATCAGCTTCGACGCGTCCGCCTCCTCGCCTGCCGTCTTCAGCGCCGCCGCCACCGCATTGGCGGCGGTGTCGCGCGAATAGCCGAGATTGACCAGCGCCGAGACGGCGTCGGTGATCGGCGCCGAGGCGACGCCCTCGCCGAGCTCCTGCTTCAGGCCGATGGTGCCGGAGGCAGTGCCCGCATAGGCCGGCGCCTTGTTCTTCAATTCGGTGACGATGCGCTCCGCCACCTTCTTGCCGACGCCCGGCGCACGGCTGACCATGGCGATATCGCGCAACGCAATCGCATTGGCGAGATCGGCCGGCGCCAGCGTCGACAGGATGGCCAGCGCCACCTTGGCGCCGACGCCTTGCACATTGTTCATCAACAGCCGGAACCATTCGCGCTCCAGCACCGACTGGAACCCATAGAGCCGCAGCATGTCCTCGCGCACATAGGTCTCGATGAACAGCACGACCGCCTCGCCCGGCCGCGGCAATGCCGCCAGCGTGCGCGCCGAGCAGTAGGCGACATAGCCGACGCCATGCACGTCGACGATGCAGAAATCCTCGTCGATCTCATCCAGCGTGCCTTTTAGCTTGCCGATCATTTGAGCGTGCCGATCATGCCGGGTGGGTTTCCGGAGAGATGATATCGAGGTCCGGGAAATAGCCGCGATAGCGCGCGGCATTGCGCGTCAGCAGGCGATGCCCGGCGACAACCGCATGGGCTCCAATAAAGAAATCCGGCAGCGTTCGTTCGCGAATGCCGCCGGCGCGGCGATAGCGGGAATGCGTGACACCGGCGAGGAAGGCTGCTTCCCACGGCAGGAATTCGCGATCCATCTTGAGCATGTCGGCTGCTTGACGAAGAGCCTGTTCGGTCGCAATCAACGGCGCGAGTTCGGACCAGACGATTGCATTGATAACAAGTGCGCCGTCGCGCCGGCATGCGGTAATCGCGGATGCCGACCATTTCGTCTCCCGTCCGGCAGGACCCCAAACGTCGATCAGGACATTTGTGTCAATCAATGTCGAGATCTTCACGTGGGCCCCTCAGCCATTCCATATATTCGTCCGTCGTCATGCCTCCCAGATCCAGCGTACCGGCCATACGATCGAGCATCTGGCTGAATCTGCGCGAGGCTTCCTCCTCCGACATGTTTTCGTCGACGGCTATGACACGAGCCCCGTCCTCGGTGGGGACGAACTCCACCTCCGAGCCCGGGCCGATACCCAGATGATCCCGTATTTCCTTCGGGATGGTCACTTGGCCCTTGGTGGTAACGCGCATGGTAATACCTCGTTGGTATTACTTATTGCCCACTGGAGAACAAGTCAAGAACATACTTATCCGGCCAGCGCCGCCATCCTGTAGGCGATGCTCTGCCGGTGATGCGCGTGACAGATGGCGATAGCCAGCGCGTCGGCGGCGTCGTCGCTGTCGAAAGTCGCCTTCGGCATCAGCACCTTGACCATCATGTGGATCTGCTTCTTGTCGCCATGGCCGACGCCGATCACCGCCTTTTTGACGGCGTTTGGCGCATATTCGGCAACGACAAGGCCGGCACGCGCCGGCACCAGCATGGCGATGCCGCGTGCCTGGCCGAGTTTCAGCGTCGCCGCCGCGTCCTTGTTGACGAAAGTTTGCTCGACCGCCGCCTCGTGCGGCATCGCGGCATGCAGGATCTCGGCGAGCCCGTCATGCAACTGGCAAAGACGCACCGCCAGCGCGGCCTTGTCGTCGGACCGCACCGTGCCGGAAGCGACGAAGCGAAGCGAATTGCCGAGGCTTTCGACTATGCCCCAGCCGGTGCGCCTCAGCCCTGGATCGATGCCGATGATGCGAATCGCTTCCCCCATCCGTCAACTTTAACCCCGGCGAGCAGCGATGCCAGCGAAATGTGAACAAACCAGAAACAGCAAGCCGAGTCTGGTTTAGAGAATGTTTGAGAATTCGCTCTGGCGAGACAGATAGCGTGGTTTTCGAGAACCGGAGCGGAGCGTACATAAGTACGCGAGCACCGGAAGCGCAGAAGGCTGCGCTAGTCTAGCCGTTTGAATAACTGTTGGCGCGAGCGACAGACGGTCCTCTGATCCTTTGGCGGATGTGACAGCCATCTCGGTTTCAACCGCGCAATGCTGCCGCAACGACGCTCTCCAGTGGCGTTGTCGGTCGACCGATCAGCCGGCTCATGGCGCCGCCGTCATCGAACAACGCTCCGCGTGAGGCTGCAATGTCGGCATCGGCCAGGATAGCGGCGAGATCGGCGGGCAGCCCGGCGCCTGTCAACACACCCTCATAGGCCGCCCCGGCAAGATCGTTGTAGGCGATCGCTTTGCCCGATTGCCGCGAGACCTTCGCCGCAAGCTCGGCGAGCGTGAAGGCTTGGTCCGCGGCGAGCTCGTAAGTCCTCCCTGCTTGATCCTCGCTCGTCAGCACCACGGCCGCGGCCTCGGCATAATCCTGCCGCGCCGCGGACGAGAAGCGCCCCTCATTTGCGGCGCCGATGAAGGCGCCGTGCTCCAGAGCCGCCGGGAGCGCCATCAGATGGTTCTCGGTGTACCAGCCGTTGCGCAGGATGACGGCGGGTAGGCCGGAGGCCGCGATGACCTCCTCCGTCTGCCGATGTTCGACCGCGAGCCTCGCGGGAGACGTGTCCGCATGCAGCATGCTCGTGTAAGCGATCAGCGAAACCCCCACCCGTTGGGCGGCCTTGATCACTGACCGATGCTGCGGCAAGCGGCCGCTGACTTCGGTCGAGGAAATCAGCAGCAGTCTATCGACGCCGGCCAGCGCCATCGGGAGCGTGTCGGGACGATTATAGTCCGCCTCCCGCACGACTACGCCGCGTTGGACAAGATCGCTGGCCTTTGCCGGATCACGAACCGCCGCAACGATCCGGCTGGCCGGAACTGTCTTCAGCAGTGCGTCGATCACGAGACGGCCAAGCTGTCCTGTTGCTCCAGTTATTGCGTACATCGTTCTGTCCATTTCGTGGTTGGATGGATTGAGAGCCTCAGATAGCGGCTCTCGTTACCATCGGAAACCACGTATCTTGTAGTTACCATCATTTTCCGGTAACCAACTGGAAACTCCCATGGAAGATGCGCGATGGTCCTCAGGATGCGAACGAAGGTGAAGGCGCTTCCCGGCTGCCCAATGTCGAGGTGCATGGCGCTGCTTGGCGGGTGCTGGACACCCGAGGTGCTCTGGTCCTTGAGCGACGGCCCGCGCCGGTTCTCCGAATTGCGCCGCGATATCCCAGCCATTTCGGCGAAGGTGCTGACCGGCAGGTTGCGCGATCTCGAGGAGCGCGGCGTCCTCGCACGCCACGTGATGCCGACATCGCCGCCGACCGTGGAGTATGAGCTGACGTCATTGGGGCAGGAGCTGCTCCCAGCGATCAGGTCTATCGTGGAGGTCGGATCGCGCCTGCTGCTGCGTGATTCTCCCCGCCTGATGATCGCGAGCCCATCCCTTCGCGGTTAGTCTAGATGGTCGCCGGAGTAGAATTATGAAACGTTCTCTCAGCCGCGGGCGAAAGCCGTGTTTAGCAGCGTGATCTGGTCTGAGACCGGATTGACGCGACGGCTCGACGGCGGCACCTCGGCGAGGCCGCCATAGATCTCCTCGTCCATCCGGCGCACCAGCGCCTGCAGCCGCAGCGAACGGTTGACGAGGTCGATGAAATCCTTCGGCAGCTCGGCCCAGCCGGGCGCCTCCTCATGCGCGGAGGCGGTGTCGAGACGCACCTTGGATTTTTCTGAGGCCACCTGATCGCGGGTCATCTCGCCGGAATTCGCCGCCCGCTGCAAAAGCAGCCACGAGGCGACCTGCATCAGCCTGGTAGTCAGCCGCATCGATTCGGCCGCATAAAGCGTCGCCGCCAGCCTCGACAGCTTCTTGGCCTCGGCGCGGCCCTTGCCGTCGAGATATTCGGCCGCCTGCTCGACCAGGCCCATGCCTTCCTGATAGAGCGGCTTGAAGGATTGGGAGAAAACCCGGCGCTCCGCCAGCTTGATGGTTTTCGCGCTCGCCTTCGAAGGCTCGTTCATCGCTACGCCCCTGCACTTGCCTGACAGCCGGCCGATTCGGCTCTTGGCCGCCATATCCGGCAGCCTAAACGACTGAAGCTTGAAAATGCGCTTCGCTGCCAGCGAAGGCAAGCACATGTTTAACAAACGGTTAACGGCCGCATTTAGCCGGAAGGACGCCCATGCCGGCGGACAAAAAAAGAGCCGCGGATAAGGCGGCTCTCAGGAGTTTAACAGGGAGGCGTCAAACAAAGTGGCTCCAACCACTCGGTAAGAATCCAGATCACTGGATGGACATAGTAAACGCCTGTAAAGCTTAACGAAGCCTTAACGCGGGGCATATTTCTTGATCAAGCGCCCAGCATCTGTGCCGTAACAGCACAGCTGACTGGCTAAGCTGCCGTTCTCACCACCGGCTGGAAAGTCGGGGCGACGCGCTTGCGCCATGTTTCCTCCAGGTCGTGACCGACATACCGAAACAGATCCGCTCGCCGCGCGACATCGTTCCGAAACAGGCGCCGCGGTAAACGCCCGCTCCTCGCAACGAGGCGGAGCAAACCTTGCGCTCCGGCAAATCATCAAATCTCTCAAGGAGCGAATAATGGACTGGTACTCGGCCGTTAAATTTCTGCACATCGTCTCGGCGATCCTCTGGGTCGGCGGCGGCTTCACGCTGATGCTGCTCGCGGTACGCGCCGACCGCGCTGGAAACGTCGAAGGCATGCTGCAGGCGATGCGCGCTACCGGCGAGCTCGGCAACCGGTTCTTCGCGCCGATGTCGATGCTGACATTGCTCTTCGGGCTCATCATGTGCGGCTTCTGGATCGGCTTTTCCGATCTGTGGGTGCTGATCGGCCTTGCCGGTTATGCGACGACCTTCTGCATCGGCATGTTCATCTTCAAGCCGACTGCCGACCGCATGGCAGGCATGATCGCCAAGGAGGGCGTGACGCCGGCAGTGCTTGCCCAGGGCCAGCGCGTCCTCAGCGCCGCGCGCTTCGACTATTCGGTGATGCTGGTGATCATCGCGGACATGGTGCTGAAGCCGACGCTGCACGACATCACCATTCTGGGCTGCATGGCGCTCGTACTGGCAACCGGCATTGCCCTGGCGCTTGGCAGGACGCGGCAGCTGCTGCCGAGTGCCGCCTGAGGTGTAAGGAATCCGGCGGCGGCCGAATGGGGCCGCCGTCTTACAGGAGGCCGGCGATGCCGTCCCACAGAAGCTTGACCGCGACGACTGCCACGGTCGCATAGGTGAAGGGATAGAACAGCTCCGGCCGCATCCGCCGCACCAGCCAGGCGCCGGCGATTGTCGACAGCGGCGCCAGCGGCATCAGCACCGCCGACGCGGTCAAATTGGTGGTATCGAACTGGCCGAGCGCGAAATAAGGGATGAGCTTCAGCGCATTGGTAACGGCGAAAAAGATCGCCGCGGTGCCCGACAGCACCTTCGGATCGAGCCTGATCGGCAGCGCATAGACCTGAAAAGGCGGGCCGCCGACATGGGCGACGAAGCTGGTGAACCCGGCAACAGTACCCCAGAAGCCCGCAGCGACGCGGTTGGGCTCCGCCGCGTGGCCGGCACCGTGGCGGAGTTGCAAATAGAGCCAGCGCAGCACGAAGATCAGGGCAACCGCGCCGACGATCAGCCGCACCATCTCTTCGGTTACAAGTGCCGCCGTCAGCCAGCCAAGGGCGATGCCGATCACGGCGCCCGGCATCATGTCGGCCAGCATCTTGCGGTCGAAGATGCCCCACCACGTCCACACCGAGACAATGTCCATCAGGCACAGAATTGGCAGAAGAATTGCGGCAGCCTGAACCGGCGGCATGGTCAGCGCCATCAACGGCACGCCGACAAAGCCGACGGCGCCGCCGAAGCCGCCTTTCGACAGGCCGACGAGGATGACGGCCGGAATGGCCGCGGCATAGAACCAGGGATCGACGAGCAGGCCTGACATGGGAAAGGACGCTGGAGGGAAAGTGATCTCTGGAATAAACCAGAAATGATCGGACCGCGACCGCAAATACTTGGGCCACGCCACCGAACCCGTCACATGTTTGGCATGTCGAGCGGTGGCGGGCGTCTCCGGATCGGCTGCGCCTTGATGATGGCCGTGCTGGTTTCGGCCTTGTCGGCGATGCGGTCGAGAATCCCGTCGAGCTCGCCGATCGAGCGGACGAACAGCCGGGCAACGAAGCAGTCATCGCCCGTCACCTTGTCGCATTCGCCGAATTCCGGGATTTCCTCGATCAGCTTCTGGACGATGTGCAGCTTGCCCGGCAATGGCCGGATGCGAACGATCGCCTGCAAGGCGTAGCCGAGCGCCTGCGGATCGATGTCGATGGTGAACGCGCGGATGACGCCGCGATCCTCTAGCCGCCGAAGCCGCTCCGAAACGCTTGGCGACGACAGCCCGACCTGCAGCGCCAGTTCCTTCAGCGAGGTCCGTGAATCCTTGACCAGGATATCGAGGAGCTTTCTGTCGAGCTCGTCCAGCATTTTACAATTCCAAGAAAAAGCCGATGTTTACCTAATTTAATGAGGTTCATCATGCATATCACCAACTAGAAGTGATGGAAAGACCCGATCCGCTGTGGGATTATAAAATCTCAACGGATTTCAGGAGCATCCATGGACAACACGGTACGCGGCACGATCGAAATGACGGCGGCGATGGCGATCCTCGGCACGATCGGCTGGTTCGTCGTGCTTTCCGGCCAACCCATCATGGACGTGGTGTTCTGGCGCTGTGCTTTCGGGGCGGTAACGCTGCTGATCATCTGCGCGGCGCTGGGACTGCTGCGCGGCAGGCTGTCGCTTCGCATTGTCGCGATCGCGGCGCTCGGCGGTGCTGCCATCGTTATCAACTGGCTGTTGCTGTTCAGCGCGTTTTCCCGCGCGTCGATCTCGATCGCCACGGCTGTCTACAATACGCAGCCCTTTATGCTGGTGGGTTTTGGCGCGCTCTTCTTCTCCGAACGGCTGACGGTGACCAAGCTGACCTGGCTCGGCATCGCCTTCGCCGGCATGCTGCTGATCGTGCAGGCCGCGCCCGATGCAGGCGATCATGGTACGGATTACTTTACCGGCATTGCGATGGCGCTGGCCGCGGCTTTCTTCTGGGCCGTTGCGGCTATCGTCACCAAGAAGCTCAAAGGCACGCCGCCGCACCTGATCGCCCTGATCCAGGTCTGCGTCGGCGTTCTCATGCTGGCACCCTTCGCCAATCTCACCCACCTTCCCGTCGATGCGCGGAGCTGGGTCATGCTGGCGACACTCGGCATCGTCCATACCGGTCTGATGTACATCCTCATGTACGGCGCCATCCAGAAGCTGCCGACGCATCTGCAGGGATCGCTGTCCTTCATCTATCCCGTCGTCGCCATCCTCGTCGATGTCGTCGCCTTCGGCCATCGGCTGCATCCGGCGCAGATCGTCGGCGCCGCCGCCATCCTGGTCGCCGCGGCCGGCACGAATCTCGGCTGGTCGCTGTGGAAATCGAAGGTGCCTGCGTAGGGCCGCAAGCGACCAGGCGAGGAGAATTTCGGCCAACGGCAGTCATGCGCCGAGCCCTATGGAATCATTGACGGCAATCGTGATCCCCCTGCCGCCTGTTCAATCCCCGCACTTTGCTCTATGCCGCAATGCAACCATCTTCGCCCGGCATAGGCGATAACCGGGATCGAACACCAATGAATGACGCAACGCCGCCCAACCGCTGCCGTATCGTGCTGATCGCGCCGCCGAACGTGCCGGCCGAGCGCATCGCCGCGGCCTTCGACGGCGGTGACGTCGCCTCGCTCATTCTGCCGGAAAACGGTATGGACGAGGCCTCTTTCCAAGCCTTTGCCGAACAGATCGTGCCGGTGGCGCAAGCGGCCGGCATTGCCGTCATCATTGCCGGCGACACCCGCATCGCCGGCCGTGTCCAGGCCGACGGCATCCATGTCGAGGTCGGCAAGGACGAGCTCGCCGAAACGATCGAACACTTCCAGGCCAGGATGATGGTCGGCACCGGCGGCGCCAAGACCCGCGACGATGCGCTGGAACTCGGCGAGGTCAGGCCTGATTACATTTTCTTCGGCCGTTTCGGTTACGACAACAAGCCTGAGCCGCACCCCCGCAACCTGTCGCTCGGGCAATGGTGGGCGGACGTCATCCAGATCCCCTGCATCGTCATGGCCGGATCGGATCTTGCCTCGGTGGAAGCGGTCGCCGCCACCGGCGCTGAATTCGTGGCGCTGTCCAGCGCCGTTTTCACCGACGGCGTCGATCCGAAGATGGCGGTCGCCGCCGCCAACGCGCTGCTCGACGAAACCGCGCCGCGCTTCGAGGACTGACGTGCTCTCGCGGAAAATCCTTTTCAGCGCCTTTCTTGCAACGGCCGTGACGCAGGCGATAGCGGCGGAACCCGTTCCGCTGCCGCAGCCCAGGCCGGATTCCAGCGAACCTGCCGACAAGCCCATCGCCGCACAATTGCCGCAGCCCGCCACCACCGCCCCGTTGCCGTCGGCCGATACCATCAACCCCGACCGCTTCGGCGCAAAGCCGTCCGACGCTGCCTACGGCGCCTTTCAGCGCGGGCTCTACAAGACGGCCTACAACCTTGCGCTTTCGCGCGCTCAAAACGGCGATCCGGCGGCACAGACGCTGGTGGCCGAGATATTGTCGCGCGGCCTCGGCGTGCCGGTCGACGCGGCAGGGGCGGCGAAGTGGTATGCGCTTGCCGCCGAGCAGGGCGTGCCGGAATCGCAATTCCAGTATGCGCTGATGCTGCTCGACGGCCGCTACGTCAAAAAGGACGAGAAGGAAGCCTATGCGCTGATGCAGGCCGCCGCCGAGGCCGGCAACCGCCTGGCGCAGTTCAATTTTGCGCAGCTGATGGTCGAACAGGAGCCCGGCGATGCCGGTATTGCCAAAGCCGTGTCCTATTACGAGCGCGCTGCCGCGACCGGGCTTGCCGACGCACAATATGCGATGGCACAGGTCTACGCCAATGGCGCCGGCGGCAAGCCGCGCGACGATGTCCGCGCCCGCGGCCTGCTGGCACAGGCCGCGCGGCAGAACTACGACACGGCACAGATCGATCTCGCAACCTGGATGATCGAGGGGCGCGGCGGCGCCCGCGACCTGAAATCCGGCTTCAACTGGATGAAGCAGGCCGCCGAGGGCGGCAATGTCGCCGCCCAGAACCGTCTCGCCAAGCTCTACATGAACGGCATCGGCACCGACCCGGATCTGATCCTCGCCGGCGCCTGGTATGTTGTCGCCCGCCGCGCCGGGCTCATCGACCAAGAGATGGACGATTTCCTGCAGGGCCTGACCGACGAGCAGACGCAGCAGGCGCTGCAACGGGCCAACCGCCTGCCCTGACCGCGGTCTCGCGACTCATTGCACCAGGCTCATCAGGCGGACTCATTGCGTATGATCGAGCACGACCTTGCCGAAGGGAGAGCCGTGTTCAAGGTACCGAAAGGCTTCGGCGGCCCGGCTCCATGGCACGACCCGGTCGATCACCGGTCTCAACCGGTTGACGACAATGGCGCGGTTCATCGCCTCGAAGGATTCGCGTGAGCCCACCGGTATGCCTCGCGCCCGGACCTGCCGGCGGAAGATGTCGAGCGGGTTGATGGCGCCGTCACTGCCGCCGAGATAGCCGATGACGTTGATCTGGGCGCCGCGCGCCGCTGCCCTCAGCGATTGTGCAAAACTCTGCGGTCCGCCAACCTCGATGATATGGTCGGCGCCGCGGCCATCCGTTAATCCCAGCACGGCCGATGCCCAATCGGGGACGCTGCGATAGTTCACGCCATCCTGCGCGCCAAGTTGCTTTGCCCGCGCAAGCTTCTCGTCGCTGCTCGACGTCACGATGACGCGCGCCCCGGCAGCGGCGGCGAACTGCACCGCAAACAGCGAAACGCCGCCGGTGCCGAGGCAAAGCACGGTGTCGCCGGGTTTGACGCTGCCCTCCGTAAACAGCGCGTGCCATGCCGTCACGCCGGCGCATGGCAGCGTCGCCGCTTCGAGGTCGCTCAGATTGGCCGGCGCCAGCACCGCCGCCTGTTCGTCGAGCCGGGCAAATTCGCTGAGCAGCCCGTCGATCGGGCCGCCACGTTGATAGGATGGCTCGGCCATGGCGAAACTGCCGCCGACCCAGCGCTGCCAGAACGTGCCGCAGACCCGGTCGCCGATCTTGAACCGGCTGACCTCGGCGCCGATGGCAACGACTTCGCCGACGCCGTCCGACAGCGGCACCAGCGGCAATGCAAACTTCGTGTGATAGCTGCCGCGAACGATCTCGGCATCGCGGTAGTTCAGCGCCGTCGCCTTGACCTTCACAATCATCTCCTGGCGCCCTGGCTCAGGCATCGGCCGCTCGACCATTCTGAGGTTCTCGAGGCCGCCCGGGCTCTGCAATTCGATCGCCTTCATCGTCGTTCCTTTCCAGCTGGGGTCCTGCCGGAAGAAAATCGCTTGCCATCCATCGGATTTCAAATTCATAATGTTCAGGATAATTATGCTTCTATGACATGTTCGGGTGTGTCGTGCTTGAAGAACTGAAAACACTGGCCCTCTTTGCCGAGGAGGGTTCGATTCAGAAGGTGGCGCAACGCCTGCCATTGACGCAGCCGGCCGTCACCCGCCAGATCCAGCGGCTGGAGGAGATGCTCGGCACGGAATTGCTCGACCGCCGGCTAAAGCCGTCGCGACTGACCCCGGCCGGCGTAGAGGTGCTGGCACGCGGCAAGGAAATTCTCGCCGCCGTCGCCGCGCTGAGATCATTCGCCAAGGGCGACGAGCCGGAGGGCCTGCTGCGGCTCGGCCTCGCGCATGGACTTTGCGACAAAGCCGTGGCCGCCGCCATTGGTGATGCCGTGGCCCGGTTTCCGAAGGTCTCGCTGCGTCTGAAGAGCGGCTGGAGCCTTGAGTTGGCCGACCAGCACAAGCGCGGACAGCTTGACCTCGCCGTCATCCTGGACGGCAGCAATTCCAAAGCTGGCGACGGCGTTGTCGGAACCGAGGCCCTCGGCGTCATCGCTGCCGAAAGCACTGTCCGGCAAGCCGACGTCAAGACCATGCCCTGGATCCTCAGCCCTGAGCCTTGCGACGCGCGCCGGCGGCTGACGGCTGCCCTTGCTGAGGGCGGGAACAGATTGACTGTCGGCGCCGAGATTCAGGACAGCGCGCTGCAGATCGACTGGGTTCGTCGAGGCCAAGGCCTTGGCCTGCTGCCCAGGCGGCTGCTGCGGGAAAAGCTGCCGCAGGGCATTGCCCTGGTCGACGCTCCCGGCCTCGAGCTGTCGCTGCGAATTGTCGTCCTGCGTTCGCCGCACCTGCATCTTTTGAGAGAGGTCGCCGACGCAGTGACCGAGGCCGTCACCGCGACTGTCAGGACGGACTGAGGCCGCCACGCCGCGCTGCCGGGCCAGCTTCGTTCCCGCTTCATCGGAAGGCGCTCCTTGCCTCTGCTGGCGATTTGTGGTCTTGGAGGCGCCAAATTGCCCTTTGCGGCGATCATCTCATTTCCGGATCACCTCACCATGGCCAAGATCAATGGCAACGAAATCCGTCCCGGCAACGTCATCGAGCACGATGGCGGCCTTTGGGTGGCGGTCAGGACCAACACCGTCAAGCCCGGCAAGGGCGGCGCCTACAACCAGGTCGAACTCAAGAACCTGATCAACGGCACCAAGCTCAACGAGCGCTTCCGTTCGGCCGAGACGGTCGAGCAGATCCGGCTCGATCTGAAGGATTTTTCCTTCCTCTACGAGCAGGGCGACGCGCTGGTGTTCATGGACACCGAAAGCTACGAGCAGCTCGAATTGCAAAAGGAGTTCGTCGGCGATCGCGCCGCCTTCCTGCAGGACGGCATGATGGTGACGGTCCAGCTCTATGACGAAAGGCCGATCGGCATTTCGCTGCCCGACCAGGTGACGCTGACCATCACCGAGGCCGACCCGGTGGTGAGGGGCCAGACGGCAGCCTCGTCCTACAAGCCGGCGATACTCGAAAACGGCATCCGCGTGCTGGTGCCGCCGTTCATCGGCTCGGGCGAGCGCATCATCGTCGATACCAACGAAATCACTTACGTGCGCCGCGCCGACTAAGGCGTGATCCCAAAGAGTTGCAGACTTTTTGGATAAGATCATGCGTCAAGGCAAATAGGCGCAGCGACAGGAAGAACAGCAATGGCGCGTTCCGCGATCCTCAATGTCATGGTCCAGGCCGCAATGAAGGCCGGCCGCTCGCTGTCGCGTGACTTCGGCGAAGTGCAGAACCTGCAGGTCTCGATGAAGGGGCCGGGCGACTATGTCAGCCAGGCCGACCGCAAGGCCGAAGACATCGTCTTTGCCGAACTCTCCAAGGCGCGGCCCGGCTACGCCTTCCTGATGGAGGAACGCGGCGTGATCGAGGGCGACGACGGCCAGCACCGCTGGATCGTCGACCCGCTCGACGGCACCACCAATTTCCTGCACGGCGTTCCGCTCTTTGCCGTTTCGATCGCGCTGGAGCGCCAGGGCCAGATCGTCGCCGGCGTCGTCTACAATCCGGCGATGGATGAGCTCTATACCGCCGAGCGCGGCGGCGGCGCTTTCATGAACGACCGCCGGCTTCGCGTCGCCGGCCGCACCAAGCTGGTCGATGCGGTGATCGGCTGCGGCATGCCGCATCTCGGGCGTGGCCAGCACGGCAATTTCCTCATCGAGTTGCGCAATGTCATGGCCGAGGTCTCTGGCGTCCGCCGTCTCGGCTCCGCCTCGCTCGATCTCGCCTACGTCGCCGCCGGCCGCATGGACGGGTTCTGGGAAACCGGCCTGTCGGCCTGGGATGTCGCCGCCGGCATTTTGCTGATCCGCGAGGCGGGCGGTTTCGTCTCCGATTTCGCCGGGGGACAGGATGTGCTGAACGCCGGTTCCCTGGTCGCCGGCAACGAACTCATCCAGCGCGCGCTGTTGAAGACTATCAAAAGGCCACTCTCAGCCGGCTGAGAGGCACGCCGCGCTGAACCGCCGCAGTCGCAAAACCGCAACCAAAGCTTGAAATACTGTCCCGCGACCGCCCAGATAAGGTGGCGCAGGATCATCGATGACGAACAGCCGGCCCCAACCCCAGAGCGAACTCTCCCAGCTCGACATTCCCTTTATGGGGCGCTGGCATTACTCGCGCGCCGAGATCATCGCCGACGGCATTGTCCACGCCGTGGGCATCGTGCTAGCGATCGCTGCCGGCTCGACGCTGCTGGCACTGGCCGCCTATCGAACCGGCCCCGGCGAATACGTCGCCGCCGCCTTCTATGTAGTCTCGCTGCTCACCGTGCTGTCGGTTTCGCTGGCCTATAATGTCTGGCCGGTGTCGTCGCCGGCAAAATGGATTTTGCGGCGCTTCGACCATGCCGCGATCTATCTGCTGATCGCTGCCACCTACACGCCTTTCCTGGCCCAGCTCGGCGGCTCGCCGCTGGCCGTTTCCATGATCGTCCTGGTCTGGACCGCCGCGGCGGTCGGCATCGCCATCAAGGTCTTTCTTCCCGGCCGTTTCGACCGGCTGGCGATCGTCTTCTACCTAGCCATCGGCTGGAGCGGTATCGTTCTGGTGGAGCCGCTCGTGCGGACGCTGCCGGCGACATCGATCGCGCTCATCGTTGCCGGCGGCATCGTCTACTCCTGTGGCGTGATCTTCTTCGCCTGGAAGGGCCTGCGCTTCCACAATGCGCTGTGGCATGGCTTTGTCGTCACCGGCGCCGGCCTGCATCTGGCCGCCATGGTCGACTGCCTGGTCATCAACCGGCTTTGACCTCCGGTCGCGGACAGTGGCAATATTGCCAAGCGCCATTCAATTTCGTCACAATTCCGTTTAGAGTCGCAAACACAAATTGATCGGCGGCGACGGCATCGGAAACGGGGCACGGATGACTCTTCTCAGATCCTTCGGCATGGGCAGGCGCTCCGACGTTCTGATCTACGATCCGCACAAATTGTCGAGCCCGCAGGTGTTTCTGCTGACCATGGTGATCTTTCTGTTCATCGTGGCCTTTATCGCCGCCATCCTGACGCGCCAGATCTCGACCGCCTTCGTCACCAATCCCGGCCTCAACGGCCTGATCATCGGTGTGCTGGCGGTCGGCATCCTGCTGGCCTTCGTCCAGGTCGGCCGGCTGTTCCGCGAGGTGCGCTGGGTCAACTCGTTCCGCGCCGGTTCCGAAACCACCGAACCGGTGTTGCTGGCGCCGATGAAGGCGATGATCGGCCGCTCCTCGACGATTGCTTTCTCGACCAGTTCGATGCGCACCATGCTGGATTCGATCGCCACCCGGCTCGACGAAAGCCGCGACACGTCGCGCTACCTTGTCGGACTGCTGGTGTTCCTCGGCCTGCTCGGCACCTTCTGGGGCCTGCTCAACACGATCGGCTCGATCCGCGAAACCATCGAGTCGCTCGATCCCGGCACCGGCGATGCCGCGGCCGTGCTCGAATCCCTGAAGCAGGGGCTTTCCGCTCCGTTGGCCGGCATGGGCACCGCCTTCTCGTCCTCGCTGTTCGGCCTCTCCGGCTCGCTGGTGCTCGGCTTCCTCGACCTGCAGGCCGGCCGCGCCCAGACGCGCTTCTATACCGAACTCGAAAACTGGCTGTCCTCGGTCACCGACCTGTCCTCCGACATCGTCGTTGCCGACGCGGCCAAGACCGAACCCTCCGAGGAAATCCGGCTGTTGTCGGAAAAGCTGCGCACTCTGCAGGAGAATGGCGGCGGCTCCAATCCGCGCGTCGCCACCGCCATGGCCAATCTCGCCGACGGCATTTCCGGCCTGGTCAAGAACATGCGCTCGGAGCAGCAGATCATGCGCGACTGGGTCGAGGCCCAGTCCGACGAGCAGAAGGCGATGCGCAACACCCTGGAGAAGATCGCCGACGCCTTGAAGAAGCCTGGAGTGCATTGACGTGGCGTTGGCACGAGGCCGGCGCTCCGACCGCCGCATCGATTACTGGCCGGGCTTCGTCGATGCGCTGTCGACGCTGCTGTTGGCGATCATGTTCCTGCTCACGGTTTTCGTGCTGGCGCAGTTCCTGCTCGGCCGCGAGATCTCCGGCAAGGACACGGTGCTCAACCGCCTCAATTCGCAGATCAACGAGTTGACCCAGCTTCTGGCGCTGGAGCGCTCGACGACGCAGGACAAGGAGGACACCCTTGCCAATTTGCAGGCATCGCTGTCTACATCGGAGGCGGAAAAGAGCCGGCTCGAGCAATTGCTGGCGCAAGGCGCCGGTGCCGGCGATGCCGCCAACCAGCGCGCGACGGCACTTTCCGGCGAGCTCGACAGCCAGCGCCAGATCAGCCAGCAGGCGCTGAGCCAGGTCGAGATCCTCAACCAGCAGATTTCGGCGCTGCGCAGGCAGATCGCAGCGCTCGAACAAGCGCTCGACGTGTCCGAAACGCGCGACCGCGAATCCAACACCAAGATCGCCGATCTCGGCCGCCGCCTCAACGTCGCACTGGCGCAACGCGTGCAGGAGCTAAACCGCTACCGCTCCGATTTCTTCGGCCGCTTACGTGAAATTCTTGCCGACCGCGAGAACATCCGCATCGTCGGCGACCGCTTCGTCTTCCAGTCGGAAGTGCTTTTCCCGACCGGCTCCGAGGTGATCAACGATGCCGGCAAGGTCGAGATGAAGAAGCTCGCCGATGCCATCATCGAATTGCAAAAGGAAATCCCGCCGGAGATCAACTGGGTGCTGCGCGTCGACGGCCACACCGACAACAAGCCGCTCTCCGGCACCGGCCGCTACCGCGACAATTGGGAATTGTCGACGGCGCGCTCGACATCGGTGGTCAAGTTCCTGATCGAGAACGGCGTGCCGGCCAACCGGCTGGTCGCGGCCGGCTTCGGCGAATTCCAGCCGCTGGACCCCGCCGATACCGAAGAGGCGCGCAACAAGAACCGCCGCATCGAGTTGAAGCTGACCGAGCGGTGATCTGCAAGCCTTCTTGTATCATGCGCCAGGTCGAGCCGGCTCAAGTCGGCGGCATTTAGGGCACTGGTGGGCAGCGGCAAGAGCTGAAAAAATTACCTTTTTTTAATTACACTTTGCCGCCATGGCCTTTTAGCCTTGGTCATGGGCCGAGAACCGCCGGCGGTGGAACCGCTCATCGCGACGCGACGGAACCTGACGGCCCGCGGCCGGAAGGCAGGACCCTCCCAACCACCGCCTTCCCCAGTAAAGGAGACGCAACCATGCGCTTCTTCGCTCCCAGGAATCTCAGGACTGCTACGCTCGCCACACTGCTCCTCGCCGTTCCGTTTGCTGGCGCTTACGCCGGCCCGCGTGCGACGGCCTTGATCAATCAGATCCAGAGCGTGGAGACGGGTATCCAGGGCGCCATCCGGGCGAACAAGCTCGAGCCGGGCGAGGCACGTGACTTGCGCACGCAGGTCGCTCAACTCGATCGGGCCGCCCAGAGGGCCGCACGCGATGGAACCATGCCGAGCACGCAATATCAGCAGTTGCTGGCGCAGCTCGACGATGTCAGCCAAAAGCTGCGCGCTGACACCGGCAGTGCCTTCCTCATCGGCAACGGCGCCGATGGCGGATACTATCCCAACGGCTATGGCCCAACTTATCCAGGCGGCTGAAATCGGCCGCAGTGCCCGGCGCTGTGGCAATTGATTTGCGCATGATCCCGTTCCAGCTTTCGGTTCAGGGATCATGCGCTAGCCCACCGCCAGTGCAATCAGCGCCAGCGCTGCCGGCACTGTCTCGATGAACAGGATTTTACGGCCCGCCGTCGCTGCCGTAAAGGCCGGCGACGGCGACGCAGAGCAGGAAGAAGACTACTGGAAACCGGCTTCGCCGAGGTAAAGCCCCAGATCAGGCTGGCTGCGAGAAAGCCGTTGTAAAGCCCCTGATTGGCCGCGAGCACTTTCGAGGCCCTGGCGAATTCCGGCGTCAGCCTGGATACCATATGGCCGCGCGGCGTGTCCTACAGCACCATCTCAAGATAGACGATGCAGAGGTGGATCACGGCCACCAGCCCGACCAGCACATTGGCGATCATGTTTCGTCTCCGCATCGCGGTCTGCCGCCGCCGGACGACATTGACCACGCACGCCACCGCTTCCACAAGATGCTTTTCGGCCGTTGCAGCTGGCAGTCGATGCGTCGATCGCGGACGGCTTCGGGGTTGCCAACACTTTTGCATTGGTATCTTTTCCCGCCGTCAAATCAGCGGAACCCACAATGTCCTTTCAAAAACTCGACGACCTCGGCCACAAGCTCGAAGCGCTGGAACACGCCCTCGCCATCCTCGGCGCCGACGAGGCGACCCATATGGCGGTCGGCGGCGGCGAGAAGCGCGCAGAGGCAATGTCGGCGCTTGCGGGCATGCACCATGCCCGGGCGACTGCGCCGGAGATTGCCGACTGGATCGCGGCGGCCGAGCAGGAGGCGCTGAACGAAGAGCAGCAGGCCGCGGTCAGGGAATTCCGCCGGCAATACACCAACCTGACCTGCCTGCCGGTCGAGTTCGTCGAGCGCCAGACGACCGCGCGCATGCGCTCCGAGCAGCTCTGGCGCGACCTGCGCGCCAAGAACGACTGGGCGGGTTTCCTACCGGCGCTCGAAGGCGTCGTGGCGCTGGTCCGCGAGGAGGCGGCCCTTCGCGCCGAGGTGCTCGGGCTCGAGCCTTACGACGCGCTCATGGAGCAATATGACCCGGGCAATCGCGCCGCCGACATCACGCCTGTGTTTGTCGAGTTGAAGACCTTCCTGAAAGGCTTCGTGCCGGAGGCACTGGCCGTGCAGGAAGAGCGGCTGGCGAAACATCCGCTGAAGCCGCTTTCCGGCAGATACCCCTTGGACAAGCAGCGCGAGCTTGGCCTCGCCATGATGGCGGCGGTCGGCTTCGACCTCACCCACGGCTCGCTGTCGGTTTCGCACCATCCCTTCTGCGGCGGCGTGCCGAGCGACGTGCGCATCACCACCCGCTACAAGACCTCGGATTTCCTGTCGGCGCTGATGGGCGTGCTGCACGAGACCGGCCATGCGCTGTACGAGCAGAACCTGCCGAAGGCGTGGGCGCACTGGCCTCTGGGCAGAGCGCGCGGCATGGCGGTGCATGAAAGCCAGAGCCTGTTCGTCGAAAAGCAGATCGGCCGCAATCCAGAATTCTGGCGCTGGGCGCTGCCGGTGGTCGAAAGACACCTCGGCGAGAGCTGGACGATCGACGACATCCTGCCGCATGTACACCGGGTCGAGCGCGGCCTGATCCGCGTCGATGCCGACGAGGTCACCTATCCGCTGCACGTCATCCTGCGCTACGAGCTGGAGCAGGAGCTTGTCTCGGGACGGCTGGAAGCAGCCGACCTGCCCGAAGCCTGGGATGCCAAGATGCGCGATTATCTCGGCCTGTCGACATCAGACAATCCGGCTGACGGTCCGATGCAGGACGTCCACTGGCCGGGTGCCGCCTTCGGCTATTTCCCCTCCTACACGCTGGGCGCCATGATGGCGGCGCAGCAATGGGCGGCGCTGACCAGGGATCATCCTTCAGCCGACGAAGACCTCGCCAAGGGAGATTTCGCCGCGATCAACGACTGGCGCCGCAAAAGGATCTGGTCGCAAGGCTCGCGCTGGTCGACACCGGAACTGCTCGAACGCGCTACCGGCGAAAAGCTCGATGCCGCACATTTCACTGACCATCTGAAGAAGCGGTACGGTAACTGAGCCGCTTCGTCTATTCCAGGTTCTTGCCGCGGTGACTTGCAGAAATCCGCGAAACTGGCCTTTACTTTGGTGGGAAAGCCTCTGAAAAAGGAGTTCTTCCAAGTTGGGCGAGCGTAGATGTCTGTCTGTTACAGTTTTCATAGGATGAAGTCTTTCTGGCCCCGCTTGGTATTTTTCATCTTATTGATCGGCCTGAGTTCTCCGGCCATGTCCGACGACATGGTTCTCAAGGGTCCGGCAGAAAGCTGGGTAAAGCAGCTTGATATTCCGGCTGCCGATCCCACCCGATCGGATCAAATCAAGAATGGCGTTTCATGGCTGCTCTCGGACGACCAGATCAAGCATCGCGCCGGCGGCTATGTCGAGTACTCGCGCACCGTCTATAAAATCGTCGACCGTCCCGGCCTGGATCGTGGCGCGAGTATCGATCTGCAGTTCGATCCGTCCCGGCACAAGGTCACGCTCAACCATCTTCACATCATCCGCGATGGTGCCGTTTTGGACCGGCTGGAAGGCGTCGGATTCGACATCTTCCGCAGGGAAAGAGACGCCGAGAAAGGCGTCTTCGACGGCTGGCTGACAGCACATGTCAACATCGATGACGTGCGTGCCGGCGACATCGTCGATTACGGGTCGACCTACGAAGTAACACCGCTGGTCGGCAAGGACCTTTTCTTCAAGAATTTCTCCACCGAATGGGAAGAGCCGGTAGCGCTTATCCGCACAAGCATCATTTGGCCCTCGGGCCAGCCGCTTCAGATCAAGACAAGGGGAACCCGACTTAAGCCCTCAATCTCCCCGACTGGGCCGGACATCACCTATCTGTGGGAAATCTCAAACCCGAAACCGGTCAATGTCGAGGACAACCTGCCCGTGACCTATCCAGGCTGGGGCTCCATCGATGTCGCGTCTACCGCGAATTGGCAAAGTGTGGTCGATGCCGTTGCGCCCTATTACAAGCCAGCGACCGTTTTTCCCTCGGCTTTTGCCGCAAAGCTCGACGACATCGCTCTGCGGCATCCGGTGCCCGAAGACCGGATGGTCGAGGCAATGCGGTTGGTGCAGGACCAGATCCGCTATGTAAGCCTGTCGATGGGTGCCGGTTCCTACGTTCCGCGTGATCCCGCGACGGTCATCCTGAGCGGGTTTGGTGACTGCAAGGACAAGGCCCTGCTGCTGGTTTCGTCGCTTGTGCGGCTTGGCATTGCTGCCGAGGTCGCCTTGGCCGATCTCGACGAGGGACGGGCCCTGGACCAGCATCTGCCGGCGCTCCGCGATTTCGACCATGCCATCGTCAAGGCAAGGATCGGAGCAAAGACATATTGGCTGGACGCCACGAACTATCTTCAGGGCGGCAGGGCGCACAATCTCGCACAGCCCGACTACGGCTTCGCGCTGCCGCTTTCCAGCACCGGCGGGTTGGAGAAGATGCCGAGCCCTGTGCTTACCAGCCCATCGATCCAGATCGCCGAGGAATTCGACTTTCCGCGGAAACCGGGCGATCCCCTCGTGCTGACGGTCTTCTCGACATATGAGGACGCCGATGCCGATTGGATGCGCGGCAATTTCGCCAGCAGGTCGCTGAGCGAGGTGTCGGACGCCTACCTGAAATACTACAACAAGCAATATCCGGGCATCCAAACCATCGCCAAGCCGGAAATCGTGGATCGCCGCGACGGCAACATAGTGAGCGTGAAGGAAAGTTATCGCTTGCCGGCGGAGGCGCTGGCGGCCAACGATCTGGCAAAGAATTTCCCGATCCGCGCGGCCGATCTCGGCAACAACTCTCTTCCAACCCCGACAATCGTCGACCGAACCGGGCCCGTCTCCCTCGGCCCCCAGTTCTACCGCCGCCACAAGGTGACCGTGCGCAACCTCAAGGCGAGGTTTTCCGGCGAGTCGATGAAAAACGTCGTGACGCCCTATCTGTCTCTCAAGGCATCCTGGTCCAACACGCCCACCGAATTTCAAGTTGAATGGAACTTTCAGACGCTGGCGACTGAAGTACCGGCCAAGGCGATTGCCGATTATCTGAAAACCGTCGATGACCTCGCAGACCAGGTTCGCTGGCAGTACGATTTTACCTATGAAGAGCCGCCTGCCGATGTGCAGCTCAGCGATCCGGCAAAGGAGCAGCGACAGACCGTCGCCAGCATGCTTTTGTTGTCGTTGCTTGTCGGCGTTCCCCTGTTCATAGCCTATCGACGCGGCAAACGCCGAGCTTTCGGTAGCTGAAGAAACTCGGCGGCCGCTGGGCACCATGATCCCGAAAAGTGGATGCCGGTTTTCGGAAAAGATCATGGTCAAACAAGAAGATGGAGCCTCATCCCGATTTCATCGGGATGGAGCGATGCTACTCGGCCGCGCCCCTGAAAGCATTCGCCCCGGTGTCGAACTGCAGCTTGGCAAGCCGCGCATAGATGCCGCCCTTGGCGACCAGGCTCTGATGCGTGCCTTCCTCGACGATGCGGCCGCCATCCATGACCAGGATGCGATCGGCCTTCAGCACGGTTGCCAGCCGATGGGCGATGACGATCGTGGTGCGGCCCTGCATCAGCCGGTCCAGCGCCGTCTGCACCAGCGTCTCGCTTTCGGCATCTAGCGCCGAGGTCGCCTCGTCGAGCAGCAGGATGGGCGCATCGCGCAGAATCGCGCGGGCGATCGCCACGCGCTGGCGCTGGCCGCCCGACAGCGTCACGCCGCGCTCGCCGACCTGGCTGTCATAGCCCTTTTCGAGTTTCAGGATGAACTCGTCGGCAAGCGCGTCCTTCGCCGCCGCCTCGATCTCGGCCTGGCTGGCGCCAGGCCGGCCAAAGCCGATATTGTCGCGCGCGCTTGCGGCAAAGATGGTGACGTCCTGCGGCACGATGGCGATGCGCGCGCGGATCGCGGCCGGATCGGCCTCGCGCAGATCGACCCCGTCGATGACGGTCCTGCCGGCCTCCGGATCGTAGAAGCGTAGAAGCAGCGAAAACACCGTGCTCTTGCCGGCGCCGGATGGCCCGACGATCGCCACCGTCTCACCGGGTTTGACCTGAAAGCTCAGGCCATGGACGGCGGCGCGGTCGGGCCGGGCCGGATAGGAGAAGGAGACATCGTCGAAACTGATCGCGCCTCTCGCCTTTGCCGGCAGCGGCTTCGGATCGGCGGGCGCCTGGATCGCCGGTTTCTCGGCCAGGATCTCGGTCAGCCGTTCGGCAGCGCCCGCTGCCTGGGACAGTTCGCCCCAGACTTCCGACAGGGCGCCGAGCGCGCCGGCGGCGAACACCGAATAGAGCAGGAATTGGCCAAGCGTGCCTGGCGACAGCGTGCCGTCGAGCACGTCGCGCGAACCGAACCATAGCACCGCCACGACCGAGGAAAAGATCATGAAGATGGCGAAGAAGGTGAGAAACGAGCGGGCAAAGATCGAGGCCCGCGCCGCTTCGAACGCTGCTTCCACGGCGGATGAAAAATACCCGGTTACAAGCTTCTCGTTGGTGAAGGCCTGCAGGGTGCGCACCGCGCCGATCTGCTCGCTGGCGTAGGCGGTGGCATTGGCCAGAGTATCCTGCGCCAGCCGTGACTTGCGCCGCACCGAGCGGCCGAAGGCGACCAGCGGCAGCACGATTAGCGGAATGGCCGCGATGACCAGGCCGGACAGTTTTGGGCTGGTGAAGACCATCATCGCCACGGCGCCAAGGCCGAGGATGACGTTGCGCAAAGCCACCGAGGCGGTAGCACCGACGGCCGATTTGACCTGTGTCGTGTCGGCGGCGAGCCGCGAGACGATCTCGCCCGACTGGGCCGTGTCGAAGAAGGAGGGCGACAGCGTGGTGACGTGGGCAAAGACATCGCGGCGGATATCGGCAACGACGCGCTCGCCGAGCGTGATGACGAAATAGTAGCGGCTGGCCGACGCCGCCGCCAGCACGGCGGCCATCACCACCAGCATGGCGAAATATTCGGCAATGAAGCTGGAATCGGAAGCGGAAAAACCGTGGTCGATCATCCGCCGCACGGCCAGCGGCAGCGCCAGCGTCGTCGCCGCCGCGACGGCCAGTGAGACGATCGCGCCGATGACCATTTTGCGGTAATGGGTGATGTAGGGAAACAGGCGCTGCAGCGGCCTCAGCGAGCGCCTGCGCTCGTCTGCATCGCCGCTGATGTTCGCCATGACCGTTTCCTTTGGCCCTTTGGGGTTTGCGCCATCAATATGCGCTTGCCGCGGCCTTGTGATTCAATTCCGGCTGATGTATAGGCTCGCCGACCGTTTTAGAAGCCGTGGCTCCTCAATAGCTGCGGCTTCGAGTTTTAAAAAGGGGCGCATCGACGCAGGCTTCAGCCCGTCGGCAGCACCCGGCAAGCCAGGAACAGACCCATGAAGACCGATATCCATCCCGACTACCACACCATCAAGGTCGTCATGACCGACGGCACCGAGTACATGACCCGTTCGACCTGGGGCAAGGAAGGCGATACGATGAACCTCGACATCGACCCGACCACCCATCCGGCCTGGACCGGCGGCCAGCAGACCCTGCTCGACCGCGGTGGCCGCCTGTCGAAGTTCAAGAAGCGTTTCGAAGGCTTCGGCCTCTAAGCCGCATTGGCGTTTCGCAGATCGAGAAACCCGCCTTCGTGGCGGGTTTTTTGTTGCGAAATACGGCCCTATTCGCCGACCAGCTCGCGCAGAGCCATCCGCTTGTAGGCGGCAACCAGCCGGTCGCCTTCTTGCCGCCCGACCGAGATCGCCAGCCGCATTGCGGCCTCGCCCATCTGCCAGATTAGAAACGCCGTCGTTTCGAGCGCTTCCGGATCGGCGGATGGCCGCAGCCGTTTCAGCACGGCTGTAAGGAATTCGGCGTTGGCCCGGCTATCGGCAAGCTCGAGTTCGCGCAACGCCTTGTCGGCCTGCGTGCCCGACCAGATGTCGCGCATCACCGGCTCCGCCAGGAACATTCCGTAGTAGATATCCACCAGTTCCGAAAATGCCCGGCGCAGGCCTTCGGCGTCATTGACCTCGGCTAGCGCTGCCGCAATGCAGGCCTGGCTTTCGGCGGTGTAGCGTTCGGCCAGCGCCCAGATGATCGCCCTCTTGTCGGGGAAGAACTGGTAGAGCGAGCCGATCGACACGCCGGCCCTCTCGGCCACCTCGCCCATGCGCATGGCGTCGCTGCCTTGCTCGGCGATCAGCGCCGAGGCGGCGGCCAGCATGCGCTCGACCCGCTCGCGGCTGCGCTGCTGGCTCGGCGCCCGGCGCGGCGATGCGATCTGCTCGTTGCGGGAACCCGGTGCAGCGGTGCCTTCCATGACTGTCTCCAGACGAACAATCAACAAATTGCCTTGACTCGCAAAATACGAGGGTTTATCACGTTTTGCAAACATGAGGATTATTCACATTTTGTGGACGTGCCAATCAAATTGCTCGAACCCCGAAACCGGAGGAACTGACATGATCATGAAACTGCTTCCAACCCTCACCTTCGTCGCTGCCATTGGCTCAGGCGTTGTCGGCGGCGTTTTCTTCGCCTTCTCCAACTTTATCATGCCGGCGCTCGCCCGCTTGCCTGCCGGAGGCGGCATCGCCGCCATGAATTCGATCAACATCACCGTGATTACGCCGGCATTCATGACCGCGCTTTTCGGCACCGGACTGGTCTGCCTTGTCCTTGCCGCCGGCGCTCTTATCGGCTGGAGCCAACCGGGTGCATTCTGGCTCCTCGCCGGCGCCCTGATCTATCTCGTCGGCAACCCGATCGTGACGATGATGTTCAACGTGCCGCTCAACAACGCCCTGGCCGCCGTCGATCCGGCAAGCGCCAACGGCGCCGCCGTGTGGGCCACCTATCTCAAGGACTGGGTGATGTGGAACCATGTCCGCACCATCACCGCCATCATGGCGCTGGGCTGCTTCATCTTCGCATGGCGGTGAATGCAGGACGGAAGTCCTAAAAGGCCGTCAGGCAGGGTCTTTTGACTTATGGCCCTTGCGGTCGGCATGGCCGAGATCGCGATCCGGATCGATGACGTCGCGAACCAGTTGCTTGAGCTTTGCGGCGTCGGGAAAACCGCCGTCACGCTTGCGGTCCCAGACCAGCGTGTCATTGCAGGAAATGGTGAAGATGCCGCCGGTACCGGGCACCAGCGTCACTTCGCCCAGATCGGTGCCGAAGGTCGACAGCAGCTCCTGCGCCATCCAGCCGGCCCTGAGCAGCCACTGGCACTGCGTGCAATAGGTGATGCGGACTGTGGGCAGCGCGTGTTGGATCATGCCGCGCTGAGCTTCGCCAAGGTCTCCTCGTCGACCTCGAAATTGGCGTAGACGCTCTGCACGTCGTCGTCGTCCTCGAGCGTCGCAACCAGCTTCATCAGCGATTGTGCCCGCTCCTCGTCGACCGCGATATTGGTCTGCGGCTTCCAGATCGGCTTCACCGATTCAGCCTCGCCGAGTGCGCCTTCCAGCGCCTTCGACACTTCGCCGAGATTCTCGAAAGCGCAGTAGATCGTGTGGCCTTCCTCGTCCGACTGGACGTCGTCGGCACCGGCCTCGATCGCCGCGTCCATCACCTTCTCGGCGCTGCCGGCCGATGCCGGATAGTAGATCTCGCCGACGCGGTCCCACATGAACGATACCGAGCCGGTCTCGCCCATCGCCCCGCCCGCCTTGGTGAAGGCAGCGCGCACATTCGACGCCGAGCGGTTGCGGTTGTCGGTCAGGGCCTCGACGATCAGCGCGACGCCGCCTGGCCCGTAACCCTCGTAGCGCACGGCTTCGTAGGTCTCGGCATCGCCCATCGACGCCTTGTTGATGGCGCGCTGGATATTGTCCTTCGGCATCGACACCGCCTTGGCGTTCTGCACCGCAAGGCGCAGGCGCGGGTTCATCGATGGATCGGGCGTGCCGCTCTTGGCGGCGACGGTGATTTCGCGCGCCAGCTTGGAAAACATCTTCGACCGCACCGCATCCTGGCGGCCCTTGCGGTGCATGATGTTCTTGAACTGTGAATGGCCAGCCATGGCACCCCTGTCATCTTCTCGGCTAGAGCATCTGCCGCCTGGTGAACCACCCGGCATCTTGCAAAATGCTCGAATTCAAAATTTCAGAACGTCCTGCTGCGTCCCTGACGGACGGACGGCGCTCGCTGTCGGAATGGCCGGCTTATAGATAAATCGGCTCAATTCGTCCAGCCGCGCCATTGCTGCCGGCACGCAAGGCTTTCAAGATCCGAAAATCGGCAGGCTTCGGCAAACCTTTCATCCCTCAAGATCGGATTTCAGCCGGTCGAGGATGCTGATCGCGTGCGTGGCATATTGACTGATCCAGCGGTCGTGGATGTGCTTGATCGGCAGCGCGTTGAGATGGTTCCAGCGTTCGCGCCCCTCGCGCCGCGCCACGACCAGGTCGGCCTCCTCCAGCACCTTCAGGTGCAGCATGACCGTGCAGCGGTCCATGTCGGGGAAGGCATCGCACAACATGCCGGTGGTCTGCGGCGCATCCTTCAGCCGGTCCAGCAACGCACGCCGGCGCGGATGCGCCAGCGCCTTGAAAACATTGTCGTCTCGCGATTGGCTTGACATGTTATATATCTATAACATATCCTTGAGCCATTCAAGGAAGGAGCTGTGGATATGTCTCTTGGATTCAGGGTTTCTGGCCGCATCGGCAAACCCGTCGCCGAAGTCTTCGATGCGGTCGTCAATCCGAAGAAACTTAGCGGCTACTTCACCACGATCGGCGGCGCCAGCGCACTGCTGGTGGCGGGCGCCACCGTCATCTGGTGGGGCAAGGTTCCCGTCGAGGTCGACGAGGTGAAGAAAGACAGCCGCATCGTGCTGCGCTGGGATGCCACCGACGCCGACGGCAAGCCAGCCTACAAGACCCGCATCGAGATGAATTTCGAGCCGCTCGACGATGGCGGCACCTTCGTCACCATCGCCGAAACCGGCTGGCACGAGAACGCGGTCGGCCTGAAGAAATCCTACCTCAATTGCGAGGGCTGGTCGCAGATGCTGGCCTGCATGAAGGCCTATGTCGAATACGGCATCAATCTGCGCGACGGCTATTACCGCAGCGAGATGAAGGGCGAGCCGGCCAACGAGAACAACATCTGAGAGCAATGGAGTCAGCAAATGACCGCGAAGATCACCGGCGGCATCAACATCGCCATGAAGGTCCCGCCGCATCAATACCAGGCGACGATCGCCTTCTATCGCGACGTCATCGGCCTGAAGCCATTCACGGCCAAGCCGCCGGCCGCCGGCTTCGAACTCGGTCCCAATCGGCTGTGGATCGACGAGGCGCCGATGATGAGCCAGGCCGAGATCTGGCTGGAACTGTTCACCGATGATTTTCCGGCCGCTGCGGAGCATCTCGCCAAGGCCGGTGTCGTGCGCTGCGACGCCATCGAGGCACTGGGTGAAGGCTTTCGCGGCGGCTGGATCACCAATCCGGCCGACATCATTCACCTGGTGCGCGAACCCGATGCCTGGTGAACAGGCGACGCCGTGGAAAGGAGGACGAAATGGAAATCCGCGAAACACCGACCGCCGAAGCCGGCATGCTGATAAGGAGGCCGGTCGCCGACGTATTCGAAGCCTTCGTCGATCCGGCGATCACGACGAAGTTCTGGTTCACCCATGGCAGCGACAGGTTGGACAGCGGCAAGGAAATCAGTTGGGAATGGCGCATGTATGGCGTCTCGACGACGGTCAATGTCAGTGAGATCGTCGATAACAAGAAGATCGTCATGCAATGGAGCGATCCGCCGACCACCGTAGTGTGGACTTTCGCCGAGATGCCGGGCGGCACGACCTTTGTCGAGGTCCGCAATTCCGGCTTTGTCGGCAGCCCCGATGAGCAGGTCAAGCAGGCGATCGGCTCGACCGGCGGTTTTGCGCTGGTGCTCGCCGGCGCCAAGGCGTGGCTGGAGCAAGGCGTGATGCTCGGCCTGATCGGCGACCGCCACCCGAAGGACGTTCCAGCAAATTAAGTAACGGCGAGCCAAGATCGGCTGGCAACAGACCGCGAATGCTCAGGAACGCCGCTTTTCCTGCTCTAGCACATGACGGCGGAGCACGCGGTTGATCTCCGTTTGATAGCCACCGCCTTCGACATGCTCCTTGAACCAGGACAGCACATCAGCGTCAAGCCGAATGGTCACCGGCTGCTTTAGTGGCCGGTAGAGGTGCCCTCGGCGAGCATGAACCCAATTCTCGGCCGAAGTTTCCGGAATGTCGGACGTGTCAATTTCGCTGTCAGGCAAATCTGCCAAATTGGCGAGCTGGTTGCGCTGATCTTGGCTAAGTTCCTTCCTGCTCATAGCGCCTCCTTTCATGCGGCGTTGCTTTCCGGGCACCGACAATCCGAATTCGTTCCTCATCTTCGAGATCGGGATAAGTGTGAACAACGAGCAGTACCACCAGCCCTTGGATCATCCCGATCGCATGCCACCTTTGCTCGCCATCTTCAAACCGGTCAGGCACAATCAGATGAAGCGGATCCTTGAAGACATCTTCGGCGAGATCGAACGCAACACCATGCTTGGCACGGTTGCGCTTGGCCTTCTCGGGATCCCATTCAAATCGCAATATGGCGGCACCGTTATTTACAAAATTGTACGCACAATTCTGTAAGAGTCAAGTCAATGCCCGCCCCCGCCCTTTGCCTTCTTCCGCCGCCGAGCCAGCATGTTGAGCCCTTCGACCAAGGCCGAAAAACCCATGGCGGCGTAGATGTAGCCTTTCGGCACGTGGTAACCCATGCCGTCGGCGATCAGCGTCATGCCGATCATCAGCAGGAAGCCGAGCGCCAGCATGACGATGCTGGGGTTCCTGGCGATGAAATCGGCCAGCGGCCCGGCCGCCAGCATCATCACGCTCACCGCCACGATCACCGCGATGTACATGATCGCGATTTCGTCGGTCATGCCGACGGCGGTGATGATCGAGTCGATCGAGAAGACGAGGTCGAGCAGCAATATCTGGAAAATCGCGCCGGCCAGCGAAAGCTGCAGCGTCTCGCCCATCATGGTGTCCTGGTGATCATCGAGATCGACCGTGTGGTGGATTTCCTTGGTCGCCTTCCAGACGAGAAACAGGCCGCCGGCGATCAGGATCAGGTCGCGCCATGAAAAGCCGTGGCCGAAGGCGGTGAATATCGGCGTCGTCAGTTGAACGATGATCGAGATGGTGGCCAGTAGGATCAGCCGCATCACCAGCGCGGCCGAGATGCCGAGCCGCCGGGCGCGGGCCCGCTGCGCTACCGGCAATTTGTTGGTCAGGATCGAGATGAAGATCAGATTGTCGATGCCGAGCACGACCTCCAGCACGATCAGCGTCAGCAGCGCGACCCATGCCGTCGGGTCGGAGACAAAGGCGAATTGCGGCGCCAGGAATTCGACTAGCTGCATGGAGGTCGTCCCCTCTACGATCTAGAGCAGTTTCGCCGGCAATTGGGTATTGCAAGCGTCCATATCAATGTCACGACCAGAAGGATGGAGCCGTTTCCTCCAGCCGCGGGCCGCGGCGAAACGGCGCGATCCGTTCGGTCAGGCCGCTACGGTCGGAAATGTCGACGCCGACGCCGCACAATGTCGCCGGTCCGGTCGACGCCTCGAAGCGGCCTTTCGGCACCTTGGACAAGAACCGGTTGAGCGGCTCCTCCTTGTCCATGCCGAGCGAGGAATCGTAATCGCCGCACATGCCGGCATCGGAAATATAACCGGTGCCGCCATTGAGGATCTGGTGATCGCCGGTCGGCTGATGCGTATGGGTGCCGACAACAAGGCTGGCACGGCCGTCGACGAAATGAGCGAAGCACATTTTTTCCGAGGTCGCCTCGGCATGGAAATCGATGACGATCGCATCGGCCTGCTCGCCAAGCGGACAAGCGGCAAGTTCGCGCTCGCCGGCCTGGAACGGATCGTCGAGCTCGGGATGCATGAACACCCGGCCCATGATGTTGGCGACCAGCACGCGCGCGCCGTTCCTGGCGATGTAGACGCCTGAGCCGCGCCCCGGCGTACCCTTGGGGAAATTGGACGGACGCAGGAAGCGCTCTTCGCGCGGCGCGAAAATCAGCGCATCGCGCTGGTCCCAGACGTGGTTGCCGGTGGTGACGACATCGGCGCCGGCCGAGATCGTCTCACGAAAAATTTCCTCGGTGATGCCGAAGCCTCCGGCGGCGTTCTCGCCATTGACGATGACGAAGTCGAGCTTGAAATCCGAAATCAGGCCGGGCAGCTGTTCCCACACCGCCGTACGTCCTGTCTTGCCGACCATGTCGCCGAGAAAGAGAAGTCTCATGCGCACTTCTATCCAGAGCCATGGACGCTAGGCAAGCGGTACCCGCGATTGGTTCTAATGTCGGCCGAAAGTGGCGCGCTGCCGTTGCGGCTTTGCGCTCGCGCCCGCTGCGCGAACGGGCGATGGCGTCATAGGCGACGGCGGATTCCGTCCGCGTAGCCAGAAGAACCAGACGTAGAAGGCGATGAAACCGCCGGTGACGACAAGCAGCAACAGCCCGCCACGCCAGCCTTTCATTGCGGCGGTATCGAGGTTCGATGGATCGGCAGGGTCGTAGTACAATTCTACCTTGTCGCCCATGGACGCACTGTAAAGACCGATAATTTTTCCCTTTCCGGACCAGGTCATCGGCGCGTCGTTGACCACATAGGTGACGGCGACATCGATGCCATCCGTGGTGAGGCCGTTTTCCTGCGTTTCGGTGTAGGGATCGACATCCGTCACCGTGGCGACCGTCTGATGCCAGGCGGCTTTGTGATGCGGCGTGGTCCCGATGACGTGCAATCCCATCGCAAACAGCGCTACCGCGATCAGGGCGAACGGCATCAAGAGGAATCGCATAAAGACAAAAGCCATCGCGCCATCGACCCGGATTGTATTGCAGAAACACTATCCTGATATGTCTTGGAAACGCGTTAAGCGGATCGGAACATTTTAAGGGATACCGAACCGGCGCAACCCGCTCTCGGTGAGTATTTCCGGAATGATCACGTCATGCGGCTCGTCCGGCACCAGGGCCACCTCCTGGCAGTCGAAGGCAATGCCGATCAGCCGCGGCTGCTGCCCCTTGTCGGCCAGCCGCGCGATCGCCCGGTCGTAATAGCCGGCGCCGTAACCGATGCGGTGGCCGCGCGCATCGAAGGCGGCGAGCGGCACCAGCATGACCTGGGGGTCGAGTACCTCGGCTTCCTCATGCGGCCCGACGGTGCCGAAGCCCATGTCGATCATCGGCGCGCCACGCACCAGCTCGCGAAAGCCGATGGTGGTCTTGTCCAGAATGGCCGGCAGGCAGAGCCTTGCCCCCTTCTCGCGCAAGGCAAACATCAGCGGCCGGACGTCGACTTCCGAGCGCATCGGCCAGAAGCCTGAGACGATCTGGCCCGGCTCGACCGTGATCCGGTCGCGCGCCGTCTCGGCCATTTCGAGTGCTGCCTCCACCCGCCAGAAAGGATCGAGCGCGTCGCGGCGCCCGAGGGCTTGGTTGCGGAGATTTTTTTTCAGGTCTTTTGGGGATGTCATGCGCCGACGCTAGAAAAGGTCAGATTTGAATGGAGTTTTACGAGCGACGTTTTGGAGGAGCGGGGCGAACTTTTCGTTCGTGAGAGCACCGCACAAAGCGGCGCGACGACAAGATCCGCCAGACATGGCCTTTTCGATAGGTGACGATCCACACAACCGGTGGAGAGAGCGATCCCGGGAACCTACAAAGTAGGTGGGCGCCGTATGAGAAAACCCACGGGTCTTCCCAGGGACAGCTCCCTAGGGATCATTAAGGCCCCGGGGAAAATGTTCTCCTGCCGGGAAGCGCAGACCGTCTCCGCCAATATAGGCAGACGGCAGACCAAGCGCCAGAGAGACGACATGTTTCGAGTCTTAAATCGACGCAGAACCGCTCGACGAGGTCGCGCCGGCAAGATCCCCGCTTTGCCAGCGGCGCCTTGCACAGCGAAGGCCGCGTCCTTAGGGTCGCGCGATGAACCCGGGAGCAAAAATGCGTTTCGAAGGCACGGCAGCCTATGTTGCCGACAAGGATCTGATGGTGGCGGTCAACGCGGCGATCGCGCTGGAGCGGCCGTTGCTGGTCAAGGGCGAGCCCGGTACCGGCAAGACCGAACTTGCCCGCCAGATGGCGGCGGCGCTCGGCCTGGATCTGATCGAATGGCACGTCAAATCGACCACGCGGGCGCAGCAGGGCCTCTATGAATATGATGCCGTCTCGCGGCTGCGCGACAGCCAACTCGGCGACGAGCGCTTCAACGACATCCGCAATTACATCAAGCGCGGCAAGCTGTGGGACGCCTTTGCTGCCGGCAAGAAAGTCGTGCTTCTGATCGACGAGATCGACAAGGCCGATATCGAGTTCCCCAACGATCTGTTGCAGGAACTGGATCGGATGGAGTTCTTCGTCTACGAGACCGGCGAGACCATCCGTGCCACCGTCCGGCCGATCGTCATCATCACCTCCAACAACGAAAAAGAGCTGCCGGACGCCTTCCTGCGCCGCTGCTTCTTCCACTACATCCGCTTTCCCGACGTCGAGACGCTGCACAAAATCGTCGACGTGCACTATCCCGGCATCAAGCAGAACCTGGTGCGCGCCGCACTCACGCAATTCTATGAAATCCGTGACGTGCCGGGCCTCAAGAAGAAGCCGTCGACCTCCGAGGCACTCGACTGGATCCGCCTGCTGGTCGCCGACGACATCGCGCCCGAAGACCTGCGCGCCGACCCGAAGAACGCGCTGCCGAAACTGCACGGCGCCTTGCTGAAGAACGAACAGGACGTGCATCTGTTCGAGCGCCTGGCTTTCATGGCGAGACGGCAGGGGTGAGGGGCCGGTCGGCCGGAAGCCCACGAAGTCACCGGACAGCGCTTTCCCGGTGCTGGACCGTTGCCTCTAGCCGGGCACGGAGGCAGCTTCGGGTTGCCGAGTTCAGAGGGAAACGAAATGACCGAGATCACCGTCCGCCCATTGGCGCAATCCGACCATACCAACTGGCGGCGTCTGTGGACCGCCTACCTCACCTTTTACGAAACCAAGCTGCCGGAAGAGGTTTACGCCGTCACCTGGAAGCGGCTGTTCACGGCGGGCGAGTTCGAGCCGAAGGGTTTCATCGCCACCCTCGACGGCAAGGCCGTCGGCCTGACGCACTATCTCTACCATCGCTCCTGCTGGTCAGAGATAAACAACTGTTATCTGCAGGACCTGTTCGCCGACCCCGATGTGCGCGGCAAGGGCGTCGGCGCCGCCCTGATCGAAGCGGTCAAGCAGGAAGCCGGCAAGATCGGCGTCAAGAACGTCTACTGGATGACCCACGAGACCAACACCACCGCACGCAAGCTCTACGACCACGTGGCGCGCAGGACCGGCTTCATCGAATACGATCTGCTGTAGACGGTGAGATGTTCATCCCCTTCTTCCTCGAACTGAAGGCAGCGCGGGTTCCGGTCTCGCTCCGCGAATATCTGTCGCTGCTGGAGGGGCTGGAGGCCGGGCTGGTCGACTATGATGTCGAGGGCTTTTACTATCTCGCCCGCGCCGCTCTGGTGAAGGACGAGCGCCACATCGACCGCTTCGACCAGGTCTTTTCGCACATCTTCAAAGGTGTCGAGGCGCAGGCCGGCGAAAACGCGGTCGATGTCGCAAACATCCCGGAGGAATGGCTGCGGAGGCTCGCTGAAAAGCACCTCTCCGACGAGGAGAAGAAGCTGATCGAGGCGCTGGGCGGCTTCGGAAAGCTGATGGAGACGCTGAAGAAGCGGTTGGAGGAGCAGAAGGGCCGGCATCAGGGCGGTTCGAAATGGATCGGCACCGGCGGCACCTCGCCCTTCGGCGCCTATGGCTACAATCCCGAAGGCGTGCGCATCGGCCAGCACGAGAGCCGCAACCGCCGCGCGGTAAAAGTCTGGGACAGGCGCGAGTTCAGGAATTTCGACGATGCCGTCGAACTCGGCACCCGCAACATCAAGGTCGCGTTGAAGCGCTTGCGCCGCTGGATGCGCGAAGGCGCCGAAGAGGAATTCGACCTGCCCGGCACCATCCACGCCACCGCCGAGCACGGTTATCTTGACGTTAAGACACAACCCGAACGTCGCAATGCCGTGAAGCTGCTGATGTTCTTCGATGTCGGCGGCTCGATGGACGACCATGTCAGGAGCGTCGAGGAGCTGTTTTCGGCCGCCCGCGCCGAATTCCGCCAGCTCGAATATTTCTACTTCCACAACTGCCTCTACGAAGGCGTGTGGAAGGACAATCGCCGCCGCCATGCCGAGGTGATTCCGACCTTCGATCTCCTCCATAAATATGGCCCCGACTACAAGGTGATCGTCGTCGGCGACGCCTCGATGAGCCCCTATGAGATCGCCCAACCCGGCGGCTCGGTCGAGCATTGGAACAAGGAGGCCGGTGCCGTCTGGCTCGACAGGCTGCTGCAGCAATGGCCGAACGCCATTTGGCTCAATCCGGAAGACGCGAAGAACTGGGGCTATACCCATTCGATTGCCATGATCCGCGATATCTTTGGCGGCCGCATGTTTCCGCTGACGCTCGCCGGCCTCGAAGCCGCGACGAAGCAACTTTCAAGGAAGCACTGAATGGATCCACGCAAAACAGGACGGTCGACCTGTTTCCTTTGCCTGCAATGCGGTGTCCAGTTCGCGGCGACAGCGACGCCGCCGCGACATTGCCCGATCTGCGAGGACGAGCGGCAATATGTGCGCTGGGAGGGCCAGGCCTGGACCACGCCGGAAGAGCTCGCCGCCGGGCATCGGCTCGTGATCAAGGATGATGCCGGCGTGCTCGCCTTCGGCATCGAGCCGCGCTTCGCTATCGGCCAGCGCGCATTGCTGGCGCAAACGCCGCACGGCAATGTGCTGTGGGACTGCATCTCAATGGTAAGCGACGAGGCGGTGGCGGAGATCAACCGCCGGGGCGGCCTGGCCGCCATCGCCATTTCGCACTGCCATTATTATTCGGCAATGGTCGAATGGAGCGCGGCGTTTGGCGGCGTGCCGATTTATCTGCACGCCGATGATCGTCAGTGGATCATGCGGCCGCATCCGGCAATCATCAGCTGGGAAGGCGAGACGCGCGCCATAAACCCGTCGCTGACGCTCATCCGCTGCGGCGGCCACTTTGCCGGTGGCCAGGTGCTGCACTGGAAGCACGACGGCGGCAATGCGATGCTGGCCGGCGACATCCTGCAGGTGACGCCGACTCGCCGGCATGTCAGCTTTATGTACAGCTATCCGAACTATATCCCGCTCAACGCGACGAAAGTGCTCGGCATCAAGGCCGCGCTGGAGCCTTTCACGTTCGACCATATCTACGGCGCATGGTGGAACCAGAACGTCATCGGAGATGCAAAGGCGGCATTTTCAGCATCGGTTGCGCGCTATCTCGCGGCCATCGCCTGAGGAATTCGTCGCAGCAGGATAGGAAATACGAGCAAACGCCGTAACAAATGCCTATTTCAGGCGAAGTTGGGAAGGCAACCCAAATAGCGACATAAGCTAAGAGGAAAAAATGGACAGCCACACCTACCCCGTCACCCGTACCGATGCCGAATGGCGCGCCCGGCTGACGCCTGAGCAATATGCGGTGATGCGCAACCACGGCACCGAGCGGCCGGGAAGCTGCGCCCTGCTGCACGAGAAGCGCGCCGGCACCTTTTCCTGTGTCGGCTGCGACCAGCCCTTGTTTGAATCCAAGCTGAAATTCGAGAGCGGCACCGGTTGGCCAAGCTTCAACGATCCGGTGCCGGGCTCGGTCGAGACCACCGTCGACCGCAGCTACGGCATGGTCCGCACCGAATGCCATTGCGCTCGCTGCGGCAGCCATCTCGGCCATGTCTTCGACGACGGCCCGCCGCCGACCGGCCTGCGCTATTGCATCAACGGCGTGGCGCTCAAATTCGAGCCGGCCGCCTGATCGTCAGGCCACGACCACCAGGATCAGCCACAACGTGGCGCCAAGCGTCATCAGCGAGGCCTTGGCGCCACTCGATTTTCCGGCAGTTCGCCAAACGGCAAAGGTCAGGAAGATATTGTAGGGCACCGGCGCGAAATGCACCGCCAGGACGAGCGCAAGCGGCAGCTTCAGCCCGAGCAGAATGAGTGCCGCCACCGACGACGCGACGTTGATCGCTGTGCCGACAACAACCAGATCGCGCCAGAACAGCCGATCGAGCGGCACCATGCTCAGCCAGCGTGAGCGGAAGAAGGCGGCAACGCGCGACATGATCGTCATCGATCGACCGGCTCCCTCGCTCTGCTCACCAGAGCGATTCTAAGGATTGCGTCTGGAAACCCTGCTTTATTCCTGACCCAGAACTTCGGCAATCGCGCGCTCGAAACGCGAGGCTTCCGTCACCAGCCAGTCGGTCATCGCCGGCCAATTGTCTTCGGCAAAACAATTCACCCGCCACATCGAATTGATGCCGAGGCCGTCGCAACTTTGTTCTGGCCTGAGCTTCAGCCTGTCTTCGATGGCCGGCTGGAACGGCTTCAACCGCGACCAGGCTTGCGTGGCACCGAACTTCTCGTTGCGGCCGAAGAAGACGCCGACATGATTCTGCGCAGGCGCGACATACATGGAAAGGACCAATGCGAAATCGGGCAGCCCACGCTGCCAGAACCACGGTCCGCGCCTCGCCAGCAGAGCCCTTTCATCCGGATGCCGTTCCGCGAACAGCGTCCAGAAGCTGCGTTGGCGGAATTCAGAGGCGCGGCGGCCGCCAAAATCGAATTCGCTCATGGCTGGAATCCATGGTCAGAACCGCTTCTCCCGCGATCGTCTCCGGCGCCGAGGCCGGCCTTCACACCATGCCGAGCGCGGCCTTGTACAGATCGAGAATGGATTCCTCTTCCTGCCGCTCGGCCTGGTCCTTCTTGCGCAGCCGGATGATCGACCGCATCGCCTTGGTGTCGAAGCCGGTGCCCTTGGCCTCGGCGAACACTTCCTTGATGTCGTCGGCAATCGTCTTTTTCTCTTCCTCGAGCCGCTCGATGCGTTCGATGAAGGCGCGCAGCTGGCCGGCGGCAACAGTCTGGCTGGTCTCGGTGATGTCGTCGGCCATAGTCTTCTCTCCGCGTCGTTTTCTCACCGCGACTCGGGGTGACCCGAGCGGCGAATTGCAGCGGTTCGATGCCCGACCGGGCGCGGCGGGTCAAGGTGCTATCGATGCGGCATGAAGGGTTGCTGCCAGGCGCCGACAAGGCTGTCTGATGCCGGCCTATTCACCCGAACGCGATCAGCAGATCCTTGGCATCGATCTGGTCGCCGGCCTTGACCAGCACCTCGGCTATGGTGCCGTCGCGTTCGGCATGCAACGCCGTTTCCATCTTCATCGCTTCGATCGACAGCAGCACGTCGCCGGCCTTCACCGCCTGGCCGGCAGCGACCGCAAGCGCCGAGACGACGCCAGGCATCGGCGCGCCGACATGCGCCTCATTGCCCGGCTCCGCCTTGCGCCGTGCCTTGGCAGCGGACGCGCCATGCGCCCGGTCCGGCACCTTCACCCGGCGCGGCTGCCCGTTGAGCTCGAAGAACACGGTGACCATGCCCTTTTCGTCGACATCGCCCATGGCAAGGCAGCGCACCACCAGCGTCTTGCCTTTTTCGATGTCGACGAAAATCTCGTCTTCCGGCTTCATGCCGTAGAAATAGGTCGGCGTCGGCAGCACGCTGACCGGCCCGTAGGTCTCCTGCGCGGCGGCAAAATCGGAAAACACCTTCGGATACATCAGCCACGACGCGAACTCGAACTCGCTGAGCTTGCGCTCGAGCTTTTCCTCGACCTCCGCGCGACTGGCCTTGAGGTCCGCCGGTTTGAGCAGCGAACCCGGCCGCACCGTGATCGGCTTTTCGCCCTTCAGCACCTTCTTCTGCAATGGCTTTGGCCAGCCGCCCGGCGACTGGCCGAGATCGCCGCGCAACATCGACACCACCGAATCCGGGAAGGCGATGTCCCTCGCCGGATTCTCGACGTCGGCGACGGTCAGGTCCTGGCTCACCATCATCAGCGCCATGTCGCCGACGACCTTGGACGACGGCGTCACCTTGACGATGTCGCCGAACATCAGATTGACGTCCTGATAGGTCTGCGCCACTTCGTGCCAGCGTGTCTCCAGCCCGAGCGAGCGCGCCTGTTCCTTGAGGTTGGTGAACTGACCGCCCGGCATTTCATGCAGATAGACCTCCGATGCCGGCCCCTTCAGGTCGCTTTCGAAGGCTGAATACTGGTTGCGCACCGCCTCCCAGTAGAACGAGATGTTCCTGATCCACTGCGGGTCGAGGCCCGGATCGCGCTCGGTGCCCTTCAGCGCCTCCACGATCGAACCGAGGCACGGCTGCGAGGTGTTGCCGGATAGCGAATCCATCGCCGCGTCGATGGCGTCGACGCCGCTCTCCACCGCCGCCAGCACGGTTGCCGCCGACAGGCCGGATGTGTCGTGGGTGTGGAAGTGGATCGGCAGGTCCGTCGCCTCGCGCAGTGCCTTGAACAGCACGCGGGCAGCGCTCGGCTTTAGAAGCCCAGCCATGTCCTTGACGGCGATGATATGGGCGCCGGCCGCCTGCAATTCCCTGGCCAGGCCGACATAGTATTTCAGATCGTATTTGGCCCGCGCCGGATCGAGTATGTCGCCGGTATAACAGATCGCCGCTTCGATCAGTCTGCCCTCGGCGCCGACCGCATCCATGGCCACGCGCATGTTCTCGACCCAGTTCAGGCAGTCGAAGACCCGGAACAGGTCGATGCCGCCGGCAGCGGCCTGGCGAACGAAATGCTGGACGACATTGTCGGGATAGTTGGTATAGCCAACGCCGTTGGCACCGCGCAGGAGCATCTGCAGCAGAAGGTTGGGTGCTGCCTCGCGCACCAGTGACAGCCGCTCCCATGGGTCTTCGGTGAGAAAGCGCATGGCGACGTCGAATGTGGCGCCGCCCCAGCATTCGAGCGACAAAAGCTGCGGCAGAGCACGCGCATAGGTGCCTGCAATTCCGGCGATGTCATAGGTGCGCATACGCGTCGCGAGCAAGGATTGATGCCCGTCGCGCATTGTCGTGTCGGTGACCAGCACCTCTTTTTGTTCGCGCATCCACGCGGCGAATTTCTCCGGCCCGAGCACGTCGAGCTTCTGCTTGCTGCCTTGAGGCACATTGCCGTTGAGATATGGCACCACCGGTGGCGCCGCATCGACCTTTGGCTGCGGCCGGCCGCGCGTCTCGGGATGACCATTGACCGAAACGTCGGCAAGGTAGTTGAGCAGCTTGGTCGCGCGGTCCTGCCGCTTCACACTGGCGAACAGTTCCGGCGTCGTGTCGATGAACTTGGTGGTGTAGGAATTGTCGGCGAAGCTCGGGTGATTGATGATCGCCTCGAGGAACGTGAGGTTGGTCGCCACGCCGCGGATGCGGAATTCGCGCAGCGCCCGGTTCATGCGGGCGATGGTCTCGGCCGGCGTCGGCGCCCACGCCGTTACCTTTTCCAGCAGCGGATCGTAGAAGCGGGTGATGACCGCGCCCGAATAGGCGGTGCCGCCATCAAGGCGGATACCGAAGCCGGTGGCACCGCGATAGGCGGTGATGCGGCCATAGTCGGGGATGAAATTATGCTCGGGATCTTCCGTGGTGATGCGGCACTGCAGCGCGTGACCGTTGAGCCTGATGTCCTTCTGCGCCGGAACGCCCGATTCCGCCGTGCCGATGGCAAAGCCATCGAGGATATGGATCTGCGCCTTGACGATGTCGATGCCGGTCACCTGTTCGGTGACGGTGTGCTCGACCTGGATACGCGGATTGACCTCGATGAAGTAGAATTTTCCGGTGTCGGCATCCTGCAAGAACTCGACCGTGCCGGCGCCGATATAGCTGGTTTCGCGCGCGATCCTCAGCGCGTAGCCGCAAAGCTCCTCGCGCTGTGACATTTCGAGGTAGGGCGCCGGCGCCCGCTCGACCACTTTCTGGTTGCGACGCTGGATCGAACAATCGCGCTCGAACAGGTGCACGGCGTTGCCATGTGTGTCGCCCAGCACCTGCACCTCGACATGGCGCGCGCGCTCGATCAGCTTTTCGAGATAGACCTCGTCCTTGCCGAAAGCGGCCTTCGCCTCACGCTTGCCTTCCATCACCTCGCGGGCGAGATCGGCCTCGGACCGGATGGCGCGCATGCCCCGGCCGCCGCCGCCCCAGGACGCCTTGAGCATCACCGGGTAGCCGATCGTCTTGGCGAGTTCCTTTACCGCCGCCATGTCGTCCGGCAAGGGATCGGTAGCGGGAATTACCGGCACACCGACTTCGATTGCGAGATTGCGGGCGGCGACCTTGTTGCCCAGCCTGCGCATCGTATCCGGCTTTGGCCCGATGAAGATGATGCCGGCCTTGGCGCAGGCTTCGGCGAATTCCGGGCTTTCCGACAGCAGGCCGTACCCTGGATGGATGGCATCGGCGCCCGATAGCCTGGCGACGCGGATAACCTCCTCGATCGACAGATAGCTTTCGATCGGCCCCATATCCCTGGCCAAATGCGGCCCGCGCCCGACCTGGTAGCTTTCGTCGGCCTTGAAGCGATGCAGGGAGTATTTGTCCTCCTCTGCCCAGATCGCCACGGTTTTGAGGCCGAGCTCGTTTGCCGCGCGGAAGACGCGGATGGCTATTTCGGAGCGGTTGGCGACAAGGATCTTCGAGATTGCCAAGGACAGGGCTCCGGACGCGGGGAAGGGAACTGCCGGATATGATTAGCGCGAAAATGCTGCAGTGCAAACAAAATCGAAAAGAGGATTAAACCGATTTAATTTGATCTATCGCGCTGACACATTGCGTGTCGATCCGAAGAACGCCTGGGCAGTTCCGATCCAGGCTTTCGGGAACTCTCATAAAAAATGCCCGGCGCGAGGCGCCGGGCATTCTCATGTAGCAACGTCCGGTTATTTGCCGGGTGCGTTCTCGACATAGGTGTACTTGCCGTCGTCACCCTTCTTCCAGGTGTACATGACGTAGTCAGGACGGGTGATATCGCCCTTCGCGTCGTAGCCGATCTCGCCGATCGCGGTCTTCCAGGGGCCGGCCGACTTGATGGTCTCGGCTACCTTCTGAGCGTCATCGGCTGAACCGGTCTTGGTGATGGCGGCCGCGATGATTTCCATCGCTGCGTAGGAATAGAGGGTATAGGCCTCGGGCTCGAAGCCGGCCGCACGGAACTTCTCGACGAGTTCCTTGGCGTTCGGATTCTTGCGCGGATCCGGAGCGAACGTCATCAGCGTGCCCTCGACGGCGTCGCCGGCGATGGAGGCCAATTCGTTCGACACGATGCCGTCGCCGGACATGAAGGTTGCCTTGAGGCCCTGGTCAGCGAGCTGGCGAATGATCAGGCCGGCTTCGGTGTGCAGGCCGCCATAGTATACGACCGAGACGCCCGCGTCCTTCATCTTGGCGATGAGGGCCGAGAAATCCTTGTCGCCGACATTGATGCCTTCATACATGGCCTCAGTCACGCCGTTGGCTGCGAGCGCCTTCTTGGTTTCGTCGGCGAGGCCCTGGCCATAAGGCGTCTTGTCATGGATGACAGCGATCTTGGCATCCTTGAAGTTCGCGGCGAGATAGTCGCCAGCGACCTTGCCCTGCTGATCGTCGCGTCCGCAGGTGCGGAAGGTGTTCCACATGCCACGTTCCGTCAACTTCGGATTGGTCGCGGCCGGCGTGATCTCAAGGATGCCGTTCTCGGCGTAGACTTCCGACGCCGGGATCGAGACGCCGGAGTTGAAGTGGCCATCGACATACTTGACGCCGTCGGCGACGAACTTGTTGGCGACCGAGATGCCTTGCTTGGGATCGGAGACGTCGTCGCCGACTTCAAGCTTGAGCTGCTGGCCAAGAACGCCGCCGGCCGCATTGATATCGGCGACTGCCTGTTCGGCACCCTTCTGAAGCTGGGCGCCGAACGCTGCGTTCGGACCGGTGATCGGACCGGCAACGCCGATCAGGATGTCAGCCCACGCGTTGCCGCTGAACGCGACAAGCGCGGTCAGGGCGACGGCGGACAAAAGTGACTTTTTCATTGAAACGCTCCCATTTACCGAGTGGGCGTGGATGTTGCTTTCATGCGATGCCCACTCTTGCTCGCAGAAAGAGTACTTTGCCGATTTTCAGGCACTTGTCACGCCGATTCATCCCTGAAACGCCGTTAATGATAAATGTCAACCTTTTGGTTTCCAGCTCAAAAGAGAGGCTCTTTCGTAAAGCCAATTATACTGCGTTACCATCTGGTTGGTGCGCGTGTATTGGTAGCCGATGAAGCCCAAGATCATCAGCACAATGGTATCGACGATGTAGTAATGCAGCGAGAACATCGTTCCGCCGAACAGCGCGTGATGAATGAACCTTATGCCGATGCCGAGCCCCAGCATGAAGGCGAACAACTGGGCGAAGCTGCGCCACGTCTGCGCACACGCCTTGCCCGTCATCCACGCCGCCCAGCCGCCGAGCAGGCAGGTGACGAAGAAGAACTGCCAGATCGAGGGTTCCTCATAGAGAATGCCCTGCATGATTGATGCCTCCTGAAACTCAGTGATGGCCGCCTTCGAGATAGGCGGCGCGCACTTCCGGATTGGCGAGCAACTCCTTGCCGGTGCCGCTCATCGTCACATTGCCGTTGACCATGACATAGCCGCGCGTGGCGAGTTTCAGCGCGCCGAAGGCGTTCTGCTCGACCAGGAACACGGTCAGGCCTTGAGTCCGGTTCAGCTCGCGGATTGCGTCGAATATCTGCTTGACGATCAGCGGCGCCAGGCCGAGCGACGGCTCGTCGAGCAAAAGCAGCTTCGGCCGTGCCATCAGCGCGCGCCCGATCGACAGCATCTGCTGCTCGCCGCCGGACAGCGTGCCGCCACGCTGGGCAATGCGTTCCTTCAGGCGTGGAAACAGCGTGAACACCTTCTCGACGTCCTCGTCATAATGCTCAAGGTTGTCGAGGCTGGCGCCCATTTGCAGGTTTTCCATCACCGTCATGCGCGGGAAAATGCGGCGCCCTTCCGGCGACTGGGCGATGCGCATGCGCGCGATCTCGTGGGTCGGCAGTTGGGTGATGTCGGTACCGGCGAATGTGATGGTACCCGCGCGGGCGCGGGGAGCACCGAAGATGGTCATCATCAGCGTCGACTTGCCGGCGCCGTTGGCACCGATCAGCGCTACGATCTCACCTTGCCTGACGGTGACGTCGACACCGTTCAGCGCCCTGATGTTGCCGTAGTAGGTCTGAACGCCCTTGATATCGAGCAGCGTTGTGCCGGCCATCACTTGCGCCCTCCGCGCCGATTGGAGACGCGCGGCGTCTTCGGCTTCACCGGAGCCTTGGTGGCCGGCTTTGCTGCAGAGGATTTCGCGGCAGAAGATTTCGCCGTCGGTTTGGCTTTGGCCTGCGCTGCCGCCTTGCTTGCTGCGGCACTCGACCTCGCATCGAACTGCCCGGCTTTCGAGGCACCTTTCGACACGGTGACGCGCTCGCCCTCGCTGTGGCCGACCGTGTCGGCAACCGGTCCGGCGAGATAGGAAGACGATGTGCCTGGGCCGTGGGCGGCATCCGGGCCCGTATCCAATTGCTCGATGACATCTTCGTCGCCGACTTCGGTGAGCACCGTCTCGACCTCCTCGTCGTCGACGCCAAGATAGGCGGCGATGACGCGCGGGTCGGTTCGCACCGATTGCGGGTTGCCGTCCGAGATTTTGCGCCCGTATTCGAGCACCACGACGTGATCGGAAATCTGCATCACCACCGCCATGTCGTGCTCGATCAAAAGGATCGACGTGCCGGTGTTGTCCTTGATGTCCATCAGCAGCGCATTGAGCCCCGCCGATTCTTTCGGATTGAGACCAGCGGCCGGCTCGTCGAGGCACAGAAGCTCAGGCCCGGTGCACATGGCGCGAGCGATTTCGAGCCGCCGCTGCGCGCCATAGGGCAGATCGCCGGCCGGATCGTCGGCGCGGTCGACAAGATCGGCCTTCTCCAGCCAGTGCTCGGCCAGTTCAACCGATTCCGCCGAGGCCTGTCTGTAGCCGCTAAAGCCGAACAGGCCGAGAATGGTGTAACCGGAGGCCTTCATCAGCTTGTTGTGCTGGGCGACGAGAAGGTTCTCCAGCAGCGTCATGCCCGAGAACAGGCGGATGTTCTGAAAGGTGCGCGCCACCTTGGCGCGCGCCGGGATCTCATGGTTGGGCAAGCGTTCGAGCAGGAACGTCGAGCCGTCGCGCCGGTTGAGCGTGATCATGCCTTCCGACGGTTTGTAGAAACCGGTGATGCAATTGAACACGGTGGTCTTGCCGGCGCCGTTCGGACCGATCAGCGCGGTGATCTCGCCGCGCTTGGCCTGGAAGGAAAGGTCGCCGATGGCGACGAGACCGCCGAACTTCATCGACAGATGCTCGACCTGCAGGATGGCATTGTTCATGGAGGGGCTCGCGTTCATCAGCCGTGTCCCTCCTTGGTGAAGGACCCGGACACCGCCCTGCGCACCTTGAGGAAAGCTGTCGGCTCGCGGCTGCCGACGAAGCCGCGCGGCTTCCACAGCATGACGATGACCATCGCCATGCCGAACAGCAGCATGCGATACAGTTCCGGCGTGAAGCCGGACCCGAAACCGGGTATGACCGTAGTGTTGCCCCACCTGAGGCCGGTCTTGAGGAAATCCAGTTCGCGCAGGACTTCGGTGCCGCCGATCATCACCATGGCGGCGACGGCAATGCCGACCAGCGAGCCCATGCCGCCAAGCACGACGATGGCGAGGATGATCGCCGATTCCAGGAAGACGAAGGATTCCGGGCTGACGAAGCCTTGCCGCGCGGCAAAGAACGAGCCGGCGAAGCCGCCGAACATCGCGCCCGTGGCAAAGGCGGTGAGCTTGGTGGTGGTGGTGTTGATGCCGAGCGAACGGCAGGCGATCTCGTCCTCGCGCAGCGCTTCCCAGGCACGGCCGACCGGCATCCGCCTGAGCCTCACGGTGACGAAGGCCGTCAGCAGGCAGAGCCCGAGGATCAAATAGTAGAGGAATATCTTGTAGTAGGCACCCGATTGGGCGATGCCGAGCACCTTCGAGATGTAGTTCGGATCGGAGACGTTGAACGACATCAGGCCGAAGAAAGAGACCTTCGGGATGCCGGAAATCCCGGCCGAGCCGTTGGTCACCTCGCGCCAGTTGATGATCACCAGCCTTATGATTTCGCCGAAGGCGAGCGTCACGATCGCCAGATAGTCACCGCGCAAGCGCAGCACCGGGAAGCCTAGCATCACCCCCCAAAACGCAGCCATTAGGCCGGCGGCGGGCAGCAGGATCCAGAAGGAGAGGCCAAAATGCGTGCCGAGCAGCGCATAGGCGTAGGCACCGACGGCGTAGAAGGCGACATAGCCGAGATCGAGCAGGCCGGCCAAGCCGATAACGATATTCAGCCCCCAGGCCAGCATCACGTAGATCAGGATCTGGATGCCGTAATTGTCGACATATTTCAGCGAGCCCTGGAAACCGGCGGCCATCGACCCGGCATATAGCGCTAGCACCAACACCACCACGATCGGGTAGAGCGCCAGTGCGGTTATGCCCAATGCCGAGAAATGAGCATGAATGAAGGCCCGGAAATGATAAATCAGCCAGGCCAGCGCATAGATGATTGCAAGCGCCCGCACGAACCGCACGAAATCGGAAAGTTCCGGCCCTAAGGCCTCGGTCAGAAAGCCGCTGAGCGCGAGCAGAATAACGGCGACGGCGAGCGCCACGATGAACGCGGGAAAGCGGAAGAATCGCGAAGCCAGGCTGACCGGCAGCAGGCCGGTGGCGACGTCGACGATCTTCTGGTTCGCCAGGAAGGGTTGGCCATAGGCGACGTAAAGGAAGCGTCCGGCCATGGTGGCGATCACGACGCCGGCGAGCAAGCCCCAGCGCTGCACCAGGATCAGTTCGTTGGAGATGTTCTGGTCGGTCTTCAGGCCGATGAACAGCACGAACAAGCCAAGCGAGATGGCGCCGGCATAGAGCGCTTCGCGAAAAGCGCGCTGGACCGGGGTGGCGACGACGGTGCTTTCCGGAGACACGGTAACCGCCATGATCTCAGACCTTTTCGACTTCTGGCCGGCCGAGAATGCCGGAAGGCAGGAAGATCAGCACGATCGCCAGGATGGAGAAGGCGGCGACGTCCTTGTAGTCGATCGAGAAATAAGCCGACCACATGCTTTCGATGAAGCCAATCATCAGCCCGCCGAGCACGGCGCCGGGCAGTGAGCCGATGCCGCCGAGCACCGCGGCAGTAAACGCCTTCACACCGGGCGTAAAGCCGTCGGAAAACACCACAACGCCGTAATACATCAGGAACAACGTGCCGGCGACGGCGGCAAGGGCGGCGCCCATGATGAAGGTGATCGAGATGGTGCGATCGACGTCGATGCCAAGCAGTGCGGCCATCTTGCGATCCTGCTCGCAGGCGCGCTGCGCCCGGCCGAGCGAGGTCTTGTTGACCAGGTACCAGAACAGCGCCAGCAGGACTATGGTGACCAGGACGATGATGATCTGCTTCAGCGAGACGCTGATGCCTTCGATGTTGTAGACCTTGGACACCATTGGCGGGACCGGCTTGTTGCGCGGCCCTTGGGTCACCTGGACGAAATTGGACAGCGCAATCGACATGCCAATCGCGGTGATCAGTGGCGCCAGCCGGAATGAACCGCGCAAAGGCCGGTAGGCCACCTTCTCGATCGTCCAATTATACAGGCTGGTCAGCAGCATCGCGACGATCATCATGATCAGCAGCGCAACGACGATCGGCAGCGAATAGAACAACGCACCGAGGATAAGGAAAACGATGAGCGCGGTGAAAGCGCCGATCATGAAAATGTCGCCATGGGCGAAATTGATCATGCCGATGATGCCGTAGACCATCGTATAGCCGATCGCGATCAGCCCATAGATCGATCCCAGCGTCAGCCCATTGATAAGCTGCTGGACAAAATACTGCATGCTGTCGTGGCTCCCCTGGAATGTCGCCCATGCAGACGCATTCCTTTTCGTATTTCCCCTAGTCGTAAAGTTTCGAGCCCGGATTGCAACGTGATTTTTCGATCATTATGCGTGTTTTCGCCGCACGCCGTTCGATTGCCCGTTTTGTTCCCGTCCGCCCCCTGGACCATCGCGGACCCTACCATTGGCCTAACGCAATGTCTTTGACGATTCAATCGCAGCATGCGCTCCATTTCGAAGAAATCGCCGTCAAAATAAGTTGATGAGCGGGATCGTTGCGCCGTTGACGTCAATCCGCTTGCGCTCTCTCTTTCCCTTGCGTCAGTGTTTTTTCTATTTGACGACGAAGCCGTGCGCGAACGGGTCGCGGTCGTAGATGAAGATCGTGTTCAATCCGGTCATTCGTGCCCAGCCGCCGATCGACGGAATGATTGCCGGCTTGCCGGCGACGGTGACCTCTTCCTCGACCCTGCCCTTGAACAGCGAACCAATGATCGATTCGTGGACGAAGTCGTCGCCAACCCCAAGCTTGCCCTTGGCGTGAAGCTGCGCCATACGCGCCGAGGTGCCGGTGCCGCAGGGCGACCGGTCGATTGCCTTGTCGCCGTAGAAGACGGCGTTGCGGGCATCGGCTTGCGGGTTGGTCGGCGCGCCGGTCCACAATATGTGCGACAGCGTATTGATGCCGGGATTCTCCGGATGCACGAAGGTATATTTTTCGTTGAGCCGCTGCCGCACCACCGGGCTCCAGGCGATCAGTTCGCCGGCCGAATGGTCGGCCATGTCGCGATAGGTCTTTTGCGGTTCGACGATGGCGTAGAAATTGCCGCCATAGGCGACATCGACGCTGATCTCGCCGAGCCCGGGGCATTCGACGGTCAGTGCCTCGGCATAGAGGAAGGAAGGCACATTGGTGATGCGCACCTCCTCGACATAGTCGCCGACTTGGCTGTACTCCGCTACGACCACGCCCGCCGGCGTATCCAGCCTGAGCACGCCCGGTGTCTTCGGCTTGATCAGCCCATGCTCGACGGCAAAAGTTACCGTGCCGATGGTGCCGTGGCCGCACATCGGCAAGCAGCCGGAGGTTTCGATGAACAGGATGGCGATGTCGCAATCTTCACGCGTCGGCGGATAGAGGATCGAGCCGGACATCACGTCATGGCCGCGCGGCTCGAACATCAGCCCGGTGCGGATCCAGTCATATTCGGCCAGGAAATGCGCTCGCCGCTCCATCATCGTTGAGCCCTTGAGCAAAGGCCCACCGCCGGCGACCAGCCGCACCGGATTGCCGCAGGTGTGGCCGTCTATGCAGAAGAAGGAATTCTTGGCCATGCCGGCTCCCAACTGAATGTCTTCGAACTCAAAACCGTTGCGGGCTGAACGGGCCGAGATCGAGCGATGGATTCTGCCCGAGAACGAGCTCGCGGATCAAGCGCCCGGTCGCCGCAGCCTGGGTCAGGCCGAGGTGACCGTGGCCGAAACCATACACCACCGACGGCGTTTGTTGCGACCGCCCGATCACCGGCAGCGAATCCGGCAGCGACGGCCGGAACCCCATCCATTCGCGTCCATTGGCCGGATCCAGTCCCGGCAGGAATTTCTGCGCCTTTTCGAGCAGCGCTTTCGAGCGCGCATAATTGGGCGGCCTCTCAAGGCCGCCGAGTTCGACCGCGCCGCCGACGCGCAGGCCCGTCTCGAGCGGCGTGATGACGAAGCCATGCCCGGAGAAGATCAATTGCCGCTTTACGTCGAAGGCAGTCTTCGGCAACGTCGTGTTGTAGCCACGCTCGGTCTCCAGCGGAATTCCGTCGCCGAGATGTCTCGCCAGCAGATGCGACCAGGCCCCGGCAGCGATGACGACGTGCTTCGCCCGTCGCCGCGTGCCGTCGGCCGTGGTCAAGATCGCGCCGTCCTGTCCCGCCTTGACACGCTCGATCCGGGCCCTTTCGAACCCGGCGCCCAACCTCTCGGCATAGGCCCACAAGGCCTTTCCAAGCAGCTTGGGATCGGCAACGGTTTTCCACCCCGGCACGAACGTTCCCTTGACGAAGCGCGGCGACAGACCGGGCTGCAGGGCTGTGAGAGCGCTCCCCTCGACATGGCTGAAGCCGATGCCGAAGCGCTGCCTTGCCGCCCAGCCGGTCAGCGAGGCCTTGAACTCGGCCTCGCTGTCGTAGAGTTCGAGCGAGCCGTCCTCATGCAGCATCGGCCGTGTGCCGGAACGGTCGAGCAAGCCCATCCATTCCGCCTCGGCGAGCTTCATCATCCCGGCCTGCGCGGCAAGGCCGGCTTCGTAGCGGTCGCTTCGGCCGGCGCGCCAGAAGCGGACCAGCCAGGGCAGCAGCTTCGGCAGATACGCGGGTGGGATGCTGAGCGGGCCGAGCGGGTCGGCGAGCCATTTCGGCAACTGCTTGATCATGCCCTTGTGGGCGAGCGGCAGCACATCGGAGAAGGCAAAGGCAGCGGCATTGCCGGAGCTGGTTTCCTCACAGATCCCCGTCCGATCGAAGATCGTGACATTTTGGCCCGCCTCTGCCAGAAAGGCGGCGGCGCAGATGCCGATGATGCCGCCACCAATGATGGCGACATCGAGCGTAGCATTATCATTCATTGCCATGCGCCGCGCTGCACATCTGCAAATGCCTTCAAAGCGACTGGATCAGAATGTCGGCAGCTCTGGCCGCACCGCCAGCGCATCCCTGACGATCTTTTCGACTGCCTTGCGCCGCTCGCCCGACAATGGCTGGCGCGGCATGCGCACGCGGTCGTTGGTGTTGATCGCCAACACTTCGGCGAGCTTGATGTTCTGCACCAGATAAGTCGAGACGTCGAGGTCGAGCAGCGGCCGGAACCAGCGGTAGATCTTCAGCGCCTCCTCGCGACGGCCCTGTCTCATCAGCTGGTAGATGGCGACCGTCTCGCGCGGGAACGCGGTGACCAGGCCCGCCACCCAGCCGATGGCGCCGACCGACAGCGCCTCGAAGGCGAGATTGTCTACGCCGGTGAACAGGTCGTAGCGGTCGCCGAGGCGGTTGATGATCTCGGTCGAGCGGCGGATGTCGTCGGAGGACTCTTTTATGGCGACGAAGCGTTGGTCCTTCGCCAACTCCTCCATCTGGTCGACGGTGACGTCGACGCGGTAGGCAAGCCGGTTGGAGTAGATCATCACCGGCAGGTCGCCGGCCGCGGCGACGGCGCTGAGTGCCGCGACCGTCTCTTCGGCATTGGTATGGTAGATCGGACTCGGCACCACCATCAAACCGTTGGCGCCCGCCTTGGCGGCGCGGCGCGCGATCGCCGCCGCCTCGCGTGTACCGGCCTCGTTGACCGTCAACAGCACCGGTTTCTTGCCGGCGATCTTCTGCGCGTTCTTCAGCACCGCGATCTTCTCGTCGTGCGACAGCATCGGGCCTTCGCCGAGCGACCCGCAGACGATGATGCCGTCACAGCCGGCCTCCATCTGCAGCGCAAAGCAGCGCTCCATCTCGGCATGGTCGAGGCCGTCGTCCTCGGTGAATTTGGTCGTAACGGCGGGGAAGACTCCGGCCCACATGTCGATCGCTCCATCTGATATATCAGTCGTATATTTCTTAAGAAGCCGGCTGTCAACATTGAATCTGATATGATATATCAACAATATATCAGGAGATGTCGCATTGGTATATGACAGACCGGGCTCCGAGCCGGCGACCGCGAAGGCCTACCGCAGGCTCGAGCACATGATCGTAACTCTCGAACTGGCGCCGGCGAGCTTCATCACCGAGGGGGCGCTGATCGACAGGCTCGGCCTCGGCCGCACCCCGGTGCGCGAAGCGATCCAGCGGCTGGCCTGGGAGGGGCTGCTCGAGGTCCGGCCGCGTGCCGGCATTGCCATTGCCCCGCTTCACCCTGGCGACTGGCTGCGTGTCCTCGACGCCCGCCGTGGCATCGAGGTGGTGCTTGCCCGCTCGGCCGCCCGCTTCGTCACCCGCGAGGCCGCCGACCTGTTCCATGACGCTGCCCTTGCCATGCAAAAGGCGGTGATTTCAGAAAATGTGTTTTACTTCATCCAGGCCGACAAGGCGCTTGATGAGGCGCTGGCGCTGGCTGCCGACAACCCGTTCGCCGCGCGCCTGGCGGCGCCCTTGCAAACCCACAGCCGCCGCTTCTGGTTTCGCTACAAGGCCGATACCGGCTTGGCCGAATCAGCCGAGCACCATGTCGCGCTGATCCGCTCGATCCTCGCCGGCGACGAAGAGGCCGCGGCCAAGGACGCCAAGCGGCTGATGGCGCTTTTGCGCGGCCATGCCGAGGCGGCTGCTACGCGCTGAGCCTGCCATTTCGTCATGCGCCCTGGCCGGGCAGGGCCATCACGTTTTCCCAATTGTCGCCGGCCGCGACGATGCAGCTTCTGCCAGCGATATCGGTGACGACGATGGTCCAGGTTCCGGTCTCGGCGACAAAGACTTCCATGACCGCCTCATGACCGATCAGCCCCAAAGCAAACTGCCTTTCCTGGAACTTCTCGCTCAAATGGGCGACGATCTCGCCATGTTCAACGCAGTATTGATATTGCGCGCCTGCGGTGTTCGTACCCACCGCCAATGCGCCAGCAAAAACCAGGGTTTTCACCCATCTCAACAGCGATTTGCGTGCCATAGGGCACCTCCTTTGCCATCACGTTCCGGCAAAGGAGGGGTTTGACGGCCTCATTTTGCCGGAGCGATCCAGGCCGGTTCCGACGTCATCATCATCGCGTCGTTCCTTTCTGTGTTCCGGTCTGCCATTGGTGGGAACGATTCCAGATGTTCCCATTATGTTCTCGATATATGGTATCGGCAATGGAAAAGCGCAAGCAGGCGCCCAAGCGGGCGCCTGCAGATCCGTTTTACGGTTGTCGCCGAAAGAATGAGCCACAGGCCGCGCGGCCATACCGAGGCGCGCAGACCCGTGATAAATCGTTCAGATGCCTGGCAGCGCCGCTATCGTCATCGCGCTTTCCCAGCCTTCGCCGACTGAAATCACGCAGCTTTGACCTTTTGTGTCGCTGGCGAGGATGGTCCATGTGCCCTTGTCGGAAACGAAGACTTCAAGCACCACATTCGGATTGACGACGCCGACTGCGCTCGGGTTTTCATGAAACTTCTCGCCGAGCGCCTTGACCATATCGGCGCGAGCCGCGCATTGCTCGGCAGCCATTGCCGGTATCGCGGAAACTGCCACTGCAGCGCAAGCTATTGTCGCCATGAGACGTGCCATCTGACACCTCCTTTGCGCCGGACATATCCCCCGGAGCCGTCACCAGCGCCGTTGGTTGATCTGCCAGCGTCTCCTTCGCGGCAGGACTGCAACCTAAGAAGATTGCTGCCTTCTTGGTTCCATCACATTAACGTTCAAACGAAAAGGCCCGGGTCCGAGCCCAGGCCTCGTTCAGTGTTTGCGATCTGGATCAGTTCATCGTCGGGATGACGAACTCGGCACCGTCCTTCACACCGGACGGCCAGCGCGACGTCACCGTCTTGGTCTTGGTGTAGAAGCGGAACGCGTCCGGCCCGTGCTGGTTGAGGTCGCCGAAGGAGGACGCCTTCCAGCCGCCGAAGGTGTAGTAGGCGATCGGCACCGGGATCGGCACGTTGATGCCGACCATGCCGACCTGAACCCGCGAGGCGAAGTCGCGCGCCGCGTCGCCGTCGCGGGTGAAGATGGCGACGCCATTGCCCATCTCGTGCTCGTTGGCGAGCTTGATGGCGTTCTCGTAGGTCGGTGCGCGAACGACCGAGAGCACCGGCCCGAAGATCTCTTCCTTGTAGATGCGCATGTCGGCGGTCACATTGTCGAACAGGCAGCCGCCCATATAGTAGCCGTTCTCGTAGCCCTGCATGGAAAAGCCGCGGCCGTCGACGACCAGCTTGGCGCCTTCCTTGACGCCGGTGTCGACATAGGACTTGACCCGCTCCAGCGCCTGCGCCGTGACCAGCGGGCCGAAATCGGCGGAAGAATCCGTCGACGGACCGACCTTCAGGCTCTCGACGCGCGGCACCAGTCTTTCCATCAGCCGGTTGGCGGTGTCGTTGCCGACCGGGACGGCCACCGAGATCGCCATGCAGCGCTCGCCGGCCGAGCCGTAGCCGGCGCCGATCAGCGCGTCGACGGTCTGGTCCATGTCGGCATCCGGCATGATGATCATGTGATTCTTGGCGCCGCCGAAGCACTGCACGCGCTTGCCGGCCGCGCAGCCGCGCGAATAGATGTACTGGGCGATCGGTGTCGAGCCTACGAAACCGATGGCCTTGATGTCGGGATCGTCGAGGATGGCGTCGACCACTTCCTTGTCGCCGTTGACGACATTGAGGATGCCCGCCGGCAGACCGGCCTCGATGAACAGTTCGGCAATGCGCATCGGCACGCCCGGATCGCGCTCCGACGGCTTGAGGATGTAGGCATTGCCGCAGGCGATGGCCGGCGCGATCTTCCACAACGGGATCATCGCCGGAAAATTGAACGGCGTGATGCCGGCGACCACGCCGAGCGGCTGGCGCATCGAATAGACGTCGATGCCGGGGCCGGCGCCATCGGTGAACTCGCCCTTCATCATATGCGGCGCACCGATGCAGACCTCGACCACTTCGAGGCCGCGCTGGATGTCGCCCTTGGCGTCGGCGATGGTCTTGCCGTGTTCGCGCGCCAATATCTCGGCCAGCGCGTCATACTCCTTGGCGACCAGCTCGAGGAACCGCATCAGGACGCGTACGCGTCGCTGCGGATTGGTCGCCGCCCAGCCGGGCTGTGCGGCCTTGGCGTTTTCGACCGCCGCGCGCAATTCCGCCTGCGAAGCCAGCGCCACCGTGCCGCGCACCGTGCCGTCCATCGGCTGCATGACGTCCTGCTTGCGGCCGCTGGTTCCGGCGACGCGCTTGCCGCCGATGAAATGACCGTATTCGATCATGGTCTCTCTCCCTGGTTCGTGATGAGGCATTGTCCGCCTTTGCGGGAGCGATGGCAACGCGAGCGAAAACGCAACCGTTGTGCGGAGAATAGATAGCGGTTGACGGCAGAGCATCAATTCTCGCAAATAGGAAGAATGCAGGTCCCCAGCAGCAAGGATTGAGATTGAGTTCCTTCACCGCCCCCCTCTGTCCTGCCGGACATCTCCCCCTCAAGGGGGGAGATTGGCTGTCACGCCCGCCTTCGGAAATCTTCACCGCGGCAAGAAAGACGCCTGCGGCGAAACTGCCAATCTCCCCCCTTGAGGGGGAGATGTCCGGCAGGACAGAGGGGGGCGCGAAGGAACGCGGTTTTGATCGTTATCGCCAGGACCACCCTCATGAACTGGGATGATGCCCGTATCTTCCTTGCCGTAGCGCGGGCCGGCCAGATCCTCGGCGCCGCCAGGCGGCTGGAGCTTAATCACGCGACCGTCTCGCGCCGCATTGCCGCCCTCGAGGATGCGCTCAGGACAAAACTGTTTCGCCGGCTTACCACCGGCAGCGAGCTGACGCCGGCGGGCGAGCGTTTCCTCGAGATTGCCGAACGCATGGAGGGCGACATGATCGCCGCGCGCTCGACCGTTTCAGGCGAAGGCGACGACGTCTCGGGCACCGTGCGCATCGGCGCGCCGGATGGCTTTGGCGTCGCCTTCCTGGCCAGGCGCCTCGGCGCGCTGACCGCTCTGCACCGTGAGCTCACCATCCAGCTGGTGCCGGTGCCACGCTCCTTCTCTTTGTCCCGGCGCGAGGCCGACATTGCCATCACCGTCGAACGGCCGACGGAAGGCCGCCTGGTGGCGGGAAAGCTGGTCGACTACACGCTCGGCCTGTTCGCGTCGCGGGCCTACGCCGACACCCATGGCCTGCCCGGAACCGCCGCCGAGCTAGGCCAGCATACGCTGATCGGCTACGTGCCGGACCTGATCGTCAGTCGCTCGCTCGACTACGCGGCCGAATTCAGCCCCGACTGGCGCACCAGCTTCGCTATTTCCTCCGCGCTCGGCCAGGCCGAAGCAGTGCGTTCCGGCGCCGGCATCGGCATCCTGCACACCTTCGTTGCCCGCTCGATGCCGGAGCTGGTGCCTCTCGATATCGTCGCACCCATACGCCGCGCCTACTGGCTGGTCTATCATGAATCGGTCAGGCCGCTGCGCCGCGTCCAGGTCGTCGCGAGCTTCATTACCAAGGCCGTCGAACGGGACAGGGGTTTGTTTGCGTGAGCCTGCCGGCCGCTGGCTGTCTTAGCTGGTGGGCGTCTTACTTGGCGTATCGTCCGGGCCCGAGATCGCCGACGTCGATGTCCGGCACCCGGCTGGAGATGATGTCGGCCAGAACTTTGGCCGAGCCGCAGGCCATGGTCCAGCCGAGTGTGCCATGGCCGGTGTTGAGATAGAGATTGGAGAAATCGGTGCGGCCGATCAGCGGCGGCCCGTCGGGTGTCATCGGCCGCAGCCCGCACCAGAAGGTCGCCGATCGCATGTCGCCGCTGCCCGGAAACAGGTCGCCGACCGAATGTTCGAGCGTGCGCCGCCGCGATTCGTGCAGCCGCAGGTCGAAGCCGGAAATCTCCGCCGTGCCGCCGACCCGGATACGGTCGCCGAGCCGGGTGATCGCTACTTTGTAGCTCTCGTCCATCACGGTCGAGACCGGTGCGGCGGCGGCGTCCTTGATCGGCAGGGTGATCGAATAGCCCTTGACCGGGTAGACCGGGATGGGCCGCTTCAGCATGCGCATGAACCGTGCCGAATAGCTGCCCATCGCCATCACATAGGCATCAGCGACCATCCAGCCCTTGCTGGTGCTGACGTTGGTGATGCGATCGCGCTTCTTGACGACGCGCCGTATCTCCGTGTCGTATTCGAAGGTGACGCCGCGTACCGCGCAAAGCTTGGCAAGCCTGTCGGTGAACATCTTGCAGTCGCCGGTTTCGTCGCCGGGCAACCGCAGGCCACCGACGAATTTTTCGCGCACGCCGGCCAGCCCAGGCTCGGCCGCAATGCAGCCGTCGGGGTCGAGGACCTCGTAGGGGACGCCATAGGCCTTCAGCACCTCGACATCGCCGCCGACGCCGTCGAGCTGCTTTTGCGTTCGGAAGAGCTGCAGCGTGCCCTTGGCGCGCTCGTCATAGGCGATGCCGGTCGCCTCGCGCAGCGCCTTCAGCGTGTCGCGGCTGTACTCGGCCAGCGGCACCATGCGCGCCTTGTTCAGCGCGTAGCGTTCAGCCGTGCAATTGCGCAGCATCTTGACCAGCCACATCCACATATGCGGATCGAGGGCCGGTCGCACCACCAGTGGACCGTGCTTCATCAAAAGCCATTTGATGGCCTTCAGCGGAACGCCGGGCCCGGCCCAGGGCGAGGCATAGCCGGGCGAGATCTCGCCGGCATTGGCAAAGCTGGTTTCCAGCGCCGGGCCTTTCTGGCGATCGATCACCGTCACCTGATGACCGGCCTCGGCAAGAAAATAGGCGGTGGTGACCCCGATCACGCCGCCGCCCAGCACGAAGATCTTCATCGTTTGGTTCTCCGCGGCGGCATCTCGTCGGGATTCGAGACCGGGATCATCGCCGCCTCATGTCTGCCGGATTCTGTGGCGTCAGCCAAGTGCCGATGCTTAGGGAAAAGACATGCGTGAGGACAACAACCTTGCGTCCTAGCCATTCACATAGCGCCGGTGGAAACGGTGGCCGAGGCTGGTCAAGACCTCATAGCCGATGGTGCCGGCTTGGCCGGCTACCTGGTCCACCGTCTGCGACGACGGTCCAATGAGTTCGACGAGGTCGCCGGCCTTCAGCCTGCCGGGCGGCAATGCGGAAATGTCGAGGATGATCGAATCCATCGAAACCCGGCCGACGAAGGGCAGCCGCACATTTTCGAGCCAGGCGGAGGAAGCGGCGCGTCGATGCCAGCCATCGCCATAGCCGAGCGAAATCGTAGCCGCGGCAAGCGGAGCCTTGGTGTGGAAAGTGTGACCGTAGCCGACACCGGCGCCGGCCTCCAATATCCGCGTCTGGATGACCTTGGCTTGCAATCGCACCACCGGCAGCATCGGATTGTCCTTCGCCGGCGTCGGATTGACGCCATAGAGAGCGGCACCCGGACGAACGAGGTCGTAGTGATAGCGCTGCCCGAGAAAAATGCCTGATGAATTGGCAAAGGAAGCCGGCGCTTCCGGCAGCATCCGGCGCAGCCGTTCGAATTCCAGCCGCTGCCGCTCGTTGGCCGGCTGCTCGGGTTCATCGGCGCAGGCGAGATGGCTCATCACGAACGTCAGTTCGACACCGTCGAAAGCCTGCGGATCCTGCGCGACTGCCTTCACCTCGGATGGCGTCATGCCGAGCCGCGACATGCCGCTGTCGACCTGGACGGCGGCTGGCAATTTGCGGCCCACCCGCCCCGCCGCTTCACGCCATGCCGAGAGCTGGCTGGCGCTGTTGAGTACGGTGCAAAGCCCTGCCGCAACCGCTTCCCTTTCCGCACCCGGCGGAATGCCGTTCAGCACATAAATGGCCGGGTCTGAGCCGAGCGCCTTGCGCAGCAAGATGCCGCCGGCCAAATGCGCAACAAAGAAAGTATTACAGCCCTCACCCATCAGCGCCGCCGCCACCGGCGCCGCGCCAATCCCATAGCCGTCGGCCTTGACCACTCCAGCACAGCCGACGCCGCCCAGCCGCGCCTTCAGCCGCCGGTAGTTCTCACGGACGGCGCCGAGATCGATGGTCAGGATCGCCCCTGCCGCGGCTTCGCTGATCGGTTCGCCCAGGGTGACGGTCGGCGGAAGAGATTTGCTGGAGATGTCGTTCATGCCGACCTGTTTTAACGGAAGGCCGGCGGCTACGCCACCAGGTGCCGGAACGCCGCCACCACGTCTTCGTAGACCTTGCGCTTGAACGGCACGATTAGGCCCGGCAATTCCAGCATCGGCCGCCACGCCCACCGGTCGAACTCGGCCTTGTGGCCACCCGGCGGCGGATTGATCGCGATCTCGGTTTCGTCGCCGTGGAAACGGAAGGCAAACCATTTCTGCGTCTGGCCGCGATATCGTCCCTTGAAGGCGACGCCGACCAGATGCGCCGGCAGGTCGTATTTGATCCAGTGCGGCGCCTCGGCCAGCAGCGACACCGAGCGCATGCCGGTCTCTTCGTAAAGTTCACGCGCCGCCGCGGGCAGCGGCTCCTCGCCATCATCGATGCCGCCCTGCGGCATCTGCCAGAGCTGCGTCGTTCCAGCGAATTCGCTGTCCGGCTCGGCAATGCGACGGCCGACCCAGACCAGGCCGGCCTCATTGAGGACCATCACCCCTACGCAGGGCCGGTAGGGCAGCGTCTCGGGGTCAACGAGCTTGTTCTTTGCCATCTCAGCCTTTTTCCGGATCTATGGCCACCGCCGAAACCGGCACGATCTCGATGCCACGCTTCTTGGCCTCGGTCACCCAGGAAGACACGGTATCCACCGTCAGGTCGAAAGCCGAGCCGATGCCGACGGCAAACCCTTTCGCCCGTGCCGTCGCTTCCAGCCCATCCAGTTTCTTCAATATGGCGCCGCGGTCCTGCACCGCATCGATCGCCGTATCGCCGCCGACGAACGGCACGCCGTCCTTCAGCGCCAGTTCGGGTGCCAGGCTGCGCGCCGACGAACCGTCGTCGACATAGGCCAGACCACGCTTGCCAAGCTCGGCCATCAACGGCCCCATCGCCGTCGCGTCGGCCGAAAAGCGGGCGCCCATATAGTTCATGACGCCGGTGTAGTTGGTCGTTCGCGACAGCGCCCAGCGTAAATTCTTCAAATTCTCGTCCGGCGTTGCAGCCACGGTCAGCGTGTTACGGCCGGGATTGACGTTCGGATAGTCGAACGGCTCAAGCGGTACCTGCATGATGACCTCATGGCCGCTCTGCCGCGCCACCTGCATCCAGCGGCCGATGCTGTTGCCTTGCGGCGCGAAGGCCAGCGTCACTTCCGCCGGCAGCTTGGCGATGGCTGCCTGCGTGCCGGTCTGCGACACGGCAAGCCCGCCGATGACGAGCGCGACGCGTGCACCGCGAGCCCCGGACCACGGCCGCGCATAGACATCGAACGGGCGCCTGCCGTCGGCGGCGCGGATCGGCAACGGACCGGTTTCGCTGGCCTCGACCAGCGCCTTGTCGGGAATGTGCGCGATCCTGAGGTTCTGGCCGATCGTCGAAGGGTCGCGGATGACGATGGCCGCATTGGGTGGACCGTCGCCCTCTTCGGTCTGGACATGGATGATCTGCGGACCGCCCGTCTTCGGCCCGCTTATGTTGGCCCCCCTTGCGTTGCTTGGCGCAGCCATTTCGGGCGTCGCCTTGGCGGGCGCGGCGACGGTATCCGCCGCCGGCGTCTTCGGCGTCGAAACGGCTACTTCTTGCAGCTTCCGGAACGGCTTGTCTCGCAAGGCGATCGCGCTGGAGACGCCGACCACGGACAGCACGACAAGCGCGGCCGCGACCGCACCGGCGCTGATCCCGCTGCCTGAGCGCGGCAGCCGGATCGCCTGTCCGAGAGGTCGTTCTATGTCCTTGCCGATATCAGCCAAGCCCGCACCCCCCGGCGTGCATCCCCGAAGTAAACCTTCTCCGGAGGCGCAAAATCCAAAATGTCGGCGCGTCCCCTTGCTCCACTGGACGCGCAGCATGCCGGCCGCAGCCCCGAATCAAACTGCCGGAGCCTCGCGGCCCCGGCAGCATCGCATCGCTTCGCTCAGGCAGCCAGACCTGTTTGGCCCGGCTTGCCCGCCCTTACTGGTTCAACACGGCCTTTTGCGGATTCGGCGGGAACGCCGGATCGGTCTTCTGGCCGCGCAGCAGTTGCTCGGCATAGATGAGCTGCAAATCGTCCTTGGGTTCCGGCGGCACATAGGCGGCCGAGCCCGAACCGGTCGTGCTTTCGTCGGCGCCCTTGATATGGCCCTTGAGGTCCGATTCGCCGCGCGTCAGGTCCCTGCCCTGCAGTTCCGCCGGCAGCGGCTGGTCGACCTTGATGTCGGGCGTGATGCCCTTGCCCTGGATCGACTTGCCGGACGGCGTGTAATAGAGCGCCGTCGTCAACCGCAGTGCCCCGTTCTCGCCGAGCGGAATGATGGTCTGCACCGAACCCTTGCCGAAGGACTGCGTGCCGACCACGGTGGCGCGGCGCAGATCCTGCAGCGCGCCGGCAACGATTTCCGATGCGCTGGCCGAGCCGCCATTGACGAGCACGATCAGCGGCTTGCCGCCGATGTCGTCGCCGGCCCGCGCGTCGAAGCGGGTGACGTCCTTCGGATCGCGGCCGCGCGTCGAGACGATCTCGCCACGGTCGAGGAAGGCATCCGACACGCTCACCGCCTGGTCGAGCAAACCGCCCGGATTGAGGCGCAGGTCGAGCACGTAGCCCTTGAGCTTGTCGTTCGGCACCTGCTTCTTGATGGTGTCGATGGCATTCTCGAGGTCGTCATAGGTCTTTTCGGTAAAGGAGGTGATCTTCATGTAGCCGATGTCGTTTTCGACCCGGAACTTGACCGCCTTGACCTTGATGATATCGCGCACGACGGTCAGTTCGATCGGCTTGTCGGCGCCCTGGCGCAGGATGGTGAGCTTGATCGGCGTATTGACCAGCCCGCGCATCTTCTCGACGGCGTCGTTGAGGGTCAGGCCGCGGACCTCCTCGCCGTCGATCTTGGCGATATAGTCGCCGGCGAGCACGCCTGCCTTGGCGGCCGGCGTATCGTCGATCGGCGTGATCACCTTGACCAGGTCGTTCTCCATGGTGACCTCGATGCCGAGGCCGCCGAATTCGCCCTTGGTCTGCACGCGCATGTCCTGCGCTTCTTCGGCATTCATGTAGGAGGAGTGTGGGTCGAGCGACGACAGCATGCCGTTGATGGCATTTTCAACCAGCGACTTGTCGTCGGGCGGCGTCACATAATTCGCCCTTACCCGTTCGAAGATATCGCCGAAGATCGCCAGTTGCTTATAGGTCTCGGAGCCCGCAGCCTTCGCTGTCGAGCCGGGCGCGCCATAGACCAGGCTCATCGCCGATGCACCCATCAGCGCACCGGCAAACAGAAGCGACAGTTTCCGCATCATTCACGTCCTTCCAGAAAAACGGTCCGCCCACCATGGGGCCGGATCGACGGGTTTTCCATCCTTGCGGAACTCGACATAGAGCTCCGGTGTGGCATTTCCATTCTTCGATGCCGAGGTGCTCGCCACCCGGGCCTCTCCCATCGCGCCGACCGGCTCACCTGCGAGCACCGACTGGCCAGACGCGACGCTGATTCTGCTCATCCCCGCCAGGACGACATGATAGCCGTCACCCGCATTCAGGATCAAGAGTTGACCGTAAGAGCGGAAAGGCCCCGCATAAAGCACATTTCCATCCGCCGGCGCTGTGACGATGGCTCCCGATTGTGTCGCAACCATGTCACCGAGCATCACCGCGCCGTTACCGTCGTCGGCCCCGAAGCGCCGCTTGATCCTGCCGGTGACCGGCAGCGCGATCTGCCCTTGAAGCGCGGAAAACGGCGCGGCAGCGGTGAGCCTGTTGCTCTCCGGCACCGGCAGCGAGGCCAATTCCGTCGGCGCCGCAGCCGATGCCGGGCCCTTGTCTGCGTCGGCCGTCTTTTGCTCGGCTGCCTTGGCCGCATCCGCCGCCTTGCGGGCTCTGTCGGCCTCGAGCGAGGCGATCAGCTCTTTCAGGCTGCCGGCCTTGGCCGCCAGCGTCGCGGACCGCTGCTTTTCGGCGGCCAGCGCGGTTTGCGTATCGGCGGCGAGCTTCTGCTTGGCTTCGAGCAGCATGCCGAGCCGCTTTTTTTCCGCCGCCTGCTCGCCGACAGCTGCCGTCAGCCGCGCCCGCTCGGCCTCGATCGAGGCCGTCACCCGCGACTGCTCCTTGAGGTCGGCCAGCAACATGTCGGTCTGCTGGCGCAGTTCCGGCACCACGGCACCGAGCAGGATGGCGCTGCGCACCGACGACAATGCGTCCTCCGGCTTGACCAGGATCGCCGGCGGCGGATTGAGCCCCATGCGCTGCAGCGCGCCGAGCACTTCGGCCAGAACGTCGCGTCTGGCGGCCAGTGAGGCGCGGATCTTCTGCCCCTGCGCCTTCAGCCCTTCCAGCTTGCCGCCAATGTCCTCGATGTCCTGGCCGAGCTTCTGCTCGGTCATCGCCGACTGGATCAGCGCCGCGGTGATCGAGGCGTGGTCCTTCTTGACAGCCGCTATGTCGGCGGCGAGCTTGGCCAGCCGCTCGGACGACAGCGTGATCTCTTTCGATACTTTTTCGTATTCGGCGCGGCTCTGGTCCGGGTCGGGCGCCAGGTCAAGCGTGTTCTCGGCCCGCGCGACGCCGAGCGAAAGCGCGATCGTCGCCACGGCGATGCCGTAGCGCACGCGCCAGGAGCCCGTTCGTGATTTCCAGTCTTCAGACATTGAAGCCTAACTCTATGCGCGGCTTCGTTAACGAACCATCAACCATGTTCGAGCCCCGGCCGCCATCGACAAACCCCATGAGCCCAAACTGTCGATGAGCATTGGGGCAAAAATCCGGGCGGCTGGCATCAATTCGCCGACGGAGCCGACTTCATGAACGATGGTAGGGGTGACCGGAAAGGATCGTGGCCGCCCGGTAAAGCTGCTCGCCCAGCATCACGCGGACCAGCTGATGCGGCCAGGTCAGCGCGCCGAGCGACACCGTCAGATCAGCCAGGTCGCGCAGTGACTGGTCATGGCCGTCGGCGCCGCCAATGGCGATCACCAGCGCCTTGCGCCCGCCATCGCGCAGCGAACCTATGCGGCCGGCGAAATCCTCGGAGGAAAGGTTCTTGCCGCGCTCATCCAGCAGCATCAGCGCCGTGCCCGGTTGCAAGTGCGTCTGCAGCTTCTGGCCTTCCTCGCGCCGGCGCTCATTGGCCGTCTGCGCGCGACCTTCGGCAATCTCGACGATCCCGGCGAATTCGAGGCCTACGGCAGGACCGCTCCTGGCAAAACGCTCGAAATAGCGGTCGGCCAACTGCTTCTCGGGGCCGGCTTTCATTCGGCCCACGGCATGAACCGTAATCTTCATCCCTGCCTCGAAGAGCCGCTGATGCATGTCGGACAACGACATGCATCAAGACGAGTACGGCTCAGTGGAGGGTCTCCTCCTCGAGATCAGGCGCCTGCCACATCTTTTCGAGATTGTAGAAGTCGCGGACCTCGGGACGGAAGACATGGACGATGATGTCGCCCGAATCGATCAGGACCCAGTCGGCGCCAGCCAGCCCCTCGACGCGCGCCGTGCCGAGCCCGGCATCCTTGAGCGCCTTGAGGAGATGATCGGCAACAGCCGAGACATGACGGTGCGATCGGCCCGATGCGACGACCATGTAGTCGCCGAGGCTCGATTTCCCCTGAATGTCGATTGAGACGATGTTTTCGGCCTTGGAGTCTTCCAGACTGGCAAGGACTGTCTTGATGGCGCGGGACACGGCGTCGTTTACGCTGATCCCGGCCGGCGAAGGCACGATGTCGGCCTTCTTCCGCAGTGCTGTTCTCAGTGTATTTCCTTTCGCAGCAAGAACAACCAAATCACCTCTGAAATCAGGTGACACTGCTTAGATAGGCAGAGTTAGGTTGCAGTTTCAAGACACCGCTCGCAAGCAGGCACCCGGCAGCGGCCGAATATCCGGCTTTTCGGGCCAGAAAATCGGAACCGCCTCGCCCCGCAGCGGTTATCGGCTCATCCACGAACCGGAATCCCGACATGCCGATCGATCCCCAGAACGCCCTCCTCACCGTGCAATCCGGCCTGGCGCAACTCAGCACGCTGATCGTCTCCTACTCGCTTTCGGCGGTCGGCGCCGTCATCCTGCTGGTCATCGGCTACATCGTCGCCGGCCTCGCCGAGCGTTCGATCTATGCCGGCCTCGGCCATATCAGCGGCTTCGACGAAACGCTCCGCCATTTCTTCTCGCAGGTCGTCCGCTACGCCATCCTGGGACTGGTCGTGATCATGGTTCTCGGCCAGTTCGGCGTGCAGACGGCTTCGATCATTGCCGCTATCGGTGCCGCCGGCCTGGCCATCGGCCTGGCGCTGCAAGGCACGCTGCAGAACATTGCCGCCGGCATCATGCTCCTGGCGCTGCGGCCGTTCCGCATCGGCGAATATGTCGAAGTCGGCGCGATATCCGGCACCGTCGAGGAGATCGGGCTGTTTGCCACAACGCTGAGGACGGTCGAAGGCGTCTACGTGCTTGCACCCAACTCGACCCTGTGGAACCAGCCGGTCCGCAATTTCACCCGCAACGGTGTGCGCCGCGGCGACATCACGCTCAGCATCGGCTCCTGGAACGACATCGATTTTGCGCAGAAGACCATGCTCGGTGTCGCCGCCGCCGACCGGCGCGTCAGGCGGCAGCCGGCGCCGATCGCCTTTGTCGCGACTGTCGGCGACAGCACCGTCGCCATCACCTTGCGCTACTGGACGGCGGCTGCCGATTTCTTCGCCGCCCAGATCGACCTCACCAAGAGCGTCAAGCAGGCGTTCGATGCCGAAGGCCTTTCAATCCCGGCGCCGGCGCCGAAAGCGCCGCAGCCGGATGCCTCTGCCACGCGGCAATAGAGCATCTTAAGCCGGCCGGCAGATGGCCCTCAAAGCTCTCCGCGCCCGCGCTGATCTTCGGGCGCGAAGGCGAGATCGACAGGCAACGGCGCCTGCGCCGTCATCGGCGCGAAACTGCCGGTCTCGGTGGCGGGCACCGGCCGCACCATGACGACGCGCCAGAGAACGAACAGGCAGTAGGCGGTGGCAATGACGATTGCCACATAGATGAAGGCCTGCGTGCCGTAGACGGCGGAAAGTCCGGTCACAATGCCGGGTACGACGAAGCCGGACAGCGACCAGGCAAACAAAAGCGAGCTCGACAGCGCCACCATGTCGTCCTTGCCGGCGCGGTCGCCGGCATGGGCGCTGGCCAGCGAGTAGATCGATTCCGAGGCGCCGTCCCAGACCACATAGATGACAAGCAGCGCCGCCAGCGCGCCGCCGTCGAAACCGAGGGCAAACAGGCCCGCCGCGGCGGCAAGCGCCGACGCAGCGATCAGCACAAAGCGCCGGTCGGTGCGGTCGGAAATCCAGCCGAGCGGAATCTGCAGGATCAGCGTGCCGACCGGCATTGCCGAAAGCAGCAAGGCGACGTCGGCCTGGCTGTAGCCCTTGGCCGTGGCATGGATCGGCGCAAAACCCGAGATCGTCATCGACAGGCCGCCGACGGCAAGCATGCCGGCAACGCCGACCGGGGAGATCCGCCAGGCGCGGCCAAGCGCCACGGACGCCGCTTGCGGCGCCGGCGGCTGCGCAAGCCGCGTCAGCCCGACGGGAAGGATCGACAGCGCGGTGAAGGCAATGCCGATCAGCGGCGCGTCGGCCGCGCGGATATCGACCAACGCCAGCGTCGAGTAGCCGACGCCGAGCCCGGCGACGTAGGCAACGTAGAAGATAGCCATGACCCGGCCGCGGATGGCGTTGGCGACGACATCGTTCAGCCAGCTCTGCGCGACAATGAACAGGCCGCATATGGCAAAGCCGTAGAGTGCCCGTGCAGCGATCCATGGCAATGGGTGCGGCCCGGCGCCGACCGCGGCGTTGGACAGCACGATCAGTGCCGACAGCACCATGAACACGCGGGCATGGCCGACACGCCGCACCAGCGGCCCGGTCAGGATGCAGCCGGCGAGGCCGCCAGCCGAAAGGCCGGTGACGATCAGCCCCGCCCATGTCGGATCGAAGCCCTCGGCGCCGAGCCGGACTGGGATATAGGCGAACATCAGCCCATTGCCGACGGCGATCAGCGCCATCGACAAAAGGATGCTGGCAATGGCGATCGACGGCGCCGGCTGCCCTAGACCGTTCTTGTCCTGGTCGCGCTCGAGAATCGTCATGACCGAGGATCGCCCATCAAGCAGGTCAAGGCAGCGGCAAAAGCGACATCACCGGACTTGCCTTCTCCCCTTGTGGGAGAAGGTGGATCGGCGCGCAGCGCCGAGACGGATGAGGGGTGCTGGAAGAAATGCAGCGTAAAAAGACCGAGGGATTTTAAGTGCTTAGTTCTTCAAGATAGCGATCATTCCAGCACCCCTCATCCGACCGAGCTTCGCTCGGCCACCTTCTCCCACAAGGGGAGAAGGAGACTCCTATCCCTTTGCCACCTTGCGGATCGCGCTCGACGACAGCGACGAACGCGGGCCGTGGATGAAGGTCCAGGCCGGCGCGTCCATGCGGGCGAGCCGCGGCGCATCGCCCTCGTCGACGCGGGCATAGTCGAAGGTCTTGGCGACCACCGACGACAGGAACGACAGCGTCGCACCCGGCCGGTCGACCACCGCGATCGGAAACGTCATCACGATGCGGCGCCAGCGCTGCCAGCGGTGGAAGTCGCGAAGCGAGTCGGCGCCCATGATCCAGACAAAATCGACGCTCGGGTTACGCGCCTTGACCAGCGCCAGCGTGTCGGCGGTGAAGCGGACGCGGTGGGCCGCCTCGAATGCGGTGACCTTGATCTTCGGATTCTTCGCGATCTTTTCGGATAGCTGCAGCCGCTCGGCCAGCGGCGCCAGGTCTCCGGCATTCTTGAGCGGATTGCCGGGCGTCACCATCCACCACAGCTGATCGAGCGCAAGGCGTCTGAGTGCGATCTCGGCGACCAGCGCATGGCCGGCATGCGGCGGGTTGAACGAACCGCCGAACAGCCCGACCGCCACGCCTTTCCCGGCATGCGGCATCTTGAGATAGCGGGAGGATATGGCATGTTCGGACAAGGCAAGCATGCGTCAGGCACCCCCCTCTGCCGCGCCGGGCATCTCCCCCTCAAGGGGGGAGATTGTCAGCTTCATCCCTGGCGCCCTTAGTGCGACATCGAAGATTGGCGAAAGTCTATGCGACATCCGATCTCCCCCCTTGAGGGGGAGATGTCCGGCAGGACAGAGGGGGGTGGCTGGGCGCACGCCTCTCAGGCTCGGACTGTGGACGGATTCAAGGCCTCACCTGTCCCGACCCGCGCACGCGATATTTGAACGAGGTCAGTTGCTCGACGCCGACCGGCCCGCGTGCATGCATCTTGCCGGTGGCGATGCCGATCTCGGCGCCCATGCCGAACTCGCCGCCATCGGCAAACTGGGTCGAGGCGTTGTGCAGAAGAATCGCCGAATCGACCTCGTTGAAGAACCGGTCGACCGCTGTGGCGTCCTCGGCGATGATCGCCTCGGTGTGATGCGAGGAAAACGTCTCGATATGCTCGATGGCGCCGCCAATGCCGTCGACCAGCTTCACCGCAATGATGGCATCGAGATACTCGGTCACCCAGTCTGCATCGGTCGCGGGCTGGGCATCGGCATAAAGCCTCAGCGCCTCGGCATCGGCATGGATCTCGCAGCCCGCCGCCCGCAGGGCCTCGAGGATCGGCACCAGGTGCGTGCCGGCGGCGGCACGGTCGACCAGCAGCGTCTCGGCAGCACCGCACACCCCGGTGCGCCGCATCTTGGCATTGACCGCGATCTTGACCGCCATGTCGAGATCGGCCGATCGGTCGATATAGAGATGGCAGATGCCCTCGAGATGCGCGAAGACCGGCACCCGTGCCTCGTTCTGCACACGCTCGACCAGGCTGCGGCCGCCGCGCGGAATGATGACCTCGAGATTGCCGGAAAGTCCTTTCAGCATTTCGCCGACGGCGGCGCGATCGGTGGTCGGCACCAATTGTATGGCATCCTCCGGCAGCCCGGCTGGCTTCAGCCCCTCGACCAGGCAGGCATGGATAGCGGCGGAAGAATTCGCCGAATCCGAGCCGCCGCGCAGGATCACCGGATTGCCCGCCTTGAGGCAGAGCGCGCCGGCATCGGCGGTCACGTTAGGCCGGCTCTCATAGATGACGCCGACGACGCCGAGCGGCGTGCGCACCCGTTCGATATGCAACCCGTTCGGCCGGTCCCATGCGGCAATGACATCGCCGACCGGATCGCGTAACCCGGCGATCTCGCTGATACCGTCTGCCATGGCGCGGATGCGGGCGGGATCGAGCTTCAGCCGATCCATCGACGCTGCCGATAGGCCAGCCTCCCTGCCATTTCTGATGTCGATGGCATTGGCGTCGAGGATGTCCTGCTCATGCCGAAGGATCGCCTGAGCCATGCCGATCAGCGCCGCGTGCTTGCGCTCGGCCGCAGCTATGGCCAGCGGGCGGGCCGCGGCACGCGCGCGGCGGCCGATATCGGCCATCAGCGCCACGGTATCATCCCGGGATTTTTCATGCAGCGTCAGCATGGCTCATCCTCCGCTATGTAACCTGGTCACCGACTACTTGCTCACCACCGGCATGGCTCACCACAAGGTCGTCGCGGTGGATCATCGCCGAACGCGCCTCGTAGCCGAGCACGGTTTCGATCTCTGTCGTCCTCAGCCCAGCGATCCTTACGGCATCGGCGGCATCATAGGCAACCAGCCCGCGCGCGATCTCGCGGCCCTCGGGCGACAGGATCGCCACCGTGTCGCCACGCGCAAAATTGCCGCTGACCAGTTTGACGCCGGCCGGCAGCAGCGACTTGCCGGAGAGCAGCGCGCCGATGGCGCCGGCATCGACGGTCAGCCGGCCGGCCGGTTCGAGCTGCCCGGCGATCCAGGTCTTGTAGCCCTTGACCGGATTGGCGCTCGGCCGGAAGAAGGTGGCACGCTCGCCGCGCTCGATTGCCAGCAGCGGCGACAGCCGCGTGCCCGATGTGATGATCATGGCGGTGCCGGCGGCGGTCGCGATCTTGCCGGCGTCGAGCTTGGTGCGCATGCCGCCGCGCGACAATTCCGAAGCAGCGGCACCCGCCATCGCTTCGATGTCGGGGGTGATGCGGTCGACGACCTGAATGAACCGGGCTTGCGGGTCACGCGCCGGCGGTGCCGTGTAGAGCCCGTCAACGTCGGAGAGCAGCACCAAAAGGTCGGCGCCCATCATGGTGGCGACACGCGCCGCCAGCCGGTCGTTGTCGCCATAGCGGATTTCGGAGGTGGCCACCGTATCGTTCTCGTTGATGACCGGCACCGCCTTCATCTTGAGCAGTGTCGAAATCGTCGCCCGCGCGTTGAGATAGCGGCGGCGCTCTTCGGTGTCGCCGAGCGTCAGCAGGATCTGGCCCGATTTCAAGCCATTCTTGCCGAGCGCATCCGACCAGGCGCCGGCCAAGGCGATCTGCCCGACGGCAGCAGCAGCCTGGCTCTCCTCGAGCTTCAGCGCCCGCTTGCCGAGGCCGAGAATGGTGCGGCCAAGTGCAATCGCGCCCGAAGACACGACGAGAATTTCGGCGCCGCCATTGGCCAGCACGGCGATGTCGTCCGCAAGCGAGGCCAGCCAGTCGCGCTTCAGGCCCGTCGTGCGGTCGACAAGCAGCGCCGAGCCGATCTTGACGGCAATGCGCCGATAATTTTTCAGCGATTGCGCGGCCATGGCTATGTGTTCCAGCGCGTCTCGACCGGCGCAGCGACAGCCTCGCGTGCATCGGCCACCACAGCGATCAGCGCGCGCAGCACCGCCTCGACGCCTTCGCCGGTGACTGCCGAAAGCAGCATCGGCGCGCGGCCGGCGGCACGTTTCAGCGAGGCGGTCTTTTTCTTGCGTGTGTCGGCATCGAGTATGTCGATCTGGGAAAGCGCGACGATTTCGACCTTGTCGGTCAGCCCATTGCCGTAGGCTTCGAGCTCGGCACGCACGGTCTTGTAGGCATTGGCCGGATTTTCTTCCTGCGCCGAGACAAGATGCAGAAGGACGCGCGTGCGCTCGACATGGCCAAGGAAGCGGTCGCCGATGCCGACACCTTCATGCGCGCCTTCGATCAGGCCCGGAATATCGGCAATGACGAATTCGCGACCGTCGATGCGGGCCACGCCAAGGCCCGGATGCAGCGTGGTGAAGGGATAGTCGGCGATCTTCGGCTTGGCCGCGGTGACCGCCGCCAGGAAGGTCGACTTGCCGGCGTTGGGCAGCCCGACAAGGCCGGCATCGGCGATCAGCTTCAGCCTGAGCCAGATGTTGAGCTCTTCGCCCGGCAGTCCGGGATTGGCGCGGCGCGGCGCCTGGTTGGTCGAGGTCTTGAAGTGCTGGTTGCCGAAACCGCCATTGCCGCCCTTGGCCAACAGAAAGCGCTGGCCGACGACCGTCAGATCGCAGATCAGCGTCTCATTGTCCTCGGCAAAGACCTGTGTTCCGGCCGGCACTTTCAGCGTCACGTCGGCACCCTTGGCGCCGGTCATGTTGCGGCCCATGCCGTGCGTCCCGGTCTTGGCCTTGAAATGCTGCTGGTAGCGATAGTCGATCAGCGTGTTCAGCCCATCGACCGCCTCGACCCAGACATCGCCGCCGCGACCGCCGTCGCCGCCGTCCGGGCCGCCGAACTCGATGAACTTTTCGCGCCGGAACGACACCGAACCGGCGCCGCCGTCGCCGGAGCGGATGTAGACCTTGGCTTGATCGAGAAATTTCATCGGATTGTATGGTTTCTGCTATTGGCTTTGCGGGATTGCTCTAAACCAAGGCGGGTCGAAGGGCGAGGGCCGTTTTTGCTACTGTAACGTCGCGCGTAGCTCTGGACGCGTACCATTTGGTTGACCCTTGCCGAAAATCGATCCTCGGCTTTCCAAGCGCGAGATGTCGGAATGAAGCTGGTAACTTACAATGTCCACTACGGCGTCGGCCTCGACGCCCGCTATGATATCGGCCGTATCGCCGATGCCGTGCGCGGCGCCGACGTGATCGCGCTGCAGGAGGTCACCCGCGCTAACCCGAAGAATGGCGGCCGCGACATGGTGGCCGACCTCGGCGAGGCGCTGCCCGACTATTTTGCCGTCTACGGCAGCAATTTCGAAGCCGACGCCGGCTCGCGCCTGGAGAACGGCCGCGCCATCACGACCACCTTCCAGCTCGGCAACATGGTGCTGTCGAGGACGCCGATCCATCTGTCGCGCAATCTCCTTTTGCCGCGCAGCCGCAGTGTCGAGGCGATGAACTTCCAGCGCGGCGCGCTGGAGGCGCTGATCGAAACGCCGCTTGGTCCGATCCGCTTCTATTCCACCCATCTCGACCACCGTAGCCCGGTTGAACGGCTGAGCCAGATCCGCTTTCTGCGCCAGCGTCTGTTGAAATACCCGCTCGAGGGCGGCGGGCTCTCCGGCGTCGCCGAGATCGGCTTGCCGGACCTGCCTTGTCCCGAAGCCTTCGTCGTCATGGGCGACTTCAACATGCTGGCCGGATCGCCGGAACATGTCGAACTTGTCGGCCAGCCTGACCATGAATTCGGCATGCCGGTGACCGCCGACCTCGCCATCGATGCTGCCACACGCCTCGGCGCTGGCGGCGCCGATCTCGTCACCTGGGTCGAGCCCAAGCGGCCGGGCGATACCAGCCGCTACAAGCGCATCGACTACATCTTCACCAGCGCCTCGCTTGCCAAATCGCTGAGTCGCCTGTGGGTCGACCGGCAAGCGGCCGGTTCGGATCACTTGCCGGTCTGGCTCGAGATGACGTGAGCCGCATCCATCAAAAATGCACCCAGTTCCGCAGGCTGGTCCAGGTCTTGCGATCGAGGCGGTAGCGCTCGACCGGCACCTGGCCTGCAACGATCGAGTTCAGCATGCCCTGGCCGGCATACTGGAAGCCGCATTTGTGGATGACCCGGCGCGAGGCCGGATTGATAACCCGCGTCGAGGCGTGCAGCACCTGGATCGTGGTTCTCTGGAAGGCAAGGTCGACCAGTGCGTGCGCTGCCTCCGTCGCGTAGCCGCGTTTCCAGTACGGCTCGCCGATCCAGTAGCCGAGCTCCAGCCCGCGATCCGTGGTGTTGAGCCCGGCACAGCCGACGAAGGTCTCGGTGCCGGCCAGCGTCAACGCATAGGCGATTCCGGCCCGGCGCGATGCCGTCATGGCGAGGAAGGCGCGTGCCTCGGCCTCGCCATAGGGATGCGGCATGCGGGCCAGCATTTCCGCGACATGGCGGTTGTCGGCGAGCGCCACCAATTGCTCGATGTCGCTTTCACGCGGGGGCCGCATGACCAGCCGCTCGGTGACCAGGACCGGGCAATCTATCGTGTAACTTTCGTCGTCTGTCGCTTCCGCTTCGGCAACCATGTCAAAGTCCTCCAGGCACAAGAAAAAGGGGAGATGGAAACCCATCTCCCCTGATCCATTTCCTGGCTTGGCCAGACACCGGTTCCCGAGATGGGTGCCGGTGTTCTCTTGCGGAACCGGCTACTCCGCTGCCTTCGTCATCGGGTTCACCGATACGTAGGTTCGGCCATTGGCTTTTTTGTTGAAGGTGACTGCGCCAGCTTCCAGCGCAAACAGCGTGTGGTCCGTGCCAATGCCGACATTGGTGCCGGGATGCCACGTCGTGCCACGCTGACGAATGATGATGTTGCCCGGAATCACGGCTTCGCCGCCGAACTTCTTCACGCCGAGCCGCTTGGAATGGGAGTCGCGACCATTGCGCGACGATCCGCCAGCTTTCTTGTGTGCCATCTAACTACTCCGATGCGCCGCGAGGCGCCTAAACGATCTTATGAACGCGTTCGCGTTCCGTTTCAAGTCCGATCCGGCGACGATTGCGCCAGTTCGTTCTACTTCTTCGCCAATTCCTTGGCCTGCTCGCGCCAGTCCTTGATCTGGTCGGCGCTGAACGGCATGTGCTCGTCGATCTTGGCGACGTCCTTGTCGGACAGCTTGGCGATCTGGGCAAAGGTGGTGATGCCCTGTTCGTTGAGCTGGCCGGCGGCGACCGGGCCGATGCCCTTGATCACGGTCAGGTCGTCCGGCTCGCCTTTCGGCGCCTTGAACAACGGCGCGGCGGCTTCGGCAGCCTTGTCCTCGGTCGTCTCGGCTTTGGCTTCCTTCTTCGGCGCAGCCTCTGCCTTCGCTGCTGCCTTCGGCGCGGCTTCAGCCTTCGCCTCGGTCTTGGCGGCGACCTCGGCCTTCGCTTCGGTCTTGGCGGCGGCCTTCTTCGCCGGCTTGGCGCCACCCAGCAGGATCTCGGCGATCCTGACGGTGGTCAAAAGCTGGCGATGGCCGATCTTGCGGCGCGAATTCTGCCGGCGGCGCTTCTTGAAGGCGATGACGGTACGGTTCTTGCCTTGCTCGACGACTTCGGCGGTGACCATCGCACCATCCACGAACGGCGCACCGAACGTGACGTTCTCGCCTTCGCCATGCGCGAGCACGTTGCCGATCTCGACGATGTCGCCGACATTGGCTTCGAGTTTTTCGATCTTCAGGAGATCGTTGGCGGCAACGCGATACTGCTTGCCGCCCGTTTTGATGACTGCGAACATTTTTTGCCTTTCGCTGTTCGGTCGGCCTTGATGAACCGCCTTAGGCGGTTCGGCCGTCTTTTTGTCAGTCTGCGGGTTCAAAAAACAAGCGGCGCGGAAGATCCCTCCACGCCGATTGCGCGCTGTCCCTAACCGAAGGTTCGGTTTGAGTCAAGGCAAGCGCCGCGGGCAAGCTGCGAATGGGTTGAGCCCAGTCCTAGCAAATATCGAGCAGCGGCTGCCGGAGGCTCGAAGGAAGCACGGACAGAAGCTGCGGCGCCGGGGCAGATTGGCCCTTGTAACCTGCCTGTCCAGCCGTTATCTAGTGCGCCGCGCCGGCAACGGCGGACCATGACCGCGGAGAGGTGGCAGAGTGGTCGAATGCACCGCACTCGAAATGCGGCATGGGTGCAAGCCCATCGGGGGTTCGAATCCCTCCCTCTCCGCCACTTCGGAATGTGTCCATTCCGGACCCATAGGTAACAGCATCTCTCATCGCGCCGGTGATCGCTCAAGATGGCGGGCCTATGCAGCCTTCCGCCGCAATTGGCTCACGCTCAGCCACACCGCCGAAACCAGGAAGTAGAGGGCGCCTACCGCGGCATAGCCGGCCACGTTGGAGATCGATGGCGGCATCGGCATCCGCGCCTGCGCGATGAAAAACGTGCCTGCCAGTGCTGATTGCCCTCCGCTCAGGACCATCGCCCACTGCGCACCAGAGCTCTTCCAACGGCGGACAGCGGTGCCGAGTTGAAGCAGGCCGGACAGGATCGCCCATAGGCCGAACACCCCGAGCACCCAATTCATGCTCATCTTCAGCGCAAAAACGACCGCGAGCGTTGTCGCCACACTGACCACGACGTTGATGGTCTGGGTGCGATTCTGTCCCAATCCTCCGCTGCGCGATGCGTCGACAAAATTGGCCAAGGCATCCCATGCAGGATAAGCCACGAGTAACACCGCCGCGACCACCCCGGAATGCTGTCCCACCGTAAAGGCAGCCGCCACCCAGACAGCCGAGAACGCCGTCCGAGCGAAGTAATAGAGCTTGAGCCATTGTTCTTGGCTGGAGCGGGAAAGATCGCCACTGTAAACCGTCATTGGATTTTCCTTTCGACTAGTAGGTAGGGACTCTCGACGAACGTCGCAGAGTGATTGCTAGTATGGTTAGTTGAGATCTAGGCCCGCATCCGGGGGGAAGCGCGGAGCCGCTCCAGGAGCGGGCCCGTCACGACGGCGAATATCTTCGGATCGCCATAGGCCCGTGCTGAAAGCATCGCGCCGTGAACGGTCGCCATGAACGCTTCAGCCTCGGCACGAGGGGTGCTCATCAGTCGAAATTGGCCGTGCCGCGCACCGCGCTCCATCACCGATGTAAGCCACCCTGACAGCGAGCGGAAATGCGCCCGGACCTCAAGGCCAACTTCCTCGGGCAGCACGGGGAGCTCGCTTGCCAACAGCGCGCAGATACAAAACGGGGCGCTGGCGTTCGCGATGCAGGCTTCCCAATACCCGGCATAGATCCGCAACTGTTCGAGCGGATCGGATTCGTGAAGTTCGACATTTGCCATCCCCGCTTCAGTTTCTTCGCGATACCGCGCAACCAGTGTCCGAACCAGATCGACCTTGCTTGGAAAATGGTGATGGATGCTCGCCTTACGGATCCCGACCACATCAGCGATGTCGGCATAACTGAAACCGTTGTAGCCGCCAGCGACGATCAGTGAACGTGCGCAAGCCAGGATGTCATCAGAGGTGGTAGACAAGTTGCTCATACTTTTACCTACCTTCTGGTAGGATGGCAGTCAAGTCTTATTGCAACGCGAGTAGCGTGAAATTGCGTGGCTATGGCGTAGACGTCATTCGATCTTAATTGATCTCGGCCCGCCATCCATTCAGACAGCTCCGGTGTTTGTCGATCGAGGTAGCCATCCCACTTCGAGGACGAGGCAACACCCTCCGGCCGACCGGACCACCGCCAATCGCCGTGCGGCACTAGGCGTTTGCACCGACTGCGCTATCTCACCATCGTTAGCTTGTTCTATCGCTGGTTGAAGACTGGGAGGTTTCCATGGATCGGCGACTATTTTTGACAGGAATGTTTGGCATTGCCGGGGCCGCGGCCCTTGCAAGCACAGTTCGGCCAATCAACGCAGTGGCCGGCGTTCCAACTGCCAGAAGCGGCATTCTCGATGAACTCGAGGCGCCGGATGTCGAGACCTTCGACGACGATGAAACTCAAGCAGAGTTGCAACCAGTCTATCATCGCCGGTGGCACCGGCCGCGCCGGCGCCGCCGGCGCGCTTGGAGAAGGGTCTGTCGCGTTTACTGGCGAAACGGCTATCGGCGCAGGCGGTGCTTCCGCAGGCGCGTCTGGGTCTGGTTTCGATTCTAGCAACTGGCCGGCTTGAACCCTGGCCATCGCGGCCGGGGTTTTCGCCCCAGGCGGCCGTTAGCGCCCTTAGGGAGCTTTCCTAAGGGCGCGGAGGAAGCTGACGGTGTTTGCAGGGTTCAGAGCCACCAGCCTACGACTGGACGATACGACGATTTTCGCAAGGGTCGGAGGCACCGGTCCGCCGCTGCTGCTTCTTCACGGTTTTCCAGAAACGCATCTGATGTGGAGGGATATCGCCGCAGCCTTGGCGCTCCGCTTCACGGTGGTCGCCGCCGACCTTCGAGGCTATGGGCAAAGCGGATGTCCGATTTCCTCTGCCGATCATAGCCCATACGCCAAACGCGCCATGGCCGGCGACATGGTTCAGGCCATGAAGCAGCTGGGGTTTGAGCGGTTCATGGTTGCCGGGCATGATCGCGGCGGGCGGGTTACCTATCGCCTGGCGCTCGACCATCCCGACAAAGTGCTCAAAATCGCCGTCCTCGACATCATCCCCACCGCCGCAACGTGGGATCGGGCGGATGCCAGACTGGCGCTCGGCTTCTGGCCCTGGAGCCTTCTTGCGCAGCCGGAGCCCCTGCCGGAGCGTCTGATCGGCGCGGCTCCCGATGCTGTCGTCGACGATGCAATTACGCACTGGGGATCGTCGGCGAAAATGGTCTCCAAAGAGGTCAGGAACGCCTATGTTGATGCGCTTCGCGATCCCGCGCATATTCATGCCATCTGCGAAGAGTATCGCGCCGCTGCGACGATCGATCGTGAACATGACGCGCTGGACCGCGCAAACGGTCGTCGCATCGACTGTCCGCTACTGGCGCTATGGAGTGGCGAAGGCGCCCTGGAGAACTGGTATGCGCAAGAAGGCGGGCCGCTGGCCATCTGGAGGAAATGGGCCGACAGAGTGGCAGGATGCGCTGTCCAAGGCGGGCACTTTTTCCCGGAAGAGCACCCCGACAAGACGGCAGCGGCTCTCTCGGAATTCTTTGAAGACAAACAGGTCGGTCAGCACAGAGTATTGTAGAGGTCACATGCTTCAGTTACGCGGAACCTCGCGAGTGCTTCGCGGCCCTAGATCGAGAACCCTCCGAAAATCCGCCCGTCCGGCATCAATGTGCTTGATAAGGGAATGAAGGCGATCTCCACGTCCACGCCTCTGATATGCAGCCTCATGTTTGTCGGAAGTTGCGCATCGCCTTTGCCGGCATCCTTTGATGCTGCGAAATACGACAAGATGAGTTGCGTCGAGCTCAACGTGGCGATCGGCGCTGTCGCCGACGAAATGTCGGCGACAGCCATCGCTCGTGGCAAAGTCGTCCACACCAACATTCCGGGCTGGCTGCTGGGAGGGCAGCGTGTCGCCTCGACCGTGGCTGCCCGCCAGAGTGCGAAGATCGAGCGCTTGCGGCAGCAGGAGGCTGCGATTGCCGCGGCGAGACGAAGCCGGTGCTAATCGTCTCTTAGCCGTTCGATAAAACGCCTCTTATGGATATGCCGATCGCGGATCGCCTGCAGCCTGCGAGCAAAATCGTGGGTCGTGCCACATTCCTCGGCGATTGCCTTGAGGTCGAGCAGAAGGCTGGCGGCCTCATCGTAGCCGGGAGGGTTGCGGCGTTCGATCTCGCTCTCCACCTCACGCCAGACGCTTTCGCCGCGTCGCGAGAGCGCATCGAGCCGAATACGGCGAGCGCGCGCCTCTTCCGCCGCCTGCCGTTTTCTTTCAGCCTCTCGTTGCTCCTCCTGCGCGCGCTCGCGGGCCTGACGGATCGCCTCGGCACGGGCTCGCAGTTCGCCGGCCGAGCGCGGAACAGTGGCCATGGGGCTTCCAACAGAGACTTTCAACATCGAGCGATTCCGGACGAACGCCCGAAGCTCGTTTTCAACATGCCGATCGCCGTCGACGAGACGAACGAGCAGCGTCGTCTTTTCATGATCGGACAAGGCGCCGACTGAACGCCGGACCATATCCGGCGACAATTCCGTTGTCGTGCCGGCGGGACGCTCGGCCGCCTCAGCGACGAGGTCGGCGTCGAGCTGAAAGAAGCGCGCGAAAGCGTCGAGCGCGGGCGTCATCGGGCCGATCCCCGGCAAAGGCTCCGCCTCGTCCGGCTTGACGGAACCGATCTCGGCCGCCTTCAGCCACAGCAGGTAGAAAAGCCTCAGATCGCCGCCGAGCACGTCGGCGCGCAGCGGCGCCAGTGCTTCGAGCCAGTGCGAGTCGTCGTCCCAATTATCCCAATCGTCCGCAGGTTCCAGTTCTTCGCACAGGATGTCGACGATCAGGTTCTCGCCGGACGTGCTGATCTCGAGGCAATCGACCGCATGCAGGAATCCCTCGAGACGCTGCCGGTCGATTAATCGCGCTGGAAACCGGATCATCAGCCGGTGGGTGCCCCAATTCGCCAAATAGAGATGAAGATCGAACCAACGCCGCATCAACGCGACCGGATCGCCTTTAAAGTCGCCCCACTCGTAGAAATTCGTGAAGCTCGTGGCCGTAATCCGCGCCCGCGTCGACACATCGCGCAAGTCCCGGCGATCCGCTTCGCTGAGTGGGCGGTCGACCGCCCGAAACTCGTAGTATTGATATTCGCTCATGGTTGCTTGGCTGCTGGCCGATCCTCGTCCCCCACAGGTCAGTTCAGGATAGAGCTGTGTCGAGATCGAACTCGCCCCGTCTGGTACTTTCTGCACAGGAATTTGCCGTTTGTGCGGATGAACTGTTGAAAGGCAGCCGGCCTGTCGTAGATTTGGCAAGCGCGAACGGCAGCGAGGATGCCATGAAGAAAGAAGCACTGGACTCCGTCCTTGGCCGGGGCAAGCCCGGCTTCGATCTCGGTCCGATAGAAGATCAACTACATGCCGTGGCAAACGAGCAGCAATTGCCGGATGTCGCAATCATTCACTGCATAGCGAGGATTGAAGAATCGGCTCCCGCGCTGCGTGCCGTCGTCACAAGAGCGGCCGAAGGAGAGGCTCTGTCGCGGGATGATCAGATGCTGCTCTTGCGAGGCATCTACATTCTGGGCGGCGCTCGCGACACTAGAACGTTCGGGCCCTTGTTGCGCCTGCTGCGCCGGCCGGGACGCGACCTCGATGACCTGCTCGGCGACGTGGTGACCGAGAGCATGGCGCGTATCGTCGCCGGCGTATTTGATGGCGACGCCGACGCTTTGTTCAGCTTGATCAGCGACCGCTCCGTCGATGAATTCGTCCGCGATGCAGTTTTGGGCGCAGCGACCTTCCTGACCTGGGAAGGCCGCATCGAGCGTGACCGAATGCGAGATTTTCTCGAGCGATTCCACACCGAGAGGCTGGCCGATGACGACGATTTCGCCTGGATCGCCTGGCTGGGGGCGATCGCCCTGCTTGGCTTGCGCGATCTGGCGTCACTTGTTCACAGCGCATGGGACGACGGCCGCATCCCCGAAGGGGTAATCGACCGCCGCGATTTCGAAGACGATCTCCTGGCCGCCGAGCAAAGCCCAAACGACATGGATCGATTCGAGCGCGCCGCTCTCGGCTATATCGACGACGTGCTTGAAGCGTTGGAATGGACCAGCCACCTTGAGTATTTTGGCGAGGAAGATTGGCAATCGCCCTTGCCGGAACAAACTTGGCTCGACGAGTTGTCGAGATTGACAGCGCCGGTCACAAATCCTTGGCGCCATGTCGGACGCAATGATCCGTGTCCCTGTGGAAGCGGCAAGAAAGCAAAGAAATGCTGCCTGGCAAACTAACCTGTTGCAGTGTCGCGCAATTGCGAGTTTGATTTTTGGCTACCCTCACGCCGATCCACCGGGCTGATGCGCAGCGATCGCGCCGAGGAATATCTCGCCGAAATCCTTGAGCTTGGCGGCGCCGACGCCGTTGACCGCGGCGAAGGCGTCCAGATCACGCGGGCAGCGTTCGGCCATATCGATCAGTGTACGATCCGAAAAGATCACGAAGGCCGGCACCTGGCGTTCCCGGGCAAGACGCAGCCGTACAGCCTTGAGCGCGGCCAGCAGCACCGAATCCAGACCTTCCGTGCCTGCTGCGGTATCCTGTATGTTGCGTATCTTGCCTCGCGATGACTGGCGCGCGTCCACGCGATACCGGAATGAGGCCTCGCCCCGAGCCAGCGCACGGCCCTTCTCGGCAATGGCGAGGCCGCCATGGCCGGCTGAGTCCAATGTCAGGAACCCTCCCGCGACGAGTTGGCGGAGCAGCGACAGCAAGAAACTCCTTTTATGCGCGACACCGGTGCCGAAGCTGGCAAGCCTGTGGTGGTTCCTGTCCAGGACCTTCTCGGTCTCATGGCCGAGCAGGACATCGACGACATGGGCGACGCCGAAGCGCTCGCCGGTCTGTGCGATCGCCGCCAGGATGATCCGCGCCTCCGCCTCGCCATCCGCATGCGGCGCCTGATCAAGGCAGTTGTCGCAATTGCCGCAAGGCGAGGCGTTTTCGCCGAAATAGCCAAGCAGGATCTGACGCCGGCACTGCGTCGTCTCGCAATAACCGATCAGCGTTTCGAGCCGGCCATGCGCGCGCCTTTTGTGCTCAGCCGGCGCATCCTCGTCTTCGATGAAAAGCCGGCGCATGCGTATATCGCCGAGACCGAACAGCATATGTGCCTCGGCCGCCCGCCCGTCGCGGCCCGCCCGCCCGATTTCCTGATAATAGGCCTCCAAGCTGCCCGGCAGGTCGGTGTGGAAGACATAGGCGACGTCCGGCTTGTCGATCCCCATGCCGAAGGCGATGGTCGCCACCATCACCACGCCGGACAAGGTCATGAAAGCGTTTTGATTCGCTTCACGCGCGTCCTTGCTCATGCCGGCATGATAGGCCAGCGCGCGTACGCCGTTCCGCTCGAGGAACGCCGCCATCTCTTCGGTCTTTTTGCGTGACAGGCAATAGACGATCCCGCTGCGGCCCGCATGGCGCTGCACGAAGCCGAGCAGTTGGCGCTTGCTGTCCTGCTTGGGCTCGATGCCTAGTTTGATGTTCGGCCGGTCGAAGCCGAGCACCACGGTATCGACGCGCCCGTCGAACAGTTGCGCGGCAATGTCGGTGCGCGTCGTCTCGTCCGCCGTCGCCGTCAACGCAATGATCGGCACTTTCGGGAAGATATCACGTAGTCTCGACAATTCTTCGTATTCGCGCCGGAACGCCGGTCCCCATTGGGAGATGCAATGTGCCTCGTCGATGGCGATCAGCCGGACATCGAGCTTGGTCAACGCCTCGAGCATTCGCACCGTCATTAGCCGCTCCGGTGCAAGATAGAGCAGGCGCGTCTGGCCTGCCGCGACACGGCGCCATGCAGCGACATTGGCATCGCGGTCGAGCGAGGAATTGATCGTATCGGCCGCCACGCCGGCAAGGCGCAATGCGGCGACCTGATCCTGCATCAGGGCCACCAGCGGCGAAACGACAATGGTGAGCCCGCCCAGCACCAGCGCCGGGACCTGGTAGCAGAGCGATTTGCCGGCGCCGGTCGGCATGACGGCCAGCACATGATGCCCGGCCAGCAGCGCCTCCATCACGGCCGCCTGGCCGAGACGAAAATCATCGAAGCCGAATACATCCCTGAGGACGCGCCGTTTGGAATCCTCTGCAGGGATGCTCGCTGCTACCTGCATTACAGAACTTTCGGGGATACGACCTGCCGAAATGCCGCGGCGAATCGCCAGGTGATTGCCTGGACAGCAGATTCGAACATTTATCGACCCCTCTGGTCCTGTCCGCGGCACCGCCTGAGGCGAACTTCTCTCTCATTGGCCGATATGAGGCCGTCGTTCCAGCCCCTATTCGCCTTGGCTGTGAATATCGCACCGCTTCGGAGCGGTTAATCCTATCTTCACCATCATTTGGCAGGTTCAGGTTCTGCGGTGATGTTTTGAGTACCGCGGCGCCACAAGCGCCCAGGCAACACGCCCGCGTCTCTCCGGAGGCGCGGGTTTTTTGTTCCGAGAACCGGCTACCTGATCTTCAGGCCCGCAGCTCAGTCGAGGAAATCGGCGCGGTGCGGCGTAAAGCTGTCGACCAGCCGTCCCGCCTCCAGCGCCTTGACGCCATGGACAAGGTTGGACGGGACGATGAAGCTGCTTCCGGCTTCCAGGATTTCGGTCCTGCCGTCGATGGTGACTTCGAAGCGGCCTTCGGCGACATAGCTCGCCTGGACGTGCGGGTGCGAGTGCAGCGCGCCGACGCCACCCTTGTCGAAACCGAATTCGACCATCATCAGCTCATCCGTGTGCAGGAGCACGCGCCTGCGGTTGCCATCCGGCGTCGGCGTCCACGCAGCCTCGCCGGCATGCGAGAAGATTTTGGTTCCGGTCATCGCCAAACTCTCACCTTTTGTTGTTCATCGTGCCAGCCAGCCGCCGTCCACCGGCACCACCGCGCCGTGCATGTAGTTGGACGCTGGCGCCAGCAGGAAGACGGCTGCGTCGCCGATGTCTTCCGGCGCGCCCCAGCGGCCGGCCGGAATGCGCGCCAGGATCGAAGCGCTGCGGTCGGGATCGGTGCGCAGCGCCTCGGTGTTGTTGGTCTCGATATAGCCCGGCGCAATGCCGTTGACATTGATGCCCTTTGCCGCCCATTCACATGCCAGCAGGCGGGTGATGCCGAGCACGCCGTGTTTGGAGGCGGTGTAGGAGGCGACGCGAATGCCGCCCTGAAAGCTCAGCACCGAAGCGATGTTGACGATCTTGCCACGCCGTCCAGATTCGGCAAGCACGCGCCTGGCAAAACTCTGGCTGAGGAAGAACACCGTCTTCAGATTGACGCCCAAGACGTCATCCCAGTCGGCTTCGGTCAGGTCGACCGCATCGGCACGCCGGATGATGCCCGCATTGTTGACCAGGCCATCGAGCGGTCCGGTGCCGTCCCAGACGCGGTCAAGCATCGCCTGGGCAGCTGCATCATCACCAAGGTCGCAGCGGACCGCCTCGAAGCGGCCGCCGACAGCCGCAATCTTCTCCGCCGTCTCGTCCATCGCCGACCGGCCGACGCCGACGACCGCGCCGCCTGCGCGGGCGATCGACACGGCGATGCCCTGGCCGATGCCGGTATTGGCGCCGGTGACGAGGATGCGCTTGCCGGCAAGGCTGAAGGCCGAGAGATCGCTCACTTGAGCTCCTCCATCGCCACCAGGTCGACATCGGTATAGTCGACATTATCGCCGGCCATCGCCCAGATGAAGGCGTAGTTGGAGGTGCCGGCGCCCGAATGGATCGACCATCCCGGCGACAGCACCGCCTCCTCGTTGCGCATGACGAGATGGCGCGTTTCGTCCGGCTCGCCCATGAGGTGAACCACCCGCGCCGCCTCCGGCAGGTCGAAATAGAGATAGGCCTCCATGCGCCGGTCATGCACATGGCATGGCATGGTGTTCCAGACGGAACCGGGGGCAAGCTGCGTCATGCCGACGACAAGCTGACAGGTCTTTACCCCATCGGCATGAATGAACTGGAAGATCGAGCGCTCGTTGGAGGTTGCCTGGCTACCGAGATCGAGCCGCTTGGCATCGCCGATGCGGATCAGCCGGTTGGGGTGGCCCTGATGCGCCGGCGCGCTGAGCAGGTAGAACTTAGCCGGCGCTGCCGGATTGGTCGCAGCGAACGATACCTCATCCGTGCCCATGCCGAGATAGAGCATGTCGCGCGCCTGCAGCTCGTAGGATTGGCCGCCAGTTTTGACGACGCCTGCACCGGCGATGTTGACGATGATCATCTCACGGCGGTCGAGAAAATTCTTGGTCCCGGTCGGCTTGATCGCCTGCAGCGGCAGCGGTGCGCCGGCGGGCACGGCGCCGCCGACGATCATGCGGTCGTAATGGGTGTAGGTCAGGCCGATGCGGCCGGGCTGGAACAAGTCCTCGATCAGGAAATTGTGTCGCAGCTCGTCCGTTCCCATGGCTGCGGCAGAAACAGGATCGATGGCGAAGCGGGAGGTGAAATCCGTATGATTGTCGGTGTGATTCATTGCTGTCCCATGGGGCTGCCTCAATTGCTTATTCAGTTGCCGCGGCCTTGACCGAGTCGGCATAAAAAATCTGGCGCGCGTGCAGGCGCTCGCGATAGCGCTGCTGGCTGGCACCGAGATGCGCGCGCATCGCCTCCCGCGCCGCTTCGGCATCGCCTGCCGAGATGGCGTTGAGGATCATCAGGTGTTCGCGCTGCAGGCCGCGCTGGTAGGCGTCGGACTGTGCGAACTCGGTCGACCAGGGCGAGGTCACATCGCAAGGAATGGCGCGCCGGCCGAGCACGTCGAGCATCTCGACATAGAACGGATTGTTGGTGGCGCTGGCGATTGCGCGGTGGAAGGCAAGGTCGGCCGGTCCAGTCGGCTCGCTGTTGAGGAGCAGCCGTTCGAACTCGAAGAAGGCTTCCTGGATTGCCGCTTCCTGCGCGGCGTTGCGCCGGATGGCGGCGAGCCCGGCGGATTCGATCTCGATCGCCAACCTGACTTCGAGCACGTTGAGGGCAATCGAATCCTTGCTGCCCATCTCCGCTGTCAGAGCACCGAACGCTGTCGAGATATGCTCGGTGACGAAAACGCCGGCGCCTTGGCGCGGCTCGACCAGGCCGTCCGCGGCAAGCTTGGCCAGCGCCTCGCGTATTACGGTGCGGCTGACCCCGAAGGTTTCAGTCAGCTGGCCCTCGGTCGGCAGCTTTTGCCCAGGCTGGATCTCGCCCGCCTGCAGCTGCTTGCGGATCGCCGCGACGACGGTTTCCGAAAGCTTCGGTCTTCGTTCGACGCGGAGCCCGACGGCAGTGTCCGATGCCATGTCGCACCCCCTATTTGAAGACGCTCGGCAGCCATAGCGAAATGGCCGGAATGTAAGTGACGAGCGCCAGCACCACGAGGCCTGCGCCATAGAATGGCCAGATCGAGCGCATCGATTCCCAGACGGATATCTTGCCCACGGCACACGCCACGAACTGCACTGCGCCCACCGGCGGCGTGTTCAGCCCGATGCCGAAATTGAGGATCATGATGACGCCGAAATGCACCGGATCGACGCCGTAGGCCTGCGCCACGGGCAGGAAGATCGGCGTGCAAATGATGATCGTCGGCCCCATGTCCATGAACGTGCCGAGGAACAGCATCAAGAGGTTGAGCAGCAGAAGCACGACCAGCGGATCGTCCGAGATCGCATTCATGGAGGCGATGAGCGCTGCCGGCACTTTCAGGAAGGCCATCAGCCACGAGAACGCCGCCGCCATGCCGATGATAAGCAGCACCATGGCAGTGGTGCGCACGGCGCCATGGGTGGCATGAACGAACCCTTCCCAGGTCATCTGCCGGTAAACGAAGACGGTCACGAGCAGCGCATAGATGACGGCGATACAGGAACTCTCGGTGGCGGTGAAGACGCCCGATCGCACGCCGCCGAAGATGATCGCGATCAGCAGCAGGCCGGGCACCGCGACGGCGAAAAGATGCGCGACCGCGGTGAAGCCCGGAAACGCCTCGGTCGGATAGCCGCGGGAGCGCGCCACGATATAGGCGGTGACCATCAGCGACAGGGCCAGCAGCAGGCCCGGGATGATACCGGCCGTGAACAGATCGGCGATCGAGATCTTTCCGCCTGCCGAGATCGAGTAGATGATCATGTTGTGCGACGGCGGCAGCAGCAGCGCGATCAGTGCCGCCATCGACGTGACGTTGACGGCGTAGTCCGCTCCATATCCACGCGCCTTCATCTGCGGGATCATCAGGCCGCCTACCGCCGCTGCCTCCGCCACCGCTGAGCCGGAAATGCCGCCGAACAGTGTAGCGGTTGCAATGTTGACCTGCCCGAGGCCGCCACGCAAATGGCCGACGAGCGAGCCGGCGAAGGCAACGATCTTGCTGGCGATGCCGCCGCGCACCATCAAGTCGCCGGCGTAGATGAAAAACGGAATGGCCAGCAGCGAAAAGACGCTCATGCCGGAATTCAGGCGCTGGAACACGATGAGCGGCGGCAGGCCCATATAGAGGACGGTGGCGAGGCTTGCGACGCCGAGGCAGAAAGCGATCGGCGTGCCGATAAGCATCAGCAGGGTGAAGACGCCGAAGAGAATCCACAGTTCCATGGCGTCAGACCTTCACGTTGGCGGTGTCGAGTTCGGCTGCGACTTCGGCTGGCGGCAGTTCATCGAGGGCATCGTCGATCGGCGCGCCGGAGAGGCGAAGCACGATGCGCTCCAGCGTGAAGAGCACGATGAGCGCGCCTCCCGCGACAAGCGGGACATAGTCCCAGCCCCCCGATATGCCGAGTGACGGCAAGACGGAGCCCCAGGTCAATGCGACCAGCTGGCTGCCATACCAGATCATGCCGATGCCGAAGGCGAGCGCGACAATATCCGAAATCATCCGCAGCCAGCGCTTGCCGCCTTTCGGCAGCACGTAGAGCAGTACGTCGAAGCCAAGATGGTAGTTCTCGCGCACACCGACGGCAGCGCCGAGGAAAATGAACCAGCTCATCAGCATCACCGAGCCGGGCTCGGTCCAGCTCGGCGAGCGGTTCAGAACATAGCGGCCGAACACCTGCCAGGCGACGAACGCGGTCATCAGCACCAGCCCGATGCCGGCGATCGACAGCGCCGCCGTGCTGACGCGCGACATCACTTGCGCGACGCCGGACAGGAGCGGTGTTGGTTTTGGGCTGGAAGTCACCGGTTGTCTCCCCAGGAGGATGGCGGCACGGAATGTCCGCGCCGCCGGTTGATCACTGCACGGCCTTGATGGCTTCGACCATCGCCTTCAGCTTGTCGTCCTTGACGTGCTTCTCGTAGACCGGCCCCATCGCGTCGATGAAGGGCTGCTTGTCCGGCGTCGTGATCTGCGAACCGGCCGCCTCGACCTTGGCGCGCGATTCCTTGACCTTGGCGGTCCACAGCTCGCGCTGCTTGGCGACGCTTTCCTTGGCGGCCGCCTTGAAGATCGCCTGGTCTTCCGGCGTCAGCTTGTCCCAGCTCGACTTCGCCATGACGAAGGCTTCCGGCACCATCGTGTGCTCGTCGAGCGAATAGTACTTGGCGACTTCCGCATGCTTGGCGGTGTCGTAGCTCGGAAAATTGTTCTCCGCGCCGTCGATCACTCCGGTCTCAATCGCCGAATACACCTCGCCATACGGCATCGGCGTCGCGTTGGCGCCGAGTGCCGCCACCATGTCGACGAAGATGTCGGACTGGATGACGCGGAACTTCATCCCGGCCATGTCGGCTACAGTGTTGATCGGCTTCTTCGAATTGTAGAAGGAGCGCGAGCCGCCGTCGTAAAAGGCGAGCAGCACCAGCCCGACCTGGTCGAACGCCGCCGCGATCTGGTCGCCGATCGCCCCGTCCATGACCTTGTGCATATGCTCTTCCGAACGGAAGATGTAGGGCAGCGAGGGCACGGTGGTCTCCGGGATGAGCCCGTTGAACGGCGCCATCGAGACGCGGTTGAGATCGATCACGCCGGTACGCACCTGCTCGATCGTGTCCTTTTCCTCGCCGAGTTGCGCGGAAGGATAGATCTCGACCACATAGCGGCCGGCCGTGCGCTCCTTCACCAGCTCGCCGAAATATTTGACCGCCTCGACCGTCGGATAGCCGTCCGGGTGGGTGTCGGACGAGCGCAGGACCGTCTGGGCGCTTGCCGATCCGGCCAGCAGTGCGGCGGCAAGTAGCGTAGCTCCCGCCAGTCTTGAAAAATGCAGCATTGGTTTCCTCCCGTTTGAACGATGGCGGCAAGCGCCGTTAGAGCCGGTACGCCTTTTTCGCGAGCGTATAGGCAAGTTCCTGCGCCAGCTCGTGCGCCTCGTCCTCGCCGAGCCGATGCTCGGCGACGAGACGCGCCAGATATGCGCAATCGACCCGGCGCGCCACATCATGGCGGGCCGGTATGGATGGAAAGGCGCGGGTGTCGTCGTTGAAACCGACGGTGTTGTAGAAACCGGCCGTTTCGGTGGTCATCTCACGGAACCGGCGCATGCCTTCGGGGCTGTCGTGGAACCACCAGGCCGGGCCGAGCTTCAATGCCGGGTAGACGCCGGCGAGCGGCGCCAGCTCGCGCGCATAGCTGGTCTCGTCAAGGGTGAAGAGGATGATGGTGAGGTCGCGCTCCAGCCCGACGCAGTCGAGCAGCGGCTTCAGCGCCGTCACATAATCGGTTCGGATCGGAATGTCGAAGCCTTTGTCCCTGCCGAACCTGTGAAAGATAGAAGGCGAATGATTGCGCCAGGAGCCGGGATGGATCTGCAGGACCAGCCCGTCGTCGCGGCTCATCTTGGCCATCTCGGTCAGCATCTGGGCGCGAAACAGTTTTCGCTCGCGCTCGTCGTCCGAGCCCCGGCGGATGCGGTTGAACAGCTCCTGCGCGGCGGCATCCGAGAGATTGGCGGTTTCGGCCGTAGGATGGCCGTGATCGGAGGAAGTCGCGCCGAAACTCTTGAAGAAGGCGCGCCGCTGGCGGTGCGCCTCGAGATAGCCGGTCCAATTGCCGGTATCGCACCCGGTGATCTCGCCAAGCCGGTCGAGATTGGCCGAGAACCCTTCGAAGTCGGGATCGACGATCGCATCCGGCCGATAGGCGGTGATGACGCGGCCCTCCCAGCCGCTGTCGCGGATCATCTGGTGCCATCTGAGATCGTCGAGCGCGCCTTCGGTCGTCGCGATGACTTCAATGTTGAAGCGCTCGAACAGCGCTCGCGGGCGAAAATTCTCCCACTGCAGCAAGGTCGAGATCATATCGTAATGGCGGTCGGCGGTTGCGGCCGTCAGCGGCTCGTCGATGCCGAACAGATGGGCAAGCACATGGTCGAACCACAGCCGGGTCGGCGTGCCGCGGAACAGGTAATAATGCTCGGCGAAGCACCGCCAGATCGTTCTGCCGTCGGTTTCCACCGGCGAGCCGTCAAGCGTCGGCACACCAAGCTCCTCAAGCCGAACGCCCTGGCTGAACAGCATGCGGAAAATGTAGTGGTCCGGCACGATCAGCAACTGCGCCGGATCGGGAAACGCCTCGTTGAGCGCATACCAGCGCGGATCGGTGTGGCCGTGCGGGCTGACGATCGGCAGGTCCTTGACCGCGGCGTAGAGATCACGGGCCAGCGAACGCGGGCGCGCCTCGGCGGCAAACAGCAAATCCGGATCCGTCAATGCGGCCACGCAAATCCTCCCAATCCGGACATCGGTAGGGTTGGAAAGAAATAATGTCAACATACAAAAACTGGGTTGTTGTATGATGACTTTTCGTCGGCCATTGCCCATTGTGCGTGACGGCATCGGGTGTTACGCCGCCTGACAGCAGTGACCCAACAATCTCGATCAGACACGTGGCGCAATGACCAATAGACGCCTTTCCAACAGCACGCTGAAGGCACTGCCGGCTTCGGTCGCGATTCCGCGCTACGACCGCGGCGGCGTCGCACCTGGCATCGTCCATCTCGGCGTCGGTGCCTTCCATCGCGCCCACCAGGCGGCCTATGTCGACGACTGCCTGGCGGCGGGCGAGGCGGACTGGGGCATTGTCGGCGTGTCCTTGCGCAGTCCTGACACGCGCGACGCACTGGCGCCGCAGGATGGCCTCTACACGCTGGCGATCAGGAGCAGCATCGGCGAAGAGCTGCGCGTCGTCGGCTCGATCCTGTCGCTGCTGGTGGCGCCGGAAGATCCGGCTGCGGTGCTCGCCGCCCTGACCGATCAGCGCACCCGCATCGTCACGCTCACGATCACCGAAAAGGCTTATCTGAGAGCAGCCGGCGGCGGTTTGGACAGCACCCATCCGGACATCGTCCATGATTTGGCTAGCCCGCAAATGCCACGGACGGCGCATGGTTTTCTCACCGAAGCGCTGTCGCGCCGCCGTGCCGCCGGCATCCAGCCTTTCACCGTGCTCTGCTGCGACAACCTTCCGGCCAATGGCGCCACGCTGCACCGCCTGCTGGTCGAATTCGCCGCGCTGCGCGATTCCAGGCTCGCCACTTCAGGCGATGCCAGGCTCGCCGCTTCAGGCGATGCCAGGCTCGCCGCACACATTGCCGACGGCGTCGCGTTTCCGTCGAGCATGGTCGACCGTATCGTGCCGGCGACCACCGACGCCGACCGAGCGCGTATCGCCGTCGAGCTCGGCGTCGAGGATGCCTGGCCGGTGATGACCGAGCCGTTCTGCCAATGGGTGGTCGAAGACGATTTCCCGGCTGGCAGGCCGGCCTGGGAAAAGTTCGGCGTCACCATGGTCGGCGACGTCGGGCCCTTCGAGGACATGAAGCTGCGGCTGCTCAACGGCTCGCATTCGGCAATCGCCTATCTCGGCCTGCTCAGCGGCGACGACACGGTCGACCGCGCCTTTGCCGATCCGGCGATCCGGCAATTCGTCGACGGACTATGGGCCGAGGCGATCCCGACGCTGCCGCAGGACGCCGGGCTCGATACGGCCGGCTACACGGCCCAGCTCGCCGAACGCTATTCGAACACGGCGCTCGCCCATCGCACGGCGCAGATCGCCAATGACGGCAGCCAGAAGCTGCCGCAGCGCATCGTCGCCTCGGCCCTCGATCGACTGGGCGCCGGTGACCCGCCCGCGCATCTCATGCTGGTGGTGGCGGCCTGGATCGCCGCTTGCGAGGCGCGCGGCAAAACCTTGCCGGAAGCCCATTTTACCGACCCGATCGACGCTCGGCTTACGGCGCTCGGCAGCCGGCCGGCTGATGAGACGGTGACAGCGATATTCGATCTCGCCGGCTTCGCCAAGGACCATTCCCACCGCATGACACTGATCGATCTGACGGCAGCCCATCTCGAGCGCCTGCGGCGGGGCGGCACTGCCGCAGCTTTGGCGGCGCTTGGCATAGGGAGTGAGAAGCCATGAGACAGACCTGGCGCTGGTTCGGGCCGGACGATCCGGTGACGCTTGCCCATGTCCGTCAGGCCGGCGCCGTCGGCATCGTCAGCGCGCTGCACCACCTCAACGACGGCCGCGCCTGGCCGGCAGACGAGATCGCCAGGCGCAAGGCCGAGATCGAGGCAGCAGGGCTGACCTGGGACGTGGTCGAGAGCATCGTCGTGCATGAGGACATCAAGACCCGCAGCGGCGACTGGCGCAGCCTGATCGACAATTACAAGGCCTCGATCCGCGCCGTCGCCGCCGCCGGTATCAACACCGTCTGCTATAATTTCATGGCGATCACCGACTGGACGCGGACGGACCTCGATTACCCGATGCCGCATGGCGGCACGGCGCTGCGCTTCGATGTCGTCGAGCTCTGCGCCTATGACGTCTTCATCCTTGAGCGAGAAGGGGCGGAGGCCGATCACCCACCGGCCCGCGTCGAGGCCGCGCGTGTGCGACTGCAAGGGATGAGCGACAGCGACAAGGCAAGGCTGGAGCGCAACCTGATCGGCTGGGTCCCGGCGCGCGAATTCATCTTCGATCGGGCAAGCTTCCGCCGCGCCCTCGACCTCTACAAGGACGTCTCCACCGAAGGCCTGCGCGAAAACCTGTTTGCCTTCCTGCGCGAGATCGTGCCGGTGGCCGAAGAGGCCGGCCTCAGGATGGCGATCCACCCCGACGATCCGCCTTTTTCGCTGTTCGGCCTGCCGCGAATCGTTTCCAAGGCAGCCGATGCCCGCGCGCTGCTCGACGCCGTCGCTTCGCCGGCAAACGGGCTGACACTGTGCACCGGCTCCTATGGCGCGGGCGCGCAGAACGATCTGCCGGCAATGGCAAAGGCCTTCGCCGAAAACATCCATTTCGCCCATCTGCGCAACGTCACCAAGGAGCCAGACGGCTCTTTCCACGAAGCCGAGCACCTCGACGGCGACACCGACATGGTGGCGGTCGTGTCGGCGCTGATTGGCGAAGAGCGGCGGCGCAAGGCAGCCGGCAGGGCGGACTGGCAGGTGCCGATGCGTCCCGACCATGGCCACGCCATCATCGACGACATCGGCAAGAAGGTGAACCCCGGCTATTCCTGCATCGGCCGCCTGAAGGGCCTCGCCGAACTGCGCGGCGTCATGCGCGCAGTAGAGGCACTGACAGTTTGAGCTACTTGCTCGCCTGGCCGTTCAGCGTCTGTCGAGACGAATAATCGGTACCTTTGGAATTCCAGAACAGCCGCAGGGCCTTGCCGACCAGATTTTCATAGGGAACAAACGCGACACTGAACCGGCTGTCGGAGGCATTGTCGCGGTTGTCGCCAAGCACGAAGTAGTGGCCTGCGGGCACCTCAAACACGCGCGTATTGTCGCCGATCGAGTTGTCGGCGAGGTTGAGAACGGAATGGGTGACACCCCCCGGCAAGGTTTCGCTTTGGAGCTTGGCTCTCGAGAACTCGTCGGACGAAAAAGTACCAATATCGTCGAGTCCCACCGCGACATCGTTGATGTGAAGCACCCCGTCGATGATCTGGATCTTCTCGCCGGGAAGGCCGACAATCCGCTGGATGTAGTCCACGCTCGGATCGGGCGGGAACTTGAAGACAACCACATCTCCCCTTTTGGGTTCCGCGCCGAATATACGTCCATCAACGGGAAGCAAGTTGAACGGCACGCTGTAGCGGCTGTAGCCGTATGCCATTTTGGAGACGAAGAGATAGTCGCCTTCCTGCAACGTCGGCACCATGCTGCTGGAGGGAATCGAAAAAGGCTGGAGCAGGAACGCGCGTATTGCGAATGCAGCCGGATACGAGGTCAGAAAGACGAGCACCAGCACCGAAAGCCCACGCGCGTACCATCTGTCCGGCTTGAACCGGTGCGCGAAGGGAACAACGATCGCTGCCCACAGGGCCATCAAACCGATCCCTGAAAAATTGGCCCACCAAGCAAGATCGACGCCAGGCAATACCGGAAAGCCAATGTAAATAAGCGCGAAAACGACGACGCTGATCACCACCAGGCTGGCGACCGCCAGTTTGCCGCTGCCGATCCAGAGGAACCCGCCAAACGGGCCGCCAAAGGCCGAAACCAGGGCCGTCGACCATCTGGATCGCGAGATAGTTTCTTGTTGCACTGCTTGTTCTGTCATCGGCCACCCCCCACGCCAAGGCAGCCAGACTGTCCACCAAACAAAAAAGCGGGGCAAGCCCGCTTTTTCAGTTAGTCATTTGACCGGAACTCACGCCGGCAACAGCGCACCTTCAAGCGTCGTAAGCTGGTTGAGGAACTGCTCGGCCTTGCTGCGGGTCTGGTCGTCCTTGGCGTCGGCGGCGTCTTCCCTGGCCTCCTGGATGCGGCGGGCAAGGTCGGCGCGGTCGATGTCGCCGACGGCTACCGCCGATTCCGCCAGAAGCGTGCAGCCGGCCGGAACGATGTCGGCAAAGCCGCCGAACACCACATAGCGCTCTTCCTTGCCTTGCGCGGTCTTCAGCGTAACGACGCCCGGCTTGATTGTGGTCATGACCGGCGCGTGATGCGCCATGACAGTCATCTCGCCTTCGGCGCCCGGAATGACGACGGATTCGACCTGCTCGGAAACCAAGAGGCGCTCCGGCGAGACCAGTTCGAATTTGAAAGCTTCAGGCATGATCAGTTTAGCGACTGGTGAATGGTGAATGGTGAACGGTCAGAAAGAATGACCTTCACTCAGCCCCGATTTCCTATCCGCTACTCCCCATTCACAATTCACTATTGACCATTCACCATCAGGCCGCTTCGGCGGCCAGGCGCTGTGCCTTCTCGACCGCTTCCTCGATGCCGCCGACCATGTAGAAGGCGGCCTCCGGCAGATGGTCGTAATCGCCGTTGCAAAGGCCCTTGAAGCCCTTGATGGTGTCGGCGAGGTCGACCAGCTTGCCCGGTGCGCCGGTGAACACTTCGGCGACGAAGAAGGGTTGCGACAGGAAGCGCTCGATCTTGCGGGCGCGGGCCACGGTCTGCTTATCCTCTTCCGACAGCTCGTCCATGCCCAGGATGGCGATGATGTCCTGCAGCGACTTGTAACGCTGAAGGATCGACTGCACCTGGCGGGCGACCTGGTAATGCTCTTCGCCGACAACCATCGGGTCGAGCATGCGCGAGGTCGAATCGAGCGGATCGACGGCCGGATAGATGCCCTTTTCCGAAATCGCGCGGTTGAGCACGGTCGTCGCGTCGAGGTGGGCGAACGAGGTCGCCGGTGCCGGGTCGGTCAGGTCGTCGGCCGGCACATAGATCGCCTGCACCGAGGTGATCGAACCCTTGGTCGTCGTGGTGATACGCTCCTGCAGCGCGCCCATGTCGGTAGCCAGCGTCGGCTGGTAGCCCACGGCCGAAGGAATGCGGCCGAGCAGCGCCGACACTTCCGAGCCCGCCTGCGTGAAGCGGAAGATGTTGTCTACGAAGAACAGCACGTCCTGGCCCTGGTCGCGGAAATATTCGGCAACCGTCAAGCCGGTCAGGCCGACGCGGGCGCGTGCGCCCGGCGGCTCGTTCATCTGGCCATAGACGAGCGCGGCCTTGGAGCCTTCGCCGCCGCCCTTCTTGTTGACGCCGGACTCGATGAACTCGTGATAGAGGTCGTTGCCTTCGCGGGTGCGCTCGCCGACGCCGGCGAACACCGAGAAGCCGCCATGCGCCTTGGCGACGTTGTTGATCAGTTCCTGGATCAGCACCGTTTTGCCGACGCCGGCGCCGCCGAACAGGCCGATCTTGCCGCCGCGGGCATAGGGGGCCAGCAGGTCGAGCACCTTGATGCCGGTGACCAGGATCTGCGCTTCCGTCGACTGCTCGACATAGGTCGGCGCCGGCTGGTGGATCGAGCGCATCTCGATGCCGTCGACCGGGCCTGCCTCGTCGACCGGCTCGCCGATGACGTTGATGATGCGGCCGAGCATGCCCGGGCCGACCGGCACGGTAATCGGTGCACCGGTGTCATAGACGTCCTGGCCGCGGACCAGACCTTCGGTCGAGTCCATGGCGATGCAGCGCACGGTGTTCTCGCCCAGATGCTGGGCCACTTCGAGCACGAGGCGATTGCCGACATTGATCGTCTCAAGCGCGTTCAGGATCGCCGGCAGATGTTCGCCGAACTGGACGTCGACAACGGCGCCGATGACCTGGCGAACCTTGCCTGCCAGGCCGGTTTTCTTGATGGTGGCGGCCGGCGTATTCACAGCGGCGGCCTTGGTTGCTGCCGCCTTCTTGGCCGGAGCGGCCTTTGCTGCTGCCGGAGCCTTCGCTGGTGCCGCGGCCTTAGGGGCTGCCGTCTTGGGGGTCGCTGCTTTCGCCATCGTCTTTACCCTTTTCGTCTCTTTGTTTCTCACACGCTTGAGGTCGATGACCTCCTTGTGGGCGTGCCTAGAGCGCCTCGGCGCCCGAAATGATTTCGATCAATTCCTTGGTGATCTGCGCCTGCCGCTGGCGGTTGTAGGTGATCGACAATTTGTTGATCATGTCGCCGGCGTTGCGCGTCGCATTGTCCATGGCGCTCATCTTGGCGCCCATCTCGCCGGCGGCATTCTCGAGCAGCGCGCGAAAAACCTGCACGGAAATGTTGCGCGGGATGAGATCGGAGAGGATCTCGCCCGGCTCCGGCTCGTATTCGTAGACGGCGCTGCCGCCGTCCTTCACTTCCGCGCCAGCCGCAGGCGCGCCCGCCGGGACAATTTGCTGCGCCGTCGGGATCTGGCTGATCACCGACTTGAACTGCGAATAGAACAGCGTGCAGATGTCGAAGCCGCCTTCGTTGAACAGGCGGATCACCTTCTTGGCGATGGCATCGGCATTGACGAAGCCCAGCGTCTTGACCTCGCGCAGGTCGACACGCTCGATGATCAGCGCCCCGTAGTCGCGGCGCAATATGTCGAACCCCTTCTTGCCGACGCAGATGATCTTGACCTGCTTGCCGTTGGCCAGAAGCTTGCGGATGTGGTCGCGGGCAAAGCGGGCGATCTGCGAATTGAAACCGCCGCACAGACCGCGTTCGGCCGTGCAGACGACAAGCAGATGCACGTCGTCCTTGCCGGTGCCGGTCATCAGCGCCGGGGCATCGCCGCCGCCGCCGATCGCCTGGGTGATATTGGCCAGCACCGCGCCCATGCGCTCCGAATAGGGACGCGCCGCTTCCGCCGCTTCCTGCGCGCGACGCAGCTTCGCCGCGGCGACCATCTGCATCGCCTTGGTGATCTTCTGCGTCGCCTTGACCGAGGCGATACGGTTACGAAGGTCTTTTAACGAAGGCATGCTTCAAACCTGATCCCGTCCGTCCTGCTCAAGCAAAGGTCTTGGCGAAGGCGTCGATTTCTGCCTTCAGCCTGGCGCGCAGATCGTCGGACAGCGCCTTCTCCTTGCGGATGCCGTCGAGCACGTCCTTGCCGGCCGAGCGCATATGCGACAGCAGACCATGCTCGAACTTGCCGACCTGGTTGACCGCCAGCTTGTCGAGATAGCCGTTGACGCCGGCGAAGATCACCGCGACCTGCTCCTCGACTTTGAGCGGCGAGAATTGCGGCTGCTTCAACAGCTCGGTCAGACGCGAGCCGCGGTTGAGCAGGCGTTGCGTGGCGGCGTCGAGATCGGAGCCGAACTGCGCGAAAGCAGCCATTTCGCGGTACTGCGCGAGCTCGCCCTTGATCGACCCGGCAACCTGCTTCATCGCCTTGATCTGCGCCGAGGAGCCGACGCGCGACACCGAAAGGCCGACATTGACCGCCGGGCGCACGCCCTGGAAGAACAGATTGGTTTCCAGGAAGATCTGGCCGTCGGTGATCGAGATGACGTTGGTCGGGATATAGGCCGACACGTCGTTGGCCTGCGTTTCGATGATCGGCAGCGCCGTCAGCGACCCACCGCCGTTTTCGTCATTGAGCTTGGCGGCGCGCTCGAGCAGGCGCGAGTGCAGGTAGAAAACGTCGCCGGGATAGGCTTCGCGGCCCGGCGGACGGCGCAGCAGCAGCGACATCTGGCGATAGGCGACGGCCTGCTTCGACAGGTCGTCGTAGCTGATCAGCGCGTGCATGCCGTTGTCACGGAAATATTCGCCCATGGTGCAGGCGGTGAACGGCGCCAGGAACTGCATTGGCGCCGGATCGGAGGCGGTCGCGGCGACGATGATCGAATAGTCGAGCGCGCCGCGCTCTTCCAGGACCTTGACGAACTGCGCCACCGTCGAGCGCTTCTGGCCGACGGCGACATAGACGCAGTACAGCTTTTCCTTCTCAGGGCCGTTGTCGTGCACCGATTTCTGGTTGAGCATGGTGTCGAGGATGATCGCGGTCTTGCCGGTCTGGCGGTCGCCGATGACCAGTTCGCGCTGGCCGCGGCCGACCGGGATCAGCGCGTCGATGGCCTTGAGGCCGGTCGACATCGGCTCGTTCACCGATTTGCGCGGGATGATGCCGGGCGCTTTGACGTCGACGCGCTTGCGTTCGGTGGCCTGGATCGGGCCTTTGCCATCAATCGGGTTGCCGAGCGCGTCGACGACGCGGCCGAGCAGGCCCATGCCAACGGGCGCATCGACGATGGCGCCGGTGCGCTTGACGGTGTCGCCTTCCTTGATGTCGCGGTCGGCGCCGAAGATGACAACGCCGACATTGTCGGCTTCGAGGTTGAGCGCCATGCCGCGGATGCCGCCGGGGAACTCGACCATCTCGCCGGCCTGGACATTGTCGAGGCCGTAGACGCGGGCGATACCGTCACCGACGGACAGCACCTGGCCGACTTCGGAGACCTCGGCCTCCTTGCCGAAATTCTTGATCTGGTCTTTCAGAATTGCGGAAATTTCCGCGGCGCGGATGTCCATCAGCCGACCTCTTTCAGTGCAAGCTTGAGCGAATTGAGTTTGGTTTTGAGCGACGTATCGATCTGGCGCGAGCCGATCTTGACCACCAGTCCGCCGAGCAGCGACGGATCGACGGTGACCGTGATCGCCACATCCTTGCCGGCGACACTTTTCAGCGCTGCCTTCAGCTCGGTTTCCTGGGCAGGCGTCAGCGCATGCGCCGAGGTAACCTCGGCGGCGGTCTCGCCGCGGTGTTCGGCGGCGATCTGGCGGAACGCCTTGATCATGCCGGGCACGGCAAATAGCCGGCGATTCTGGGCAACGACGCGCAGGAAATTGCCGGTGAGGCCGGTGATCCCCGCTTTGTCGGCGATCGCGGCGATCGCCTTGGCCTGGTCCTCGCTGGAGAAGACAGGGCTCCTGATCAGCCGCGAAAGGTCAGCGCTGCCTTCGAGCATCGTTTCGAACCTATTGAGGTCGGCCTCGACGCTGGCGACCGAATTGGCCTGCAGCGCGAGTTCGAACAGCGAACCCGCATAGCGTTCTGCGACACCTGAGATTGGCGATGACGATTGGGCCACGGACCGTCTTTTCTCTTGTCTGACAGGCCGCAGATTGTTGGCGCGAGCAAAAACTCTGGCTAAATCTTTGACCTTACTGCATTTTTCCAAGCACGGAGGCGCGGCTTCCGCTATCCCCGGTCGAAAGTCGATTGCCGTCTAGCACAGGCATTTTCAGACCGCAATGCGTCGTCCGGCATGGTTTTCAGGCACTATTGTCGCATCCGCCGGCCGAGTTCAGCAACCAACCCCGGATTGATCCCTGATTCAGGGCAAAAAGCCGAAGGCGAAGGCCAGAGGCAGCGCCGCCAGCACCAGCTCGACGACGATGGATGCCCAGTTGAACGGCGTGTTGGCGCCGTCCGACATCATCGACAGCAGCCGGCCGAAGGCGGTGAACAGCCAGGAGAAGCCGAGCGCCATATAGAGCAGCGGCTGCGCCAGGAGGATGCAGCACAGGCTGAGGCCGAGATAGAAGCCCGACATCCGGCCGCGCCCCTCGGCGATCGCCGCTGCCTTCTCCGGTCTGACCTGCAGCCGCAGGATCCGGAAGGCCAATCCTGGCGCCAGGAACAGCAGCAGGCCGAACAGCAAGGTCACCACGGCGCTCGACCATGCCAGCCACTCGCCCTGGCTCATCGGCCACGGAAACGCAAATTCCATGTTGTCCCCTCGTAAATGGATATTCAAAATTTCGGGCATTCTAACGAAGCAAGAGACATACGCCAGATGGGCATCGGCAATTTACGGAAGCCTGTCCTCTGAGCCCCTTCACAAAAAGCTCTGCGGGTCGATGTCGACCTGGACTCGCACCGAGCCCCTTATCTTCGGTCCCTCGGCCAGCATGGTGCGAATGAACCCTTGCATGTCGGCGCGCCGTTCGCCCTGGATCAGCAGGCGAAAGCGATGGCGGCCGCCGATCAACGACAGCGGCGCCTCGGCCGGGCCGAGCACGAACAGGTCGCTGGCCTGCGGCGCGGCGCGACGCAGGCCACGGGCGTGCCCTTCGGCTTCGGCCCGTGTCGCCGCGCTGACGATGACGCCGGCGAGCCTGCCGAAGGGCGGCAGCCCCGCCCGCTCACGCTCGGCGATCTCGCGCTCGTAGAAGGCCTCGGCATCGCCTGAGACGATCGCGCGCATCACCGGGTGGTCGGGTTGGAAGGTCTGCAGCAGGCCGAGGCTTTTCTTGCCGGTGCGGCCGGCGCGGCCGGTCACCTGGCTGAGCAGTTGGAAGGTGCGCTCGGCGGCGCGCGGGTCGCCATTGGCAAGGCCGAGATCGGCATCGACCACACCGACCAGCGTCATGTTGGGGAAATTATGGCCCTTGGCGACGAGTTGTGTGCCGATGACGATGTCGGCCTCGCCATTGGCGATGGCTTCAAGCTCGAGCCGCAGCCGCCGCACGCCGCCCATCAGGTCGGACGACAAGACGATGGTGCGGGCATCGGGGAAATGCGCGACGACCTCCTCGGCGATGCGCTCGACGCCTGGCCCGCAGGCGACCAGATGATCGAGCGTGCCGCATTCCGGACAGGCTTCGGGCCGGCGTTCATTGTGCCCGCAGTGGTGGCAGACGAGCTGGCCGCGAAAGCGGTGCTCGACCAGCCAGGCCGAGCAGACCGGACAGCCGAAGCGGTGGCCGCAGACCCGGCAGAGCGTCAGCGGCGCATAGCCGCGCCGGTTGAGGAACAGCAGCGACTGTTCCTTTCTTTCCAGCGTCTGCCGTATATGGCCGAGCAGTACAGGCGACAGGAAGCCGCCGCGTGCCGGCGGCGCGCGGCGCATGTCGATCGTCTTGAGATCGGGAAGTGCCGCCTCGGCAAAGCGCGCCGAAAGCACCGCCCTGCTGTAGCGGCCCTGGCTGGCATTGACCCGGCTTTCGACCGACGGTGTCGCCGAGGCGAGCACGACCGGAAAGCCGCCGATATGGCTGCGCACCACGGCCATGTCGCGCGCGTTGTAAAAGACGCGATCCTCCTGCTTGTAGGCGGGATCGTGCTCTTCGTCGACGACGATCAGTCCAAGCTCCCTGAATGGCAGGAACAGCGCCGAGCGCGCGCCTGCGACGACCCGCACGCCGCCTTCCGCTACCTGCCGCCAGACCTTTTCGCGCATCCTTGGCGGCAGGTCCGAGTGCCACTCCGCCGGCTTGGCGCCGAACCGCTCCTGGAAGCGTTCGAGGAAGGCGTGGGTCAGCGCGATTTCCGGCAGCAGGATCAGCACCTGCTTGCCGCGATCGAGCGCGGCCGCGACCGCCTCGAAATAGACCTCCGTCTTGCCGGATCCGGTTACACCGTCGAGCAGGGTGACGCCGAATGTACCGGTCGCGACATTGGCGCGCAGCGTCTCGGCGGCATCGCTCTGGTCGGGCATCAGTGAAGGCACGGCGTAGCCGGGATCGGGTGCTGCGACCACCGGCCGCGGCGGGATCATCACCGTCTGGAATACGCCCTGCACCCGCAGCCCGTCCACCACCGTCGACGACACGCCTGCCGCATGCGCCAGGCCGGATCGCGTCCAGGCAAGTCCGCCTTCGGCCGTCTCCAGCACGCGCGTCCTCGCCTCCGTCATCCGGTCGGGCTTGGCGAACGTGCGCTGCAGCCCTTCGATCCACGGCTCCGGGTCGAACGCCTCCGGCGCCCTGAGCAGCATGCGCGCCACCATGCCGGGCGGCGACAGCGTGTACTGCGCCACCCAATCGACAAAACGCCGCATCGCGCGGTCGATCGGCGGGCAGTCGAAAACCTGCTCGATCGGCCGCAATTTCTTCGCGTCGACCTTTTCGACGGCGCCGTCCCAGACGATGCCGGCGACCTGGCGGGGCCCAAGCGGAACGCGCACGATCGAGCCCGGCACCACGCGCATGCCAGCCGGCACGGCATAGGTGTAGGGGCGCTCGGCGGGCATCGGCACCAGCACCGGTGCGGCCGCGACAAAGGGCGAATCTTCGATCATGAGGCGTGACCTTGCCCCGACTTTGGTCTAGATCAAAGTCCGACCCCAAATGTGCATGACGTGCACATGAAAAATCTTCAGGAGACCGCCATGAAATTTTTTGTCGACACCGCCGATGTCAAGGAAATCCGCGAGCTGAACGATTTGGGGCTGCTCGACGGCGTAACCACCAATCCGTCGCTGATCCTGAAATCCGGCGGCAAGATCGCCGACGTCACAAGAGAGATCTGCGAGATCGTCAAGGGCCCAGTCTCGGCCGAAGTCGTCGCCACCGAATACAAGGACATGATGGCGGAGGCCAAGATCCTGGCCAGGATCGCCGACAATGTCTGCATCAAGGTGCCGCTGACGCTCGACGGCCTGAGAGCCTGCAAGGACATCCGGTCGGACGGCCGCATGGTCAACGTCACGCTGTGCTTCTCGGCCACCCAGGCGCTGCTCGCCGCCAAGGCCGGCGCCTCCTTCATCTCGCCCTTCGTCGGCCGCATCGACGATAGCGGCTGGGACGGCATGGAGCTGATTGCCGATATCCGCACCATCTACGACAATTATGACTTCCAGACTGAAATCCTGACCGCTTCGGTGCGTACCGTGAACCATGTCAAGCAGGCGGCGCTGATCGGTGCCGATGTCATCACCGCGCCGCCGGCGACGCTCAAGGCGCTGGTCAAGCACCCGCTGACCGACAAGGGCCTGGAACTGTTCCTCGCCGACTGGGCAAAGACCGGGCAGAAGATCGGCTGAAGCGACTATCCTACGAACAAAAAAAGCCGAGCAATCGGCCTTTTTTGCAGATTGCGCACTCTGGAAAGACCTAGCTTGCCGCCGGCTTGCCGTGCTTGATCAGATCCTGGGCAATCGACAGCCGCAGCACATCTGCCAGCTCGCGCGCCGCACGGTTCTCGGCGTCGATCTGGGCCCGGTATGACGCGAATTCCTGGCGCGGCCTGTCGTATGACGACGGAATCGAGCGCTTGCCCCTCGCTATGACCGTGCCCGTCTTGGCATCGCTGAGCACATAGTTGGCAGTCAGCGTCACAGTGCCGGCGGTCGGCTCGTCTTCGTCGGTCGTGACCTGCTCGATTGCCGCCGATTCGACGAGTTCGGAGACGCCGAGATCAAGCGAATAGACCGGCGAAGCCGGCTCGCCGGCGCCCTGGCCGAGCGCGAAGATCAAATTGTTGCGGACCTGCTGGGCGTAGCGGGTCTTGACCGGCTTGACCGAGATCGATGCCAGTTCGGCAGCAGCGCCGACCTGCGAGCCGGCGATCAGCGGCGCGCTCGAATAGAGCGGCCGCACCGTGCAGGCGGAAACCAGCGCCACCGAGGCGAGCAGCCCGCAAAGCACAACGCGGCGCAGCGTCAACTCTGTCTTTCGCGGATCAGGCAACGACATTGACGATCCTCTGCGGCACTATGATCACCTTGCGCGGCGCCTTACCTTCGAGCGCTTTCTGCACGAAGTCGAGAGCCAGAACCGCCTTTTCGACCGCACCTTGATCCGCGTCACGGGCAATTGTCAAATCGCCGCGTTTCTTGCCGTTGACCTGGACCGGCAGCACGATCTCGGCGTCGACGACAAGCGAGCGATCGTAATCCGGCCAGGGCCGTTCGGCGACAAGGTCGGTGCCGCCGAGCGTCTGCCAGCACTCCTCGGCCAGATGCGGCATGACCGGCGCGATCAGGTGCACCAGGATCTCGACGGCCTCACGGCAGGCCGCTTGCAGCGCCGGACCGGCCCTGCCCTCTGCCGCCTCGTTGAGCGGTACGGTCAAGGCATTGGCGAGCTCGTAGATGCGGGCGATGGCGCGGTTGAAGGCGAGCTTTTCGATATCCTCGCCGACCGACTTCAAGATCTTGTGCGCGGCCTTGGACACTGTCCCGGCCTCGCCGTCCTTCGCCGCCTCTGGCCGGACTCCGGCGAGCGATTCGGCAGCCGTCGACACCAGGCGCCAGATGCGCTGGATGAAGCGATGCGCGCCGGCCGCACCCTCGTCGGTCCATTCGACATCGCGCTCGGGCGGCGAGTCCGACAGCATGAACCAGCGCGCCGTATCGGCGCCGTAGCCGTCGGTGATCTCTTCCGGACTCACCGTATTCTTCTTCGACTTCGACATTTTTTCGAGCGGACCGATCACCGCCTCTTCGCCGGTGGCGATTTCGAAGGCGCGGCGCTTGCCGTCGGCGTCTTCCAGCCTGACCTCGCTAGGCGCAAGCCAGCGGCCGTTCGAGGCGCCGCCAACCCGATAGGTCTCGTGCACCACCATGCCTTGCGTGAACAGGCCCCTGAACGGCTCGGCGAGATCGACATGGCCGGTCTCGCGCATGGCGCGGGTGAAAAAGCGCGAATAGAGCAAATGCAGGATCGCATGCTCAATGCCGCCAATATACTGGTCGACCGGCAGCCATTCAGTCGCGGCCTTGGGATCGGTCGGATCGTTTGCCCACGGCGCGGTGAAGCGAGCGAAATACCAAGAAGAATCGACAAATGTGTCCATCGTGTCGGTTTCGCGCCGCGCATCCTTGCCGCAACGCGGGCATTTGACGTGCCGCCATGTCGGATGGCGATCGAGCGGATTGCCCGGCCGGTCGAACTCGATGTCGTCCGGCAGCTTGACCGGCAGGTCGGCCTTCGGCACCGGCACCACGCCGCAATCCTCGCAATGGATCATCGGGATCGGGCAGCCCCAATAGCGCTGGCGCGAAATGCCCCAGTCGCGCAGGCGGAAATTCACCTTGCGCTCGGCCATCGGCCGGTTGCCGATGGTCCTTTGTTCCAGCAGCTTCGCCACCTCGTCGAATGCCTGATCCGGCTTCATGCCGTCGAGGAAGCGCGAATTGATCATCGCGCCATCATCGACATAAGCCTCGTCGATGACCTGGAAGCTTCCTTGATTCTCGCCTTCCGGCATCACCACCGGAATGACCGGAAGGCCGTATCTGTTGGCGAAGTCGAGGTCGCGCTGGTCATGTGCCGGGCAGCCGAAGATGGCGCCGGTGCCATAGTCCATCAGCACGAAATTGGCGACGTAGACGGGCAGCGTCCACCTCTCGTCGAACGGATGGACAACGCGAATGCCGGTATCGAAACCCTTCTTCTCGGCCGTCTCCAATGCCGCCGCCGAAGTGCCCATATGGCGGACTTCGTCGATGAACTTTGCCAGCGCCGGATTGTCCTCGGCGGCCTTTTTGGCCAGCGGATGGTCGGCCGCAATCGCCATGAAGGACGCGCCGAAGATGGTGTCGGGCCTGGTCGTATAGACTTCGAGCTCATGCTCGCCGGCGACTGGCTTGGCCAGCGGCCAGCGGATCAGCAGCCCTTCCGAACGGCCGATCCAGTTCGCCTGCATCAGCTTCACTTTTTCCGGCCAGTCGTCGAGTTGGTCGAGCGAATCCAGCAGATCCTGCGCGTAATCGGTGATCTTGAAGAACCACTGCGTCAGCTCGCGCTGTTCCACCAGCGCGCCTGAGCGCCAGCCGCGTCCGTCGATGACCTGCTCGTTGGCAAGCACCGTCATGTCCTCCGGATCCCAGTTGACCTTGGAGGATTTGCGCGTCACCAGCCCCTTCTCGACGAAATCGAGGAACAGCATCTGCTGGCGGTGATAGTAGTCGACGTCGCAGGTGGCGAACTCGCGGGCCCAATCGAGCGACAGGCCCATGACCTTGAGCTGCTCGCGCATGGCGGCGATGTTCTGATAGGTCCAGTCCTTGGGATGGACCTTGTTCTGCATCGCCGCGTTTTCGGCTGGCATGCCAAAGGCGTCCCAGCCCATCGGGTGCAGCACGTTGAAACCCTTGGCCCGCTTGTAGCGCGCCACCACGTCGCCCATCGTATAGTTGCGGGTATGGCCGATATGGATGCGCCCCGACGGATACGGGAACATCTCCAGCACGTAGTATTTCGGGCGCGGGTCGTCATTGTCGGCTTCGAACAGCTTCTTGGCGTCCCAGGCGTTCTGCCATTTGGGCTCTGACGCGCGCGGATTGTATCGTTCGGTTGCCATCGGGTGTTTTTCACTTAAAAGCATGCGCGAGCCGCCGGACAATGCCCGGGCGGCTCAGGAAATGTCGTCGCGGTGTTCACCATGGATTGCCGGACCCGTCAACTGCGGCGATCCGGCGAAAAGCCAAACACAGGCAGGATATAGGCATGGCGAGCGCCGTCGAACAGCTTTTCACGGTCAAGGCAAGGATCGCTGCCGCCGAGCGCGAGGCAGGCCGTGAGGCCGGAGCGGTGACGCTGGTCGCAGTCTCGAAAACCTTCGACGCCGCCGATATCCGCCCGATTATCGAGGCCGGCCAGCGCGTCTTCGGCGAAAACCGCGTCCAGGAAGCACAAGCGAAATGGCCGGTGCTGAAGGAGGCATTTTCCGACATCGAGCTGCATCTGATCGGTCCGCTGCAATCGAACAAGGCCAAGGAAGCGGTGGCATTGTTCGATGTCATCGAAACCGTCGACCGTGAAAAGATCGCCGCAGAGCTGGCCAAGGAGATCGCCAGGCAAGGCCGGTCACCAAGGCTCTATGTCCAGGTCAACACCGGCTCCGAGCCGCAAAAGGCCGGCATCGAGCCGCGCGAGGCTGTCGCCTTCGTGGCCCGCTGCCGCTCGGTTCACGCCCTCGCCATCGAAGGGCTGATGTGCATTCCGCCGGCCGACGAGAACCCCGGTCCGCATTTCGCGCTGCTGGAAAAGCTTGGGCTTGAGGCCGGCGTCGACAAGCTCTCCATGGGCATGTCCGGCGACTACGAAACCGCGATCGCCTTCGGCGCGACCAGTGTCAGGGTTGGATCGGCAATTTTCGGCGCCAGATGAGGCGCAGCCGACCTTAGCCCACAGGCTGACATTGACTGCGCCAGCGTATAGAAACGGAACGTTTCGTTCCTATATGGGTCGAGTTATTCTCAACCCGTCTGGAGCCACCCATGCGTTACAATCAACTTGGAAATACGGGGATGTTCGTCTCCGAACTTTGCCTCGGCACGATGACGTTCGGCGCGGCCGGCGAGAATGCCCAATGGGGCCTGATCGCCAGCCTCGACCAGAAGGGCGTCGACGAGATCGTTGCCCGCTCGCTCGCCGCCGGCGTCAATTTCTTCGACACGGCGGATGTCTATTCCTTCGGCGCCTCGGAACGGCTTCTCGGCCAGTCGCTCAGGAATCTTGGCGTCAACCGACAGGACGTGATCATCGCCACCAAGGTCCATGGCGCCATGGGCGGGGGCCCGAACCAGCGTGGTTCCTCGCGCGGCCACATCATGGATTCGGTCGAAGGCAGCCTCGAGCGGCTGCAGCTCGATCACATCGATCTCTACCAGCTGCACGGCACCGACACGGTGACGCCGATCGACGAGACACTGCGGGCGCTCGACGACCTCGTTGCCGCCGGCACGGTCCGCTATGTCGGCGTCTCGAACTGGCAGGCCTGGCGCGTTGCCAAGGCGCTGGGTATTGCCGAGCGCAAAGGCTTTGCCCGCTTCGAGACCGTGCAGTCGTACTACTCGATCGCCGGCCGCGAACTCGAGCGCGAAATCGTGCCGCTGCTCAACGAGGAGAAGCTCGGGCTGATGGTCTGGTCGCCGATGGCTGGCGGCCTGCTCTCCGGCAAATACGGACCGGGCGCCCCCGGCAATGGCGAGGGCCGTCGCGCCAGCTTCAATTTCCCGCCGGTCAATGAGGACCGTGCCTGGGCAGCAGTCGCCGTCATGCGCGAGATCGCCGCCAAGCACGGCGTCAGCGTCGCCACGGTGGCGCTCGGCTATGTGCTGGCCAAGCCGTTCGTGATGAGCGTCATCATCGGCGCCAGCCGCATGGAGCAGCTGGAACAGAACCTTGCAGCCACCGAGTTGAAGCTCGATGCCGATGATCTCGTTCGCCTCGACGAAGTCAGTGCCCTGCCCGCCGAATACCCCGGCTGGATGCTGGAGCGTCAGGCGGCCGGCCGGCGTCCGGCGCCCTTTGTGCCGAAAAAGTAACTCAATCTTACCTTCTTACCTTCGTTGCTTCGGGAGCCGGCAGGCTCCCGATCTTTTTTGGGCTCAGGTCAGCCGGACAGTCTCGACCAAAAAGTCCAAAAACGCCCGCACCCGCGCCGGCAGATGCTTGCCTTGGCCGACATAGACGGCGTGGGTGAGTTCCTCGTCGCCGGGGTTGAACTCTTCCAGCAGCGGCAGAAGCCGGCCGGCGGCAATGTCGGCCTCCACATGCCAGCGTGCCAGCCGGGCGATGCCCGCCCCCGAGAGCGCCATCAGCCGCATCGCCTCGCCGTCGCTGACCAGCGTATTTCCGATGATCGACAGGGTGATCGGCTTGCCGCCCGCGTCGATAAAAGGCCAGCCCTCGAGGTGACGTACGAAACGGAAGCCCATCCGGTTGTGACGATCGAGATCGGCGGGCTCCTTGGGCGTGCCACGCGCTTCGAGATACGATGGCGCCGCAACGACGACCACCCGGCTCTGCCCGAGCTTGCGCGCCACCAGCCGTGATTCGCCGAGCGGCCCGGCGCGGATGGCGACGTCAGCGCGCTCCTCCATCAGGTCGATGACATCGTCAGTCAACACCAGATCGACCGAGATTTCGGGGTAGCGCTCTAGAAAACGCGGCAAAAGCGGGATCAGCCGGTGCTGCCCGAAAGGCACATAGCTGCTGATCCGCAGCCGGCCACGCGGCGCGGCACCCGCCGCTGCCTCGCGCTCGGCCGCCGCCATGTCGGCCAGGACGCGCACGCCGCTGTCGAAGAACGCCGCCCCCTCCGGCGTCAGTTGCAGCTTGCGCGTCGAACGGCTGACCAGCCGCGCACCAAGCCGCGCCTCCAGCCGCGCGATCAGCTTGCTCACCGCCGACGGCGTCATCCGCAACGCACGGGCAGCGGCTGAAAAGCTGCCCGCCTCGACGACGCGGACGAACACTTCGATCTCGCCGGAGCGATTGATGTCGGGCCTGGCCATTGGTGAATTTATTTCACAGACGATGTGCCCGATGCAAGGCTGGTTCACAGCACATCGCGGCACGATCTTCCGGATCGGGGCGTGGGAGGACACGGCGCCCATCGTCAAAACTGGTCGTCATCGAAGTGGGAACCGCCATGCCCCTTGCTCTTTACGCTCTTGCCGCCGGTGCCTTTGGCATCGGCGTCACCGAATTCGTCATCATGGGCCTGCTGCTCGACGTCAGCACCGATCTCGGCGTCTCGATCTCAGCTTCCGGCCAGCTGATTTCCGGCTATGCGCTGGGCGTCGTCATCGGCGCGCCGCTGCTGACAATCGCGACCGGCCGTTGGCCGCGCAAAACCGTGCTTCTGGCGCTGATGGCGATCTTCACGCTGGGCAACCTCGCTTGTGCCCTTGCCCCAGACTACTGGACGCTGATGGGTGCGCGCGTACTGACCGCCTTCGCCCACGGCACCTTCTTCGGCGTCGGCTCGGTCGTGGCGACCGGACTGGTGGCGCCCAACAAGAAAGCCTCGGCGATCGCCCTGATGTTCACCGGCCTGACCATCGCCAACATCCTCGGCGTGCCCTTCGGCACATGGCTCGGCCAAGCCTTCGGCTGGCGCGCGACCTTCTGGGCGGTGACCCTGGTCGGCATCGCCGCCTTTACCATCATTCTGCTGCTGGTGCCGCGCAGCCGAACAGAGCCTGAGAAGAGCAATTTGCGCGCCGATCTCGCCGTGCTCGGCCGCACGCCGGTCCTTCTTGGCTTTGCTACCACCGTGCTTGGCTATGCCGGCGTCTTAGCCGTCTTCACCTACATCGCCCCGTTGCTGACCGAGATCACCGGTTTTGACGAAGCAGCGGTGTCGCCGATCCTGCTGGTCTTCGGCGGCGGCCTCATCGCCGGCAACCTCGCCGGCGGCAAGTTCGCCGACCGCTGGTTGGTACCGTCCGTTCTCGGCAGTCTCGTCGTGCTGGCGATGGTGCTCGGCACCATGACCTTCGCCCTGCACAACCAGGTCATGGCCGTTATCTATGTCGGCCTGCTCGGCGCCGCCGCCTTCGCCACCGTCGCGCCGCTACAGTTATGGGTGTTGCAGAAGGCGCAAGGCGCCGGCCAGAGCCTAGCTTCATCCTTCAACATCGCCGCCTTCAACCTCGGCAATGCGGCCGGCGCCTGGCTCGGCGGCGTGGTCATCGCCCATGGTCCCGGCCTCGGTGCCGTCACCTGGGTCGCGGCGCTGTTGCCGCTTTCAGCGCTCGCCGTGGCGGCGTTTGCGCTGCGTCTCGACCGAGATCCTGTCCTCGCCACACCGGAAATCGCGCGGTCATAGAACGCAAACCTCAACCAATCTTTGAAACAGCCATCCTTCGACAAGGAGCAAACCCATGGATTATCGAAATCTTGGCGCATCAGGCCTGAAGGTCCCGGCGCTCTCGTTCGGCGCTGGAACCTTCGGCGGTTCAGGCCCGCTGTTCGGCGCCTGGGGCAACAGCGATGCGACGGAAGCACGGCGGCTGGTCGACATCTGCCTTGAGGCCGGCATCAACCTGTTCGACACCGCCGATGTCTATTCGAGTGGCGCTTCCGAACAAGTGCTCGGCGCTGCCATCAAGGGCCGCCGCGACGCCGTGCTGATCTCGACCAAGACCTCGCTGCCGATAGGCGACGGTCCCAACGATGCCGGATCGTCACGTTCACGCCTGATCAAGGCCGTCGAAGACGCGCTGGGGCGCCTTGGCACCGACTACATCGACCTGCTGCAACTGCACGCCTTCGACGCTGCAACACCGATCGAGGAGGTGCTGTCGACACTGGACAGTCTCGTGCGCGCCGGCAAACTGCGTTATGTCGGCGTCTCCAATTTTTCCGGCTGGCAAGTGATGAAATCGCTCGGCCTGGCGGGCAGATACGGCTATCCCCGATACGTCGCCCATCAGGTCTATTACTCGCTGGTCGGACGCGACTATGAATGGGAGTTGATGCCGCTCGGCCTCGACCAGGGTGTCGGTGCGCTGGTGTGGAGCCCGCTCGGCTGGGGCCGCCTGACCGGCAAGATCCGCCGTGGCCAGAAGCTGCCTGAGAAAAGCCGGCTGCACGACACGGCAAGCTTCGGACCGCCCGTCGAGGATGAGCATCTCTATCGGGTCGTCGACGCGCTTGATGCTGTCGCCGAGGAAACCGGCAAGACCATACCGCAGATCGCCATCAATTGGCTGCTGCAGCGGCCGACCGTCGCCTCCGTCATCGTCGGCGCGCGCAACGAGGAGCAATTGCGCCAGAATCTCGGCGCCGTCGGCTGGTCATTGACAGCCGAGCAGATGAAGAAGCTCGACACGGCAAGTGAGGTCACCGCACCCTATCCGTATTTTCCCTATCGCCGGCAGGAGGGTTTTGCCCGGCTGAACCCGCCCGCAGTCTGACGCTCCAAAAGCTGGGCGGCGGCTCCCAGGCTGCCGCCCGCCCGGCTAATGCAGAACGAACTCGCCGTCGACCTTGCGCCATTCGTTCGGCGCGATCAGCTTCTGGTGCGTGTAGCTGACCGAATGCAGCGGGCCTTCGAGCTTGGCCTTCCAGAACTCGATGAAGCGGATCAGCACCGGAAATTTCGGGGCGATGTCGTAATCCTGCCAGATGAAGCTCTGCAGCAGATGCGGATGATCTGGAAAGTGATAAAGAATCTTGGCCGTGGTCAAGCCATAACCCTTGAGCATCAGGTCCATTTCTGAATGGTCGCGCATTGCGGTCCCCTGGTTGATTCTCCTTCCTCCCAGGCTGAAATTGTGCACCCCATTTGCTTAATCGTCTATTGATATTTCTATGATCGAACCAGATTACTTCCGCAAAAACATGCGCTTAGCAGCCGACTCACGAGAGTGCTGACACCGCCTGGTAAGGCGCCTGCGGCATCCCGCCGCGCGAATCCAACGTCTAATGTTGCCGTCGCGGCCGAACTGTTAATAATGCGCGCGAATTCGCGGCCGCATCGCTGCGATCCTGCCGGCGGTCAAGCCGGCGGTTTGGTTTTGGGGAGGAAGGCGAAGAAATGTCCGATGTTCATGTCCATCGCGTCCAGCCGGCGTGGAAGAAGAACGCGCTGATTGACAATGACACCTACCTGAAATGGTACGCCGACAGCGTCAAGAACCCGGACAAGTTCTGGGGCAAGCACGGCAAGCGCATCGACTGGTTCAAGCCGTACAGCAAGGTCAAGAACACGTCCTTCGACGGCCAGGTCTCAATCAAATGGTTCGAGGATGGCCAGACCAACGTTTCCTGGAACTGCATCGACCGGCATCTGAAGAAGCGCGGCGAACAGACCGCCATCATCTGGGAAGGCGACAATCCCTACGACGACAGGAAGATCACCTATAACGAGCTTTACGCGCATGTCTGCCGCCTCGCCAATGTGATGAAAAAGCACGGCGTCAAGAAGGGCGACCGCGTAACCATCTACATGCCGATGATCCCGGAGGCCGCTTATGCGATGCTCGCCTGCACGCGCATCGGCGCCATTCATTCGGTCGTCTTCGGCGGCTTTTCGCCGGATGCGCTGGCCGGACGCATCGATGACTGCAAGTCGACCTTCGTCATCACCGCCGACGAAGGCCTGCGCGGCGGCAAGCCGATCCCGCTAAAGGAGAACACGGACAAGGCGATCGAGATCGCCGCCAAGGCCGGAACGAAAGTCGAAAAGGTCTTGGTAGTGCGCCGCACTGGCGGCAAGACCGGCTGGGCCGCCGGGCGCGACGTCTGGTACCATGACGAGGTCGCGACGGTTAAGGCCGAATGCAAGCCCGAGAAGATGAACGCCGAGGACCCGTTGTTCATCCTCTACACATCCGGCTCGACCGGCAAGCCGAAAGGTGTGCTGCACACCACCGCCGGCTATCTCGTCTATGTCTCGATGACCCACCAATATGTCTTCGACTATCATGACGGCGATATCTACTGGTGCACCGCCGATGTCGGCTGGGTCACCGGCCACAGCTACATCGTCTACGGGCCGCTCGCCAACGGCGCCACCACGCTGATGTTCGAAGGCGTGCCGAACTACCCGTCGCAGTCGCGTTTCTGGGACGTGATCGACAAGCACAAGGTCAACATCTTCTACACGGCGCCGACGGCGTTGCGCGCGCTGATGGGCGCCGGCGATGCCCATGTCACCAAAACGTCGCGCAAGTCGCTGCGCGTGCTCGGCACCGTCGGTGAGCCGATCAATCCGGAAGCCTGGGAGTGGTATTTCAACGTCGTAGGCAACGGCAAGGTGCCGATCGTCGATACCTGGTGGCAGACCGAGACCGGCGGCATCATGATCACGCCGGTTCCGGGCGCCACCCACCTCAAGGCGGGTTCAGCGACGCGGCCCTTCTTTGGCGTCAAGCCGCAGCTGGTCGATACCGACGGCAAGGTGCTCGAAGGCGAAGCCAGCGGCAATCTTTGTATTGCCGACTCATGGCCGGGCCAGACGCGCACCGTCTATGGCGATCACGACCGCTTCGTGCAGACCTATTTCTCGACCTACAAGGGCAGATACTTCACCGGCGACGGCTGCCGCCGCGATGCTGACGGCTACTACTGGATCACCGGCCGCGTCGACGACGTCATCAACGTCTCCGGCCACCGCATGGGCACCGCCGAGGTCGAATCGGCGCTGGTTTCGCATGAGAAGGTCTCGGAGGCCGCCGTCGTCGGCTACCCGCACGATATCAAGGGCCAGGGCATCTACTGCTATGTCACGCTGATGGCCGGCGAAACGCCAAGCGAGGAATTGCGCCAGGAACTCGTCGCCCATGTCCGCAAGGAGATCGGCGCCATCGCTTCGCCCGACAAGATCCAGTTCGCGCCCGGCCTGCCGAAGACCCGTTCCGGCAAGATCATGCGACGCATCCTGCGCAAGATCGCCGAGGATGATTTTGCCGCGCTCGGCGATACCTCGACGCTGGCCGATCCGGCGGTCGTCGACGACCTTATCGCCAACCGGCAAAACAAGAAGGGCTGATGCAACCCGCATTGGGCGCCGTCACCGAGCTTTGGCGCTATCCCGCGAGCTCGCTCGCCGGCGAGTTTCAGCAGGCGATCTCCGTCGACCGGCATACCGTCGAAGGCGACCGCCTGTTTGGTCTTGTCGATACCTCGACCGATGAAATCGCACGGCCCGACCGCGAAGCGAAATGGCACAAGGTGCCCCGCATCCGCACCCGGCTGTCGCAGGCCGGCAGGCTGGAGGTCGCCATCCCCGACGGACGCTGGCTTTCGGCACCTGGCGCGCAAAGTGATCGCGCCATTTGCGCCTATCTCGGCTTTGCGGCTTCCATCCGGCCGTTCCGTCGGGAAAATGCTGCTCCGGATTACGCCGGCCCTCTGCTGACGGAACGCTACGTCAAAGCCCCTATTCATCTGCTGACCACCGCCTCACTGGCGCGTTTGAAAGTGCTGCATCCAAAGGGCACCGCCGACGCGCGCCGCTTCCGCCCCAACATCGTCGTCGATGTGCCGGAGGTCGAGGGGTCGTTCCCCGAGACGGAATGGATCGGGCGCAAGCTGGCGATCGGCGACCTGCTCCTGACCATCTCCGAGCCGTGCCGCCGCTGCGGCTTCACCATCATTGGCCAGGACGGGTTCGACCACGACCCGGCAATCCTGCGCAGCCTGGTCCGCCACAACGCCCATAACCTCGGCGTCTACTGCACCGTCGATCGACCGGCCCGCGTCGAGATCGGCGCCACGATGCGCCTCCTGTAGCTATCGGTACAAATCCGCCCGCGTCGGCGGCAGGCCGCTCGGCCCACGCGCGCGCCTTGTGGCGACGGTCTGGAAAACCTGCGCCGAGGCGCGTTCGAAGGTAATCGAGCAGCCGGTGAGATAAAGCAGCCAGAGCCGCGCCTTGGCTTCGCCGACCTCGGCGATAGCTTCGTCGAAGCGTGCGTGGAGGCGCTCGGCCCATAGCCTGCAGGTGCGCGCATAGTGCTCGCGCAAATTTTCGACGTCGTAGACGAGGAAGCCGTGGGCCTCGAGATTGCCGAGCGTCATGCCGATCGTGTCGAGTTCGCCGCCCGGAAAAATGTATTTGATCAGCGCCTTGAATTCCGGCCCCTTGCGCAGCGTCTTCTTCAAGCTGCCCTTGTCGCGCCGGGTGATGGCGTGGTGCAGATAGATGCCGCCCGGCTTGAGCAGGCGATGGATCCTCGAGAAATAGGCCGCATGGTTGGCAAGCCCCAGATGCTCGAACATGCCGATCGACGAGATCTTGTCGAAGGAGCCGGACAGCTCGGCATAGGACTTTATCTCGATGGTGATGCGGTCCTCCAGCCCCTCGGCGCGGATGCGTTCACGGGCGAGCTCGGTCTGTGCTTCCGATAGCGAAACGCCGTGGCCGACGACGCCATAATTCTTCACCGCATGGATGAGCATCGCTCCCCAGCCGCAGCCGATGTCGAGCAATCTATCGCCGGGCTTCAGCCGAAGCTTGCGGCAGATATGGTCGAGCTTGTCTCTCTGGGCCTGATCGATATCGTTGGCGAAATCCTTGAAGTAGCCGCAGCTATAGACCATGCGCTCGTCGAGGAAGAGCCGGTAGAATGCGTTGGAAATGTCGTAATGATGCTCGATCGCCTCCTTGCTCGAACCGCTGACGAAAGGATTGCGGCCGGAAAGATCGGTTCGCGTCGTCATCTGTTTTCGCGAAAACAGCACCGCCGGCAGGTCGCGCAGGATCGCCAGCTTCGGCAATGTCTTGAGCTTCGTCCTGAGCTTGCCGTGCGTGGGCAAGGCGTAGAAATCGAACAGCGATCCGTCTTCGACGTCGACCGCCTTGGCAATCCACATCTCGATCAGCGTCGATAAAGAGGGCCGACGTACGATCTGCCAGACGATGTCCTGGTCGTTGATGGTGAGCACCGGGCCGGCAGCCGGGCCGATCCGCTCGCCTGTCCACAGCCTCACCGCAAAACCCGGCTTCAGCGTCTCGATGACCGTCCGAACAATCCGGGCCGCTCTCTCGGCTGCCTCCATCCCGTCCTCCCTTACCCGGCAAAATAGTGGCCCGGAACAATAGCGGCTCGATCTTGCCTGCCCGATCGGCCGGCCGCAAGCCGCCCGAGTGCACAAGCAGGCTTGTTCAGGATTTTCGGGTGCCGCGCCTTGCCATTTGCCGGATGACACCCCATCATGAGGGAGTGTTCAACAAATCGAAAGGAGGTGATCCGATGTCGAGTGATTTCGTTTTCCAGAACGTGGCCTCAGCGGATCGCACTTTCGGGAAGCAGTCTTCCCGCTAAGGCGCGAGATGCGCGGCTGGCGACCAGGGTCGCCGCCAGGAGCCGCGCCATGGACGGAAACACGGAAGGCCGCCGGCTTCGCGAGAAGCGGCGGCCTTTCCTTTTTGGGCTGTTGTCCCCTATTTGGTTACGGTTAACATCTCGACGTTGCGCGCTATATCCTGGAAAGCCTGGTTGAGTTCCGTTCCATTGGCCGCCTGATAAAAGTGCTTGATCTTGGCGGTGTCCGGGCTCGCGCAATCCTGGAGCGTCGCCTTGGCATTCGTTTCGTTTAGGTCAAACCCAATGGTGAAGACCTCGATGCCCTTGTCGCGCATGGCAGCGCAAAGTTTCTTGGCGGCCGTGCGGGTCGGCTCCTTGCCGGCGTCATTGTAGACGTCGCTGACCGTGCTCGCATCGAAGTAGGACAGGTTGAATTCGCCATCGGTCATCAGGATCGCGATCTTGGCAACCTTCTTTGGATCCATCTTGGCCGGCCGTTCCGAGGCTTTCATCACACTGCCCCAGTTTTCCGAAAGCATGTACCAGGTCCACTGCACGCCGATATGGCCGGCCGTGCCGCCGGAGGCGACGAAATTCTTGATGACCGTCTTGAGCGCCGTCGCATCCGCTGTCAGCGGCATCAGCGCGGCGATCGGGCAGGCGGCGGTGCCGGTCTGCCAGGCGAAGGATGACAGCAGGTAGTCGCGATTGACCATGCTGACGTCGGGGCCCGCATCCGAATACTGATAGGTCCCCTTGCGCTCGGTGGCGCAATTATCGGGACGGATAAAGCCCGAGACATACTGCACGGCGTCATTGGCCGGCGCCTGTTTGCGTTGACTGGCGGTGGTTTCCACATAGACGCTGCTGGCGGCAAGTGTACCGGCATTCACCGAATTGGCATAAGGCACGATGGCAACCCGCACACGTGGCTTGGAGGGGTCCTGGCCGCCCAGGAAGCTGTCGACAGCATTCGCCGCGGCCGCCCGCAGATCGATGATTTTCTGGCCGGCCATCGACCCGGTCACGTCCAGCATCATCGCGACTTCGATCTGCTTGTCCGAATAGAGCGCCGTCGTCGATGCGGGGACGCGTTGCATGCCACCCGTGCTGAAAAGCGGGAAATAGTAGTTGACGTTGACATGGACGTCCGCCTGGACAGTCTTGGCTGTCCTGTCGACAACCAGATTGTCGAGGACGATCTGGTTGTCCTGGAGGATACCCGCCGTGCTGTTGGCATCGAGAAAGGCCTGCACCGATTTGCTGGCGTCGGCCTCGCTGATGACGCCGGTTGTCAGGTCGCGGGCCGTCGAGGTGACCGCTGCATCGACCACGCCTTGCAGGCTCGATTTTACATTGTAGAGTTGGGACACGTTGACCGCAAAGCCGACACTCAGTGCCAGCACTGAGCCGATTATCCCAAACAGGACCGCGAAATTTCCGCTGCGATCCCCGGCAAAGCCGCCGATCGTCTGAACAAGACCCCCGAAACGCCGCATTCCTTCCGCCTCCATTCGCTACAGCCTGCAGCTGTCCGAACGCGCATTGCAGGAATCCGGCCGGATCGCGCCGCCAGGCCCGGGAAAGCGACCGGCCCGCGATCAGGTCATTGTTTCCAAACGGTTTCGAGCGGCGGCAGGGTAAACAGAGGGTAAACGAAAGCTGCGCCGGCACGGCTTTGTCGACAAAGCGCTTACCACGAACAGGCTCGCAATTCAGGACGACTGGACTGCGTCCCAATCCGGTACAGACGAGATGTATCGAACCGGTTCAGCACGATCGCGGTGGCGGGAAATGGAAACACGGACTGTGAATGTGTCCCGAAAGACTAGGCCAGCATCCGTGCGCTGACCGTCTTGTCGACGCCACGACAAGGCGGCTTGAACAGATTACCTTCCTGCTCGTGCGTCCAGACCTTGAACAGGGTGAGCCGATGCGGGCCAAAACTGTGCAGCAGCGGCACGTCGGTGGCGTCGCGGCCGCGGGCGATGACGACGCGGCCGATCCTCGGCACATTGTGGCGAGGATCGAAAGTGTACCACCTGCCGTCGAGGAACACTTCCACCCACGCCGAGAAATCCATCGGCGCCGGATCGGCGGGCACGCCGATATCGCCGAGATAGCCGTTCACGTAGCGGGCCGGGATGTTCATGCAGCGGCAGAGCGTGATCGCCAGATGGGCAAAGTCGCGGCAGACGCCGACGCGTTCCTCATGCGCCTGCGCCGCCGTGCGGGTCGAGCGCGCATAGCCGTAGCCGAAGGACAGGCGGTTGTGGACATAGTCGACGATGGCCTGCACCCGCGCCCAGCCCGGTGGAAGCTGGCCGAAAAGTTGCCAGGCCAGGTCGCCGAGATGGTCGGTCTCGCAGTAACGGCTGCCGAGCAGATAGCCGAGCACCTCGTCCGGCAATTCGGCAACCGGGACTTCTCTCGCCAGCGTGTTGACTTCGTCCGTCTCGCCGCTGTCCTCGACCACCGCGTCATAAAGGATGCGAAAGCTTCCGGCCGGCGCCGTGAAGCGGCGGCAGCTATTGCCGAAAAGGTCGTGGTAGACCCTGGTCGGGACCGACGGCGAGGTCAGCACGCGCGTCTGCCGCTTGATGTTGGCCTGGCGATCCCCGTGGATATCGAGCAATGAAACGACCGGCGTTGCTGCAACGCATTCAATGGCAATTTCATAGCCGAGCCGAATCAGCATCGCCCTCCCCTGCGATCGTCATGGAAGATAGTGCCGATCAACGCGGGACAGTGCGTGGCGGTTCCTTGTGGTCGTCAAAAACGACGCCTCGCGGCTTCCCATACGGACGCGGCAACGTTACGGTCGATTGACACGCGTCTTTCGAAATAATCCCTCCAAGATGACCCCGGGAAACCGATGTTTGCAGGCAGAAAATTCGCGGCCTTCCTGTTCGATATGGACGGCACGATTCTCAATTCGATCGCCGCAGCGGAAAGGGTCTGGGCAGCGTGGGCGCATCGGCAAGGTCTTGACGTCGCCGCATTCCTGCCGACCATCCACGGCGTGCGGGCGATCGAGACCATCGGCCGGCTGGCGCTCCCAGGCGTCGATCCTGCCCGCGAAGCCGATTCGCTTTTGCAGGCCGAGGCGGCCGATGTCGAGGGCATTCGCCCGATTGCCGGCGCCGCGGCCTTCCTGGCGTCGCTGCCGCCTGGAAGCTGGGCGATCGCCACTTCGGCACCGCGCGAGCTCGCCCTGCTGCGCCTGCAGGCCGCGGGTATTCCGGCTCCCGCCGTGATTGTTGCGGCGGAGGATGTATCGCGCGGCAAGCCGGCGCCCGACTGCTTCCGGCTGGCGGCCGAACGGCTCGGCGTCGATGTGGGCGACTGCCTCGTCTTCGAGGACGCGCCGGCCGGCATAGCGGCGGCCGAAGCCGCGGGCGCTGCGGTCGTGGTGATCAGCGCCACGCACCGGCATCCGTTGGAGACGCCGCATGCCACCATCGCCGGCTATGACGCGATCGGCATCGCCGTCGATTCCAGCGGCTGGATTGCCATCGGAGTGGAGCGGGCCGCGCTGCCTGTTTGACTAGCACCCTGCCTGGGCTAAAAGTCGCTGGTCAGGCCCTTGACCTCCCAGTCGCCATAGCGGCCAGGCTCCTTGCCGCCGCGCCCGCCCATCTCCCTCGGCAGCGTGGCTTCCTGCTCGCGATATTTCTCCCGCCGGGCCTCGGCCTCGACCAAGGCGCGCCTGGCTGCCGGGGTCAGCGGCTTTTGCGGCGAGCCGTTAGCATGCGTTTGGCTGGTTTTGTCGATCATGCGATCTTCCGCTAGATTGAAACAGGCCCCGATTGAAACGGGAACCGCTGTTTCCCATCATATAGCGATGGGCCCACAAGGATCGACCCCTTTGTTGGGCCAGAACGGAGCAGACGATGAACACCCTTCGCACCGCCATGCTTTTGGCCGCAATGACGGCCCTGTTCATGGGTGTCGGCTATCTCATCGGCGGATCCGGCGGCATGATGATCGCGTTGCTGATCGCCGCCGGCACCAATTTGTTCAGCTATTGGAACGCCGACAAGATGGTGCTGTCGATGCACCGTGCGATCGAAGTCGACGAACGCAACGCGCCTGAATATTACGCCATCGTGAAGGGTCTCGCGCAACGTGCCGGCCTGCCGATGCCGAGAACCTATCTCATCGACAATCCGCAGCCCAATGCCTTCGCCACCGGCCGCAATCCGCAAAATGCCGCTGTCGCCGCCAGCACCGGCCTGCTCGAGCGGCTATCGCATGAAGAAGTCGCGGCGGTGATGGCACACGAGCTCGCCCATGTGCAGCACCGCGATACGCTGACCATGACGATCGTCGCCACCTTTGCCGGCGCAATTTCGATGCTCGGCAATTTCGCCTTCTTTTTCGGCGGCAACCGCGACAATAACAATTCCTTTGGCATCGTCGGCGTGCTGGTGGCGATGATAGTCGCGCCCCTGGCCGCCATGATCGTGCAGATGGCGGTGAGCCGCACCCGCGAATATGAGGCCGACCGGCGCGGTGCCGAAATCTGTGGACACCCGCTGTGGCTCGCCTCGGCACTTGACAAGATCGCGCGGGGCGCCGAACGCATCCGCAACCCGGATGCCGAGCGCAATCCGGCAACCGCCCATCTCTTCATCATCAATCCTCTTTCCGGCGAGCGCATGGACAGTTTGTTTTCCACTCACCCGAGCACAGAAAACCGCATCGCCGCGTTGCAGAGGATGGCGAGCGAAATGGCCGGCGCACCCGAAGCGGCCGCGACGCCAAGGCCGGCGCCGGAAGGGACCGGGCAGCAGCCGTCTGGTCCGTGGGACAGGGCCGCGCGGCCCGAGAGGCCGGCTGAGCCGGCCAAGCCGAGACCCAATCCCTGGGGACGCAATCCGACCGGCCCCAAAGGTCCGTGGTCGTGAGTTCAGCGAAGCGCCGGCACGGAATTTCAGGCGATCGTGAACACAATTCGAGCGGCGAGGCCGTAGCCGGCCTCGCCGCGCGCAAGGCAGCCGCGCGCCTGCTTGCCGCGGTTATAGACGCGAGGACGCCGCTCGACGGGCTGACCGACCAAGAGAACGGCCATCCGCAGTACAAGGCGCTCGACCTGCGCGACCGCGCCTTGGTGCGCGCCATTCTGGTCACCGCCCTGCGCTACCGCATGACCATATCAGGCCTTTTGGCCCGTCGCCTGGAAAAGCCGCTGCCGCCCAACGCCACGGCGCTTTCGCACATTTTGCATGTGGCGGCAGCGCAGATCCTGTTCCTCGATGTTCCCGACAGCGCCGCCGTCGACCTCGCCGTGACACACGCCAAGTCCGATCCGCGCACGGCGCGCTTTTCCGGCCTCGTCAACGGCGTGCTGCGCACGCTGGCGCGGGCCAAGCAGGACGAGCTCGCCGCAGCACGTGCCGCTACCGACGAGGCGCCAAAATGGTTTTCCGACCGTTTGAAAACGGTCTACGGCCTCGACAAGGCCAGGCAGATACTGCTCGCCCATCGCCATGAGGCACCGGTCGATTTCTCGGTCAAGTCGGACCCGGCGCTGTGGGCCGAACGGCTCGGCGGCTTTGTCTTGCCGACCGGCACGGTGCGGGTGGAAAAGCTCAGCGCTTCCGTGACCGAACTGCCCGGCTTTGGGGAAGGCGCCTGGTGGGTTCAGGATGCAGCGGCCAGCCTGCCGGCCCGGCTGTTCGGCGACATCAATGGTTTGCGAATCGCCGACCTCTGTGCCGCGCCGGGCGGCAAGACCGCCCAGCTGATCCTCGCCGGCGCCCACGTCACCGCGCTCGACATGTCCAAAACGCGGCTGGCACGGCTGACGCAGAACCTCGAACGGCTCGGTCTGGCCGCCGAGATCGTCCAGGCCGATCTGCTCAAATACGAGCCGAAGGACCTCTTCGACGCCGTCCTCCTCGACCCACCATGCTCTTCGACCGGGACGGTGCGGCGGCATCCCGACGTTCCCTGGACGAAGACGGCGGCCGACGTCGAAAAACTGGCCGACCTGCAACGCCGGCTGCTTGCCCGCGCCGTCACCCTGGTCAAGCCTGGTGGACGCATCGTCTTTTCCAACTGTTCGCTCGATCCGCTGGAAGGCGAAGAGCTCTATCGCGACTTTCTCGCCGGCAATGCGGAGATTGTCGACGACCCGCTTCGGCCGGGTGAGATCGCCGGCATCGACCCGTTTCTGACGCCGCAAGGCACGTTGCGCACCACGCCTGCCGATCTGGAGCTAGGCTCGCCGGGCCGCTCCGGGCTGGACGGCTTCTTCGCCGCCCGCATGCGCAGAGCCGGCTAAGGGCCGATCTTGAAGTGCCGTCCGGCTTCATGGGGCGAGGAGGCATGGAAAACAGGCTGAACGGCCCCACCGCCGCGGAATTCGCCTTCGCACAAGTTCTTGAATCATATAAACTTGTGCTTGGGTGAGGACGATCAGGAGGGGTTTTGGCAATCGCTGCCGGTAACACGACGCGTCTGTGGACGCTTGTCGCGAGGGAGTTCTGGCGCAAGACGCGCCGGCGCTTGCGCGCCGGGCCACTCTATCGCTGGCGCTACTCAGGCCGCACGCCGGAGCGCGTCCTGATCGCCCCACCGGACCTGCGGCTCGCCGATCCTCAGATCGCGCTCGAGATCTATTACGGCCGCTATCCGCTTTCGGGGCATCTGGTCGAGACCGGCGGCAAATCGCCCTTCCAGATCGACGTGCCCAATCCCGGCTGGCAAAAAACGCTGCATGGCTTTCGCTGGCTGCGCCATATGCGTGCCGCCGGTACCGAACTCGCCGCCGCCAACGCGCGGGCGTTGGTTTCCGACTGGATTGCAATCCATGGCAGCCATATTTCCGGCGTCGCCTGGGAGCCCGGCACGACGGCCAAGCGTGTCATTGCCTGGCTGCAGCATTCCTCGATCGTGTTGCAGGGCGCCGAATTTCCGTTCTACCGCGCGTTCTTGAAATCGCTCGCCGTCCAGATCCGCTATCTGCGCGCCATGGTGCGCGAGATGCCGGACGGCAAGGACAGGCTGCGCGCCCGCATTGCGCTGGCCTTTGCCGCTTTGTCGCTGCCGGCGCCGGCCTCGGCGCTACGCGGTGCTACCCGCAATCTCGCCGAGGAGCTCGACCGCCAGATCCTGCCTGACGGCGGCCATATCTCGCGTAATCCGATGACCGTGCTTGAAATCCTCGCCGACCTTCTGCCGTTGCGCCAGACATACGCCAATCAGGCCGAGACGCCGCCGGCCGCCCTGATCGGCGCCATCGACCGGATGCTGCCGGCACTGCGCTTCTTTCGCCATCAGGACGGCAGCCTTGCCCGCTTCAACGGCATGGGCGCCACCATTCACGACCGTATCGCCAGCATCCTGCATCACGACGACACCGCCGGCGCACCGTTGCTGCACGCGCCGCATTCGGGTTATGAGCGCCTGTCGATGGGCGGTGTCACTGTGATCGCCGATACCGGCCCGCCGCCCCCCGTCGACGTATCCAATGCCGCTCACGCCGGATGCCTCGCCTTCGAATTGTCGTCGGGCCGCCAGCACTATATCGTCAACGCCGGAATAGATACTTATGGCGCCGCCGAGTTCCGGCCGCTTGCCCGCGCCACCGCCGCCCACTCGACCGCCACCATCAACGACACGTCGTCGGCGCGCTTCAATCACTCCTTGCGCGTCAACGACCTGCTCGGCACGCCTTTGATCGGCGGACCGCAGCATGTACCTTGCAAGCGCACCGACCAGAAGGGCAGCCAGGGCTTCATCGCCCGCCATGACGGCTATGTGGCGCGCTTCGGCTTCCTGCATGAGCGCGAGCTGAAATTATCGACCGAAGGCAATGTGTTTGCCGGCAGGGACCGTTTCCTGCGCCCGGGCGGCGCTTCTATCCGCAACAATGGACGTCACTTCGTCACGGTGCGTTTCCATGTCCATCCCGATATAAGCCTGCTCCAGGATGAGCATGACCGTCTGGTGCTGGCCGCCGACCATGCCGACACCTGGGTGTTTACCTCTACCGAAGTGGTGCCAGAGGTCGAGGAATCGATCTATTTCGCAGGGCTTGGCGGCCCGCGCCGCAGCCGCCAGATCGTGCTTGCGTTCAAGGCCTCGGAAATTGCCGAGGTCCACTGGCAATTGACGCGCACCATCATCGCCGGCCGTCCGGAAAAAGCTGAAGCCGGTGGCAACGGCAGACACTGATCAAGTCTTGCGGCTTGATTTCCGGGCCTCATATGCTACGGCCCGCGGACGCTCTCCAACCAGAACTGGAAAGGCCGCCAGCCCATGGCCGTCGCCGCCAAGAACATTCCCGCGCCCGACCTTGTACCCATCCGTCGCGCGCTCCTTTCCGTCTTTGATAAGACCGGCCTGATCGATTTCGCCAGGGCGCTGGCTTCGGCCGGCGTCGAGCTAGTCTCGACCGGCGGCACCGCAAGGGCCCTTGCCGAGGCGGGCATGGCGGTGCGCGACGTGTCCGAGCTCACCGGCTTTCCCGAGATCATGGACGGCCGCGTCAAGACGCTGCACCCGTCGGTGCATGGCGCACTGCTTGGCGTGCGCGACGATCCCGAGCACGCCGCAGCGATGCGCGACCACGGCATCGAGCCGATCGATCTCGTCGTCTCCAATCTCTATCCGTTCGAAGAGGTGCGTCGCTCCGGCGCCGACTACGCGGCGATCGTCGAGAACATCGACATCGGCGGCCCGGCGATGATCCGTGCCTCGGCCAAGAACCACGCCTATGTCGGCATCGTCACCGATCCCGATGACTATGCCTCGGTGCTCAACGCGCTGGAGATGAATTTCGGGTCGTTGTCGCTGGATTTCCGCAAGAAGCTGGCAGCCAAGGCCTTTGCCCGCACCGCCACCTACGATGCGGCGATCTCGGGATGGTTCGCCGAGGCGCTTGAGATCGAGCATCCGACATGGCGCGCCTTCGGCGGCAAGCTGCAGTCGGTGATGCGCTATGGCGAAAACCCGCATCAGGGCGCCGGCTTCTATGTCAACGGCGACAGGCGGCCGGGCGTCGCCACGGCGCGCCAGCTTCAGGGCAAGCAGCTTTCCTACAACAACATCAACGACACCGACGCTGCCTTCGAGCTGGTCGGCGAGTTCGACCCGTCGCGCTCCGCAGCAATTGCCATCATCAAGCACGCCAACCCGTGCGGCGTCGCTGAGGACGCTTCGCTGCAGGCGGCCTATGCCAAGGCGCTGGCCTGCGACCCGGTCTCGGCCTTCGGCGGCATCGTCGCCATGAACCGCATCCTCGATGCCGGAACCGCCGAAGAGATCGTCAAGACCTTTACCGAAGTGATCATCGCACCGGAGGCGTCCGAAGAAGCAGTCCGCATCATTGCCGCCAAGAAGAACCTACGCCTGCTGGTCACCGGCGGCCTGCCCGACCCGCGCGCGGCGGGCCTTGGCTTGAAATCGGTTGCCGGCGGTTTGCTGGTCCAGAGCCGCGACAACGCGGTGGTGGATGACCTCGAGCTGAAAGTGGTGACCAGGCGCGCTCCGACGCCGGCCGAATTGGCCGATCTGAAATTCGCTTTTCGCGTGGCAAAGCACGTCAAGTCGAACGCCATCGTCTATGCCAGGGATGGCGCTACAGTCGGCATCGGCGCCGGCCAGATGAGCCGGGTCGATTCCTCGCGCATCGCGGCGCGCAAGGCGCTCGACGCGGCCGAGGCTGCCGGCCTGACGGAGCCTTTGACCAGGGGCTCGGTCGTCGCCTCGGATGCCTTTTTCCCGTTCGCGGACGGGCTTTTGTCGGCAATCGAAGCCGGCGCCACCGCCGTCATCCAGCCCGGCGGCTCGATGCGCGACGACGATGTCATCGCCGCCGCCGACGCTCACGGCATTGCCATGGTCTTCACCGGAGTGAGGCATTTCCGGCATTGAACGCGTTACCCTCCCGCTGTGGGAGAAGGCAAGAGCAGCTCACTCCGCCGGCCGATCTGCCGGATAGGGCGTGCCGATCAGGATCGCCATGCCGGCGCCAAGGAACAGCACGATCGCCGCCATGCCGAGCCGCGCCGAGCCGCTGGCCAGGGTGATCGTGGCCACCATGAAGGGTGCGGCAAAACTGGTTGCCCGGCCGGCCAGCGCATAGATGCCGAAATAGCGGCCCGATTCGGCAGCGGAGACGCTGCGCGCCATGTAGGAGCGCGACGATGCCTGCACCGGGCCGAAAGCAAGCCCGATCAGCAGGCCGTAGAAAATGTAGGCTTTTTCCGCCGCCGTGCCGAACAATCCGCCACCATCCAGTCCGGGCATCACCCAGGCGCCGAACAGCGTATAGCCCGGTCCGGTCGAAACGATGCCGATCGTGGCAATGCTCAGCATGACCAGCGAAATCATCACTATGGTCTTGGAACCCAGCGCTGTGTCGAGGCGTGCGGCAACCAGGCAGCCGACGATGGCAACGACGTTGAGGATGATGCCGAACAGGCCGATCTCGGTAATCGACCAATGGAACATTGCCGCCGCAAACGTTCCGCCCAGCGCCAGCAGTGCATTGACGCCGTCCTGATAGATCATACGGGCGACGAGAAAGCGAAAAATGCCGCTGCGCTTGCGCACTTCGGCCAGCGTCGACTTCAGTTCCGACAGGCCTTCGCGCACCGCCGGCCCGATTGGAATGCCTTTGATCGCATCAGGCGTGAAGAAGAACATCGGCAGGATGAACAGGAAATACCAGCCCGCCGACAACGGCCCGGTAGCGCGCGCGTCCTCGCCGAGCCTGGGGTCGAGGCCGAAGATCGGGTCGAGCCCAACGACGGTCTTGCCGGTTTCAGGCGAGCCGGCCATGACGGTAACGACGAAGATCAGTGCGATCATGCCGCCGAGATAGCCGAGTCCCCAGGCCATGTTCGAGATCCTGCCGATGTCGCTCTTCGGCACCAGGCGGGGCATCATCGAATCATTGAACACAGTCGAGAATTCCGCCGCGACCGACGCCAGCGAGAACAACGCCACGACCAGAAAAAGATTAGAGCCGGGCGCGGCGAACCACAGCAGGGTGAGGCAGGTGATTTTAACCGCGGCGAAGAAGGCTATCCACGGTTTGCGTGGTCCGGTCTGATCGGCGATCGAGCCGAGGACCGGCGACAAAACGGCAATGACGAGGCCGGCGGCGGCAATGCCGTAGCCCCAGGCCGCTTGCCCGGTCTCCGGATTGCTGGCCATGCGCGAGACGAAATAAGGACCGAAGATGAAGGTGGTAACGACCGTGAAAAACGGCTGTGCCGCCCAGTCGAACAGCATCCATCCCCAGATGCCGCGTCCCGATGCCCGCTGCACTGCCATCTCAGCCATGTCCCCTCCGCTGGAGCTTGCTCCATGCCGATCGAATCGGAATGACGCTCCGTCTTGTTGTTGAGCACGATCTTGTCCAAAAGCCGATCGTCACTTTTTGGGATCATGCTCCGGCGCCCCCCAAAGCAGGGCGCCGTTCGCTCTATAGCGCAGTTCTTCCCGGCAATCCCGCGCGATATGGAAGACGTCTCACAGCTGCGTCAGATCACTCATCAGGCCGGATGCCACCGACAGCCGCGACACGGTGATGTCGCCGCCCTCGGTCAGCGCCTGCAACCGCTCGCGGATGCGTCCGACCCGTTCGCCGCCGGCCTCCAACCATGCCGACACCGGATCCGCCGCCTCGGCATGGCCGGTCAGCGCCGCCACCGCGATGCCGCGCCTGGCCGCGCCGATCGTGTCGGTGGCGCGGGAAAGCGCCAGTTGATCGTAATAATCCGAGGGCGTGATCGAGCGCGCAGCATCTTCGACGCGCGGGATGCGGAAGACATCGCTGACTGCAAAAAACGCCTTGGCGGCAGCGACGATGCCGGCATTTGCCGTCCGCGCCGTCAGCGCTATGTCGGGGATGAGTTCCGCCACATCGGTCAACGCCAGTTGCTCGGCAAGGCTCTCGGGCGCGCCACCCTTCGACAGGCTGTGCCGCCGCTCCTCGATCCGCTCGCGCGAGAAGGCCGGCAGCAGCGAAACGAGCTTCGGCTCCAGCGCCTTGCGCGCATCCTGCAACTCGGCAATCCGCTGCCCGAGCAGTGCAGTGTCGGCATCGTTCTTCAGGTGCCAGCCGCTGGTCACATAGATCAGCCGGCTGACCGCCTGATAGAGGTCGAGCTGGATCTGCCCGTCGATCTGGTTATCGAGTGCATCGATCTGGCGATAGAGCGCCGGCAGTGCAAAGCCATCGCGCACCACGGCGAAGGTGCGCACGACATCGGCGGCACTGCGCCCTGTCGCTTCCTGCAGCCTGTTGACGAAGGACGGGCCGCCGCGATTGACCAGATCATTGGCGACGACACGGGCGATGATCTCGCGGCGCAGGCGATGGCCGTGGATTTCCGCCGCATATTTCTTTGCCATGCGGTCGGGAAAGTAACCCATCAGGTCGCGGTCGAAATGCGGATCGTCCGGCACGTTGCTGGCGACGATATCGGAAAACAGCACGATCTTGGCATAGGCAAGCAGCACGCCGAGCTCGGCCCGGGTGAGCGGCTCGCCGCGCGCTTCGCGCGCGGCAAGCGCCGCCGGCGACGGCAGCGTCTCGACGGCACGGTCGAGCAGCCCGCGCGCCTCGAGCGCCGCCATGAAGCGGCTCTGATGGGCAATGTCGGCAAGGCCGCGCTTGCGAGCAAGGGACAGCGCCAGCGTCTGCTGGTAATTGTTGGACAGCACCAGGGCGCTGACCTCGTCGGTCATCTCGGCCAGCAATTTGTTGCGCGACGGCCGGGTCAACGATCCCTTGCGCATGGCGGAGGCCAGCGCGATCTTGATGTTGACCTCGACGTCTGAGCAGTTCACGCCGCCCGAATTGTCGATCGCATCTGAGTTGCAGCGGCCGCCATTCAATCCGAATTCGATGCGCGCCCGCTGCGTGACGCCGAGATTGGCGCCCTCACCGATGACCTTGGCACGCAGTTCGAGCGCAGTGATCCGGATCGCGTCATTGGCACGGTCGCCGACGTCCTGGTTGGTCTCGCCCGATGCCCTGACATAGGTGCCGATGCCGCCGAACCACAAAAGGTCCGCCGGCGCCTTGAGGATGGCACTCATGATCTCGACCGGCGTGGCCGTTGTCTTGCCGAGGCCGATAGCTGCAGCCGCGGCGGCCGGCAAGGTGATCGACTTCTGGCTGCGCGAGACGATGATGCCGCCTTCGGACAGCTTCGTCTTGTCGTAATCCTGCCAGCTTGAGCGGGCGAGAGCGAACATCCGCCGCCGCTCGGCCATCGAAGCGGCCATGTCGGGATCGGGATCGATGAAGATGTCGCGATGATCGAAGGCGGCGATCAGCCGGGTCTGCTCCGACAGCAGCATGCCGTTGCCGAACACGTCGCCCGACATGTCGCCAACGCCGACGACGGTGAACGGCGTGGTTTGGATGTCGCGGTTCATCTCGCGGAAATGCCGCTTGACCGCTTCCCAGGCGCCCTTGGCGGTGATGCCCATCTTCTTGTGGTCGTAGCCGGCCGAACCGCCGCTGGCGAAAGCGTCGTCGAGCCAGAAGCCGTGCCTTTCGCTGATGGCGTTGGCGATGTCCGAGAAGGTCGCCGTGCCCTTGTCCGCGGCGACGACGAAATACGGATCATCCTGATCGCGCCGCACGACGCCGGCTGGCGGGATGACGCCGTCCAGCCCGATATTGTCGGTGATCGACAACAGGCTGGAAACGTAATTCTTGTAGGCGGCCGTGCCGGCCTCGAAAATTGCGTCGCGCCCGGCGCTCATCGGCAGCTTTTTCGGGTAGAAGCCGCCCTTGGCGCCAACCGGCACGATCACCGCATTCTTGACCTGCTGTGCCTTGACCAGGCCGAGCACCTCGGTGCGATAGTCCTGCGCACGGTCCGACCAGCGCAGGCCGCCGCGCGCGACTGGGCCGAAGCGCAGATGCACACCCTCGACCTCGGAGCCGTAGACGAAGATCTCCCGCCATGGCCGCGGCGCCGGCAGCCCGTCGACCGATTGCGAATCGAGCTTGATCGCCAGCGATTGGCCTTTCCGTTTCGTATCGGCAACGAAATGATTGGTGCGCAGCGAGGCTTCGATCAGATTCAGATAACGGCGGATGATGGTGTCGTCGTCAATGTTGGGAACGTCTTCCAGCGCATCCGTGATCTTGGCTTTCAGATGTTTGGCCTGAACGACGCCTTCCGTCTCGGCCGTCGGGCTGAGGCGGGCGACAAACAGCGCATGCAGGCCGCGGGCGATCTCGGGATAACGGTTGAGTGCGGCGGCGATGAAATCCTGGCTCTGCGGGATGCCGGCCTGCTGCAGATAGCGGCCATAGGCGCGCAGGACGGTGATCTCGCCCGACCACAGGCCGGCGGTCTGGGCAAGGCCGTTATAGCCGTCATTGTCGACATCGCCGCGCCAGACGGAAAGGAACGCATCCTCGAACAGCGCGCCGCCATTGCCGAGGTCGATCGGCCTGCCGTAGCTGTTCTCGAGTTCCATGTCGTGGATGAAGACCATGCCGGATTGAATGTCGCCGACCTCGAAAGTGCGCTCGCTGATGACGCGGAAACCGATGTTTTCCAGCACGGGCACGCGCCGCGACAGCGCCACCGGGCTGCCATGGTGATAGATCTTCAGCGCCGCCTGATGCGGCTTCTGGACGGTGTGACGGTAATAGTCGATGGCGATCGGATTTGACGCATCGAGCTTGGCGATGCGCCCGGCGTCGGCCAGCGCCACGGCCGGCGGAAAACTGTCGCGATAACTTTCCGAAAAACGCGAGGCGATGGCCGTGAGTCTCGCATCGGCGCCGGTCTCTGTCGCGGTCTCGCGCAGTGCATCGTCCCAGGTCCGTACGATGTCGCGGATCGCCGCCTCGATCGTCGCCTGCTCGACCTTCGGCGTCCTGCCGCCGGAGCGGCCGATGATGAAATGGACGCGCGCCAGCCCGCCTTCCGGGAAGGCCGGATAATAGGCCGACAGCCGGCCTTCGAAGACGGTCTTCAGATAGGTGCCGATCTTCTCGCGCACGACGCTGTCGTAGCGGTCGCGCGGCACGAAGACGAGCACGGAGACGAAGCGGTCGAACTGGTCGACACGCACCAATGCCCTGACGCGCGGTCGCTCGATCAAGCCCAGTATGGCTTCGGCATGCTTGCGCAGGATCGGCACCGAAACCTGGAACAGCTCGTCGCGCGGATAGCTCTCCAGCACGTTGATCAAAGCTTTGCCGGAATGGTCGCTTGGATTGAAGCCGGATTTGGCAATGACGGTTTCCGCCTTCGAGCGCAGGTAGGGGATTTTCATCACCGAGCGCGTATAGGCAGTCGAGGTGAACAGGCCGACGATACGGAGCTCGCCTGAAAGCACGCCTTTGCCGGTGTAGGTCTTGACGCCAATGTAGTCGAGGTAGATGCGGCGGTGCACCGATGACTTGGCGTTGGCCTTGGTGACGATCAGCGGTTCCGGCCCATGCAGGAAGGCACGGATTTCCGGGGTCGTGCTCACCGCTTCGGTGCCGCGCCTGAGCACCAGCACGTCGGGATCGGAAAGGATGCCGAGGCCGGGCTTTTCGGCGCGCTCGAGCATGCCGCTCGTCTCGCCGCCAGTGTAGTTGAATTCGCGCATGCCGAGAAAGGTGAAATTGTCGTCGCGCAGCCATTCGAGGAAGGCGATCGCCTCGGTGACATGGGCCTTGTCGAGCGGCACTGGCGAGTAGCGGAATTCCGAGATCGCCTGGTCGAGGCGGGCAAGCATCGGCTTCCAGTCGGTGACGGCGGCTCGCACCTGGCCGAGCAGCTTCGTCAGGCGTGCGGCCAGGCCTTCGGCCTGCTCGGCCGAAAGGCGGCCGATATGGACATGGATGACGCTCAGTCGGTCATGGCTGTGGTCGCCCTTGGCATAACCGCCATCGCCGAGGATTTCCTCGACGCCGTTCTTGCCGTGCCTGACGACTATGACCGGATGGGTAACCAGCAGCGGCTCGCCGGCGCTTTCTGTAATCTCGCCGAGGACGGAATCGAACAGGAACGGCATGTTGTCGTTGACGACGGTGATCACCGTCATCGGCCGGCCCTGGCGGACGACACCGGAATCAACGTCTATGGCAACGACGCAGTCGTCCTTCTTGTGCCTGGCCACTGCGCGGCCGGCGAGTTCGGCAGCGCGTTCGAGATCGATGACGTCGTAGGCGGCGACATCTTCGGCCGGAGCTCGGGCCAGCAAGTAGTCGGCAAGCCTGCCGGGCTTTTCGCCACCCGCGGCTTCACCCCTCGTCACGCCGGCCTTTTTCAACCGGCTCGCTGACTTTACGCTGGCCATGAGTCCCTCCCGTCACATGTTTTTGCGGCTATGCTAACAGATGACGGGTATTTGGCGACAAAGGTTTGACGGCTTGCGACGAAATGTCGGAATTCACCGGCAGCCTGGCGAAAACGAGGAGAAATCCGCCATGACGGAGAAAATTACCGCGCTTGACCTGGCACCGGCGGAGCTGAGCGACGCGACCAAGGCCTATTTCGCCAAGTGCCGGGAGAAGCTCGGCCTCGTTCCCAATGTGCTGCTCGCCTATGCCTTCGACGAGAAGAAGCTGCGCGCTTTCACCGACATGTACAATGATTTGATGCTGGGTGAATCCGGCCTGTCGAAACTCGAGCGCGAGATGATCGCGGTGGCCGTCTCGTCGGTCAACCATTGCTACTATTGCCTGGTCGCGCATGGCGCGGCGGTGCGCCAGCTTTCCGGCGACCCGGCCTTCGGCGAGATGATGGTGATGAATTTTCGCGCCGCCGAGCTGTCGGACAGGCAACGCGCCATGCTCGAATTCGCGGTGAAGCTGACCGAGCAGCCGGCAAAGATCGTCGAAGCGGACCGGGCGGCGCTGCGGCAAGTCGGCTTTTCCGACCGCGACATCTGGGACGTCGCCTCGACCGCGGCGTTCTTCAACATGTCGAACCGGCTGGCATCGGCAATCGACATGCGGCCGAACGATGAATACCATGCGATGGCGCGATAGGGCACCGCCGTTGCGAGCCAACCGCACATTATATTAGCTACTTCGCATTCTCGTTGCTTGTTTGCCGGTTTGGTCCGATGATCGGCATGCGGCATGACCGCATGCCGGTTCGATGCCGCCGATCAAAGGAGGAGAACATGGCGAAATTTCTCTACGTCTATCACGGCTCGGGCAAGATGCCGACCGAGGAGGCCGAACGGAAGGCAGCGATGGATGCCTGGAACGGCTGGTACGGCAAGCTTGGCTCAGCCGTGGTCGATGGTGGCAATCCAGTCGGCATGTCGAAGACCCTGCTGCCCGGCGGCAAGGTCGAGAACAATGGCGGTAGCAATCCGACCGCCGGTTACACCATCATCGAAGCGAAAGACATCGACGATGCCGTCGGCAAAGCCAAGGATTGTCCTATCCTGACGGACCCGGGTTTCAGCGTCGAGATTGCGCCGATAATCGAAATGGGTTGACGCGCCGGCTCAGGACCGCGCCGCGATAGCCGCCGCAGCGCCGGCCATGGTTCCGGCGCTGACGCGGTTGGCGATCTTCATCGCCCGCTTGCTTTTGAGCAGCTTGCGCGCCTGTGATGCGGCGAGCACCCAGGTCAAATCGATAGCGACCAGGACAACGGCCATGGTCGCGGTCAGCTCGACCCAGCCGATCATGCTGACCGAACCGAGGTCGATGATGGTCGGCAGCAGCGCCAGGTAGAACATCATGATCTTGGGATTGCCGAGCGTCACCGCCATGCCGGCAAAGAACAGTCTGACGGGCGAATCTTCGCGCGGCAGCGCGCCTTCCTTGGCCTCGACCGGTGCCGTCCACATCTTCCAGGCCAGCCAGCCGAGATAGGCGACGCCGACCCACTTCACGACGACAAAGGCAAAGTGGAACGTCTGCGCCACCACGGCGAGGCCAAACACCGCCAGGGACAGCCAGATCGCTTCGCCGATCCACATGGCAAGCAGGAACGGAAACACGTCGCGAAACCCTTTCGAGATGACCCGCGCCACAAGAGCGGCGATCGATGGGCCGGGCGAGCCGGCTGCAACAAGCAGGGCGCCGGCAAAAATCAGCAGCGACGTGAAATGCATGACGCGGTCTCGTTTGAAATGTTTGGGTCGTTCAACATAACCCAACTGTTCCGGCGACGGTAGCGTCTACCGAAAGAAGGCTTGTCGGCCAGGCACCTCACGGCTAGAGATGTCGTTCCGAAATCTTTTCCGAGCTTCACTTTGCCTACGTAACCGCCGGTCTCGTCAACTCCCCCAACACAGAGCAGGGCGTCGCAGTCGCGATGCCTGTTTTCACATCATGTGTTCCTCGGGTGGCGGTTCGAGACCGGTTTGGCACTGCTGAACCGCTGTCGCGCATAACCACCCGCGACACCTGATTTCCGACTGCCGCAGTCTCTCGCCACGCCGTGCCCGCAAGGGTTCTCGATATCGCCGATCTGACGAACTTCCCGACGGGAAGGGCTTTTCGGCATGCCTTCGATACTGCGTATCCGCTGGGCGATCACACCCAAGACCGCACCTCGACCTCACCTCAACTGCAATCGCTGCGGCAGCTTGAAAGCCTATCGCTGCAGCGGCAAATTCCGCGTCAATGCCAATGGCAAGCGCATTGACGCCTGGTTGATCTACCGCTGCATCGACTGCGACAATTCCTGGAATTTCGGCATTCTGGAGCGCTGCAGCCGCCGCGATATCGAACCGGCAATATTGCAGGCGCTCGAAAGCAACGATCCGGTCCTGGCGCGGCGCCATGCCTTCGATGTTGCCGCATTGCGAAGCAGGATCGGGCGCGTCGAGGAGTTTCCTGAAGCCATCGTTCATAAGCAGGTGCTCGGGGACAGGCCGGAAAATACCAGCGCTCTCGAACTTCAGCTCTGGCTCGAAATGCCGACAACGCTGCGGCTCGACCGGTTGCTGGCCAGCGAACTCGGTGTCCCGCGATCGCGGCTACAGGTTTGGGAAGAGAAACGATTGCTGGTCATTGGTCCGGACGGGGGCAAAGCCTTGCGCAAGCCGGCTCGAGCGGGAACGACGATCCGCGTCTATCTCGTCGGCGAGCCCGACCGGGAAGCCATCATCTCGGCTGCCGGCGGATGAAACAACGAGGGAAGGGAGCACACGAGTGCTCCCTTCCCTCGTTGTTGTAGACTACAAGAAAGAAACTTGCGCCGCGCCGACCACTTTCGCCGATTTCCCGAAACGCAATCCTAAGCTGTTTCCAAATCCTTGGCATTTTTCCTTCGGTGAAACGCGCCAAGGAATCGCAAGGGAAGAGTAAGCATCGATAGATTGGGATGTGCCTTGCGCATCATTTTCCATGCGTAACGGTCTGCCTGCCGTTCCTGATCAGGATCCTGTCCAGATTCGACATGCTGCAGCGCGTGGTGTCCTACCTCATGATAGAGCGTTTTCTCGATCATGAATCTCCGAACTACGTTCCCAATCCTGTGCTCGGATGGGCGTCGCCAGACAATCTCGATGACCGATACCGCCTGGAGGTAGGTACCGGCGAATTCGGGCTCGGGAGGTTCCGGGATTATGTAGATTCGCGAAATGCCAACCAGATCGGCTTCAGGTACATTTGCCAGCCAGCGGCCAACGTGCCGAGAGGCTTCAAAGCGACTGTCGAGCTTGCCATGCTCCAGAACAATGATGCCGCCGACCGAAGACCGCCGCCAGTCGTCCATTGCAAAGCGGACGATGCTGCGGAGCGCAGCTCGCATGAGGGGAGTTATCGGTCTTGCGAGCGAAGCCGACATATATCGTCGGGATGCGTCTTCGTTGATATCGTGCAGAGCAGTAGCGAGGCCCGCCACAAGCGTTGCGATTTCGTGATGGGAAACCTTGCCTAGATCGATCCTTGCAAGTTCGTGCTCGATCGCTGGCAATACTGCATTGCCAAATCCAACAAGATTCTTGTGAGCAACGAGCCTTCGCCGCATGTCATCTTGCATAAGGCTCCGGACGAAAGCCAGAACGGCATTTCCCACACCCGTTTCCCCGCCTTTACCCACAGCTAAACTACCGTGACAAAGAAGGAGAGAGCGAAAATATCATGGTATTGCGACGACTCCGCTGTAGCCTCTGAAGAGACACTGAGCGGCCGGCGCCACATTCCTTCTGGCGACAAGCCGTGTCCGCTCAGCGGGAAGGAACGCGTGTTTCGCCCCTCCATTCCGCCCAGAATAAAAGCTCTTACGCCGCGCCGACCACTTTCGCCGACTTCTCAAAACGCTTGCGCTCGTTCGGATCGAGATAGAGCTTGCGCAGGCGGATGGTCTTCGGCGTCACTTCGACCAGCTCGTCGTCCTGGATCCAGGCCAGCGCGCGTTCCAGCGTCATGCGGATCGGCGGTGTCAGCTTCACCGCCTCGTCCTTGCCGGCGGCGCGGATGTTGGTCAGCTTCTTGCCCTTGAGCACGTTGACTTCGAGGTCGTTGTCCCTGGAATGGATGCCGATGATCATGCCCTGATAGACCTTGACGCCGGGGTCGATGACCATCGGGCCGCGGTCTTCCAGGTTCCACATGGCGTACGCCACCGATTCACCCTGTTCGTTGGAGATCAGCACGCCGTTGGTACGGCCCGGCAGCTCACCCTTGTAAGGTTCATAGGCATGGAACAGCCGGTTCATCACAGCGGTGCCGCGCGTGTCGGTCAACAGTTCCGACTGGTAGCCGATCAATCCGCGCGTCGGTGCGTGAAAGACGATGCGCTGGCGATTGCCGCCCGAAGGGCGAAGCTCGACCATCTCGGCCTTGCGCTCCGACATCTTCTGCACGACGACGCCGGCATGCTCCTCGTCGACGTCGATGACGACTTCCTCGACCGGCTCCAGTAATTCGCCGCTGTCGCCCTTCTGCATGACAACGCGCGGCCGCGACACGGCGATCTCAAAACCTTCGCGGCGCATCGTCTCGATCAGCACGGCCAGCTGCAATTCGCCGCGGCCGGAGACGAAGAACGAATCCTTATCCGGCGATTCCTCGATCTTCAGCGCGACATTGCCTTCGGCCTCGCGCAGCAGGCGGTCGCGGATGACGCGGCTGGTCACCTTGTCGCCTTCGGTGCCGGCCAGCGGCGAATCATTGACCAGGAACGACATCGTCACGGTCGGCGGATCGATCGGCTGCGCATGCAGCGGTTCCGTCACCGACGGGTCGCAGAAGGTGTCGGCGACGGTGCCCTTCGACAGGCCGGCAATAGCGACGATGTCGCCCGCCTGCGCCTCGTCGATGGGCTGGCGCTCGAGCCCGCGGAAAGCGAGGATCTTCGAAATGCGGCCGGTTTCGACCTGGGTGCCGTCATGGTGCAGCACCTTGACAGCCTGGTTGGATTTCAGCGTGCCGGATTCGATACGGCCGGTGATGATGCGGCCGAGGAACGGATTGGCTTCCAGGATGGTGCCGATCATGCGGAACGGGCCGGGATGAACGGTCGGCGCCGGCACGTGCTTGATGACGAGGTCGAACAGCGGCGCCAGAGCCTGGTCCTTCGGACCTTCGGGGTTTTCCGAGACCCAGCCGTCGCGGCCTGAACCATAAAGGATAGGGAAGTCGAGCTGCTCGTCGGTGGCGTCAAGTGCTGCAAAAAGATCGAACACCTCGTTGACCACTTCGACGTGACGGGCATCGGGCCGGTCGATCTTGTTGATGACGACGATCGGCTTCAGTCCAACCTTGAGCGCCTTGCCGACGACGAATTTGGTCTGCGGCATCGGCCCCTCGGCGGCGTCGACCAGCACGATGGCCGAATCCACCATCGACAGAATGCGCTCGACCTCGCCGCCGAAGTCGGCGTGGCCGGGCGTGTCGACGATGTTGATGCGGGTGTCCTTCCAGTCGACCGAGGTCGCCTTGGCCAGGATGGTGATGCCGCGTTCCTTTTCGAGGTCGTTCGAATCCATGGCGCGCTCGGCGACGCGCTGGTTGTCGCGGAACGAGCCGGACTGTTTCAGAAGCTGGTCGACAAGGGTGGTTTTTCCATGGTCGACGTGCGCGATGATCGCGATATTGCGGATTTTCATGTTTCGGTCTCGGGAGCGTTGCAGGCAGCAGGCCAAAAGGCGCTGCCTCTTTCGGTTGGGCGGCTCATACAGGGTTTTTCGCAATTGCGAAAGAGGAGGCGAGCCACCAAATAAAGTCACCAAATCTTAAATGTCTTGGTGTGAAGTGGAATTATTAACCAAGGCGGAACCTTTCATGGTCCGGACAGTTCGAATTTCATGATCGAGATAGGCATCAAACTCCGGCCGATTTTGGCATGTACCGCGCTCGCCGTCCTCCTCGCGGCCGGCGCGGCGCAGTCGGCGGCGTCGTTCAAGGAGACGCGGTCTGCTTTGCCGTCCGACAAGCCGTCGGCGGAGCAGCTTTTTGCCGATGCTCCCGATGGCGTCGATCCGGTGGTGACCGGGCCGGTCAGCGCCGCCTTCAAGCAGCGGCAGCAAAATGCCGGATGCGACAGCGCCGTCTGGCCCAACATTCCCGTCGTCTGCTATCCCGATTGATATACGCCCTACCCTCGGGCTGGCCCGAGGGTAGTGGCGCCGTCGCTCACGCCGACCGCACCGGATCGAGCGTGACCTTGTAGAGTTCGCTGTCGTCGCGATCCATCAGCCGCACCGTCAACTGCTCGGTGGCGCCATCGATTTCGACGAGCCCGAAGAACTGCAGGCCGGCCGAAGGCGCCAGGTTTTGACCCTGTTCGGCAGTTGGTGCCTTTATGAACTTCAGCTCCGGGCCGAATGTCATATCGAAACCATTAGGCCCGAACGTGCCGGAATGGATCGGACCCGAAACGAATTCCCAAAACGGATTGAAGTCCTGGAACTGCGCCTTGTCCGGATTGTAGTAATGCGCGGCTGTGTAATGCACGTCTGCGGTGAGCCAGACAGTGTTGCTGATACCCGCATTCTTTATATAGCGAAGAAGGTCGGCAATTTCCAGCTCACGCCCTTTGGCCGGGCCATTGTCGCCATTGCTGACCGCCTCGGCCCCTACCTTCTTGGTGCCGTCGTTCCAGACGACGAGGCCGAGCGGCATGTCGGCGGCGATGATTTTCCAGGTTGCGTTGGAATTCGCCAGTTCACGCTTCAGCCATTTGATCTGCTGTTCACCGAGGATGCGCGATTGCGGCGTCATCGTCTCCTGCATATCCGGACCGTTGGGGCCGCGGTAGGAACGCATGTCGAGGAAGAACACGTCGAGCAGCGGACCATAGGCGATCTTGCGGTAGACGCGGCCGGGCTCCGACGGCTCGTAACGGATCGTCGTCATTTCGTGGAAGGCGCGCGCCGCACGTGCCGTCAGCACATGGATGGATTTTTCAGTGTAGCGATCGTCGGCGCTCAGGTCCTTCGAGTCCGACCAGTTGTTCAGCACCTCGTGGTCATCCCACTGATAGAAGGTCGGACAGATGGCGCTGAGCGCCAGCACATGCCTGTCCATCATGTTGTATTTCCACTGCGCCCGGTATTCGTCCAGCGTCTCGGCAACCTTGCGCTTCTCGTCGATCAGCACTTTGTTTTTCCACTTGCCGCCGTTGGGCAGGTCGACCTCGTCCTTCATCGCACCATCGGCATAGATCGTATCGCCCGAATGCAGGAAGAAGTCGGGCGTGTGCTTGGCAATGGTGGCGTAGGTCTTCATGCCGGTCTCGTCGATGCCCCAGCCTTGGCCGGCGGTGTCGCCCGACCAAGCAAAGCGAATGTCGCGCTTCGAGGCAGGTGCCGTGCGGAAGCGGCCCACGACCGGCTCGGAAACGGCGTTGATGTCGGCAAGATCGGCCGCGACCATGCGGTAGAAGATGTCCTGGTCGGAGGCGAGATCGGTAAGCAGCCGCTTCACCGTATAATCGCTGGCCGGCGAGGTATCGAGCGGCGCCAGGCGGACGGCATTGGTGAAGCTTTCGGTCGGCGACACCTCGAACATGACGCGCGACGGCCGGTCGGTGCGTGTCCAGACCATGCCGCTGGTGGCGTCGACGTCGCCGGACTGGATGCCATGGGTGAAAGCCGGGCGCTGATTGGCGCGCGAGTAATAGGGAAGCGCCAGGCCCGAGGCGCCGACCAGGCCAACGGCGCTGGCCGACGTGACGAAAGCGCGCCGCGTCATCGAAATCTTGTTCATGGCTGTCTCCTGGATGGCATTGAACGTCGCCGCCAAGCTCCAGCTTCAATGTTTCAGGCACATTTCGAAACGATGAAGGTTTCGTAACAACCAACAGGAGCGCTAGCTCTTTCCTTCTCCCCTTGTGGGAGAAGGTGGATTGGCGCGCAGCGCCAAGACGGTTGAGGGGTGCTGGACGGAGTGCCGGCGGTTCCAAGCTGGAACACCCCTCATCCGGCCGAGCTTCGCTCGGCCACCTTCTCCCACAAGGGGAGAAGGGAAAGCCGCACCGTTGGCGCACCCCTAAGCCGCTTGCGGTTCCGGGTCGAACGCCTGGCGGCTGGTGTTGATCAGCAGCGAAATGCAGGCGGCGGCAATCGCGGTCATGCCTGCTATCATGAAGGCAAGCTCGTAATTGCCTTGCAGCTCGCGCATGGTGCCGCCGAAGAAGGCCGCTGTCGCGGCGCCAACCTGATGGCCTGCGACGATCCAGCCGAAGACGATCGGCCCGCTGCGGTCGCCGAACGCCTCGTTGGAAAGCCTGAGCGTCGGCGGCACCGTGGCGATCCAGTCCAGTCCGTAAAACACGGCGAAGATGATCAGGCTGGTCGCCGAGAAGCCGGAATAGGGCAAATAGATCAGCGACAGGCCGCGAATACCGTAATAGACGCCGAGCAGCTTGCGCGGGTCGAAACGGTCGGTGAGCCAGCCCGACAGCGTCGTGCCGATAAGATCGAAGATGCCCATCATCGAGAGCAGGCCTGCAGCCTGCACTTCGCCAATGCCCATATCGCCGCAAAAGGCGATCAGGTGAGTGCCGACCAACCCGTTGGTGGTGAAGCCGCAGACGAAGAAAGTGGCGAACAGATACCAGAACACGCGCGTGCCGGCGGCGCGGCGCAGCGTGCTCAGCGTGTGCGAAAGGAAATTGCCTTGCGAGGCTGGCGGCACCGGCGGCACGTCGTCGGCATCGGCGCCATAGCGGACCATGCCGATCGACGCCGGGCGCTCCGGCACCAGCATATAGACCAGCGGCACCAGGCAGGCGGTGGCCACGGCAATGGCGATGGCGACCGGCTTCCAGCCGCCCGACTGGGCGAGCGAGGCGAGCAGCGGCAGGAAGACCAGCAGCCCGGTGGCACTGGACGCCGACATCAGTCCCATCACCAAGCCGCGATTGGTCTTGAACCAGCGGTTGACGATGGTCGCGCCGAGCACGGTGGCGACGGCGCCCGAGCTGACGCCGGAAAACACGCCCCAGGTGAGGAGCAGATGCCACGGTTTGGTCATCAACAGGCTGAGCGCGGTCGATCCCGACATCAACAGCAGCGCGGCAAGCAAGGTGCGGCGCAGCCCGATCCGCTCCATCAGCGCCGCGGCAAACGGCCCGGTCAGGCCATAGAGGAAGATGCCGGTGGCCGCCGCCAGCGACACCACGTCGCGCCGCCAGCCGAAACTGTTCTCCAGCGGCAGCATCATGACTGCCGGCGCCGAACGCAGGCCCGCTGCGATCAGCAGGCAAAGGAAGATGACGGCGACCACTACGAAAGCGTAGCGCTGGCCAAACGGGCGGGATTGAGCTATCATGTTACTGACCGGTACGTTGCGGGAGCGCGAAACATACGTACCGACCGGTAACATTGTCAACCAGCTAACCGGCAGACCAGGCATGAAAAGCATTGAACCAACGATCAAGGCGAATGACGCACCCCCGCCTCGCGCCGCCGAACGGATTCTCCAGGTGGCGCGAGACCTGTTCTACCGGCAAGGCATCAGGGCGATCGGCGTCGACGAGATCGTGCGGCGTGCCGGCGTCACCAAGCCCAGCCTCTACCGCAGCTTTCCGTCCAAGGATGAGCTGGCCGCATCCTATCTTCGGCACTATGACCTCGAATTCTGGGAGCGCTTCGACGAGGCGGTGAATGCCCATCCCGGCGATCCGCGCGCGCAGATCGTCGCCTTCCTGACGCGTGTCGGCAAGCGTACGCAAAAGCCCGACTATCGCGGCTGCGGCATGACCAATGCCGCGGTCGAATATCCCGAACATGGCCATCCGGCCCGTGTGGTGAGCGAGGCCAACAAGCAGGAATTGCGCCGGCGCTTGCGTGCCATGGCGGCAGAGATGGGCGCCGGCGACGCCGACACGCTGGGCGACGGGCTGCTGCTCCTGATCGAGGGCGCCTATATCAGCGGCCAGCTGTTCGGTGTCGGCGGGCCGGCGCAGTCGGTGGCCCGCAACGCCGATCTTCTGATAGAGGCAAGTTTGAAGAAATAGTGTTCCGTTTTACCAGACCACTGTGCGCAGCCTGACTTCCTCTAGGCTGCTGCTAAATTTGACGGTACGCTGCGCCCCCCGAACTGAGTTGTTCCGCCATGCGCGCTCTCTTGATCCCGCTTGCCCTCGCCGGTTTCTGCCAGGCGGCCCGGGCCGGCGACATATCCAGCGTCTATACCGATCTCGATTGGGAGAAGGACTGCGTCACCTATGCCCAAGCGGAAGAAGGCGACGGGGACTGGGCCGATCTCGCCTGTTCGGGCTACCGCGGTTACCCGGTGCTGGTTTCCTACGACGATGCGCGGGAATCGCTGTTCTACGGCTTTCCACCTGGCGATATGACCACGGTCTGGGAAAGCTTTTCCGGCCTCAATTCGGCTGGACCCAAAGTCGAGTGGCGGATCGAAACCAACGGCAAAACTGCCATTCCCTTCGCCGTCATTCATCGTCGCTCGATCAGCGATACCGAGGGCGAGAACAAGTCGACGGAAGTGCTGATCGTCGCCAAGGTTGCCCAGCCTGACGCCCACGAAGGCTGCACGATCGGCCTTGTGCTCGCCACCGGCAATCCCGCCGCCAACGATCAGGCGCGCAAGCTTGCCGACGAGAAGGCACGCACCTTCGCCTGCGGCAAGGACAAGCGTGAGGTGCTTGGCGACGCGCCCGCTTTCGGCCGCGTCGACAACTGATTATTTGTGATTATTTGCGCCCGACAATTACTTGCGCCTGGCCCGCTCGATTGCCTCGACGATCATCTTCTTGGCATAGGCCGCATCGTACCAGCCTTCGATCTTGACCCATTTGCCGGGTTCGAGATCCTTGTAGTGCTCGAAAAAGTGCTGCACTTGCTGACGGGTGATGTCGGGCAATTGCGTGTATTCGTGGACGTCCTCGTAACGCAAGGTCAGCTTGGGTGAAGGCACCGCGATCACCTTCTCGTCCTGGCCGGCATTGTCCTCCATCACCAGCACGCCGATCGGCCGCACATTGATGACGCAGCCTGGCACCAGCGCGCGCGTGTTGCAGACTAGCACGTCGATCGGGTCGCCGTCGCCCGACAGCGTATGCGGTACGAAACCGTAATTGCCGGGATAACGCATCGACGTGTGCAGAAAGCGGTCGACGAACAGGGTGCCGGCTTCCTTGTCCATCTCGTACTTGATCGGCTCGCCGCCGATCGGCACCTCGATTATGACGTTGACGTCCTCGGGCGGGTTCTTTCCGCTGGCAATCGCTTCGATACGCATCGCTTTATCCCTCTCTCGATTGGAGATCGATAGCGGGCGACGGCGAATGGTGCAATGCGGCGAATGGTACGGGGAGATCGTCCGAACCGAAAACCGGCCGGATCATGCGCTGGCCGTCATTCCCAGACGAAAGCGACCTTCTTCAGCGCCTTCTGCTCGAATATCTCGACGCCTTCGGCAACATCGCGGCCACCGGCGCCGGCATAGAAGGCAAGTGCGTTCTGATTGTCTTCCAGCGCCCAGACCACCATGCCTTTCAGGCCATGGTCGGCCAGCCGTGCCCGCGCGGCCGAGAACAGCCGGCTGCCGAGCCCGATGCCTTGATATTCCGGCCGCAGGTAAAGTTCGTAGATCTCGCCCTGCTGCCTGAGTTCGCGGGCACGGTTCTTGCCGATCGTCGCATAGCCGGCAATTTTGCCGCCGATTTCGACGACCAGGACGGTGGCAGCGCGGCGAATGGCATTCGCCCACCAGTCGGCGCCGCGGCGGTTGATCATCGATGTCAGCGTGCGGTGTGGGATGATGCCCGAATAGGCGCCGCGCCAGGCCTCGAGATGCACGTCGGCGATGGCGGCTGCATCGCGCGGTTCGGCTTTCCTGATGTCGATGCTCAGCGTATTCATGATTAGTTAACCATAAACCCGCCGCGCCCGATTGCAAGAGTCCGGTCAACCGCCACGATGCTTTCACACAGCCGGACGGTGCGTCCTTGAGACGCTGCGAAACCGCTTTTGGCGAGATCAAATCTCGACCAGATGGTCGTCCAGTTCGTTGCTGTCGCCAGTCGAGACCGGAAAATGTTCGGCCAGTACCGCACCGACTGCTTGGATCGCCTTGACGAACCCCTCGGCAAGCCGATCGTCGCCGGCATGCGCCGTAAGGTCGCGGACGACACCGTCCCAGACATGCTGGCCGACACGAGAATCGATCCCGCTGTCGGCGACCACCTCGGCGTAGCGCTCGGCAATCGAGACGAACACCAGCACGCCAGTGCGCGCCGTGGTGCGGTGGACGTTGCGGGCGAGGAACTGCTTCATCGCATTGGCGTGGGCGGCCTGGTAGCGCAGCCGCCTCGGCACCAAATGGATGCGCAATGCCGGCAATGCCCACAACAGGATGAGCACACTGGCAACCGCCAGAAGCTCGGCGATGACGAAATGCGGCAAGCGGATCGACAGCCACCAGGCTTCCAGCCCATAACCGACGGCGAGGCTGACGACGAGCATGCCGAGCATCGCCATGAAAGCGGCCGGAAAGAAATAGCCGTCGCTGGCATGCGCCACGACGCAGTAGATCTCGCCGTCGGTCTTTGATTCGGCAGCGCGGATCGCATCGGCGATGCGCTCATGATCCTCGGGGCTGATCGGTCGTGTTGCCATGATTGATGTCTCACCAGCTTCCTGAAGAACCGCCGCCGCCGGACGAACCGCCGCCGCCTGAAAACCCGCCGCCCGAACTTCCAGACGACCAACCGCTGCCGGAACTTCCAGACGACCAGCCACTGCCAGACGAGGTCCCAGACGTCCAGCCACCGCCACCGGAGGATGACGAAGCTGGCCCACGGCCGTAGCGGAACGTCATGCCCAGCCACTTGTAAACGCCCGGCGACAGCTTCGTGCCGAAGATCGGCGGCAGGAACGCCATTGCCAAGCCGCCGAAGAACATCGTCGCCCACAGGACAATGAACAGCATGAAGATGGGATCGACAGGATTGTCATTCGCCGGATTGCGCTTGCCGCGCGCCTCCAGTTCTTCGGGATTGCCTTCCAGCACCATGATCATGTCGTCGACGGCCTTGCTGATGCCGCCGGAGAAATCGCCGGCACGGAAGGCCGGCACCATGTCGTTTTCGATGATCAGCTTGGTGTGCAGGTCGGTCAGCGTGCCTTCCAGCCCATAGCCGACCTCGATGCGCATCTTGCGGTCGTTCGGCGCCACCAGAAGCAGGACGCCGTTGTTCTCCTTCGCCTGGCCGAGTCTCCAGGCGCGGAACAGCCGGTTGGCGTAAGGCTCGATCTCCTCGCCGTCGAGGCTGGGGATGGTCGCGACGACGATCTGGTCGGACCCTTTGGTCTCGAACTCGGCAAGCTTCTGCGTCAGCGCCGCCTCGGTCGCGGCATCGATGATGCCGGCATTGTCGACGATCCGTCCGGTCAGTGCCGGCAGTGCGGCGGCGAAGGCCGCGAAGCCGACCAGCAGCACCGCCATGGCCAACAGCGCGGTGCCGATCATTTTGATGAAACGGCCGGATTCCACCGGGCTGATGGCGTGTCTTGTCATCTCGTCACCAACTTCCCGAGGAGCCGCCGCCGCCGGACGAACCGCCGCCGCCGGAAAACCCGCCACCGCTTGAACCCGACGACCATCCCCCGCCGGAACCTCCCGACCAGCCGCCGGACGACCGCCGGTTTGGCTCGAAGGTCATGCCCAGCCAGCGATAGCGGCCGGGACCGATCTTCTGGCCGAAGATCGGCGGCAGGATGGAGGCTGCGAGGCCGCCGAAAAAGATGATTGCCCAGATGGCTATGAAGATCGTGAAGAACAGATCGTCGCTGTTGAACGGCGGCTGCTGGTTGCGTTCGCCGCGCGCCTCCAGTTCTTCGGGATTGCCTTCCAGCACCATGATCATGTCGTCGACGGCCTTGCTGATGCCGCCGGAGAAATCGCCGGCACGGAAGGCCGGCACCATGTCGTTTTCGATGATCAGCTTGGTGTGCAGGTCGGTCAGCGTGCCTTCCAGCCCATAGCCGACTTCGATGCGCATCTTGCGGTCGTTCGGCGCCACCAGAAGCAGGACGCCGTTGTTCTCCTTCGCCTGGCCCAGTTTCCAGGCGCGGAACAGCCGGTTGGCGTAAGGCTCGATCTCCTCGCCGTCGAGGCTGGGGATGGTCGCGACGACGATCTGGTCGGACCCTTTGGTCTCGAACTCGGCAAGCTTCTGCGTCAGCGCCGCCTCGGTCGCGGCATCGATGATGCCGGCATTGTCGACGACCCGTCCGGTGAGGGTTGGCAGGTCGGCGGCGAAGGCGATGACAGGGAGGAGGAGGAGAAGGCTTTGGAAGACGAGCAGGAAGGCCAGGCAGGCGTTCTGTCGCGCCCCCCTCTGTCCTGCCGGACATCTCCCCCTCAAGGGGGGAGATCGGCTGTCACGGCTGTTTTCGCCAATCTCCAACGTTGCAGGATGGGCGGTGAGGCCAAAGCTGCCAATCTCCCCCCTTGAGGGGGAGATGCCCGGTAGGGCAGAGGGGGGCGCTACGGAGTGCAAGGCCAATAGGGACCACGCTCACCGGCTGTTCTTCACCCGCCTTGCGTGGTGTTGGTGCCGAAATCGACCTTCGGCGGCTGCATCTTATCCTCCTCGATGGTGAAATTCGCAAACGGCTGGTTGCCGCGGAACCAAAAGGTCGCCCAGATCACCGACGGGAAGGTCCTCAGCGTCAGATTGTACTCTCTCACTGCCTGGATATAGTCGCGGCGGGCGACCGTGATCCGGTTCTCGGTGCCTTCGAGTTGTGCTTGCAGCGCCAGAAAGTTCTGGTTGGCCTTGAGATCGGGATAGTTCTCCACCACCGCCAGCAGGCGCGACAGCGCGCTGGTCAGGCCGGCCTGGCTGTCCTGGAATTTCTTGAAGGCTTCCGGATTGTTCAGCGTTTCCGGCGTCACGGTCACCTGCGTCGCCTTGGCGCGCGCTTCGACCACGGCATCGAGCGTGTCCTTCTCGTGCGCGGCGTAGCCCTTGACCGTGTTGACCAGATTGGGGATGAGATCGGCGCGGCGCTGGTATTGATTCAACACCTCGCTCCATGCGGCCTTGGCGTTTTCCTCAGCCGTCGGAATGGTGTTGTAGCCGCAGCCGGCAAGCAGCGGCAGCATGACGGCCATGACCAGGAACGCAGCTAAATTACGAAAGATTGGCGGCGAAGAAAGGCGCTGGGCAAGCATGATAAGTCCCCTCGATAGCATTGGCAGGCGAAGCATTAGCACAATCCTTGCGTAAGAAAATGACTTCGGCCGAGAAGTGTTACTGGTTTCTGCCATTCGCCGTCGGGCCCTGTGACAGACGAGGCGAACGGGTTAAGCTCGGCATAAAACGGGACATCACCATGGCGAAACGCCACGACAGCGACGCGGAATCGCGCCGCATCATCGAACGGGTGGCGCGCGAGACCGACCCGGGCGGCACCTCGTTCCTCGCGCGAACCACTAAAGGTGCGCGCGACCACGTCACCGCGGCCGATGCCGACCGGTCGGATCCGATCGAATATTGGGGCACTCGCATCGGTCGGGCAGCGGGCTTGCTTATTGCCATCGGCCTGTTGATCTGGCTCGTGCTTTTCGTCACCAGGGGCAGTTAGGAAAATCAATGAGTGCCGAAAAAACCGAGGCGCCGCGCGCGGTCATCGTCGTCTCCAGCCATGTCGCCCGTGGCTCGGTCGGCAACCGTGCCGCTGTCTTTGCGCTGGAGACGCTCGGCTTTCCGGTTTGGGCGGTACCGACCGTCATCCTGCCCTGGCATCCGGGCCATGGCCGGGCCACCCGCATCGTGCCGCCGCTGGACCAGTTCAAGGCGCTGATGGCCGACCTCGAGCGCGCGCCGTGGCTGGGCGAGGTCGGCGCCGTGCTGTCCGGCTATCTCGGCGAGGCTGGCCAGGCCGAAGCCGTCGCTTCGCTGGTCGGCGCAGTGAAGGCGAAGACGCCGGACGCCCTCTATATCTGCGATCCGGTGATGGGCGATTCGGGCGGGCTCTACGTACCTGAGCCGACCTCAATCGCCATGCGCGACCGGCTGATGCCGATCGCCGATATCGCCACGCCCAACCGCTACGAGCTGGAATGGATGGCCGGAGCGCCGCTGCCAGACCTGAAATCGGCAATGGCTGCAGCCCTGCAGGCCGGCCCACCGGCCATGTTGGTCACTTCGGCGCCGGCGATGATGGCCGGCGGCACCGGCAATTTGCTGCTCACAGGCAGGGAGGCGCTGCTTGCCGAACACCGGCTCATCGACAAGCCGCCGAATGGGCTCGGCGACCTGACGGCGGCCGTCTACCTGGCGCGGATCCTGTCCGGCCAGCCGGCCGCCAAGGCGCTGCAATCGACCACGGCGGCGGTCTACGAGATCCTGGCGCGGACCGCCAAGCGCGGCGGCGACGAGTTGCAGCTCGAGACCGATGCCCAGAGCCTGTCGCACCCGATGGCGATGGTGCAGCTTCGCCATCTCCTGCATCCGGAACGGGACCGCCGGGCGTGACGCAGGCCGAAGACGCCGTGCCCCAGGATGGTGCGCCCAAGGATGTTGCGCCCGACGATGTTATGCCCTGGGGTGTTGTGCTTGTCGGCGTCGACGGTTGCAAGGCCGGCTGGATAGCCGTCCGCCGCGATCCCGGTGCGGCACCGTCGACAGCCGTTTTCCCAAGCTTCGCGGCGTTGCTCGACCGACTGCCCGCCGACTCGTTGGTAGCGGTCGATATGCCAATCGGCCTGCCCGATTTCTCCCAAAGAGGCGGTCGCGGCCCGGAGGCGCTGGTGCGGCCGCTGCTTGGGGCCCGGCAGTCCAGTGTCTTTGCCATCCCCTCCCGCGCCGCGCTCTACGCGGAGATCGAAGCCTTCACCAAGGTCGACGCCTGGTACGCCGCACATCGCAAGGCAAGTGAGGTAGCCAAGACGACCTCAGATCCGCCGCGCGGTGTCTCGATCCAGGCCTTCGGCATCTTCGCCAAGATCCGTGAGGTCGATTCGCTGCTGATCGCGCGCCCCGAACTACGCAGCCGCGTGTTCGAATCGCATCCGGAAGTTGCCTTCTGCAAACTGAACGGCGACCGGGCGATGCGCCTGCCAAAGAAGATCAGGGGCAACATCAATCCGGCCGGCATGGCCGAACGCAAGGCGCTGCTTGCCCGGCATGGTTATAGCCAGGATTTTCTCGACCACGCGCCGCCGCGCGGCGCGGCCGCCGACGATTTCCTCGATGCCGCTGCGATGATGCTGGTTGCCGGACGCATCGTCAAAGGCGAGGCAATGCCGTTTCCGGATCCGCCGCTCGCCGATCGTTTCGGCATTCCCGTCGCCATTTGGGCCTGAGGACCAGGGCGTCAGGAGCGTGATCTGAGCGCCTCGTTGAGTGCCCACATATCCTTCTCCTCGGGCGCGGTCTCCAATCCGAGCACGGGAACTTGCTTGCGCAAATGGTCGTGGTGGGTGCGCACGCCATATTCGAGATCGGAGAGGTAAAAACCTCCGAAGGCTTCGGACAGCATGGATTCGTTGGACCATATCGAAAGCTGTACATCCTCGGCCAGCGTGTCGCGGTCGATGCGGTAGGATAGGTAGCGGGCTGCCGCCTGCTCCCTGGTCTCGTCGCGATAGCGGTAGATGGCGCCGCGCAGCAGCGTCTCACCCGTCGACAGCGGAAATTCCTGATAGAACTGCACCGATTCCGGCATGATCGACAGCGCGTTGTTCGGGAAGATGCCGTAGTAGATCCAGGCCTTGCGCAGGTGTTCCGGCAGGTGCTTCGCCTCGGGTGCGAGCTTGATGTATTGCGCGACGCTCCAGCGCCGTCCGGCATACGGATTGTAGGTGGCGAACGAGCGCGACACGCCGTTGACGAACGGCTCGTCGAAATAGGTCGCACCGTAAAGGTCCTGCAGCGCCGGATGCGCCATGGCGACGTGGTAGCCTTCATTGTCGACATCGCGCACCGACTTCCAGTTGACCGGCGTCTTTTGGGTCCAGATGCCCCAGGACGGCACCATCTCGGCGACGCCGTAATGGGCAATCTCGGCTTCGATCGGCTTCAACAGCTCGGCCACCGATGGCTGCGGCCCACCCTTGCGGAAACGGATGAAGATGAAGCCCATCCAGATTTCGAGCTCGAGCGGCATCAGGCCGAATTCGGTCTTGTCGAGGTCGGGGAAGGAACGGGGGCGGGCAGCACCGCGCAGCGTGCCGTCGAGATTGTAGACCCAGCCATGAAAGGGGCAGACCAGCGCATTCTTGCAAGTGCCCTGGCTGTCGGCAACGACGCGACTGCCGCGGTGGCGGCACATATTGTTGAAGGCGCGCACAACGCCATCCTTGCCGCGCACGATCAGCGCCCGCTCGCCGACCACATCCATCGTCAGATAGTCGCCGGCGTTCGGCACGTCGCAGACATGGCCGGCGATCTGCCAATGGTTGCGGAAGACGTGCTCTTTCTCGAGTTCGAGCAAGGCGTCGGAATGATAGCTCCAGCCAGGCAGCCCCCGCCGATCCCAATCGTTGGGGATTGCCACGTCACGCAGATGCGGGTTCATAAAAGGCTCTTTATTTATTGAATGCTCATTCAATAAAAGCATATTTTCCGTTGAAATGCAATGGTTTGGGAAAATGGAGAGAATTCTTGACGGGAAATCAAGCGGGATTCGAGAGCCCAGTCCGAACGATCGAAGCCGGGAAAATCCCGGGAATTCCAGACGTTAATCCCCTTACACTTGTTGAGCGCTCGACGCTCTGTGGGCCTGGAAAAGCGACGTGGATCTGGTGCCGTGGGTAGCGGAAAACGAGCACAGAATGCCACCGGTGCTGCCAGCTACGCCGGATCGGTTTGCCCAGGAATGGCCGCGGGCTTGGTTTCATGCCGGTTACACAATCGTTAATCCATCATCGTTGGCCGGTTACAAGGTGCGATTAAGTTCGTTTCAACAGGGAAAAGAAGAAGACCGAAGGAAACGACGATGCGTACGAAAATCCAGATCACCGATACCGACCTTCGCCAGCAGGGTCCCCAGCGTAACGACCGGCGCCCGAAGCTGGCGCTGCGCCAGCGCGCCAGTGATCATCCGATGGCGATGTTCATGCTGCTGGCGGCTGCCGCATTTGCCGGCATGGCGTTGACGCCGACCGTCGGTCCGGCCTTCGCCTCACTGAACCCGCCGGCCAACCTCATCGACGGCGCGACAACCACCACCAAGACGGCGCGCCTGCCGATGCCGGAGATCGATTTTGCCTGCAAGGGGCAGGCCTGGGGCGCCGAGAGCCTGGATTGCCTGCGCGTCATCGCTGCCCAGTCGGGCAAGGCACGACCGGTCCGCATGATCGCCAATGCCGCCCCGCTGGCTGATACGCCGAACGTTTTTTGATTTTTTTGCGAGCGCCCTCCAGCACTCCAGTCAGGCTCCCGCCGCAATGTCGGCCGGGAGCCTTTTTCTTCCGGGGCGAGATCGCGGAGTCTAGCCGCCCAGAGCGGCCTGCTCGGCAATGGCCGAGAGCACGCCGCGCACATCCAGCGTGCTGAACGGTTTTTCGAGGATCGGCGGTCGCTGCTGAGCCGGCAGCGCTTCGATCTCGCCTTTCGCGCCGATCAGATCGCCGGTGACAAGCACGAAGCGCCGCGCCAGACCCGGCATTTCGGCGAGTAGCTCGCGATAGGCGGCTATGCCGCTGGTGCCGGGCATGCGCAAATCGGAAAACACGATGTCCGGCGGCACATGGCCGCTCAGCGTCGCGGCGGCCGAGACCCAGGCCGGCACGACCCGCGACTTGATGCCCATCAGCTCCAGAATATCGGACAGCGACGCGGCGACATCCGGCTCATCGTCTATGATCAGCGCGTGACGCAAGCCGCTCGACCGCGACGGAGCTTCGCCGGCGGCGGCCGCGCCGGCAGCGATCGCCGGCAGCTGCACGACAAAACGCACACCTCTCGGCGAAACCTCCTCGAACCAGATATTGCCATTGTGCCGCTCGATGATCGATTTCGAGATCGACAGGCCGATGCCGGTACCGACACCGACCGGCTTGGTGGTGAAATAGGATTCGAATATGCGTGAGCGTATCGCTTCCGGCACGCCTGGCCCGTTGTCCTCGACCGAGAATCCGGGATTGCCGCGGTCGCTGCGAAACGTCCGGACCTTGATCCTGCGGTCGCCGGCAACGCCGGCCAAGGCGTGCTGGCTGTTGATGAGGAAGTTGGCGGCCACCTGCGTCACGTGGTCGGCATCGGCCATGGCCAGCAACGGGCCGCTGGCGAAATCGGTGTCGATGATGATGCCGCTCGACCGTGCACCATAGGCGGTCACTTCGAGTGCGGCGCGGATCACCTGGTTGAGGTCGGTTTCGGCTTGTGCGGCCGGGTGCAGGCGGACCATCGACAGGAAGCTCTTGACGATACGGCCGCAGCGCTCGGCAGCGGCGCGCACCTTTTCGGCGCGCACCTTGGTCTGGGGATCGGCGGCGAATTCGTGCAGCAGCGTCGACTGGGCGACAACCACGGCCAGCGGATTGTTGAGCTCGTGCGAAACGCCGGCAAGCAGCGAGCCCATTGCCGCCATCTTCTCGTTCTGGTGCAGTTTTTCGCGCTGGCGGTTGATTTCCTCCTCGGCCCGCAACTTGTCGCGCAGGTCGCGGATGGAGCCGAAGATCAGCTGGCGATCGGCGACCCGCATCTCGGTTGCCGTCAGCTCGATCGGAAAAACCTCGCCGGCGGCATTCTGGGTGACCGTTTCAAGCCGTTGGCCGACCATCGGCGCGCCGCGGCCCGACATGTATTCGGCACCCGACGCATAGCCCTTGCGGTAATATTCCGGCACGACCGTATCGAGCAGGTCCTTGCCGAGGATATCGCTGCGCCGATAGCCGAACATCTTCTCGGCGGCCGGATTGAATTCGATAATCGAGCCGGTCTCGTCGATGACGATGATGGCGTCGAGAGAGGCCTGCAGCATGGTGCGGCGAATGACGTCGCTGGCATGCGCGTCGGAGGGCGACCGTTCGATGGCATCGCCGATGGCGAGTGCCACCATGTGCAGCGCCGCCTCTTCCTGGTCGGTCCATTCGCGTTCGTGGATGCAGTCGTTGACCGCCAGCGTGCCCCACAAATTGCCGTGCGAAAAGACCGACACCGACAGGAATGACTTGATGTTCTGCTTTTCGAAATCGGTCCGCAGAAAGCCTTCGAGATCGCGTGTGTGCCCGGCGAAGATCTTGCCTTGACGCTCGTCCTCCGCCAGCCGTTCCAGCAATGGGTCCGAATCGACGACCGACTGCATGATGACGGTCGGTGACGCCAGTTCGCCGCCAAACCGGGGAGCGATCCAATAAGCGGCGACCGACTGGGCGAAGCCCTGGCCGGGCAGTTCGCGCAGGCGAAACAGGATGCCGCGGTGACAATCCATGGCTTCGCAAAGCGTCTGGAGAATACCCTCCATTTCGCGTTGCCAGTCGCCGGCTTCGCGCAGCCGGCGAACCACATGCACGGCCGCCATCGCCGCGCCCTGCCTGGCGCCCTGCATGTCCGCGCGTGTTGTTTCAGCCGTCATGGTCAGCCGTCATTTCCTGGCCGTGGCTTGCTCAAGCCGCCGGGCCTTAGTTGTTTTCCCCGACTGGCAGCGAGAAGATATAGCCTTCGCCGCGCACCGTGCGCAGGAATTTCGGATTGGCCGGATCCGCCTCGATCTTCTTTCTCAGCCGCATGATGCGGATGTCGACGGCGCGGGACGACTCCGGGTCCTCGACGAAACCGATCGCCTCGGAGATCGCCGCCCGCGTCAACAGCCGGTTGGCGCGCGTCAGGAACACCTCCAGCACGTCGAACTCGCTCTTGGCCATGTCGATGACCGCGCCGTTGGCGCCGGTGACGAGCCTGCCGTCGAGATCGGCGTGAAAGGGTCCGAAGCTCACGGACCGGCGGCCGCCGGATGTTTCAGCCTTGGCCTTTTGTGGCTCGGTCGGTTCCGGAACGCGGCGCAGCACGCTGCGCACCCTGGCCAGCACTTCGCGCAATTCGTAAGGCTTGACGATGTAGTCGTCAGCGCCGAGCTCCAGTCCGACGATGCGGTCCAGCGCGGTACCGGCCGCCGTCGCATAGATGATGCCGATCGGCATTTTCGACCGCATCCAGCGGCCGAGCGACAGGCCGTCCTCGCCCGGCATGGCGATGTCGAGAATGGCCAGATGGAAGGACTGGGTTTCCAAAAGGTCGCGCGCCGCCGCCGCACTTTCGGCCGTGGCCACATCATAGCCGCTGGCGCCGAGATACTCGGCGACCGCATCCCTCAGGTCGGGCTCGTCCTCGACAATGACAATTCGTGCCCGCACGATGCTTTCGCTCCCGCTTTCAGCGGAAAGTAGATTGGGTATAAACATGATGTCCAGCACTCTTCTTGGGTTGCCGTATGCGGGGTAGAAAAACATGGCTGCACGATCCGTTATCGCGCTTGTTTCCGTCGCTGAAGTAATTGCGACCGATCTCGCCGATCATCTCGAGCGGCGCGGTCATGACGTCCGCGCGGCGCGACAGCCGTGGGAGGCCGAATCGCTGCTTTCGGAAAAGGGTATCGATGTCGTGGTTGTCGGCGACAGCGTCAGCCAGGCAGAGGGGCGCGACCTGCTCAGGCGACATGGCGGCGAAGGTGGACCGGATTTCATCCTGATCTGCCGCCCGGCCGATCTGGTCGACAAGGTTCTGGCGCTCGAACTCGGCGCCGCCGACGTCGTCGAAAGCCCGCTCAATGTCAGGGAGCTTGCCGCTCGCGTAGGCGGCCTTCTGGCTCGGCGCGGCAGGAGCGCCGGGGAACTGATCGTGCTGGAGAACGCGACCGTCGATCTCCGATCGGCCATCGTCATGCACCGCTCGGGCACGGAAGAACAGCTGTCCCCCGGGCAGGTGGCGCTGCTCAGGCTGTTCCTGGCCAGCCCACGCAAGGTGCTGACGCGGGACGACATCATCGCCGCCGCGCCCGCCGAAAATGCCGAAGCCTTCGATCGGTCGATCGATTCGCGCATCGTGCGGCTGCGCCGCAAGCTCGATACCGAAACCATCACCACCATACGGGGTGCGGGTTACCGGTTCGATCCGCCGACGCAATTCGCCGATTGAAGGCAGGACGGCCACCCTCTTGTCTCGAGCATCGGGTTTTCCCAAAACCGGTTTCCACTTTGGGGTCCGATGCTCTTCAGCGCACCACGAGAAGCGACGGGCCGGACAGCATGTCACTGTTCGTACTGACCTCGCCGGCATGGGCACGTTCCTTCAGCAGCACGGTGGCGAGGCCGGCAATGCCGAGCAGGCCCTGGACGTAAAGCAGGGCGGAAAGCACGGAAGCGGCGAATTTCGTTTTCATGCTGTTCGTTCCTCAAAATTGGAATTTACGGGCACTTCAGGGGAACCCCCGAAGCGCCCGCGCCGCCAGCGGAGCCCCCCGTTGCGGCGCGGGCCTTCGGTCCTCTCGGCTGCAAGTTGCCGGAGGCGCCGCGCATCCTCAACGGCCCTAAGCCGCCCCCGCCAGAGGGGCTTGAGCAGGTCGACGCGCAGGCTGGAAACTGTCCAGACCAATCCAGACCGTAGCGAAAACAGTGTTGGCTTCCGATCGTTCGTTGACCGCTGTTTTCGTTAGGTCAACTTACCCTGTTCGCTGTATCCGGATCATGCCGCCGAGGCTGCGCTTTGTTGCAGCTCGGTTTCGGAGTCAGGTGAATTCCTATCAAACGAAAGGCAATCGCGTATTCGCGCCGCGGTTTGGCCGATCCGCCTAGGCAAACACGCCACCGTCATGACGACGTCGTGCAACTGCAAGCTGCTTTGCACGGACCTTTTCTGTTAACCAGGGGAAACAGAAACGAAACACAAACGAGCACGTAGCGAAATCGGCTGGAAACATGACGCCCCGATAAGCCGGTCATCGAATTGAGCCGGCCCCGACCGGCAGAATAGGGGAGACATCATGTACACTGCCATTTCCGCCAAGCTCATCAACATCGCTGCCGCCGTGATCACCGGTACTGCCTTGCTTGTCAGTGCCGGCAACGGCGCAGCCCACGCCGCCGCCAACAAGATCGTCGCGCGTGTGTCGCTATCGCAGCAGACCATGGAAATCCTGGTCGACGGCCGGCCGACATTCGCCTGGAAGGTCTCGACCGGCGACAGGACGCACGTCACGCCGACCGGTTCGTTCAAGCCGACCCGCATGCATGAAATGTGGTATTCGAAGAAATACGACAACGCCCCGATGCCGCATTCGGTGTTCTTCAGCGGCGGCTACGCCGTACATGCGACAAGCGCCATCAAGCGCCTCGGCCAGCCAGCCTCGCATGGCTGCGTGCGTCTGCATCCGGACAACGCCGCCGATTTCTACCAGCTCGTCGAGGTCTTCGGCCCGGCCAACACCAGCATCGTCATCGTCAAGTGAGCGATGCTGCTCTCATCACTTACAAAAAGGCCGGAAATCCGGCCCTCTTTATTAGTGCAGTATTAGTGCAGTCTAATCCGGCATCACCGGCATCAGGTTCGGATCCGGCTTTTCGGCGTGATGCGGCAGGTCCTTGCTGGCGATAAAGGTGTAGAACATCGGCACAACGAACAGCGTGAACATGGTTCCGACCAGGATGCCGGTGAAGATCACCAGGCCCATCGAATAGCGTGCCGCGGCACCCGCGCCGCTGGAGATGATCAGCGGCACCACGCCGAGCGCCATCGCCGCCGTCGTCATCAGGATCGGCCGCAGCCGCACCCTCGCCGACGCGATGATCGCATCGCGGCGCCGCATGCCGTGCATTTCACGCTGCTGGTTGGCGAACTCGACCAGGAGGATGCCGTGCTTGGTGATGAGGCCGATCAGCGTGATCAAGCCAACCTGCGTGTAGATGTTGAGTGTCGCGGGTGGAATGCTGAACTGCAAGCCGCTGATCATGAAAATCAAATTGAGATTCGGAATCATGTTGAGCGGCAATATGGCGCCGAAGATCGAGAGCGGCACCGACATCATGATGATCAGCGGATCGCGGAAGCTTTCGAACTGCGCGGCCAGCACCAGGTATATGACCAGCACCGCCGCCGCGAAGGCGATCAGGATGGTGTTGCCCTGTTCCTTCTCTTGGCGCGATTGGCCGGAATAGTCGATAAAGAAAGTGTCCGGCAGGCTCTCCTTGGCGATATCCTCGATTGCTTTCAAACCGTCGCCGGTGGTGACACCAGGCAGCGGCAGGGCGGAAATTGTTGCGGAATTCAACTGATTGAACTGCTCGATCACAGCAGGCGACGCGTTGGTCGAGATCTTCACCACCGCCGAGAGCGGCACCATCTCGCCAGACACACTGCGCACGAAATACTCGCCCAGCTTTTCAGGGTTGTCGCGAAAGCTCTGCGGCACCTGCGGGATGATGTCGTAGCTGTTTGATTCGCGGTCGAACTGCGCCACCTCGGCACCACCGACCAGAAGCGTCAGCGTCCGGCCGATGTCGGCGATCGGCAGGTTGAGCGCGGCTGCGCGGTCGCGGTCGATCGTCACCGTCACTTGCGGCGCGTCATAGGACATTGAATTCTGCACGGCGAGGAAGCGACCGGAGGCCTGCGCCTTGTTCTTGATGTCCTCGGCCGCCTCGTACACTCGGGAGGCCTCGCCGGTCGAGCGCACCACCATTGTGATTGGCAGGCCGCCGCCCGATCCGGGCAGCGTCGGCGGCGCGAAGACGAAAGCATCGACGCCTGCCACCTTGGCAAGGCGGGCAGTGATGTCTTCCTGAAGTTCCTTCGAGCTGCGCGCGCGCTCGGCCCAGTCCTTGAACGCAAAGCCGACGAAAGCGCTGTTCGTCGGGCCTTGGAACGCGACGGCGGAGAACCGCGCCCTGGTTTCGGGGATATCATTCACCAGCCCGAGAATCTGGTTCACATAGGTCTCGGTGTAGTCCGAGGTCGCATAGCGCGGCGCGTTCACAATAGATAGCAAGAAGCCCTGGTCTTCTTCCGGCGCCAGTTCGCTCGAGGTCTTGGTGAACATGAAACCGGTCGTGGCGACCAGCGCGAGGACGATCATCAGCGTCACCGGGCGATAGTTCAACGAACCGGTGACGAGCCGCTCATAGATGTGTTCGACGCGCCCGAACGTATTGTCGACAATGCGCTGGAAGCGGCTGTGCGACCCGGACCTCAGGATACGTGCCGACATCATCGGTGTGATGGTGAGGGCGACGACACCCGAAAGCACCACCGAGCCGGCAAGCGTCACCGCGAATTCGCGAAACAGCGCGCCGGTCAGGCCGCCGGTGAAGGCCAGCGGCGCGAACACGGCGGCCAGTGTTATCGTCATGGCGACGACGGCGGAAGAGATCTCCCGCATGCCGTTGAAGGCTGCCTGCATCGGTGACAAGCCATCTTCCTCCATGTGGCGGTGGATGTTTTCCACCACCACGATGGCATCGTCGACGACGAGGCCGATCGCCAGCACCATGGCCAGCAACGACAAAAGATTGATCGAATAGCCCACCGAAAACAGCAGGAAACAGACGCCGATCAGCGACAGCGGAATGGTCACGATCGGCATCAGCACCGAGCGGAACGAGCCGAGGAAGAGCAGGATAACAACGATGACGATGGCGACCGCCTCGCCGATGGTCTTGAACACCTCCTCGATCGACGCACTGATCTGCTCGGTTGAATCGTAGACGATCTCCATCGTCATGCCTTGCGGCAGCGTCTCCTGGATGGTCGGCACGATCTTGTGGATTGCCGCCGCGGTGGTCAGCGGATTGGCGGCCGGCGTCGGAAAGATGGCGAGAAAGATGCCGGGCTTGCCGTTGAAGGTGACCCTGGTGTCGGTGTTCGCCGCGGCGAGCTCGACGCGGGCCACGTCGCGCAGTCTCACCACATTGCCGTCCTTCGAGCGGAGCGGAAGGGCAGCGAAAGCCTCCGGCGTCTGCAGGGTCGAGCGAACCGTGATCGAGGAAGCCACATATTCGTTTTCGGTATCGCCGGGCGCGGAGAGGAAATTCGATTCGTTGATGGCGGTCAGCACTTCCGCCGCCGTCACGCCGCGCGCCGCCAGTTTGATCGGGTCGATCCAGACACGCATCGAGTATTCGGCGGCGCCGAAAATCTGCACGTCGGCAACACCTTCGACCGTCGAGATACGCGGCCGCACGACGCGCTCGATATATTCGGTGAGTTGTTCCGGCGTCATGTTCGGGTTCTGCATCGAGATGTACATCATCGCGAACTGCTGGCCGGTGCCCTTGACGATCACCGGGTCTTTGGTTTCGTCCGGCAGATCGCCGCGCACGCTCTGGACCTTCGACAAGACTTCGTTCAGCGCCACGTCAGGGTCGGAGCCGAGTTTCATCTGCACTGTCACGGTGCTGGATGACGGCCGGCTCGCCGACGTGACATAATCGATGTTTTCGGTCGACGCGACGGCACGCGCGATCGGCGCGGAAATGAACCCCTGGATCAGGTCGGCGCTGGCGCCGGGATAGGCAGTGGTGATGGTGATGGCCGTTTCTTCAACCTCTGGATACTGCCGGATCGAAAGGTTGAAGATGCCTTGGAAACCCAGAAGCAGGATCATGCAGGCAAGCACGGTCGAAAGGACCGGGCGGCGGATGAAGAGGTCGGAAAAGCTCATTGCTGGGCTGCCTGCTGGTTCCCCGGCTTGCTCGGATCGATCGTGTTGTCGACGGCAACGGACATGCCGTTGGAGAGCCGGTTCTGGCCGGCGGTAACGACTTCGTCGCCGGGCGCGATGCCCTCCAGGATCTCGACCAGGCCGGCGTTGCGGCGGCCTGGCTTGACGAACACCTGGGCGAGCACGAGCTGCGGCTTCTGTTCTTCCGCTGCCGGCTTGGCCTCCTCTGCCGGTTTGGCTGGGGTAGCAGCCGGCTTTTCGTCGGGTTTTGCCGCGGGTGCTTCGGCCGCGGGCTTGGCAGCATCTGCAGCCGGCTTTTCTTCCGGCTTTGCCTCGGGCGCCGCGCCGTTGGCTTCGGCGGATTTGGCCGGGCGCACCACGAAGACGAAGTCGCCGTACAGGCTGGAAGTCAGCGCCGTCTGCGGCAGCGCCAGCACGTCGTTCTCCTCGGGCAGTTCGACGCGCACCTGGACGAACTGGCCGGGCGTCAGCTTGCCTTCGGGATTGCCGACCTCCGCCCTCACGGTCACCAGCCGGCTGGTCGGGTCGATCTTCGGATCGATGCCGCGGATGCTGCCGGTGAACGGCATGTCGCCGCCGCCGACGCCCAACCGCACCGTCTGTCCGATCTTCAGCTGCGGAAGCTGCTGCTCCGGCACGGTGAAATCGACACGCATCGTATCCATGTCCTGCAAGGTCACCACAGCGGTGCCGGGTGTGAGATACTGGCCAAGGTCGATTTTCGGAATACCGACGGTACCCTTGAAAGGGGCCGTCAACTGCTTTTGGTCGAGCACCGCTTGCAGCTTGTTTACCTGCGCTGCGGAGACCGATGCTGCTGCCTGCGCCGTGTCGAGCGTAGCGTCGGTGCCGACCCCGCGCTTCTGCAGCTCAAGAGCGCGCATCAGCGTCGTCTGGTCGGATGTGGCTTGCGCCTTCGATGCCACGAGGTCGGCTCGCTCGACTTCATCGTCGAGCTGAAGCAGCACGGCGTTGGCGGCGACCTTCTGATTGGCATGGAACAGGATGTCCTTGACGATGCCCGCGGTTTCGACGGTGAGGTCGACGCCGCGTACGGCACTGACAGTGCCGATCGCCTCGATGCCGGGCGTCCAGGACATCGGTTTGACGATGACCGTCGACACGGTCGCGGCCGGCGGCTTCATGCTGGCGAAGAACTGTTTGGTTGCCATGTCGTGAAACAGGTTGAAGCCGACGATGCCGCCGCACACCAGCACGAGCAGAATGAAGGCGATGATGAAGCGCTTGATCACGAACAGTCCCCTCGGCCACGGCCCAGCATAACAGTCGGACGACCGGAACACATACCTGTGACTGGTCCCAATTTCAAATGACGGCGATCTTACTGTACCGTCTGGACGGTCTTGTCAATTCCGCCTAAGCTAATGAATGGGGAACGCTTGATGAAGGCCCGCAGAGCAAATTCGCGCGAGAAGATTCTCGCCGCCGCCGCCGCCGTGGCGCGCGAGACGGGTCCTGGCAGCCTGTCGCTGGATGCGGTCGCCAGCCGTGCCGGCGTGTCGAAGGGTGGTCTTCTCTACAATTTCCCGACCAAGGCGAAATTGATGCAGGCGCTGGTCGAGGATTACCTGCGCGCCTTCGAGCAGGCGCTGGAGTCCGCCCGCACGGCCGGCGTCAACGGCGAAAGCCCGCTTGCAACTTACATCAAGCTGTCGGCCGAGCATGCCGAGGAATCGAAACCGTCGGCATCCTGGATATTTTCGGCGATTGCCGAGGATCCCGACTTCCTGACGCCGATAAAATCGTTCAGGCGGCAGGTGTTCGAGCGGCTGAAGGAGGAGACGCCGAATCTCAAGGCGCTGCTGGTCTGCTATCTCGCCATCGAAGGGCTTCGCAGCATGAACCTGTTCGGTTCGGACATTCTCTCCGTCGAAGAGCGCCGGCTGCTGATATCGACCCTGCTGGAGATCGCGGAATAGTCTAGGAATACGCCGGCTGGGTTCAGTTGCCTCGCTCGCTTCGATCGCCCGTTTGCGTCAACCCAAAGTGCCTGCCGTCACACAGGCTTCATCGTGCCGACATAGCGTCCTCCCATTCTTTGCTGCAAGGCACGAGGAGTGGGGTGTGGTCGATATTGTTTCAAGCGAAGCAGGAATTCCAAGGCCGGAGCATCCGCTTGACCGGCCAAACGGCACCGGTAAATGGTTTCTGCCGGCCTTTGCCGTCATCATTCTGGGCGGCCTTGCCTATGTCGGCTACGCGCTCAGCCAGGACCTGACCAGCACCGTCGCGGTGCCGTGGATCCTACTTGGGCTGGCGCTGCTGATCGCGCTCGGCTTCGAATTCGTCAACGGTTTTCACGACACTGCCAATGCGGTGGCAACGGTGATCTACACGCATTCCATGCCGGCCGAGCTTGCAGTGATGTGGTCCGGCTTCTTCAATTTCCTCGGCGTGCTCACCGCCAGCGGAGCAGTCGCCTTCGGCATCATTTCGCTGTTGCCGGTCGAGTTGATCCTTCAGGTCGGATCGAGCGCGGGGCTGGCCATGGTCTTCGCGCTGCTGGTCGCGGCGATCATGTGGAATCTCGGAACCTGGTATCTCGGCCTGCCTGCCTCGAGCTCGCACACACTGATCGGTTCGATCATCGGCGTCGGTCTCGCCAACCAGTTCATGGCCCCGGCCGGCTCCGTCACCAGCGGCGTCGACTGGTCGCAGGCGTCCAATGTCGGCCTGTCGCTCCTGATCTCGCCGCTGGTCGGTTTTGGCCTGGCTGCACTGCTGCTTCTGGTGATGAAGCTGCTGGTCAGGAACCGCGAGCTCTACGAGGCGCCCAAGTCGAGCGCGCCGCCGCCGCTGTGGATTCGGGCGCTGCTTATTTTCACCTGCACCGGCGTCAGCTTTGCCCACGGCTCCAATGACGGGCAAAAGGGCATGGGCCTCATCATGCTCATCCTGATCGGCGTCGTGCCGACCGCGTTCGCGCTCAACCGCACACCGGACGTGAACTATCTCGAAGCTTACAAATCGGCGGCGACGCAAGTCGAAACGGTACTCGGCAAATACGTCAAGCCCGGCGTCGTCGTGACTGACGCGGCGACCGCGGTCGGCGACGCCGTTCGCACCAAGACCTGGAAGGACGAGACCACGCCTGCCCTGCAGAGCTTCATCCACGACACCAGCGCCATGTTGTCGCCCTATCCGTCCGTGGAAAAGCTGCCGACAACGCTGGTCAGCAACGCCCGCAACAACATCTATCTTATCGGTGAAGCGCTGAAGCTGATCGACAAGAAGAAGCTGCTGCCGATGGAGGCAGACGACCTGAAGGCGGTGACGACCTACCATAAGGCGGTCGACAACGCGACGAAGTTCATCCCGCTCTGGGTCAAGGTCGCCATCGCGCTGGCGCTCGGCCTCGGCACCATGGTCGGCTGGAAGCGCATCGTCGTCACCGTCGGCGAGAAGATCGGCAAAAGCCATTTGACCTACGGTCAGGGTGCGTCCGCCGAGCTTGTCGCGATGGCGACGATCGCATCGGCCGACTATCTCGGCCTGCCGGTCTCAACCACCCATGTGCTGTCCTCGGGCGTTGCCGGCACCATGGCGGCGAACGGCTCGGGCCTGCAATGGTCGACGGTGCGCAACATGCTGATGGCCTGGATACTGACCCTTCCGGTCTCCATCTGTCTTGCCTTCGTGTTGTTCGTCATCTTCCGCCAGGTGTTCTGAGCGGGGGCAGGGTTTGACCAGAATGTCGCGGCACCGGCCCCGGCGCCGCCCTGATCACCTGAACGTGCATCGTTTCGGCGGCGGCCATGAATGACGCATCGCATCTGACATTGCTTGCCGCGGACGACCAGCATCATGCTCCCGGGCTGGTCTGGGCCTATCATGCCGCTCCCGGCAAAGCTCCCGAACCGCTGGCGCCCCGAGACATAGAGGCCGCGCTGGCCTCAGCGGGCGGCTGGGTCTGGCTGCATGTCGACCTTGTCGACCGGCGCGCCCATTCCTGGGTCAGCCATGCCTGCGCGCTGCCGGCGTCGGCTCATGCAATCCTCGAAGGACATGAGGACAGCCTAGTGCTGGCGCATGAGAATGGCGTCGTCCACGGCATTTCGGCCGATCTGCATGGCGAGATCACCCATCAGTCGACGACCATCGGCAGATTGCATTTTGCGGTCTCGGAACGGCTGCTGGTCACCGGCCGCCGGCATCCGCTGGCGGCAGTGGAGGAAGTGCACACGGCCCTTGCCGCGGGGCTGCGGCCGGCCACGGCATTCGAGCTGTTCGAAATGCTAGTCATGGCTTTTTGCAAGACCACCAGCCTGCGGCTCGCCGCGGCAACGAAGCGGCTGGATGCAGTCGAGGATCATCTCGTGACCGAGCGGCTTGCCGACGAAAAACGGCAGCTGAAGGATGTGCGCCGCCTTGCCGTATCCCTGCATCGGCCGATCTCGGCCCTGGCAGCGCTTTTCCAGGACGAAGACCGTTCCGCCTGGAACCTTTCCGCCGGCGCACATGAAGTTCTGCGCCGGCTTGCTGCGCGCCTTGAACGGCTCGACCGCGAGGTCGTCATGATCAACGACCGGGCAAGGCTGCTGCAGGAGGAGCTTGCGGCTGAGCTTGCCGACGAATCGAACCGTAGCCTCAAGGCGCTGGCGGTGATGAGCGCGCTGCTTTTGCCAGGAACCCTGATCGTCGGCATTTTCGGCATGAACACAGGCGGACTGCCATTTGCCGAGAGTCCCAGCGGCTTCTTCCTGGCGATGCTGCTGGCGGTTGGCGCGACCGGCCTGTTCTACTGGCTCCTACTGCGCGCCGGCGCCAATCTGCGGTTCTGAGGCCGATTAATGGCGGCGTTCGTTCACCTGTGTCAAAATACGGGCTGCCACCTCGAAACCACGCCATCCCGCCTTCCGAAAATCGGTTCCGATTTTCAGGCCGATGCGCTAGAGCCTTTCGGGATTGAACCGTGCCTTTAACCCGGAAAGGCTCCCACCGCTGCCCATGCCCCATCTTCCCGAGCATCTTCTCACCGGCTACCGCAATTTCATGAATGGCCGCTATCTCACCGAGAGCGGGCGTTATCGCTCGCTGGCGCGAGAGGGCCAGGCACCGGAAACGATGATCGTCGCCTGCTGCGATTCCCGTGCCGCGCCCGAAGCGATCTTCGATGCCGGGCCGGGCGAGCTGTTCGTGCTGCGCAATGTCGGCAATCTGGTGCCGCCCTATGCGCCAGACGATCAGTTCCACTCGACATCGGCGGCGCTCGAATTTGCGGTGCAGAGCCTCAAGGTCAAGAACATCGTGGTGATGGGCCACGGCCGCTGCGGCGGCATCCGCGCAGCGCTCGACACCACGGCCGCCCCATTGTCGCCGGGCGATTTCATCGGCAAATGGATGAGCCTGATCGCGCCGGCGGCCGAGACCGTGTCGTCGAGCACCTTCATGACGGCGACCGAGCGCCAGACGGCGCTGGAGCGCATCTCGATCCGCTATTCCATTGCCAATCTGCGCACCTTTCCTTGCGTCTCGATCCTCGAAGGCAAGGGGCGGCTATCGCTGCACGGCGCCTGGTTCGACATCTCGACCGGCGAGCTTTGGGTGATGAACAAGGACACCGGCGATTTCGAGCGGCCGGAGATGGAGTAGGAGACAAGGCATGACGCGACTTCGGGACGCGTTCGCGGCTGCGGCACTGCTGTGCTCGGCAGATTTCGCCCGTGCCGACGATAGCGCGATCATCGATCGCTGGTATTCGGCACTGCTCGTCGCCGACCGCAGCGAATTGTCGGACCTGCTCGCCGACAACGTCCGCATCAAGCTCGACGACCTCGGCGTCGTGCAAAGCAAGCAGGAATTCATCGCCTCGATCGCCGAGTGGCAAGGCGCCGTCGCCGGGGCCGAAATCCGCCACCGGATCGAGAAATCGGAGAGCGGCGTCACCACTGTGATCGCCTGCTATGATTTTCCCAGCAACGACATGCTGATGCAGGAGACCTTTGCCGTCGCCAACGACCAGATCACCGCCAGTTCGCAGGCCGCAATCGCCGAAAACTGCGACGGCTACTGACGGAGTTTTCCGCCCAGGGCTTTTTTGGTGACGGGCGCTGGAATTGCCGCGTTATCTCGCGTCTAAAAAGCGCACTGTCATCGTAATTCCCGTAATTCCACCCAATATCGAAGTCTCTAAAACGATATAGACGACACGATTGCTCGGGCAACGTCCAATTCTTTCAGACAATCCGTGTCATTAGCCATACCGACGTATGTCATAAATACAACATCATTCCCATTCGACAAATACCAGGCAGATAGCAATTGATCCACGGCCTCTGACAATACGCCAACAGAGATTATACCTTCAGACTCGTTGTTTGTGATATGACCTACATCTATGGAATTATTTTGGCAAAACTGAATCATAAATGGTCTCAGAACGTTAAAGTCTACGGTTGGTTTTTCTCCGCTACGATACTTCGCAATAGAGAATTGAACCGCGCCGCCGCCGTCCGTTTCTTTGGCTAAGGTAGGTGGCGACCCCTCTGGAAGATCGCCGGTTATATCTACCCATCCGGCAGGTAGGTCGAACGTGAGGCCATAGAATTCTACTCTCATTAAGGTTCCTTTGGATCAGGTGTCAGGATACGAGTGGAAGCCTCAGTCGAAGGAAAATGCAGGTTACAAGATAATAATCTTGGTACGCATAGAATTCGGCTCGAACGATACTCACGGCACCATGTGGGCACGCGTCGGCGTTAACCAGGCGTGCTGTTGCGCGCAACCGGCCGGCGCCTTACATCGGTGACGATCCGCCTCCTCCCGCCACTCAGCGAAAGTTTGCCCATGCCGTCCACCGTCGACCTCGCCGCCCATCCGCTGACCGCATGGCAAGGGCCGCTCGGCCTGCCCGATTTCACGCGCATCGGCGACGGCGATTTTTCTCCGGTCTTCGACGCGGCCCTCAAGGCGCATGAGGCCGAGATCGAGGCGATTGCCGGCAACACCGGGACGCCGACCATCGACAATACACTTGCCGCGCTCGAGCTTGCCGGCGAGGCGCTCGACCATGTCTCCTCGATCTTCTGGTGCCGCGCCGGCGCCCACACCAATGAGGCGATCCAGGCGCTGGAGCGCGACATCTCGCCAAAGATGTCGCGGCACTTCTCGGCAATCTCGATGAACGAACGCCTGTTCGCCCGCATCGACCACCTCTATCAGCGCGGCGATGCTTTGAAGCTCGATGCCGAAACGCTGCGGGTCTTGGAAAAGACCTGGAAAAACTTCGTCCGCTCCGGCGCCAGGCTCGACGCCGAAGGCAAGAAGCGGCTGGCCTCGATCAACGAGGAATTGTCGTCGCTCGGCACCAATTTCGGCCAGAACGTGCTTGCCGACGAGCGCTACTGGGCGTTGTTCCTCGACGAGGCCGACCTTGCCGGCCTGCCGGAATTCCTGAAAAGCTCGATGGCGGAAGCCGCCGAGATGCGCGGCCAGAAGGGCCGCTACGCCGTCACTCTGTCGCGTTCGATCTACGAGCCGTTCTCGACCTTCTCAGAACGCCGCGATCTGCGCGAGACGGCGTTTCGCGCCTTCATCATGCGTGGTCAGAATGGCGGCGCCACCGACAACACGGAAGTGGTGCGCGACATGCTGCGCCTGCGCGCCGAGAAGGCGAAGCTGCTCGGCTATGCTTCCTACGCCGCATTGAAGCTCGACGATACTATGGCCAAGACGCCGGAGGCGGTGCACGCGCTGCTCGATCCAGTCTGGGAAAAGGCGGTGGAAAAGGCCGCAAGCGACCAGGCCGAATTGCAGCGGCTGGCGGCCGAGGCCGGCAGCAACGAGAAATTCGCCGCCTGGGACTGGCGCTTCTATCAGGAGAAGCTGCGCGCAGAGAAATTCGCCTTCGACGAGGCCGAGCTGAAGCCGTATCTGCAGCTCGACCGCATCATCGAGGCCTGTTTCGACGTTGCAACACGATTGTTCGGCATTTCTTTCGAAGAAAAGAAGGGCATTGCCACCTGGCACCCGGACGCTCGGGTTTTCGTGGTGAAGAATGCCGACGGCAGCGAGCGCGGCCTGTTCCTCGCCGATTATTTCGCGCGACCCTCGAAGCGCTCCGGCGCATGGATGAGCGCGCTGAAATCCGGCTACAAGCTAGGCGATGGCTCCAAGCCGGTCATTTACAACATCATGAATTTCGCCAAGCCGCCGGCCGGCGAGGCAGCCTTGCTGTCGGTCGACGAGGCCAAGACCCTGTTCCACGAATTCGGTCACGCGCTGCACGGCATGCTGACCGACGTTACCTGGCCATCGGTCGCTGGCACCTCGGTCAGCCGCGATTTCGTCGAGCTGCCGTCGCAGCTCTATGAACACTGGCTGACGGTGCCGGCGGTGCTGGAAAAGCATGCGCTGCATATTAAGACCGGCAAGCCGATGCCAAAGGCGCTGGTCGACAAGATGCTGGCGGCGCGCACCTTCGGCGCCGGCTTCGCCACCGTCGAGTTCACCGCCTCGGCGTTGGTCGACATGGCCTACCACGCCCGGCCGGATGCACCGGAACAGGCGCTTCGTTTCGAAGCCGAAACACTCGAAAAGCTCGATATGCCTGACACCATCGCCATGCGTCACCGCACCCCGCATTTCGGCCATATCTTCGCCGGCGATGGCTATTCTGCCGGCTATTACTCCTACATGTGGTCGGAAGTGCTCGACGCCGACGCGTTCGCCGCCTTCGAGGAAACAGGCGATCCCTTCAATCCGGCGCTGGCCGAGCGGCTGCGCAAGAACATCTACGCCGCCGGCGGTTCAAAGGACCCGGAAGAACTCTACACCGCCTTCCGCGGCAAGATGCCTTCCCCGGAAGCGATGATGGCCAAGCGCGGGCTGGTGTGATGCATGCCCGCTCTTGTCACCGTTCTCTTTCCATCCTGATTGATCTCGGCTGTCATGGCGGCGGGTTGCGCATCGCCTGATCCGGTTTCCGCCGGTCCCGTTCGGCCTCGTTGGCTGCGGCCGCGTCGTTGAGGTGACTGCACTTAATGCGGTCTCCATCGTTCCGGCCGAAGGAGCCGCGTTCATGGCGGCGCTACGGGCTGTGCGGGGTAGGCAACGACAGCTTGCCCGCGATGCTGATCGGCCGCTGCCGCATCTGGATCGCGCCTTGCGACGACCGCTACGGAAACTCTCAGTCGCGAACGTCAGCCCCGCCAACGGAAGGCGGGGCTGGTAAGTTGATTGTCCCGGCAAGCTTTTTTGCCGGGGCGATTGGCCTAGGCAGGCACAAAGCCAAAATAGGCTTTGTAGGAAGCCCCCTCGCCGGAAATCAGGGGCGTTTCCACTTTGAACCCAATCCCGCTGAAGGTGGTATTGTTCGTACGTGCCGCGAGCAACACCATCTGCCTTGCGGAGATGGTCACTGTCGCGCTCCCGATCCTGTCATCGCCCCAATCGAAGAGATCGCTGATGGCGCCGCCGATCGATGGCATCAAGGATCCCAGGGCCGGGCCGGCTATCGCGGCAATGATAGGTCCTGCCACCGGAATGAGGCCCAAAGCCAGCGTACCCGCCGTATGGACGCCCATCACGACCTTCTGCACTTCGTCCTTGTACTTGTTCGGATCGCCGAAATCATTTTCCATCAGCACCGTACCGATATTGATGCCGTAGGGCTTGCCTCGATAGACCTCCATCAGGTCGGGTCTCGTATCTCCCGCATCGACGTCGCCATAGACCTGGCTGCGCTTGGTGTCGGCGATCTGCGGCGTTGCCACGCTGACGATGACATAGGGCTCGTCCGCACCACCCGGCCCCTGATCCCAGTCGGTCTCGCCGAAGCAATGGAGGCCGGTATAGTGGACGACGACGTCTCGAAGGTCGATCGCGCCGGTGTCGGGCCACCAGTATATGCCGCCGTTTTCAAACAGATTGGCGCGGCCTCCTTCGGCAAATTCGGTCTCGTCGGTCGTGGGATAACCCAGATATGACTGTTCCCAGCCCAGGCTCTCCCACTTCTTGCGGATGTCACCGTACACCACGTTGGCTCCTGTGTTCGGTGTCCAGTAGATCGAGCCGGCATTGGCAAAATGGTTGTAGCGCCCGACGCCGTCGGGAGTTCCGGTTTCGTCGGTGACCGGATAGCCGAGAACCGAGCGCTCCCAGCCCATTGCTGCCCATTTGCCGCGAATTGCCCCCCAAATCGCTTGAGCACCGGTGTTCGGTGTCCAGTAGATCGAAGCGGTATTGTTGTTGAAGTGATTGTATCGGCCGACGCCGTCGGGAGTTCCGGTTTCGTCGGTGCAGGGAATGCCCCACGCGAGACCGCCAAGCGCAATCCACTTCCTATAGATTTCGCCATGGATCTCAAAGGCGTCGTGCATGGCATCGTTGTAACAAATGCATGAGCCGTTCTTGAGATACCAGGCTTTTCCAGTGTCCTTCCTGTCGATCTCGGCGAAGCCGGCGCCTCCAAGGGAGTTGTACTTTTGCTGTATGACAGCTTCGGGCGAGAGGAGCGACCAAGGCCCGATCCTGAGCTGGTCGGAAAGTCTTGTGGCTCCAGCGCGGATGGTGCCGGCACGCACTCTCGAAGTTGCTCTGGCAGTATACGGCATGACCTTTTCCTTCCTGTGAGTGTTGGTATCGGGGGCTTCAGGCCTCCGGCGATCGGTTTTGATCGACGGGCCGAGGTTCCCAGACCGCGACTTACGGACGGCTTACGGAGTTCCGAGCTGCGCCAGAGCAATTCCAGGAAAAGTGTGGAACGGTTTTCCGTCCGGAATTGCGCAAAAAATAAAGAGATAGAGCGGTTCGGCGTTTCCGTGAAACGAACCGGTCTAGAGAAACGGGCGCACGAGCGAACGCAGCAAAGGCGAGGGCTCGTCATCGCCGGTCGAAGCGAGCGCGCGTTCATAGCGCCGGTAATCCTCGATGGCGCCGGCCTGGTCGTTCCTGGAGAGGCTCTCCTGGATGAGCGTGCCATGGAGTTTGGCCGATTCCGGGTAGAAATCGAGCGCACGCCGGCACGCCTGGCGTGCCCGATCCGCGTTGCCTTGGCTCTGCCAGTGTTTGGCGATCCGCACGGCAAGCTCCACCAACCCGTCCCGCACCCGGTCGGCCGCGGCGTTCGACCAGGCGGGCGTCGGGCCATTCGAGAAAAGCGGGCCGACAAAGCCTTCCAGCAGCATCTCCTGCTCCTCGATTGCGCTGTCTCTTTGGCCCGACAGAACGGGTTTCAGCCGGTCTTCCCAATCCTGCAGATCGATCCAGACCTTGTCGGCAGCGAGCCGCAAACGGCCTTCTCTCAGCGTCACGAGTTCGCCTTGCCCGAGCAATTTGCGCAGACGATGCAGCGCCTGCTCCAAGGCCGCCTTGGCCTGGTCGCCGTCGAGGTCGGGCCAGAGCCAATCCTGCAGGGTTTCCACCGAACAGACCTGGTCCCTCGACAGGCAGATAATGCGCAATATGTCGAGCGCGCGGGTAGGTTTGGCACCGGGCGCGACCTCGGCGCCATCGATTTCGAGGCGGAAGCCTCCCATCAAGTGGATCCTGAGCGGCCAAGGCCACTGGGCGGGTCGGCCGACGGGCGGGACCAGATATCGCGCCCGAACGACGCGGCGGCAGAGATCGACGTCGATCTTTCGCTCCAGCGCATCGGCGACCAGATCGGCCAATATGTCCGGCAGGTTGAGCAGGATTGCGGAGGGGTTGACCTGGCGCAACACCTCCATGAATTCAGCCAGACGAGTGCCATAGGACGCGCCGCCGTTCCACTTCTGCTCCAGGGCCTGAGCGGCCAGAATGTTGAGTTCGACGCGCTGGCGAGGGCCGCCGCTCAGCCTTTCGACGATCTCCTGGAGTAGCGCAATGGCCTCCGCTGGACGCCGATCGGCCAGCAGGACCTGGTATTTGGTGACGTAATGCGGCCAGCGTTCGATCATCGGCTCATTCGCCCGCTCGATCGCATCCATGAAGGCATCGCAGTCGAGATAAGCCTTGACGAAGTCGCCGTTGCGCGTGTGCATTGCCGCGTGGCAGTCGGCGACTACAGCGACCTGGGTTGTGAACCTGCTGTCCGCGATCTCGCCCAGCCGGGAGACAAGCGCATTGAATTCCGAGAACCTGTTGTGAAGCTTCATCAGCAATTGAAGCTGATAGAGGGCGCTGAACTCGACGCCCCGTAACGCGTGCTGCTCGCCTATCGCCGTTGCGCGTCGCAACGCATCCTCGGGCGAGGCATAGACAAAACCGCGCCGCGAATACGGGAAGTAACGGCCGCTGGCCGAGCCAAAGGACACCAGCCACATGCCGAGCACCAGCGGCGGGATATCCGGATTTTCGAGATCGGCGGCAACGCTGTCCACGGCATTGGCAAAAATGTCGCGCTGCCCCGACGAGGTCGCGTAGTCGATGAGCGCTTCGCTTGCCAGCAGGCGCAACTCGACCGAATCCTCGATCGGCAGATGTGTCAGGCGCTGCTGGATATCATTCACGAGGCGCTTCGCGTCATGGGCGTCGAATTCGCCAGGTTCGGCGAAATCGACGGCCCGCAGGATGCCGAGCCTGACCATCATGAGTTCCTCCGGATCCAACTCCGGCAATCCCTTGGCAAGAACCTGTGAGGCTCGGCGCGTCCAATCCGCCAGCCCCTCATGCGTACGCCAGCTGGCGGTCTTGACTACGACCGCCCGCGCGACCGTCAGGCATTGGCCGCGCATGTCGGTGTTCTCGAATGCTTGCCAGGCCTTGGAGAAGTGCGGTTCGGCCTTCGCATCGTCCGATGCGAAGGCGACGCCCAGCCAATAATGGACCCACCCGTCCATCTGGTCGGGGGGCAGCCTGTTGCACCATTCGACGAAGCTGGCCCTGCGCCCTTGCGAGAGAACGCCGTTAGCGCACTCCAGAATGAGCTGGCGTGCCAGCGGCCAGGCGCCCGCCTGCAACGCCAGCACGATTGCCGCATCGGTTTTGTCTGCCTCGTGCAGGACCTTTGCTGCCTGCTCGCGCAGCCTGGAACGGTCCGCTTCCGTCACGCGCCGGTCCAGTAGGCCGGCAAGGTATTCGCGCAACAAGTCATGCAGCTGGAAGGCGGCGCCGCCCGGACCGTCGCGCGTGATCAGCAGCTGGCGATGCTGCAGCCGCACCAGCAGGCGAGCAGCCTGCGGCGAGCCCAGGAACGCATCGGCAAGCTCCGTGCTGATCTCCGGCAGAACGTTGAGCCTGATAAGCAGATCCTGGTCCTCCGGCGCGATGTCGCGCAGGAAATAACGTCCGACAATCTCCCGAAGGCCGGCGCCTCCGGCAAGGCCGGTCTGCGAAAGCGGGTAGTACATTCCGGCGTTGGCCAGCAGGAGAAGCCCCACCGCCCAGCCGCGCGCCTCCGAAATGTCGCCGACCTCGGACGGCGATTGCGAGCGGGCGGCGACGAGGTTGCGAGCCTCCGCAGGCGAAAACTCCAGCAGCGTTTGGTTGAGCACCGGCAACTGTCCCGACAGCACGAGGTCGGCGACATCGCCCTCGGGCAGCATCCGCGATGTGCAGATGCAGCGGACGGTGTTGGGGCGTTCGCGCAACAGGATCGCCAGCGTCCGGCGAAAGCCTGGCGCATCGGCACGATGCAGATCGTCGAGGACCAGGATCGTGCCCGGATCAAGCCGCGAGAAATAGGTGCGGAAGAACAGCCGCGCGAAATCGTCGGAATTGTCGGCATATTCCGGACCAAAGACCGGCATGCCGGCATGCCTGCCGTCGAGCGACAGCGTCAGATAGTGGAAAAGGCGCGCAACGTCCTGGTCCTCGGTGTCGACCCGATACCAGTTGTACGCCGATTCGCCTTGCTTCAGCCCGCCTTGTTCCAGCCCGCCGTGTTCCAGAAAGTCGATCACCGCGGTGGTCTTGCCGTATCCACCAGGCGCAGCCAGCCAGCATGCACCGCTGTCGAGGGCCTGCGAAAGCAGCGCCACTACGCGCGGACGGCTGACAATTCCCACTGGCCGGGGTGCCGAGAGCTTTGCTATCTCGCGCGGCGCGTCCCGGAAGGATTTATCCATTGTGAGGACTCTCGCAGCGCAGTCGCCTCGCGAAAACAGGCAATCGGTTCGCCCGCAACAACAAATCGCCGGCCGGCGTTGTGCTCGCCTGACGTGCCGTGCTCGCCGGCAAGGTCGCGCCTATCCCTTGTGCGACATGATATGCGAAACCCCGACACTCACGTCGGCGGTGTGTCTTGCCATCACTGCGTTCATTCGCATTGCAATCGTCGCATAGCCGTTTCGTTCGTGGTCGGTAACTTCCGAGGGCTTGAAGAGCCAAGGAAGGGGTGCAACCTGCGCGTCCTCGAAATTGGCCGGCAGCTTCGATGGCAAGGCCTTTTTTCCTAAAGGCAGCTCTAGCCCAAGGTCACTAAATTCGTCCTCGAGGCTGGCGTGCAGATGAGAAAGCACCACATAGATCGCCAGCTTTGATCTAGTCCTTTCTGTGTTGTTTTGATTGTACTCTTGAAGAACCTCATCGAACGATGGCGATACGTCGGTTTCAGCAGCGGTAGCTCGTGTTGCAACAGCACCGGCCAGGGCAGTCGCTGCCACTCCTGTAAGACCTACAAAATCACGTCTTGTCGTGCTGGTCATAGTGAATTCCCCTCGGTTTTGAAGACGGGCCAAGTCTGGCAAGGACGAGGCGCAGTAGCAATAGGCCGCATACGCTACTGGTGTAGAAGGCCTTTACGTCGCCGATGTGAATCCACCCGGCGATGACAGTGCCAAGCCGGCAGAGGCTCGCGATGCATTCGGTTGCTTCAGCTGAGGATAGCCATGGACTCCAAGCGGGTCTTCGGCATGCAACCAGGCAAGGGATTCTAAAAATCCGCTGGTGGAGCTGAGGAGGATCGAACTCCTGACCTCGTCATTGCGAACGACGCGCTCTCCCAGCTGAGCTACAGCCCCGTCCAGCGGATGGGGCTTTTATCGGCCGCTGCGGTTTCCTGTCAAGGCTGCGCTTGCTGCCGAAATGCCGTTCGGCCGTTCGTCCGGCTTCGCCATGCGGCGGAAGGCGGCTCTTGCCGCTTTCACCTACAGTGGCTACATGTCGGCAACAATCGGAGACCGGCATGATCGCCCTCATTCAGACCATTGTCATGGCGCTTGACCTTTACTGGTGGATCATCATCGCCTCGGCGATATTTTCCTGGCTCTACGCCTTCAACGTCGTCAACTCGCGCAACCAGTTCGTCGACACCATCAGCAACATGCTCTATCGGCTGACCGAGCCGGCGCTGCGGCCGATCCGCCGCTTCATGCCAGATCTCGGCGGCATCGACATCTCGCCGATCATCCTGCTGCTGATCCTGTTCTTCATCCGGCAGTTCCTGCTCACCACCGTGCTTTCGCTGGTCGTCTGAGTGCAGGCGTCCCATGAGCGCGCCGTTCCGCACGCGCGCCGACGGCATCGACCTGTTCGTCAGGCTGACGCCGAAAGCGGCGATGGACAGGCTGGAGGGCATCGAAACATCGGTGGATGGGCGAAGCTATCTAAAAGCCCGCGTCCGCGCCGTGCCGGAAAACGGAGCCGCCAATCGAGCGCTGGAAAGGCTGGTAGCTAAGGCGCTTGGCGTGCCGGCATCGGGCGTCTCGATCGCCGCCGGCGGCACAGCTCGGCTGAAGACGCTGCGCGTGCTTGGCGATCCCGCGGCGCTGGCGAAACGCATCGATACGCTGGGCACGCCTGCGCCGTGATCTCGGCTCGCTCATCTACCCCCTAAGAAAAAAGGCCGGGCTGAAAAGCCCGGCCAGATGTGAAGGTCGAAAACCTTCAGAGGGGAACGCGCCGGACGAAATGGGAGGAAACATCCGACGCGGATTGCATATGGGTTGGCGTCGACGACGTTTCAATGAGGTCGGAGGAAAGCTCAATGACCACTACTCGAGTTCTATTCTTCGATGTTCTGGGAACCGTCGTTGACTGGCGCAGCGGTATCGCAAGAGAGGCCGGCGCGTTCCTGGCGCGAAACGGTGCACAGCAGGTCGATCCCGGTGAATTCGCCGACGCATGGGCGTCGCGCTATGACGCCTCGACCGAGGCGGTGCGGACGGGGCAGCGGCCTTTCGTTTCACTTGACGTGATCAACAGGGAGAATCTGGACGCCACCCTCGTCCAGTTCGGGCTGGCCCCATCCGAGCTGCCGACCACCGAACTTGAGGAACTCAACCTCGCCTGGCACCGGCTGGAGCCGTGGCCCGATTCGCTGAAAGGTCTTGCGAGGCTGAAGGAGCGCTTCGTCATCGCGCCCTTGTCGGGAGGCAACACCCGGCTGTTGCTGGATATGGCCAAGTGCGCGGGCCTGCCTTGGGACACCGTCCTTGGCTCGGATGTATTCTGCACCTACAAGCCTGCGCCGCAGGCTTACCTCCGCGCAGTGGAGATCCTGGGGGTGCGGCCTTCGGAGGCCGTGTTGGTCGCCGCGCATAATGACGACCTGGCCGCGGCACGAAAATGCGGCATCGGAACCGCGTTTGTTGCTCGTCCAAATGAGCATGGCCCGGCGCAGACGACCGACCTCTCGCCTCTTGAGAGCTGGGACTTTGTGGCCGACGACCTTGTCCATCTCGCCCAAGTCCTCCCGTAGGCAGAGGCCAGCAACCTAGACGATGTCGTCGCGAATGCAGGCCTTCAGATGGCCGTCGGATGTCGCCCTCAGCGGCGGCACAGCCCCGGCACAAGCCTCCAGCGCGAACGGGCAACGGGTTCGGAAAACACAGCCCGACGGCGGGTTTGCCGGGCTTGGAATATCGCCCTTGAGCACTTGCCGTTCTTGCCTGGCCAGCGGATCGAGCGACGGAATGGCCGACAGCAGCGCGCGCGTGTAGGGATGCTGCGACCGGGCATAAAGCTCGGCCGCCGGCGCAACCTCCATGATGCGCCCGAGATAGAGTACGATGACCGTGTCGCAGATGTACTCGACGACAGCCAGATCGTGCGAAATGAACAGCATAGTCAGGCCGAGCCGGAGCTGCAGGTCGCGCAACAGATTGATGATTTGCGCCTGGATCGAGACGTCGAGTGCCGAGACCGGCTCGTCGGCAACGATGAATTCCGGCTCGAGCGTCAGCGCCCGGGCGATGCCGATGCGCTGGCGCTGGCCGCCCGAAAATTCATGGGCGTAGCGGTCATAGGCGTCGACCGGCAACTCGACCGCGGCAAGTGCCGTCTCGGCCTTCGCCCGCCGCTCGGACTTCTTGCCGATGCCTTGAATGTCCAGGCCTTCGGTGAGGATCTGCCCTATCGTCATGCGCGGCGACAGGCTGGCGAAGGGATCCTGGAAAATATACTGCATCTTGCGGCGCTGGCGGCGCAACTGGGCCGCACCCAGCCTAATGATGTCGGTGCCGTCATAGTTGATTTGGCCGGATGTCGGCTCGATCAGACGCAGCACCGAGCGGCCGATCGTCGTCTTGCCGGACCCGGATTCGCCGACCAGGCCGACCACCTGGCCACGCCCGATATCGAAAGAAATATCCTCCAACGCCCTTACGACGGGTCCGCGCGAGAACGCTGTCGGCGCAAAATGCTTGGTCAGGTTTTTGACCGAAAGGAAAGGAACGTCGGCCATCAGAGCTCCTCCCAACGCAGGCAGCGGCTTTGCTGGGTCCGCGTTGCCGCAAACAATGGAGGGACCGCGGCGCGGCAGGCAGCGATAGCCATCGGGCAACGCGGCGCGAAGGAACAGCCTTTGGGCAGCAAGGCGAGCGACGGAACATTTCCGGCAATGGTCGGCAGCGGCGTTCCCGCCGCCTTCAGCGCCGTGGCCTGTCCGAGCCGCGGCACCGAGCGCATCAACCCGGCGGTGTAGGGATGACGCGGACGGGTGAACACTTCGCTCACCGGACCTGTTTCGACGATACGCCCCGCATACATCACCGCTACCCGGTCGGCGATTTCGGCGACGACGCCGAGATTGTGGGTGACGAACAGGATGCCCATGCCGCGCTGCGCCCGCAGTTCGGCCAAAAGATCGAGGATCTGGGCCTGTATGGTGACGTCCAGCGCGGTCGTCGGCTCGTCGGCGATCAGCAAGCCTGGATCGCAGGACAGGGCCATGGCTATGGTAGCGCGCTGGCGCATCCCGCCCGAAAGTTCGTGTGGATATTGCCGCGCCCGCCGCTTCGGATCGGGAATGCCGACCTGTACCAGCAGCCGCACCGCGTCTGCTTCTGCCTCGCGGTGCGATTTGCCGAGATGGATGCGGATCGGTTCGGCGATCTGCTCGCCGATCGTGTAGACCGGGTTGAGGCTGGTCATCGGCTCCTGGAACACCATGCCGATCTCGTTGCCGCGTATCTTGCGCAGCGACTCGGCATCGAGGCTGGTCAGCTCGGTGAGCGTGCCGTTCTTGCGCCGCAGCGCGATCGATCCCTCGGCAATATGTCCGACCCTTTTCGGCAACAGGCCGATGATCGACAGGCTGGTGACGGATTTGCCGGATCCGGATTCGCCGACGAGCGCCACCGTCTCGCCGGAGCCGATCGTCAGGTCGACATCCGTTACCGCCGCGATGTCGCGCCCCGCGATGCGGAACACCGAGCGGAGGCCGGAAATCGAGAGGATCGGCGCGGCACTCAGCGGAGCAGCCCCACATCGCGAAGGATCATGTCGATCTTTGCGGTTTCCTCGTCGTTCAGGCTGCGCTGCGGCCGCGCCATGGTGTTCGAGGCGATGATGCCGAGGCTCTTCATCGCCGCCTTGAAGGCGCCGACGCCGGCCGAGCCGGCGCTGGTCCTGCCGAGCGAGATCCAGACGATCTCGAACAGTTTCAACAACCGCTCCTGCTCCAGGCGGGCTTCGGCATGCTGGCCCGCCTGCGTCAGCTTCCACAGCCTGACATAACCATGCGGGTCGACATTGGCGAGCCCCGGCACGACGCCATGCGCACCCATCGCCAGCACGCTATCGACCAGTATCTCGGAGCCGGTCATGCCGAAGAAGCCGGGGTCGTCGGCCATGTCCTTGAGCACGTAACGCAGATTGCCGTCATCGCCGCTGGAATCCTTGATGCCCGCGATGGCGCCTTCCCTGGCGAGGCCGACCGTGGTCTTGCGCTCCAGCTTGACGTGGACGCAGACCGGGATGTCGTAGGCGATGACCGGAATGTCGATCGCATCCTTGATATAGCGGAAGTGGTCGCCGATCTCCGGCTGGCTGGTGCGGGTATAAAACGGCGCGGTGACGACGATGGCGTCGGCGCCGGCCGATCTGGCGATCCGGGCGTGGTTGATGACGCGGTCGGTCGTCGGGTCGATGACCCCGGCGAAGATCGGAACCCGGCCGTTATTGACCTTGACCGCGTGCTCGAGGACGGCCCTGCGGCCCGCCTCGTCGTGGAAGACCACCTCGCTGGTCGAGCCGAGCACGAACAGCCCGTGAACGCCGCCGTCGAGCAGGTTCTCGATGGTGCGGGTGAACGACGGAAAGTCGATGCTGAAATCGGCATTGAGCGGGGTGACGACAGGTGGCACGACGCCGGTAAACAGGGGCATTTTGATGAACCTTTGAGGTCAGTTGAGATCGGAGCGGGGGTCGAATGCGTCGCGCAAGCCGTCGCCGATGAAGTTGATGGCGAGCACGGTGAGCACCAGTGCGGCGCCCGGGAACATCCATTGCCAGGGGTAATTTTCAAGCACGACGGTGGAGCGGGCGAGATTGAGCATGTTGCCCCAGCTGGCTTCGGGCGGTGCGATGCCGAGGCCGAGGAAGGACAGGCCGGCCTCGAGCAGGATGGCGTTGGCGATCTGCAAGGTGGCGTAGACGACCAGGATATCGATGCAATTGGGCAGGCCGTGCCGGAACAGCAGATGCGGCAGCCCTGCCCCCATGCCGCGGGCGGCAACGACGAAATCGCGCTCGCGCAGTTCGAGCAGCCGGGCGCGCACCATGCGCGACAGCACCGGCCAGGAGAGCAGCGAGATCACCAGTATGGTCGGCGCGATGCCGGTGCCGGCGATCGAAGCCAGCACCAGCAGGAAGATCACCGGCGGCAGCGTCATCGCCAGATCGACCAGGCGCATCACCGTGCCGTCGACGAGGCGCCCGCCAAAGCTGGCGACGGCGCCGACCAGGAAGCCGATGACGGTGGAGATGGCGACCGAGCTGACGGCAACCAGCAATGAGATCCGCCCGCCTTGCAGCAACCGGGCCATGACGTCGCGCCCGACGCCGTCGCTGCCCAGCCAATGAATGGCCGACGGCGCCTTGTTCATTGCTCGGAGGTCGATGGTGTTAGGACCGAACGGCCACCACAAAGGATACGTCGAAACCGCCAGCAGGATCGGGATGACGATCAAAAGCCCGGCACGCGCCGCGCGGTTTTCAAAAAAGCGGTCGAGCGCGCGGCGAAGCGGGCCTTTGGTTTGCGGCACGGCTGTCGGGTCAACTGTAGGATCTGGCGCCGTGATTGCCATCATGCCACCTGAATGCGCGGGTCGACGACGGCATAGACGACGTCGGTCAAGAGGTTGACCAGGATGACGCAAACGCCGATCACCAGGGTAGCGCCCATGATCACCGGGTAATCGCGGGTGCCGACGGCGTTGACCAGAAGCAGTCCCATGCCCGGCCAGTTGAACACGCTTTCCAGGAAGATGGCGCCGCCGATGGCGATGCCGACAGTCGAGCCGATCAAGGTAATGACCGGCAAGAGCGCATTGCGGGTCGCGTGCTTGATGATAACCCAGAACTCGCGCACGCCCTTGGCACGCGCCGTCCGCACGTAATCCTGGTTGAGCACTTCCAGCAGCGAGGCGCGCATGTAACGCATGATCAGCGCGGCATGGCCGACGGACAGCAGGCAGGCGGGCAGGACGAGGTGCGCAAGCACATCCGTCGCCGAGAACGGCGCACCCGCGGTCTGCATGCCGCCGGACGGCGCCCAGCGCAGCAGCACCGAGAAGAAATAGAGACCGAGCAGCGCTGTCAGAAAAGCCGGGCTGGAGATACCGATAAACGACAGCACCGACAGCGCGATGTCGGATGGTTCGTTACGGCGCACCGCGCTGAAAATGCCGGCGGAAATGCCGAGCACGATGGCGATCGCCAGGCCCGTACCCATCAGCAGCGCCGTCGGGCCGATGCGTTCCATGACCAGTGGCAGCACGGCAACGCCGCTGCGCTGGATCGAATAGCCGAAGTCACCGCTCAGCGCCGCGCGCAGCCAGGCGAGATATTGCACGGGAAGCGGCCGATCGAGCCCGAGCCGTTCGCGCAGGCCCTCGAGGTCGGAAGCCGACATGGGGACCGATGGGTTGATATAGGCGTCGATCGGATCGCCCGGCGCCAGCCGCAACAGGATGAAGATGAGGACGCTGAGCGCGACCAGCATCAGCAATCCTGTGGCGCTGCGGCGGGCGATGACGCTCAACATGGGCTTTCCGTGGCGGTGGCAGGCGGCGCCAAAGTGGTCCCGCCTGCTCGCTTGGTTGCGGGTTTCTTACTGGATGTCCCAGCGCTCGGGGTGAGCTGCGTAGGGGCCGCCGCCCGGCGCCGGCGTCCAGACGAAGTCATGCAGCTTGTTGGAGGCTACGCCATAGCGGTTGGCCACCCACAACGTCGCCCAGGGTAGCTCCTTGTTCATCACCTTGCAGACCCCCTGCCAGGATTGATCGAGCTTGGCCGGATCGGTTTGGCCTAGCGCGGCGTCCAATGCGGTGCTCAGATCGTCGAACTCGATGCGCATGGTGTTGAAGCCTGCCGGCGGGATCTGCGACTTGTTGAGGCCGGGATTGAGGCCGGCCGGGTTGGGGCCGTTCTGCAGGCCGGCATAGACCATCGGAAAGGCGTTCCAGTCCGGCGTGCCTTGCTTGTAGACGATGCCGTTGTAGGTCGGCGTATCGACGACCCGCGGCACCACATTGATGCCGACCTCGGCCAGCATCGACTGGACAGCGGCCATCACATTGGCCGCTTGCGGCGAGCCGTAATAGGTCAGCAAGGTGATCGGCTTGTCGCCGTTGATCTTGTCCCAGCCGGCCTCGCTCAGCAGCGCCTTGGCCTTTGCCGGATCGTAGGCATAGGGTTCGAGGCCTGCGGGAACGAGATGCGGCGCGACATAGCCGCAATTGGCTGGCTCGGCGGCACCGCCGTAGAGGCTGTCGATGATGGCGTTGCGATCGATCGCGTACATGATCGCCTGGCGGACACGGATATCCCTAAACAGGTCGACCTTCTGGTTCAGGCCGATATAGTTGACCACGTACGAGGCACCTTCGATCACCTTGAAATTGCTGTCGCTCTTGAACGATGCCGCATCGTCGGGCTCGACATAGGTGAACTGGATTTCGCCGGCACGGAGTGCGGCAACGGCCGCCGCCGGCGACTCGAAATAGCGGTTGATGAGCACGTCTACCTTCGGCTTGCCGCCGCGATAATCGTCATCGGCTGCCAGTTCGACATATTGGTCGGTCACGTAGCGCTTGAACTTGAACGGGCCGGTGCCGACCGGTGTGGTCGACCACCAGGTGCTTGTCGCCAGCGATTCCGGCGGCAGAGCGGCCAGGGCATGCTCCGGCAGGATCATCAGCTGCGAGAGGATGGATAGAAACGAGCCGTTCGGTTTCGATAGCTTCACCACTGCGGTGTGGTCATCCGGGGCATCGACCGAGGCGATGTTGGCGAGGCGGGCGGCAAACAGGCTGCCGGAGGCCTTGTTCTTGGCAAGCTCGAGGGTGAACTTGACGTCCTTCGAGGTGAACGGTTTGCCGTCATGCCAGGTCTCGTTGACCAGGTTGAACGTATAGCTCAGCTGGTCGTCGCTGATCTTGTAGTCCTTGGCGAGGTCGCCTTCGATATCGGCCAGCCCGGCATTGTAGATGACCAGCGGTTCAAAATAGGTGCTGAGCCAGGTGTAGCCGCCGGTCGCCACCAGCGGGTTGAAGTTCTTGGGAAAACCGCCGGGGCCGACGTCGAAGCCGCCCGCAATGGTCTTGGCGCTTTGTGCCTGGACACTGGTCAATGGGGCAATGCTGGCGAGCAGCAGCCCGGCGACTGAGAATGCGATGGTCCTGATACGCATGGTTTCCTCCCTTGGCATAGTCAGGTTGTTCTTCAGCTTGTTCGGTTTTTTGCGATAACCTGCTGGATCCCCCGGTAATGGTCGTCGAGTCGCCGACGCGCCTGGCCGACGTCCTTGGCGGCGACAGCCTCGACGATCTCGTGATGGTCGCGCCATGTCGCCAGCGGCGTCGGATTATCGAGATTGGTGAAATTCGAGGCCTTGTTGAACGCCGTCCAGAAGATGTCGATCAGCGCGCTCAGCATGTGATTGTTCTGGCAGCGGAACAGCAGCTGATGGAATTGCTGGTCCTCTTCGGCGAAGCTCTCATGGCGCTCGGCACGTTGCCGCATGCGCTCGGTCAACTGGCGCAGCGCCTCGATGTCCTCGGCACTGATCATCTCGATCGTCTTGGCGATGAGGCCGGTTTCCAGCACCCGACGGATTTCGCGCAGCTCTTCGACATCGCGCAGCGAATCCTGCAAACCGTAGGCCAGGTTATCCAGCAGCGGCTTGAACGAGAACTCCTTGACGAACACGCCGATGCCGCGTCGTGTCTCCAGGATGCCGATCGATTCCAGCGCCTTGATGGCTTCCCGCACGGAGTTGCGGCCGACGCCGAGCCGCTGCGCCAGGAACGTCTCCGGCGGCAGGGGATCGCCTGCCTTGAGCTGGTTGCTTTCGATATAGGCCCTGAGGCTTTCCTGCACGGTGACGTGAAGCAGCGGCGGTCTGCTCAACGGTTCGATCGACTTCAGTTCCGCCATCCCACTGCCTTCATCATCCGCTGAAGCTTGCCCGCTGCTTGTCGTATAGCCACTTGTAGGATATCCTGCAAGCCCATAACAAAGCTGCTGCCTCCGAATGAAGATTACCCTCGCCGGCTCGAGCCACTGGCACGCCGAAATACACCTCGACGCCGCACGCTTTTACGGCACGGAGATCGCCGGTATCTGGGACGAGGATCCTGGCCAAGCGCAAGCGTTCGCCGCGCACCACGACCTGCCGTTTATCGAAGATTTCAAGGAGATACTCTCCAGCCCGCCGGATGTGATCCTGTTGATGGGGCACCCTTCGATGGTGCCGGCGCGGGCACGTGCGATCATCGCGGCAAGGATACCGCTGATCCTGGAGAAGCCGGCGGCCAGCCATACTAGGGAACTGATGGCGCTGCGCGACCTTGCCAGGCAGTACCAGACTTTTGTCGCTGTTCCCCTGCCCAACCGTTTCGGGCCGGCCGTTGCCGGCCTTGAACGGCTGCGCCGGCAAGGTCGCGCCGGCCCCGTGGCGCATTGCCAGTTCCGGCTGGTCAACGGCCCGCCGCAACGCTACATCGCCGACGGTGTCGCCTGGGTGCTCGACCCGGCGGTTGGTGGCGGGGGTGCATTGAGGAATCTCGGCATACACGGCGTCGACGCGGCACTCAGCCTCGCAACCGGCAAGCTCGGCCTGAAAAGTGTTTCGATCGCGAACCGCATTCATCCCGGCCCGGTCGAGGATCACGCACTTCTGGTGCTGGAAGACGAGGCCGGCGCGCTGTTCATCGTCGAGGCCGGTTACACCTTTGCTTCGATGCGCCCCGGCGGTGACTTCGAGTGGCGCATCGTCAGTGCCAATGCCACCCTCATCGATCATGGCGACCATGTTATCTGCGCAACGCTCGACGACGCGGCAATCGTCGACTTGCCGGTCGAACTGCCGGCAACGCGCTATCGTCTGTTCATGCGCGATACGCTTGACCGGCTGGCCAGAAAGGCGCCTCCGCCGGTGTCCATCGAAGATTATGTTGCGGCGATGTCGCTGATCGACGCCGCTTATCAAAAGGCAGGACCATGATTGGAATAGGAATTATCGGCGCCGGCGATTTCGGCGCAGCCCATGCGCGGGCAATCCGCGAGGTTGGAAATATTCGCCTCGTCGCCGCCTCTCGAGGAAATGCCGACGCACTGCAGCAATTCACCGCTGAACATGGCGGCCGCGGCTACGCGGACTGGCGAAGGCTGCTGGACGACAAGGAGGTCGATGCGGTCCTCATTGCCAGCCCGCACCATCTCCATGCCGAAATGGCCATCGGCGCGGCAAAGGCCGGCAAGCATATCCTGCTCGAAAAACCGATGGCGCCGACGGTGGCTGCCTGCGATGCGATCAACGCCGCCGTGGCCAAGGGTGGCATCAAGCTGATGGTCGCCCACCTCATGCATTTCGCCCTGCCCTGCATGGCGGCCAGGCAAATTCTGGAGGAAGGCGAGCTCGGCCGGCCGCTCGCCGGATCGAGCTGGATCATCAAGCTGTGGATGGAGCACAATCGCCGCGACTGGCATCTGCGCAAGGCGACCGGCGGCGGCATGCTGTTGACGGCCGGCATCCACGCGGTCGATCGCCTGGTCTGGCTGATGGATGACGATGTCGTGTCGGTGAGCGGCATGCTCGGCGCCAAGTTCCATGACCAGGAAGCAGACGACAGCGCTCTGCTCGGATTGCGCTTCGCCGGCGGCGGCATCGGCCAGGTGCAGAGCGTCGGCTATCGCACCGGCGCCACCACCTATGCCATGGATCTGGTCTGCGAGCGGGGAACGCTGCGCATCGACATGGACCGCGGCACCATGCTTGGCCGCGAGACGGTCTGGACCGAGCTGCCCGGTTCCTTTGAGCCGAACTGGATGCATAACGCGCTGGTGCGCGAATGGAACGCAATGCGCGATGCCATTGCCGATGACACGCCTGTGCCGGTCGACGGCATCTATGCGCGCAAGATCATCGCTATTATCGAGGCTGCCTTCGCGTCGAACGAAACCCGCCGCGAACACGAGATCGCCGGTGGACGCTGACCTCGACGACCATCTGGCCCGCTTGCCCGCACACGCACCGCGCGGCATCTGGGGCGCGGTGATGCTGGCCATCGACGATCGCGGAGCGATCGACTGGCAGGCGACGGAAGAGACGATCGCCCGGCTCTGCGCCTCAGGCGTCGACGGCGTCTATTCCAATGGAACGGCCTGCGAATTCCATTGCCAGACCGAGCCCGAATTTGACCGGCTTTGTGAGTTGGTCGCAACCATAGCCGGCCGCGCGCGCCTTCCTTTCCAGATCGGCATCAGCCAGTCCACTCCGCGCGTCGCGCTGGAGCGACTGACGCGGGTCGCCGGACTTCGCCCGGCGGCGGTGCAGTTCACGCTGCCCGACTGGTGGCCGCCCAGCGACGACGAGGTCATGCGCTTTGCCGGCGGCCTGTGCGACGCCGCGCCTGAAACGCCGCTGGTGCTCTACAATCCGCCGCACGCCAAGCGCCACCTGACGCTCGACGGCATCGCCAGTCTGCGTGCGGCCGTGCCATCGCTGGTCGGCGCCAAGCTGCCGGGCGGCGACGCCGGCTGGTATGCCGACATGCGCCGCAAACTGGACGGATTTTCCGTCTTCGTCCCCGGCCACACGCTGGCAACAGGCTATGCTGGAGGGGCCCATGGCAGCTATTCCAACGTTGCCTGCCTCAACCCGAAGGGCGCGATGATGTGGTGGCAGATAATCCGCACCAACATGGCCGCCGCTGCCGAGGTCGAGGCCCGCATACAGGCCTTCCTCGCCGCAAATGTCCTACCGTTTCGCACCCGTTACAATGTCGGTGATGCAGCACTCGACAAGGCGATGGCGGCAGCCGGCGGCTGGGCGCCGCTCGGCCCGCGACTGCTCTGGCCCTACAGCTCCGTTCCCGATCAGGAAATACCGGCGCTGGCCAGGGCGGCTCACGCGGCTTTCCCGGAATGGTGTAGACCCGTCACCAAGGCGCGGACGACGGAGGCGCTTCAGCAGCCGGCGCGTGCTCCCTGTATCGAGCGTGACGCAAACGCCCCCGGCTGAGGGACATCGGCCTCGCGCCGTGCCAGCGAATTGCGCAAGAGCGCGATCGCCTCGCGGCCGGCGGTCGCAATCTCGCGTGGCCTGTCGACGCCGACGATCATGAACTCCTTGATCCCCAAAGCGGCGTAAGAAAGCAGCGAAAGCGCGACCTGCGCCGGCGGCCCGGCAAGTTCGAGCGCCTTCTGGCAGGAAGCGGCCGGTTTGTCTTCCGTACGGATTCGGACGGGAAGCGCGAAACGCAGCTTGCCGGCCCGGCCGTGTTCGGCAGCAGCGCCGCGTACGCGCTCCATTGACTGGCGGATTTCTGCAAGCGAGCCAGGCGCCAGCTCGAACACGTCCGCATGCCTGCCCGCGACCCTGAGCGCAGTGCCCGACTGCCCGCCCATGCGGATGGTCACATCGGCACCATGCGGCCCCTTGCGCGGCACATAGCCGCCTTTGATGCTGTAAAAGGTGCCTTCATGGTCGAACGGCCTGTCGTTCGACCACAACCGCTTCAGCAGCACCAGATATTCATCGATGCGTTGCCAGACCACCGTATGGCCGGCCGGACGTGCCTCGGCATCGTCGTCGCTCAGCGGCTCGCTGAGCATCCTGAGCGACAGCCGGCCACCGCTTCTCGCGTCGAGGGCAGCGAGCTGCCGCGCCGCCACGGTTGGTTCGATCACGCCTGCCCAATGCGTGAGCACGACCTCCAGGGACGAGGTCCGGTCCAGCGTCTGGGCGGCAAGGTCCATATTGGTCAGCAGCCCGGCCTGGTCGTCGATGACGATCTTCCGGAATCCGGCATCCTCGATCAGTGACAGCTTCGTCGCGGTCTCGACATAGTCGTAGAAAAAGCTGGCGTCGGCAGCGTGGATCTTACCGGGAACATGCGTGAACTCGATTGGCATTGCCATCTCCTCCATCACGTTGGAATCAGGGCGCGCAAAAGCGCACCGGCATTCGGTTCATCAACTCCGGAATTTCTGCAAACGGCAGGCCGCTATCCCGAGGAAGCCTCGATGATCAGAGCCTTGACAATCAGGGGATAAGCCCCAGTACCACTGCCCCGGTGAATACAAACGCAAGGGCAAAGACGAGATAGGCGAAAGCGCCGGCATAGGCCGGCCGCCACACCTGGTCGGAACCCAGCCTTTGGCCTTTGCGGGCAGTCTGAGCGTTCTGGCTATAGGACATATCGACCTCCGTCTCGGCGCTTAATCTATAAAATCAGTAGACTTTGTCGAGTGCTATTTTCGCGCGATCCTTAGAACAATTTTCTCCAAACGGCGGACAAATTAGTGCTTTTACTGCTTAGCGCTGCCTTTCGCGGCATGCCGGGGTGACGGCAGGAAACGTCAGGTCCATATGTCTGTGGCTCCTTGGCCATCCAATGGATGAGGGATAGCATCGCTTCAGCGGAAAGCCGCGACGTCACGGCAAGGCAGCAGGGAGCAAACCATGGGCACAAGACTGGCCGGCAAGGTCGCCATCATTTCGGGCGGCGCGACGGGAATGGGCGGTGCGGCCTCGGAGCTTTTCGCGGCCGAGGGCGCCAAGGTGGCGATCGTCGACCGCAACGGCGAAGCGGCGGCGGCCACCGCAGCGGCAATCAGGCAACGCGGCCATGTCGCCGAGCACTGGGTCGCCGACGTATCGGATGAGGCGCAGGTCGAAGCGGCGGTGAAGGGCGCGACGGAAAAATTCGGCCCGTTCACGGTTCTGTTCAACCACGCCGGCACCCTCGTCATCAAACCCTTCCTGGAGACCACGCTGCAGGAATGGGACTGGCTGCATGCCGTCAATGTGCGTTCGATGTTCCTGATGACGCGTGCCGTGCTGCCCGGCATGATCGCCGCCGGCGGCGGTTCCATCGTCTGCACCTCGTCGATCTCGGCGGTGGCGGCGACGCCGATGGAGGTGCTTTACGACACCACCAAGGGCGCCTGCCATATGTTCGCGCGTGCCATCGCCGTCGAGTTCCGCGACCGCAACATCCGCTGCAATGCGGTCTGTCCAGGCTTCATCAGGACACCGCATGGCCTGCGCGAGGTCGCCGATCTCGACAAACTCGGCGTCGATGTCTCCGACGCGGCAATGGCGGCGCAACAAGGGCGGATCGGCGAGCCGGAAGAGGTCGCGAAGGCAGCCCTGTTCCTGGCCAGCGACGAGGCCAGCTTCGTCAACGGCGCGCATCTGTTCGTCGATAACGGCTTCACCGCGATGTGAAAGGCGAAGCGCCGCTACCGCTCTTCGCGCCGGAACGGCTTGAGCAGCGCCGACGGGGCCACCGCATTGCGCGACATCACCGCCATAGCGACGATGGTGAAGATGAACGGCAGCATCAGGAACGCCTCGTAGGGGATATGGCCAAGCCCGCTCGCCTGCATGCGCAACTGCAAGGCGTCGACGAAGGCAAACAGCAGTGCCGCGCCTGCCGATCGCCACGGATCCCAGCGGCCGAAAACGACGAGCGCGATTGCCACCCAGCCACGCCCGGAAACCACGCCGAAGGTGAAGGCGTTGAATTGCGCCATCGACAGGAAGGCACCGGCCAGTCCCATCAAGGCACCGCCGAGGATCACCGCCTGGAAGCGTGTTGCAATGACGCTGACGCCGGCAGAATCGGCGGCACGCGGGTTTTCGCCGACCATGCGCACCGACAGGCCCCAAGGCGTGCGGTAGAGCACGAAGGCGGCCAGCGGTATGGCCAGCATCGCCATGTAGACCAGCGAGAACTGGTTGAACACCGCCGGCCCAAGCACCGGAATGCCGGACAGGATCGGGATCGGCAGCGTCTCGAATCCCTTGATGCTCGGCGGTACCGATTGCTGGCCGAAGATCAGCCGGTAGAGGAAATAGGCAAGGCCGGAGCTAAACAGCGTCACGCCGATGCCGCAGACATGCTGGCTGAGGCCGAGCGCTACAGTGAACAGCGCGTGCACGGCGCCCATCAGCGCCCCGGTCAGCACCGCCGCTAGCACGCCAAGCCAGAGGCTGCCGCTGAGGCTCGCCGCGGTGAAGCCGGTCATCGCCGACAAAAGCATGATGCCTTCGATGCCGAGATTGAGCACCCCGGCGCGCTCGGAGAACATCTCGCCCAGCGTCGCGAAGGCTAGCGGCGTGGCGATGCGGATGATCGCGGCAAGGAAGCCGACCTGGAAGATCTGTTCCAGCACCACGCTCATTTGGCTATTCCCACGCGACGGATGCGATAGGCGGTGAACAGCAGCGCCACCAGCATGGCGAGCAGCGCAGTTCCCTGGATGACATCGCTGAGGAAGGCCGGAACGCCGGTCGCCCGCGACATCGCCTCGGCGCCGGTCATGACGGCGGCAAGGAAGATCGCCGCCGGCACCACGCCGAGCGGATTGAGCCTCGCCAGCATGGCGACGACGATGCCGGAATAGCCATAGCCCGGCGAGATGTCGCTCATCACCTGGAAATGCACGCCGCCGACCTCGCCGACGCCCGCAAGGCCGGCCAATGCGCCAGACAGCAGCGCCGTCGAAATCAGCACCCGCTCGACATTGATGCCGCCATAGCGCGCCGCCTCGGGGTTTTCGCCGGTGACCCTGATGCGGAAGCCGAGCGTCGTGCGCGCGACCACGAACCAGATCACCGGTGCGGCGACCAGCGCCGCGACGACGCCGAGATGCAGCCGCGTGCCTTCGAGCAGCACCGGAAAATTGGCCGTATCCTCGATCGGCGGCGAGATCGGGTAGCCGCTGAAACTGTCCTTCCATGGCCCCTCGATCAGCGCCATCAATGCATAGAAAATGACCGAGTTGAGCAGCAGTGAGCTGACCACGTCATCGACCCTGAATTTTACCCGCAGCGTGGCGGGGATCAGGGCGACGGCCGCGCCGGCGGCAGCGCCCGCCAGCGCCATCAGCAGCATGGCGAGCGGCCCCGGCATCGGGATTGCACCGACGGCACAGCTCGCCACCGCACCAGCCAGCAATTGCCCTTCGGCGCCGATGTTCCAGAATTTGGCGCGGAAGGCGACCGCCACGGCCAGTCCGGTGAAGATCATCGGCGCGGCACGCACCAGCGTTTCGGTGACGGCGTAGCTGTCGCCCAGCGACGCCGAAAACATCACGCCATAGGCCTCGACGACGCCGGCGCCGGCCAGTGCGATGAGGCCGCTGCACAGGATCAGCGTCGCGCCGATTGCGAGCAGCGGCAGCGCCAGATTGAACCAGGCGGGCGTTGAGGTGCGGGCCTCGAGACGGAACATCAGGCATGGCCCTCCGCGCCGGTCATCATCAACCCGAGTCTGGCGATGCTGGCGTCGGCGCTGTCCAGCGTGCCGACGATGCGGCCCTCATACATCACCGCGATACGATCCGAGAGCATCAGCAACTCTTCCAGATCCTCGCCGATGACGACGATGCCGCAGCCCTTGGCGCGCATGTCGAGGAATTTTTCGTGGATGAAGCGCGCAGCGCCGATGTCGAGGCCGCGAGTCGGCTGCGAAACGATCAGCACCTTCGGATCGAAAGCGAGTTCGCGCGCCAGAAGCGCCTTTTGCAGATTGCCGCCGGAAAGCGCCCCGGCGCGCGTCATCGGCCCGGGGCAACGTATATCGTAGGCCTTGATCTGCGCCTCGGCGAAGGCGCGGATCGCATCCGGCTTGAGCAGGCCGTTGCGGCTGAACGCCGCCGTGCCGATGCGCGGCAGCACCATCGAATCGGCAAGCGGCAGATTGGTGACCAGCCCGGTCGTCATGCGGTCTTCCGGGATGCGGCCGAGGCCGAGCGCCTGGACTGTGCTCGGCGAGAACCGCGAAACCGTTTTGCCGGCTATGGTCATCTTCCCGGCATCGGGCGCACGCACGCCGGAGATGACCTCGGCAAGCGCGCGCTGGCCATTGCCGGAGACGCCGGCGATGCCAAGGATCTCGCCGCCACGAACCGACAGCGAAACATCGCGCAGCGCCATGCCGGAATGATGCAATGTCGAGATACCGTCGAGGGTCAGCACGGCCGCACCGGGCATCGACGGTCCTCTGGCCGGAGGCACGATCTCGTGGCCGCACATCAGCCGCGCCATCTCCGAGGACGTGGTGCTGGCCGGCGCATCGACGCGGCCGGCAACGCGCCCATGCCGGAGCACGACGCAGCGATGCGTCAGCGCCCGCACCTCGGTGAGCTTATGCGAGATGAAGATGATGCCGAGCCCTTGTGCCGCCATCGAGCGCAGCGCCGAAAACAGCCCGTCGACCTCGGTTGGTGCCAACACCGCCGTCGGCTCGTCGAGGATCAGCAGCCTTGCGCCGCGAAACAGCGCCTTGACGATTTCGAGCCGCTGTTGCTCGCCGACCGACAGCGCCGAGACGGGGAGGTCCGGGTCGAGCGTCAGCCCGTGCTGGCGGCCGATCTCGGCGAGCCGCGCCAGCCCGCCGGCGCGGTCGATCCGGCCCGATCTGCCGGGAATGCCGATCAAGAGGTTCTCCAGCACCGAAAGCCGCGGTGCGAGATGAAAATGCTGGTGCACCATGCCGATGCCGGCGGCCAGCGCATCGGCCGAACTGTTGATCGCCACCGACCGGCCCTGCACCAGGATCTCGCCGGCATCGGGCGCATAGGCGCCGAACAGCACGTTCATCAGCGTCGTCTTGCCGGCGCCGTTTTCGCCGAGCAGCCCGAGGATTTCACCCGGCGCGACGCTGAGATCGACGGCCTCGTTCGCCTTGACGGCGCCAAAGCTCTTGGAGATGCCGCGCATTTCGATGAGAGGGGCAGGCGTTGACAAGGGTGCTCCCGATCGGAATTGGCTTTACGATTCAGCTTTGATCGACGGGAATGCGCTGCACCCCCCTCTGGCCTGCCGGCCATCTCCCCCTCAAGGGGGGAGATCGGATGTCACTTCGGCTTTCGCAAATCGTCAGCGCTGAAGAGGAGGGCGCTGTCGGCGAAGCTGCTAATCTCCCCCCTTGAGGGGGAGATGGCCGGCAGGCCAGAGGGGGGGTGCGACAAGCACCAACCCCAAAAGACAGAGCCCTAATCCGAGACCGGCGTATTCTCATCGACGTCGACGCGGAAATTGCCGTCGAGGATCTCTGCCTTCTTCTTCTCGACCAGTTCCTTGACCTCGGCCGGCAGCGTCTTGTCGAACTTGTGGTAGGGCGCGAGGTAGGAGCCGCCCTTGGCCATGCGCGAGAAATCGCCGTAATCCTGCGCGGTGAAGACGCCGGCCTTGACCAGCTTGATCGCCTGCTCGACGGTCGGATACATGTCCCAGACCGGCCCGGTGATCACGGTGTCGGGGCCGAGGCTCGACTGGTCCGACATGTTGGAGATGGCGAGGATCTTCTTCTCCGCCGCCGCTTCGATGACGCCGAAGCGCTCGGCATAGATGACGTCGACGCCGGCATCGATCTGGGCGACGGCCGCTTCCTTTGCTTTTGGCGGATCGAAGAACGAGCCGATGAAGGCGACCTTCTTCTTGATGTCGGGATTGACCTCCCTGGCGCCGGCAAAGAAAGCGTTGACCAGCCGGTTCACTTCCGGAATGCCCATCGCCGCGACGGCGCCGACCGTGCCTGACTTCGACATCTTTCCGGCGATCATGCCGGACAGATAGGCCGGCTCGTGAATCCAGTTGTCGAAGACGCCGAAATTCGGCTCGGCCGGCCCGGCGCCGGAGCCGAACAGGAAGGCGGTCTTCGGGAACTGCTTGGCGGTCCTGCGCGATTCGCGCTCGGCGGCGAAGGCATCGCCCAGCACCAGCTCATAGCCGCCCTGCGCATATTCGCGCATGACGCGGCTGAAATCGGCCGTCTGCACCTTCTCCGACCATTTGTATTCGATGCCGAGTTCCTTCTCGGCCTTCTGCAGGGCAACGTGGATCTGGTTGTCCCACGGCTCCTCGATCGGCGTGGCGAAGATCGCCGCCACTTTCAGCTTCTTGGTCTTGGCAAAGGCGCTGCCCGGCAGCATCGCCGCCGCCAGGCCGAGCGCGCCCAGCTCCAGCACGTTGCGTCGCGAAAGCCCTTCGCGTTTCGATTGGATTCTGCTCTTCCCGTTGTCCATTGCATGCCCCTCTGATTGGCGCCGTGTCGAGCCGGCTCTCTTCTCCGGAATATCGGCGAAGGAACTATGGAGCGGTGCCCGGCTTTTGTCCACATGGTCAAATTTGAGTGGGCGGAACGCACCATTAGATGGCCCGGCAAATCGACGCTTGCTCACAATCTCTCCAGCGCCACCGCGATCCCCTGGCCGACCCCGATGCACATGGTGGCAAGTGCATAGCGGGCGCTACGTTCGCGCAGCTCCAGCGCCGCCGTGCCGGTGATGCGCGCGCCGGACATGCCGAGCGGATGGCCGAGCGCGATGGCGCCACCATTCGGGTTGACGTGCTCCGCATCCTCGGCAATGCCGAGCTGGCGCAGCACGGCGATGCCTTGCGAGGCGAAGGCCTCGTTGAGCTCGACGACGTCGAATTGCTGCGGCGTCAGGCCGAGCCGGGCACACAGCTTTTGCGTGGCCGGCACAGGGCCGATACCCATGATGTGCGGCGCCACGCCGGCGGTGGCACCGCCCAGAACACGGGCGATCGGCGTCAGCCCATATCTTTTCGCGGCTGCTTCCGAGGCGACGATCAGCGCCGCCGCGCCGTCATTGACGCCCGAGGCATTGCCGGCCGTAACCGTGCCGCCTTGTCGGAACGGCGTCGGCAACTTGGCCAACGCTTCGATCGACGTGCCCCCGCGGGGATGCTCATCTCTGTCGACAACGACCGGATCGCCCTTGCGCTGCGCGATCGTCACCGGCGTGATTTCCTTTGCCAGCCGGCCATTGGCTTGTGCGGCTACAGCCTTGTCCTGGCTGCGCACGGCAAATGCGTCCTGGTCGGCGCGGGAGACAGCGAACTCTTCCGCCACGTTCTCGCCGGTCTCCGGCATCGAATCGACGCCGTATTGCTTCTTCATCAGCGGATTGATGAAGCGCCAGCCGATCGTGGTGTCGTAAATCTCGGCATTGCGCGAAAAGGCGGTCTCTGCCTTCGGCAGCACGAACGGAGCGCGGCTCATCGATTCGACGCCGCCTGATATCATCAGCTCCGCCTCGCCGGCCTTGATGGCGCGGGCAGCAATTATCACCGCATCCATGCCCGAACCGCAGAGACGGTTGACGGTCGAGCCCGAAACCTCCTTGGGCAGGCCGGCCAGCAGCAGCGCCATGCGCGCCAAATTACGATTGTCCTCGCCGGCCTGGTTGGCGCAGCCATAGACGACATCGTCGATAGCAGCCCAATCAATGCCTGGATTACGCTCGACCAGCGCCCTCAGAGGTATCGCGCCGAGATCGTCGGCACGGACCGCCGACAGCGAGCCGCCGAAGCGCCCGATCGGCGTGCGGATGTAGTCGCAGATATACGCCTCGGCCATTATGCCGCCTCTCTCTTGCACTGACGATTTCTGCTCCCGGCCCGCCATCTTGGCCGCATTCTCCTTGAGACGAAAGCACATCTCGCTGCCGGCCGTTAGGCCAACGAGAATTTCAGCTGCCGCCCGCCGGGAGCGGCGGATCAGCCGATGCTTTCTCCACCGTCGATCACCAGCGCCTGACCGGTCATGAAGGACGAGCGGTCGGAGACGAGGAACAGGATCGCTTCGGCGATTTCCTCCGCGCTGGCCCAGCGCTGCATGGGAATTTTGGTGCGGACATAGTTCTCGATCGCCGCCCGCCCGCCCATCTGCGCGATGAACGGCTCGTTGAAGGGCGTATCGACCCAGCCGGGGCACAGCGCGTTGATGCGGACATTGTGTTTGGCATAGTCGAGCGACATCTGCCGGGTCATCGCCACCACTGCATGTTTTGACGTTGCGTAGGCGATCATTTCGCGGTCGTAGAACACACCCGAATTCGAGGCGGTATTCAGGATCACCCCGCCGCCTTGCGCGATCATCGACGGCATGACCAGCCTGGCCGCGAGGAACTGCGCCCGCACATTGATCCGCCAGGAGGCATCCATGCCGTCGGCGCCGACTTCGGTCAGCGTGCCGCCGACCTGGATCCCGGCATGATTGTGCAGGATGTCGATCCGCCGATGCCGCCCCAGCGTTCCCGCAATGAGCTGCTCGACCGCCGCATCCTCGCCGACGTCGGTGGCGACGGCCTCGGCCCGACCGCCGGCCGCACGAACGTCGGAAGCGGTTGCTTCCCCCGCCGCCTGGTCCCTGTCGGCGATCACCACGAGCGCGCCTTCCCTGGCCATCATCATGGCGCCGGCACGCCCGATCCCCGACCCGGCACCCGTCACCACGGCGATGCGATCTCTCAGAATCATGTTTTTGTCTTTCAGTGTGATGGTTTTCGTTGCCGCAGTTGCCATTGGGCAAGCACAACGAGCAGAACGGAGGCGACGAGCACGATCGTCGCGATGGCATTGATCTCCGGCGTGACCCCGCGCCGGATCGAGGCGAAGACATAGATCGGCAATGTCGTCTGTGCGCCGGCGACGAAGAAAGCGACGATGAAATCGTCGAAGGAGAATGTGAAGGCGAGCAGGAAGCCGGCGATCACCGCCGGCATGATCTGCGGCAACACGATGCTGCGGAACGTCGTCAGCGGGGTAGCGTAAAGATCGCTCGAGGCCTCGACCAGATTGCGGTCGAGGCTGCCGAGGCGCGTGCCGACAATCATCGCCACCAGCGCCATCGAAAACAGCCCGTGCGCGGCGATGATCGAGCCATAGCCGAGCGCCAGGCGCGGTGGCTGGTCGTTCGGCCACAGCGAAGCGACAAACGGGTTGACCACCCCGAATAGCTGGACCAGCGCGACCAGCGTCGAGATGCCGATGACGACGCCAGGAACGACGATCGCAGCACCCAAAAGCGCATCGAAGACGGCTCGCGTCCGCGCGCCGACACGCGCCAGGCCAAGCGCGGCCGCCGTGCCGCACAGCGCCGCCAGCAAGGCGCTGGTCGTGGCGATGAACAGGCTGTTCTTCAGCGCTTCGACCAGGAACGGGTTTGCCAGGGCCTTGCCGTACCATTGCATCGAGAAGCCAGTGAACTCGCTGGCGTGGTGGCCGGCGTTGAACGAAAACAGCACCACCAGCGTGATCGGCAGGTAGAGAAAGGCAAAGACCGCAACGACGAAGGCACGCATCAGATCAGGTCCACCCGGCGGGCACCCGAAAGCCGGGTCGAAATGCGGTTCGCGGCAAGCAGCACGACCACTGAAACCGCCACAAGTGTGATGGCGATTGCCGATCCGAATGGCCAGTTGCGCGATTGCAGGAACAGATCGACCAGCGCGTTGCCGATGAAGAAGACCTTGCCGCCGCCGAGTAGCGTCGGGATCAGATATTCGCCGAGCAGCAGGATCATGACCAGCGAGAAGCCGGTCATCACACCTGGCAGCGACAGCCGCAGCGTCACGCCGAGGAATGTCGAGATCGGCGTCGCGCCGAGATCGGCGGAGGCCTCCAGCAACCGGCGGTCGAGCCGCTCGAGGCTGACATAGATCGGCAGGATCATCAGCGGCAGATAACCATAGACGATGCCGAGCAGAACCGCTCCCGGCGTGTTGATCAGCCGCACGTCCTCCAGCCCGACATAGGCCAGCAGAGCTGGGATGCCGCGCCCGCCAAGCACATACATCCAGGCATAGGTTCGCATCAGCAGGCTGGTCCAGAACGGGATGACGACAAGCGCCAGCAGGATCAGCCGCCACCGTTCCGGCGCGCGCAAAGCGAGGTAATAGGCGACCGGATAGGCAACGAGAAGACAGGCCAGTGCGCCCGCCGGCGCCAGCATCATGGTGTTCCAGAAGGCGGTCGCCCGCGCCGGAAGATTGGCATACTGCGCCAAGGTGAAAGCGGCCTGATAGCCGCCTTCCGGCGCCCGCTCGCCGACGCTGAAAACGGCGATCGCCACGAACGGCAAAACTAAAAACACCACCAGCCACGCCGTTGCTGGACCGAGCAGCAGGGCGGTCAGGAGATTGTGACGAAGGACGTTGCTGCGCATTGAAAAAACCGCCCCGGTGCCGGCGGACATCTGTCCGCCGGGGAGTTGCCTGCATCGAGCCTGTGGCCTGCCCGGTTCAAGCCGACTTGAAGCGTGCCATCAATTCGGCCCGGCCCGGATCGGTTAGCGTCGCAGCCGCACCGAATTCGAGCGGCTTCAGCAGATCCGCCGCCGGATAGAGGATCGGATTGTCCAGCACCTCCTTGGGCAGCAGCGCATTGACCCGCGCATCGGTGGAAGGCGCACCGTTGGCCAGGTGCTCCTTGACGGCGACTTTCGGGTTCATCAAATAGTTGAGCAAGGCATAGCCGGCAGGCTTGTTCGGCGCATCCTTGGGTATTGCGTAGAAGTCGGTCCAGATCTCGCCGCCTTCCTTGCCAAGCACGTAGGCGACTTCGGGGATGTCGCGGTGGAGCTGCGCCCCGTCATTGGTCCAGCACATTGTCATCCAGGCGTCACCGGCACGCATCGACGGCTGATAGTCGCTGGAAACGGCGAACAGATGCCGCTTGACCTTCAGCAGCAATTCCTCCGCCTTGGCGAGTTCGTCCGGCTTCAGCGAGTTGAACGAGAAGCCGAAATATTTCAGCGCGTTGCCGATCGTGGTCAGCTGGTAATCATGAACCATGGTCCGGCCGTCGCCCTCGGCCATGGCCGTGTCCCAGAATTCCTTCCAGCTTGTCATCGGCTTGGTCAGTTTCTTGGTGTTGACGGCAAAGCCGGTGGTGCCCCAATTCTTCGGCACCGCATAGGTCACCCCATCGATCGTGCCTTCCCCAGTGAAGCGCGGGTCTTCTTGCGAGCCGTCATAATTGGCAAGCTTGGCCATATCCAGCGCCTCGATGATGCCAAGCTTCTTGTAAGTCGAGATCGTGTAGTTGGTCGGAACGAAAAGGCTCCAGCCCGAGGCGCCGGCCTGCAGCTTGGCCAGCATCTCCTCGTTTGACCCGAACACGTTCACCTCGACGGCAACGCCGGTTTCGGCCATGAAATTCTCGAACGTCACCGGGTCGTGATAATTGGGCCAGGTGGCAATCGACATGCGGTCGCCAAGCCCCTCCTGGGCGAAGGCTGGCGACGGCATGATGCCGAGTTCGCGGGCCATTACTGCCGTTGCGATGCCTAGGCCGGTGACGCCAAGGAACTCGCGGCGGCCGATGGAACCGCGCTTGAGGCGCATCAACTGGTCGACGAATTTTTCAGGGCTTATCGGCAGTCCGTCACGATACGATTTCGACATTTTTGTTTTCCCTCTGGTTGGTCCCGTTATTCTCCGGAAACGCCAGCGGCGTTCCGGCTGTAAAGCCGACGGCGACGGGTTCACCCGGCTTGAAGAGATTTCCACCGCCAACCAGATGATCGGCCTTGGCGAGCAGTGTCCCGATGCCTTGGACCTCGATTGCATATTCCGCGGTGGAACCGAGAAAGATCCGGTTGCGGACAAGCCCGTTCAGCCGGCCGCTTCCGGGCGCGCCGAGACTTAGGGATTCAGGACGCAGGCTGACCGAGACGGCTTCGCCCTGGGCTAGCGAAGTGCGCTTGCGCGCGGCGATGACGGTGCCGTCGGCAAGCGCTACCTCGACGAGCTTGCCCGAGAGCCCGACGACCTTGCCGCTCAAGAGATTGGTCTTGCCGACGAAATCGGCGACGAAGAGGTCGGCGGGTTCGTCGTAGATTTCGCTCGGCTGCCCAAGCTGGACGATGCGCCCGCCATTCATGACGCAGACGAAATCGCTCATCGACAGTGCCTCTTCCTGATCGTGGGTGACCAGGACGAAGGTGATGCCGATCTCGCGCTGCAGGTTCTGCAGCTCTATCTGCATGTCGGTGCGCAGCTTCTTGTCGAGCGCCGCCAGGGGCTCGTCGAGCAGCAGCACCGCCGGCTTGTTGACCAGCGCCCGCGCCAGGGCGACACGCTGCTGCTGGCCGCCGGAAAGCTCATGGATCTTGCGGCGTCCATAGCCGGCAAGCCGAACCATGGCGAGCGCCTCGCCTGCCTTCAGGCTGATCTCCCGCGACGACAGGCGCGGCCGCGCCTGGCGTAGGCCATAGGCGACGTTGTCCGCCACATCCAGATGCGGAAACAACGCATATTGCTGGAACACCATGTTGACCGGCCGCCGATAGGGCGGCGTGCCGGCCATGTCGCGGCCACGGATGAATACCACACCTTCGCTTGGCTGTTCGAAACCGCCGATCATGCGCAAACAGGTTGTCTTGCCGCAGCCGGACGGCCCGAGCAACGCGACAAAGGCAGACGGCGGGATGGTAAGATCGATGCCGCTGACCGCGATCACGCTGCCGTAGCGTTTGGTGACCCCGCGAAACTCGATGTCGGGCACTGCGGTCAAGGCTGCGGGCTCCAGCGGCTGGTTGGTCTCGAAACGCTATCAGAGCCAATGGCGGCTAGTATATACCTCCCAGGTGGTATATTTCATCTATTTTCTCGTCTGGAGGGGTATGAATTGGGCGTTTCACGCAGCGATGAATACAGCCGGCTCGCTGCGCTCATCGCAGCGACGCGGGAGACGAGCGGCGAGCTTTTCGGCAAGGCGATGGTCGCCTGGCTCCGCCAGCATGTCAGCTTCGATCATTGCGTGATCTTCGGCTATCGCGGCGCCTCACGCCCGCCGCTGCTGTTCGAGACATTCTCGCCGGCCGAAAGCCACGTCTTCGTCGCGCTCTATCAGGAAGGGCCTTATCTGCTCGATCCGTTCCACCATGCGGCAGTCGAGCGCAAGGAAGGCTTTTGGCGCATGCGCGAATTGGCGCCGGATCGCTTCTATGCCAGCGAATATTACCGCTCCTATTACAGCCAGACCAGGCTTGCGGAGGAGGTCGGCTTTTTCGTGCCGCTGCCGGGAAAGGACGCGCTGGTGGTCTCGCTAATGCGATTGCGCGCTTCGGGGCCGTTCGGAACCGCCGATGCCAGGTTGCTGCGCGACATGGCGCCTGCGGTGATCAGCCTCGTCAGGCTGCGCTGGCCTACCCTTCCGGCTGACGGACCGGTTGGGACGAAGCAAGACGAGGCGATTGCTCCGGTCAGTGAGTTCGAACGTGCTCACATCTGGAAGAGCCTTTCGCTCACGCCGCGCGAACAGCATGTTGTCGATCTGGTGCTTCAGGGCCATTCCACGGAATCGATTGCCAGGGCGATGCGCATCGTGCCGGGAACCGTAAAAGTTCATCGCCGCAACATTTACCGCAAGCTCAAGATAAAGTCGCAGGCGGGTCTGTTCGCGCGTTTTGTCGAGATCATGGACGCACGGATTCGGTAGTCCCGAGTTCAGCCGGCAGCGCCGTCCCAGGAACCGGTTTCGGCCATCTGCCTGAGCCCGGGTGCCACTCGAAAGACATCCTTGCCGGTCTGCTGGTGCCAGTGATCCAGCCGCCGGATGATCTTGTCCACGCCTTCGAGGCTCGCCCAGAACATCGGCCCGCCCTTGCCGACCGGGAAGCCGTAGCCGTTGACCCAGACGACGTCGATATCGGAGGCGCGGGCGGCAATCTTTTCCTTGAGGATTTTGGCGCCCTCGTTGATCATCGGATAGAGCGTCCGCTCGATGATCTCCTCGGCGCCGATCGCGCGCGGTGCAATACCGCGCTCGGCAGCCTTGTTGCGGATCAGCGCCTCGACATCGGGATCGGGCAGCGGCGTGCGCGAACCGCCTTCGTAGCGATAGAAGCCGCTGCCGGTCTTCTGGCCGAAATGTCCCTGTTCGCACAACGCATCGGCGATCACGGCCGTCTGGCCACGCGCCTTGCGGTTGCGCCAGCCTATGTCGAGGCCGGCGAGATCGCTCATCTCGAACGGCCCCATCGGCCAGCCGAAATCGGTGAACACCTGGTCGACCTGGCGCGGCATTGCGCCTTCCAGCAGAAACGTCTCCAGCTCCGCACCGCGCGCCGCCAGCATGCGGTTGCCGACGAAGCCGTGGTAGACGCCGACAACGACCGGCACCTTGCCGATCCGCCGTGCCAGATCGACGATGGTCGCCAGCACGTCGGGCGAAGTCTTGTCGGCGCGGACGATTTCCAAAAGCTTCATGACGTTAGCCGGCGAAAAGAAATGCATGCCGAGGAGATCCTGCGGCCGCGACGTCGAAGCGGAGATTTCGTTGACGTCGAGATAGGAGGTGTTGGTGGCGAGGATCGCGCCCGGTTTGGCCACGGCATCGAGCCTGCCGAAGACATCCTTCTTGACCGCCATCTCCTCGAACACGGCCTCGACGATCAGGTCGCAATCGGCAAGATCGGCATAGTCGGTGGAACCCTTGAACAACCCAAGCCGTTGGCGCTTGGCGTCTTCGCTCAGCGAGCCGCGGATGACGGAAACGGCATAATTCTTGTTGATCGTCGCCAGCCCGCGTTGCAATGCCTCCTGCGTTGTTTCCAGCAAGGTCACGGGAAGACCGCCGTTGGCGAACGCCATGGCGATGCCGCCGCCCATCGTGCCGGCACCGATGACGCCGACCCGGGCGATCTTGCGCCTGACGACGTCCTTGCCGGCAATCTTTGCCGCCTCACGTTCAGCGAAGAACAAATGCCGCTGCGCGCGTGATTGGTCCCCGGCGACAAGCTTGACGAACAGGTCGCGCTCCGCCGCCAGCGCTTCGTCGAAGGGCAGCGTCAGGGCGTTGCGGACCGACTGCGCACAGGCGATCGGCGCCTCGAGGCCGCGTGCTTTGCCGGCAAGCACTGCCGCTTCCTTGTCGAACGCCGGCAAGTCGGCCTGGTCGAGGCGATCATTGCGGTCGCGCACCGGCGTGAACGGACCGCCTTTCGCGGCCGTTTCGTTGGCGAAACTCACCGCTTGCGCGGTCAGGTCGCCATCGAAGACGGCATCCACCAGGCCGGCGGCGAGCGCCTCGGCCGCACCGATCGGCGTTCCCGAAACGATCATGTTGAGTGCCTTCAGCGGACCAACCAAGCGCGGCAGGCGAACCGTGCCGCCGCCGCCGGGCAGCAGGCCGAGCTTGACTTCCGGCAGGCCGAGCCTTGCCGTTCGGTCGGCAACACGGAAATGGCAGCCGAGCGCCAGTTCCAGGCCGCCGCCGAGCGCAGTGCCGTGAATGGCCGCGACCGTCGGCTTGGCGATGGTTTCCAGCATGGCGACTAGGGCGCCCAGGTCCGGTTGCCGCGCCGGCCTGCCGAATTCGGTGATGTCGGCGCCGGCGACGAAGGTCCGCCCGGCGCATGCTATCACGATTGCTCCGACCGACGGCTCGTCGCGCAGGGAAACGAGCGCCTGCATCAGCGGCTCGCGCACATGGAAGCTCAGCGCGTTGACCGGCGGATTGTCGATGCTCACCACCGCGACGTTGCCGTGCCTTGTAGTGCTGACGAAATCGAACACGCAAACCTCACGCAATGATGTTGGCCAATAGCGCGACGGGATTTACAGCGCTGGCATGCGGATGGGAACCACGTGTTTTGCGGGCCGGATCGATATCCCCTCGCCGCCGGGTGGCCTTGCCTTAGCGCAGCGCCTTCTGCCCACCGGCGGCGGTGATGACGCCGACGATGATCAGCCCTGTCAGCACCAGGCGGACGCCGACGCTGACGCCGAATGTGTTGAGCATGGTCAACAGCAGCACCAGGAACAGCGCCGCGCCCCAGACCCCCGGCACATTGGCCTTGCCGCCCGCCACCGACGTGCCGCCGATGACGACGACCGCGATCGAGGCCAGCAGATACTCATTGCCGATATCGACATTGGCGCCGCGGAAATAGCCGGCGAGCAGTGCGCCGTCGAGGCCGCCGAGCGCGCCCGACAGCGTGTAGGTGAGGAAGCGGGTGCGGCCGACATTGACGCCGGCCAGCCAGGCAGCGCGGATGTTCTGGCCGATCGCCAGCACCGAGCGTCCGTAGATCATGCGCTGCAAAACGATGCCGGCGCCGATGGTGAACAGCACGGTGAGGATCGCCAGCACCGGGATGCCGAAGACCTGCCAGTTGGTGAAATCGGCAAAGCCCGGCGGCGGCTTGATCTGCAGGCCCCGCCCATAGCTGATATCGACCGACTGGATGACGAAGCTGGCCGACAGCGTCGCGATGATCGGCGGAATGCGCAGCGCCCAGATCAGCAGATAGTTGACGGCGCCGATCGCCATGCCGCAGGCAAGCGCTGCCAGCAGGCCGACCGCGATCATCGCATCATTGCCGTCCATGACCTTCATGGCGACGGCGCTGGCAAGGCCGATATTGGCCGGCAGCGACAGGTCGACATTGCCCGGCCCGAGCGTGATGACGAACATCTGCCCGACGCCGACGATGACCGTGAAGACGGCGAGCGACAGCGCCGCCGTGATCATGCCGCCGCCGCCATAGCCGCCGGTGAAGGCGATGGTCGCCAGCCACACTAGCAGCGCCCCGAAGAACGACCAGATCCAGGGTCTGGCGAGCAGTGTCCGCAGCGAAGCCATGCTCACCTCTCCCTGCGGCTGATCAGCACCCGCGCCGCCAGCACGATGATCAGGATGGCGCCATTGGCGGCGACCTGCCAGTCGGGCGGAATGTGCATGAACGTCAAGAGGGGCGATGCCGCCAGCGCCAGCGTCAGCGCGCCGATGACGGCGCCGATCGGCGACACCCGGCCGCCGACGAACTCGCCGCCGCCGAGGATGACGCCGGCGATCGAAAGCAGCGTGTAGCCATTGCCGATATTGGCATCGGCCGAGGTGGTGATGCCGATCAGCGCCATGCCGGACAAAACGCCGAACAGGCCGGTCAGCGCAAACAGCGCGATCTTGGTGCGCAGCAGCGACCAGCCGGCGCGTTTGAGTGCGGCTGAATTGCCGCCCGATCCACGCAGGATGACGCCGTAGGAGGTGCGCATCAGGCCAAAGTGGACGACGGCTGCGATCAGCAATGCCGCGATGATCGGGAACGGAATGAAGGGTGGCTTGAAGGCCATCAGCGCCAGCAGCCAGTCCGGCGCCTTGCCGCCGGGCTTGGGCAGGATCAGGATGGCCATGCCCTGCCAGACAAAACTCATGCCGAGCGTCACCACGATAGAGGGCAGGTTGCGCAGATGGATCAGCGCGCCGAGCAGCGCGTAGACGCCGATCGACCCGAGCAGGATCACGACGCCGAGCAGCGGCGCGTCCTTCAGCCATGTCGCCGTCACGCAGCCGACGAAGCCGACAAAGGTGCCAATCGACAGATCGAGCTCGTTGCCGGCGATGACGAACATCTGCGCGATCGTCGCCAGAGCGATCGGGATCGCCAGATTGAGCATCAGGCTGAAACCGAAATAGCTGATGGCGCGCGGGTTGAGCCAGGCGATGGCGATGAGCACCAGCGCCAGCGACAGTGCCGGCAGCAGGCTGCGCAGCATGCGCGCCCGCCTCGTGGCGCGAGCCGAAGATTTTAGCCCATTCTCGACGGATACCGCTGTCATCTCAGGCCGCATCGCCGAACGACGACTGGATGATCTTTTCCTCCGTCAGTTCGTCGCGACGAAGGTTGGCGACGATCCGGCCGTTCTTGAACACATAGATGTGGTCGCAATTGTCGAGCTCTTCGGTTTCGGTGGTGTACCAGAGGAAAGTGCGGCCATGGCGAGCCTCCTCGCGCACCAGGTCGTAGACTTCGAGCTTGGTGCCGATGTCGACGCCGCGCATCGGATCGTCCATCAGCACGATCTTGGCGTCGGAGCCGAGCGCCCGCGCGAACAGCGCCTTCTGCTGGTTGCCGCCGGACAGCGAGAAGATGTTGTTGTTCATGTCGGGCGTACGGATGCCGATTTTCCGCTGCCACAGCTCGGCGAGCTCGGCTTCGCGCTGCGGCGAGATCAAGAGGCCGTTGCGCAATCGCGCCAGCGAACGGATGCCAATGTTCTCGGCAATCGACCATTGCGGAAAAATCCCGTCCGACTGGCGGTCGCCGGCAACCAGCGCCACCGGCGCGGTGACCTCGATGCCGGTCTTGGCACGGGAAGCCGCAGCAAAGATAGCCAGCAAAAGATCGGTCTGCCCATGCCCGGCAAGTCCGGCAAGACCGATGATCTCACCGGCACGGGCGACGAGCTCGTTGCCGTCCTGCTGTCGCGCCGGGCGCGCCCGGACCCGCAGCGGGCCGGGCTCCGGCTTGCCGCTCGCAATCTCTGCGGCGGTCTTCTCGCGCGCCTCCGCTCCGCCCATCGCCGTCACCAGCCTGTCGCGGTCGAAGGCGTCGGCCTGCCCGGCGGCGACCACCTTGCCGTCGCGCATCACCACGATGCGGTCGGCATTTCCGAGCACTTCGCCCAACACATGCGAGATCAGGATGCAGCTCTTGCCGGCGGCGATGAAGCGGCGCACGAACGCCAGCAGCTGGCCGGCGGTATGCGCGTCGAGCGAGGATGTCGGCTCGTCGAGGATAACCAGCTCGAGCGGCTCCTGCGTGACCGTGAAGGCGCGCGCCACCTCCACCATCTGCCGGCTGGTGATGGAAAGATCACCGACGATGTCGGATGCCGAGATGCTGTGGCCGGGGAAGATCTCGTCGAGCTTGGCGGCGATCAGATCGGCCGCCTTGCGCCGCCAGCCGAAGCCATGCAGCGACGCGTGGTTGATCCGCGTGTTCTCGGCGACGCTGAGGTTCGGGCAGAGCGACAGCTCCTGGAACACACAGCGTATGCCGAGCTGCTGCGCGCGCGGCACCGAATAACTTGCCTCGACACCGCCGCGGACCGCGATCTGCCCGCTGTCGGGGGCAAGCGTGCCCGCCACCATATGCATGAGCGTCGATTTTCCGGCGCCGTTATGGCCGACGAGACCGACGCATTCTCCGGCACAAACGCTGAAATCGACACCGGCGAGCGCCCTGACGGCGCCGAAATGTTTTTCGGCTCCGTCCAGTCTTATGATGTCCAAACTGACGGCGCCGAAAAGCTTTTCGGCGCCGTCCGGCATGATGATGTCTGCATTGGCCTCGGGCATCCCTCAACGATACCCGTTTATCCGTGGCGGCAACAATAGTGCCATGCTCACTTGATGTTGGCCTTGATCGCCGCGATGGCGTCTTCCTGCGTGTATTCGTGGCTGGCGACGCCGCCCTTCGGAATCTTCGGCAGCGCGGCCTCGAAATCGTCCTGGGTGAAGGCAAGATAGGGCACCAGCAGGTCGTGCGGCACGTCGGTGCGGCCGTCGAGCACCTGCTGCGCCACCCAGAAGGCAAGCGTCGATACGCCCGGTGCGATCGATGCCGACCAGGTCTGGTAACCGTCCTTTTCCTTCTGCTCCTTCCACCACTGCAACTCGTCCTGGCGATTGCCCATGATGATGGTCGGGCGTGGCTTGCCGGCGGCGGCGAAAGCCTGCGCCGCGCCGTAGCCGTCACCGCCCTGGTCGACGACCCCGACAACATCCGGCAGCGAAGGCAGGATCGTCGCTACGGCTTTCTGTGCCGTGGTCTGGTCCCAGTCGCCGGTCACCGAGCCGACGATCTTGAACTCGGGATGGGCAGCGACGCCTTCGAGGATGCCGGCATGGATGGCATCGTCGATCGAGGTGCCGGCGAGGCCGCGGATTTCCAGCAGGTTGCCGCCCTTGGGCTGGAACTTGGCCATCTGCTCGACTTCCTGCTTGCCCATGTCCTTGAAGTCGACAACGACGCGGTAGGCGCAGGGTTCGGTGACGATGCCGTCGAAGGAGACGACGACGATGCCGGCGTCGCAGGCCTGCTTGATGGCGCCGTTGAGCGCATCCGGAGACGCCGCGTTGATGACGATCGCGTCATAGCCCTGCAGGATCAGGTTCTGCACCTGGGCTGCCTGCGTCGGCACTTCCTTGTCGGCCGTCGTGAAGACGTCCGCGGCGCCGACCACCTTGTCGGCAACCGCCTTCTTGGTAACGATGGCGTAGCTGTCCAGCATCGCCTGCCGCCAGGAATTGCCGGCGTAATTGTTGGAGAAGGCGATTTTCTTGCCGCTGGTGTCGGCAAGCGCTGTACCTGCGGCGAGCATCGCCGCAAGAGCCCCCAAAACGAATATTTTCCTCATGTCATACTCCTCCCGTGAGTTGCTGTCTTACTGGTGGTTAATGGCTGGCTGGTGGGTATTGGCTGATACGCTCACAATCTTGTTTTTTATCTATTATCAGACAAATGCAGATAGGCGGCAAGCTGTCAACAGCAATCCATGGCCGGCGATCAACTTGCGGTGCAATCATTGAAACCGGTTCGGCTCCTGGTCTAGGGATGGCACTGGAGACCGATCGAATGGCAACGAACCTTGCCCCGGGTGCACCCGGCATTCCGGCGCGCTGGACCTCGAGCGCCAAGAGCGGCGTCGGCACCGCGCTGTCGCCGGCCTGCCCGATCTGGTTCACCATCAGCCACGGTATCCTCAACGAGATCTACTACCCGCGCCTCGATAGCGCCTGCACCCGCGACCTGGGGCTGATCGTCACCGGACCCGACGGCTATTTCTCGGAAGAAAAACGCGACGCCGAACACAGTATCGAACCCCTGGCGGACGGGGTGCCTGCCTACCGGCTGGTCAACACCGCAAGCGATGGAACCTACAGGATCGACAAGCGCATCCTGACGGATCCGGAACGTCCCGTCTTGCTGCAGGAGATCATGTTCACGCCGCTCAAAGGCGCGGGCGCCGACTACCGCGTCTACGCGCTGCTGGCACCGCACCTCGTCAACGCCGGCATGGGCAACACCGCCTGGATCGACGACCATGAAGGACAGCCTGTCCTGTTTGCATCGGGACGCGGCACCTGCCTGGCGCTCGCCTCGTCGCTGCCGTGGAAGGTGTGCTCGGCCGGCTATGTCGGCGTCTCCGACGGCTGGCAGCAGCTTCGTCAAGGCGGCCGGCTCGATCCGGCCTGCCGCAGGGCCGAGGACGGCAATGTCGCGCTGACCGGCGAGATCGCCTTTTCGGCTGCGAACCCCAAAATATTGCTGGCACTGGGCTTCGGCACGACGCCGCAACAGGCGGCGGAAACTGCTTTCGCCAGCCTGAAGCAAGGTTTTGGGCCCGCAGCCAGATCCTACGTCGACAAATGGCGCAAATGGCAGGCCGGATTGCTGCCGCTGGACCGGCATGCGGCGTCCGGCCTCAACAGCTACCGCCTCAGCACGGCGGTGCTGGCGGCACACCGCTCGTCTGCCGGAGCAGCCGTTGCCAGCCTGTCGATCCCGTGGGGCTTCAACAAGGGCGACGACGACCTCGGCGGCTATCACCTGGTCTGGCCGCGCGATCTGGTCGAAACCGCCGGCGGCTTCCTCGCCGCCGGCGACCCGGCGGAAGCCTTGCGCATCCTTGGCTATCTGCGCGCGATCCAGGAGCCGGACGGCCGTTGGCCGCAGAACGCCTGGCTCGACGGATCGGCCTATTGGCCGGGCATCCAGATGGACGAATGCGCCTTCCCGCTGCTGCTTGCCGACGCACTGCGCCGCGCCGGCCATTTGCCGCCTGCCGCACTCTCCTCCTTCATGCCGATGATCGAGCGCGCTGCCGCCTATGTCGTGCGCAACGGCCCCGTCACCGGCGAGGACCGCTGGGAGGAAGACGCCGGCTACAGCCCGTTCACGCTTGCCGTCGAGATCGCCGCATTGCTAGCGGCTGCGGACATCTTCGATGCCGCCGGCAAAACAGAGCCGGCAAACTATCTGCGCGAAACCGCCGATGTCTGGAACGATCAGATCGAACGCTGGACCTACGTCGCCGGTAGCTCCTCAGGCGATGAAGCCGGCGTCGAGGGCCACTATGTCCGCATTGCGCCGCCCGACAAAGCCGGCGCGGCATCGCCGAAAGACGGCTACGTCCCGATCAAGAACCGCCCGCCGGCGGATACGGACCGGCCGGCCGAGGCGATCGTCAGCCCCGATGCGCTGGCGCTGGTCCGCTTCGGCTTGCGGGCAGCCGACGATCCGCGCATCCTCGACACGGTCAAGGTCATCGACGCGCAATTGCGCTGCGAACTGCCGCAGGGCCCGCTCTGGTACCGCTACAATGGCGATGGCTATGGCGAGCATGCCGACGGCGCGCCCTTCGATGGAACCGGCCGGGGCCGGCCCTGGCCGCTGCTGGTCGGCGAGCGCGCTCATTACGAGCTGGCGGCAGGCCGCAGGGATAGTGCGGCAAGCCTGCTCAGGACGTTCGAGAACTCTGCCGGATCGGGCGGCCTGCTACCGGAGCAGGTCTGGGACGGTCCCGACATGCCGGAGCGCGAATTGCGGCATGGCGGGCCCTCCGGCAGCGCCAAGCCGCTGGTCTGGGCGCATTCCGAGCACATCAAGCTGCTGCGGTCGCTGCGCGACGGCACGGTGTTCGACATGCCGCCGCAAGGCGTCAAGCGCTATATCGAGGGCAGGACGGTGTCGCGCTTCAGGGCATGGCGCTTCAACCACAAGATCCGTACCATCCCGGCAGGCAAGGCGCTGCGCATCGAACTTCTGGCCCGGGCGCTGGTTCATTGGAGCAGCGACAATTGGGCAACCGTCCATGACACCGAGACCACCGCGAATGCTTTCGGCATCCATCTTGCGGAATTGCCGGTTGCCGAGATTGCTCCGGGCAATAGCCCGGGCAATAGCATTGTCTTCACTTTCTTCTGGCCCGATAGCGGCCATTGGGAGAATGCTGACTTTTCTGTCGGCATCGGCGATACCGGATAGAGCATGATCCCGCAAAGTGGAGACCGGTTTTCGGAAAAGATCATGCTTCAATCACAGCGCCACTAGATCATCGATCCCTCAAGTAAGGCAGGACGAGACTATGCAGATAGGAATGATGGGACTGGGCCGGATGGGCGCCAACATGGTTCGGCGCCTGCTGCGTGATGGCCACGAATGCGTCGTCTACGATATCAACCCGGCGAGCGTCGCCGCGCTTGTGAGCGCCGGCGCGGTCGGAGCCGCCTCGATGGAGGAGTTCGTCGGCAAGCTGGCGAAGCCGCGCAGCGCCTGGCTGATGCTGCCTGCGGCGATCACCGGCAAGATCGTCGACCAGGTGGCTGCCCTGATGGAGCCGGGCGACATCATCATAGACGGCGGCAATTCCTATTATCACGAGGCCGTCGACCACGCCGCGCGCCTCGCCTTGAAAGGCTTGAGCTATGTCGATGTCGGCACCAGCGGCGGCGTCTGGGGCCTCGAGCGCGGCTACTGCCTGATGATCGGCGGCCCCGACAGCGCGGTCCAGCATCTCGATCCGGTCTTCGCAACGCTGGCGCCGGGCGCCGACGCCGCTTCGCCCGCCCCTGGCAAGGATGCCGGAACCGCTCCCTTCGGCTATCTCCACTGCGGACCAAGCGGCGCCGGCCATTTCGTCAAGATGGTCCATAACGGCATCGAATATGGCGTCATGGCCGCCTATGCCGAAGGCATGAACATCCTGAAGTCGGCGAATGCCGGCAAACGGCAGCGCACCGTCGACGCCGAAACCAGCCCGCTGGAAAACCCGCAATATTACCAGTTCGACATCGACATCGCTGAAGTGGCCGAGGTCTGGCGGCACGGCAGCGTCATCGGCTCGTGGCTGCTCGACCTGACGGCCGGCGTACTGAAGGCCGATTCGTCGTTGACGCAGTTCGGCGGGCGGGTCTCGGATTCCGGCGAAGGCCGCTGGACGCTGAAGGCGGCGATCGACACCGGCGTGCCGGCGCCGGTGCTGTCCTCGGCGCTGTTCGACAGGTTCTCCTCGCAAGGCGAATCCGAATTCGCCGACAAGCTTCTGTCCGCCATGCGCTATGCCTTTGGCGGCCATGTCGAAAAACCCAAAGCCGGCTCGTGACGGGCGACAGGGAGGCACGCCCATGAGCCAGGAACGATCGGACACGCTGGTGCTTTTCGGCGCCACCGGCGATCTCGCCCACAAGAAGATCTTCCCCGCCCTTTACGCCATGGTGGCCAAAGGGACGCTGAACGAGCCGGTGATCGGCGTCGCCTTCGATCCCTGGGACCTCGCCAAGCTGCAGGCGCGCGCCCGCGACGGCATCGTCAACGCCTTGGGCAGCATCGACGACAAGATCTTTGCCAGGCTTGCATCGCTGCTGCGCTATGTCAGCGGCGACTATCGGGCGCCTGCGACCTTCGAGAAGCTGAAGACCGCGCTCGGCAGCGCTGAGCGGCCGCTGCACTATCTGGCGGTGCCGCCGGCGATGTTCGAGGTGGTCGTCCAGGGGCTGGAGCAGTCGGGCGCCGCCCAGGGCGCGCGCCTGATGGTGGAAAAGCCGTTTGGCCACGATCTGCAATCGGCGCGCTGGCTGAACCGGGTGCTGCATCTGGTCTTCGACGAGAAGTCGATCTTCCGCATCGACCATTATCTCGGCAAGGAGGCGATCCAGAACCTGCTCTATTTCCGCTTCGCCAATTCCTTCCTCGAGCCGATCTGGAACCGCAATTACGTCGAGAGCGTGCAGATCACCATGGCCGAGGATTTCGGCGTCGAGGGCCGCGGCCGCTTCTATGACGAGGTCGGCTGCATTCGCGACGTCATCGAAAACCATCTGCTCAACATCCTCTTGCTGCTCGCCATGGAACCGCCGGTCGGCCGCTCGGCCGACGATCTCATCGACGAGAAGGTGCAGGTCCTGCGGGCGATCCGGACGCTGACCAGGGACGATGTGGTGCGCGGCCAGTTCGACGGCTATCTCAACGAGCCGGGCGTGGCGCCGAACTCGCCGGTCGAGACCTTCGCGGCGGTGCGCTTTTTCGTCGATACCTGGCGCTGGCAGGATGTGCCGTTCTTCATTCGCGCCGGCAAATCCCTGCCGGTGCACGCCACCGAGGTCATCGTGCGGCTGAAGCGGCCGCCGCTCGACGTCTTCGATCCGATCAAGCCCGGCGACTGCAATCACGTGCGCTTCCGCATCGATCCGCAGGTGGCGATCTCGATCGGCGCCCGGCGCAAGGCACCCGGCGATGACATGGTCGGTGAGCAGGTCGAGCTCACCGCGCTCGACGATTCGAAGGGCGACATGCCGCCTTACGAGCGGTTGATCGGCGACGCCATGAACGGCAACGGCCAGCTGTTCACCCGCCAGGACGCCAGCGAGCTCGCCTGGCGCATCGTCGGCCCGGTGCTCGGCGACACCACGCCGCCCCCTGTCTACGCGCCAAAGACGTGGGGGCCGGCCGAAGCCATGGCTGGATTCGGGCCGCCGAACGGCTGGATCAATCCAGCGAAATGATTTCTGGGAGGCGAAAGCGATGGCCAAGGCGGTGAAGCAACCGGCATCGGAGGAAGAAAAGATCGTGCTTGCGATCGATATCGGCGGCTCGCACGTCAAGATCCGCACCAGCGCCGGCGGCGACGAGCGCAAGACCGCTTCCGGACCGGAGCTTACGCCGCAGCAGATGGTCGCGGCGGTGAAGACGCTCGCCGAAGGGCTGCACTACGATGTCGTCTCGATGGGCTATCCGGGCCCGGTGCACCACAACCGGCCGCTGACCGAACCCGCCAATCTCGGCAAGGGCTGGGTCGGCTGCGATTTCGCCGCCGAGTTCGGCAAACCGGTCAAGGTCGTTAACGATGCGCTCATGCAGGCCATCGGCAGTTATGAGGGCGGCCGCATGCTGTTCCTTGGCCTCGGCACCGGCCTGGGGGCCGCGATGATCGTTGATAACGTTGCCCAGCCGATGGAGCTTGCCCATCTTCCCTACAAGAAGCGCGGCAGTTTCGAAGACTATGTCGGCGAACGCGGCCTGCAAAAGCGCGGCAAGAAGAAATGGCGCAAACACGTCTTCGACGTGGTCGACCGGCTTCGCGCCGCCATGCAGCCGGATTACGTGGTCATCGGCGGCGGCAATGTCGACGAACTCACCGACTTGCCCGCCGATTGCAGACGCGGCGACAACACACGCGCCTTCGAGGGCGGATTTCGACTATGGCGCGACAAATCCCTGATTATTTGATATTGCTGATTGTCTGATATTATCGAGCACCGGCTCAGGGTTGTTAATCCCGCGCTGCCGTTAGTATTATTATTCAAAATAATGTGTGACGTGGTGCGGCGTCATTGCATTGCGCAGATTTGCCGACTAGGAATTTCTGCGACCCCCATGGACGGAGAGATAGATTGACCGACGACAACAACAACGCTCGCAAACACATCGACCTGCTCGAGCTGACCGCCCATATCGTCTCCGCATACGTCGAGAAGAACCGCTTGCCGGCTTCCGGCCTCGGCGATCTCATCGCCAGCGTCAGCGCTTCCATAGGCGGCCTCGGGCAACCGGCTGTGCCGGTCGCCGCGCCGCTGACGCCTGCCGTCAATCCCAAGAAATCGGTGACGCCGGACTACATCATCTGTCTCGAGGACGGCAAGAAGTTCAAATCCTTGAAGCGCCATATCGGCGTTCATTTCGGGCTGACGCCCGACGCCTATCGCGCCAAATGGGGCCTGCCGTCGGACTACCCGATGGTCGCCCCCAACTACGCAGCCTCGCGTTCGCAGCTGGCCAAGGCGATCGGCCTCGGCCGCAAAGCCCCCCCGCCCACGCCCGTCAAGGGCCGGGGCAGGAAGGCTAAGGCGACGGCCTAAAGCATCGTTCGAAGCCCTGCAAACGCAAGCCTCGAAGATTGGCGGGACAGCGCCCCCCTCTGTCCTGCCGGACATCTCCCCCTCAAGGGGGGAGATCAGCTGCCTCGCCGATGGCGCTACTCTTTAAACGTACAAATCTTTGAACGTACAAATTGCCTTCGAAGCCGGAGACTGGCGAAGGACGTCGCGACGTCCGATCTCCCCCTTTGAGGGGGAGATGTCCGGCAGGACAGAGGGGGGCGCGAAGGAACTCGACCTGCGCGCCAAATAACCCTCTCCATCTCCGCCGAGCGTGGTTGCCGCCTGCAATTGGTATGGCAGCCTGAAAAAAGCTGGAGCCAGGCCGGATTTTTGCGCGCGCCTCCGGCCGAACTGCGCTAAAGGCTCTTTTGGCCGGACCAGCGCCCATCGTGGAAGTGCCCCGCCGGCCGACATCGCCGCCACGGGGCCTTATTCCATGACCACAGAATCCCAAGTACCATCCGACCAGCGCTATGCCGCCTTTCGCCACCGGCCGTTCCTGAGCTACTGGGCGGCGCGCTTCCTCTCGACATTCTCCACCCAGATCGTGTCGGTCGCCGTCGGCTGGCAGATCTACGATCTCACCCGCGACCCGTTCGACCTCGGCCTTGTCGGCATCGTCCAGTTCCTGCCTTCGCTGCTGCTGGTGCTGGTCACCGGCGACGTTGCCGATCGTTTCGGGCGCCGGCTGATCATGGCGCTGGCGGTGCTGGTCGAGGCGGGCTGCGCCTTGGCCCTGCTGCTGCTGACGCTACGCGGCCTCTCCGGGCCGATGCCGGTCTTCATCGTGCTCGCCATGTTCGGCATCGCGCGCGCCTTCTTCGGGCCGGCCTCCTCATCGCTGTTCGCCAATCTGGTGCCGCCCGAGGATTTCGCCAACGCCATCGCCTGGAACTCGTCCGCCTGGCAGACGGCAACCATCGTCGGGCCGGTCGCCGGCGGCCTGCTCTACGGGCTTTCAGCCGAAGCCGCGTACACCACCGCCGCCGTGCTGATGCTGGTTGCCGCCGTGCTGATCTTCACCATCCCTAAGCCTGCCCAGCGCAGCCGGACCGACAGGCCGACGGTACAGACCCTGTTCGCCGGCTTCGGCTATATCTGGAGCGAAAAGATCGTGCTCGGCGCGATTTCGCTCGATCTGTTTGCGGTGCTCCTGTCCGGCGCCTCGGCGCTGCTGCCGGTCTACGCGCGCGATATCCTCGAACTCGGCCCATGGGGGCTCGGCCTGTTGCGCTCGGCGCCCGGCGTCGGCGCCATCTGCGTCGCCATCTGGCTGGCCGGACACCCGATCCGCAACCATGCCGGCCTTGTCATGCTCGGCTTCGTCGCGCTGTTCGGCGCGTTCACGGTTCTGTTCGGCCTCTCGACCATCACCTGGCTGTCGATTGCGGCCCTTGCGCTGCTCGGCGCCACCGACATGTTCAGCGTCTATATCCGCGAGACGCTGATCCAGCTGTGGACGCCGGACGACGTTCGCGGCCGCGTCAACGCTGTCAACCAGGTGTTTGTCGGCGCTTCCAATGAGCTCGGCGAATTCCGCGCCGGTACCATGGCGGCGTTGATCGGCACGGTTCCGGCCGTGGTGGTCGGGGGTGTCGGGGCGATCGCTGTTGCCGGCCTGTGGGCGGTGCTGTTCCCGCAGCTGCGCAAGGTGCGTCATCTCAGGGGGCGAAACTGATTACCGCAGCGCCGGCTTGCCGAAAATCATCGGCAGGAACTCGCCGAGCCAGCGCTTGAGGTGCATGTCCCAGATCAGCCGGCCGCCGAGATGGTCGCGACCGGGCTGCGCGCCGGGCAGTTCGAAGCGGTGCGCGCCGCGCACCACCCAGCGCTGCATCATCGCCCGGGTCAATTCGCCATGGAACTGAATGCCCCAGGCATTGTCGCCATAGCGGAAGGCCTGGTTGGGATAGGTTTCGGCCGTCGCCAAAAGCGTCGCGTCCTTCGGCAGCGAAAAGCCTTCGCGATGGAACTGATAGACCATCTCCGGCCAATGCATCAGCCTGCTGCCCGCTTCGGTCGCCTTCAGCGGATACCAGCCGATTTCGACGAGGCCCTCGCCATGGCCCTCGACCCTGCCGCCGAGATGCTTGACCAGCATTTGCGCGCCGAGGCAGATGCCAAGCAGCGGCCGGTTCTCGTTGAGCGGAATTTTGAGCCAGTCGGTCTCGCGGCGGACGAACTCGTCGCCGTCATTGGCGCTCATCGGCCCGCCGAACACCACGGCGCCGGCATGGCCATCCAGCGTCTGCGGCAAGGCCTCGCCGAGCGGCGGTCGGCGGATGTCGAGATCGAAGCCTTCCTCGATAAGCATATGGCCGACCCGTCCGGGGCTCGAATGCTCCTGATGCAGCACGATCAGGATCTTTGGTCTCGGACTTGGCTTGGGCGGCATTGGAAGGCGGGATCCTGTCTATTCGTCGCTTGAGGTTCCGGCAGCACCAGGAGCCGCGGCGGCCGCCTTGAGGCGCGCCTCGACACGGTCGCGACGTTCGACGCCGATCAGCTCGGCGACCCGCCACACGGTATTGTCCTCGAGCTCGTGCAGCTCGCCATCGGCATAGACGATCTCCCACATCAGGCCGATGAAGGCCTTTCGCGCCTCGGCGTCGAGATGGCGCTTGAGCACGCTGGTGAAAGCGTAGAGGTCGATCGCCTCATTGTCGGCCCGCTCGCCGGCAGCCGCCAATGCGTCGAGTTCGTCGCCGCTGATCGAGTAGCTTTCCGCCAGCACCTTCTTGAACCGTTCCCATTCGGTATCCTGGCGCACCCCGTCGGCGTTCATCACGTGGAAAAGCAGGGCGGACGCGGCAATGCGCGGATCGTCGGCGCTGGGGCTGGCGCCACCACCGGACGGCAGATCCCTTAGAAACGACAAAACGCGTTCGAACATCAAATCATTCCCAATAAGCCCGGGTCCACTCGACCCTGATCAGAACAAACGAAACCGGCGCGTCGATTTATCCGCCGCGTCGTCTGGATCGACGCCGGGGTCGTCGGGCAGCCGCGTCAGCTCCTGCGCCGGCTCGACGGCCTCGGCATCTTCCGGCACTTGGGCAAACGCCGCCGCGGTGATTGGTGTCACATGATCCTCGCCGGCACGGTCGTCCGTCTTCTCCTCGGTCGCTGTGCCCGGTGTCTCCGCCGTGTGCTCGATCGTCCCGGCTCTTTCCTGTACCGGCCTGGCTGGAGCCGCGATGGCCGGCACCGGCGCCTCCGGCGTATCCTCATGACCGTCGATCAACTGTCCGAGCCGCTCCATCGGCGCCCGCCATTCGAATGCGTCGAGCCTGCCGGTGATCGGCGATATCGGAGCCCAGCGCTCGGAGACGACGCCGTCGGCGACCCAGGCCGGGTCGCGCGGCGCTCTCACCGCTTTCGACAGCAACTGCCGCACCTTGCCCTGGTCGGCGGTTTCGGCCTCCTCGATATCGGCCAGCAGCAGATAGGCGCCTTCGCGGCGATCGATGCGGATGGCGGCTTCAGCCTCCCGACGGGCGGTTGAAAACTCCTGGGCATCGAGCGCGGCGCGCGCCACGGCCAGCGAGGCCTCGGCATGGTTCTTCTTCAGTTCCTGCAGCTTCTTTGCCCGGTTCAGCCGGTCGAGCACGGCATCGCCCGGCCTGGCATGAATGTAGAGTTCGGCGATCTCCGGATGGGGCTCGGCCTTCCACGCCGCCTCGAGGATTTTCGAGCCCTTGCGCACGTCGTTCTGCCGAAACAGCAATTTCGCCGCGACGACCGCCGCCGGCGCGAAATCCGGCCGCAGCCGGTTGCCTTCCAGAGCCGCCGTCCGGGCGGCATTAGCATCGCTGTCGATCAGCGCCTGCGCCTTGGCGGTAAGCAGCACGGCGCGGCGCCGGTTGGCGGCGTCACGCTCGATCTGCCGGGTCGACTTCTGGGCGTCGACCAGTTTCAGCGCGCCATCCCAGTCGCCGCGTCCGGTCAGGTCTTCCAGCGTCGATTCGGCCGCCCAGGCCAGTTGCGGCGCCACCGCCGCGGCACGGCCGGCATAGTGGCGGGCTGCGTTGCGGTCGCCGAGCCGCTCGGCCTCGAGATAAAGCCCGCGCAGGCCGAGCAGCCGCATTTCGGGATCATCGAGCATGGTCTCGAACTTTTCGCGGGCGCCTTCATGGTCGCCTTCGAGCAGCGAGGCCTGCGCGTCGAGCAGCTGGATCAGTGGCTCCTGATCGGAGCGGATCAGCTTTGCCGCTTCCTTGGTCTTCTTGCGGGCGAGCGCGCCGTCACCGGCGCCGGCGGCGATCATCCCGGTCGACAGCGCCTGGTAGCCGCGGTCGCGGCGACGCACGCGGAAATAGCGCGAGATCGTATAGGGGCTGTTCCACAGCGCCTTGACCAGCCACCAGACGATCATCACCGCGGCAACCACGGCAACGACCGCCACCGCCGCGACCATCAGGCTGACCTGGTATTGATAGCCGTTGAAGGTGACGAGCATTTCGCCCGGCCGGTCGGCCAGCCAGGCGAAGCCGAGCCCGAGCGCAAAGACGGCGGCAAGGAAGGCGAGGATGCGGATCATTGGGTTCCTCACGCCTTCATCGCGCCGGCGATGAGCGAATCGATCTGCGTCTCGACCTCCATCCGCGCTTTCAGCTTGCCGGCAAAGTCGGCGCCGGCGGCCTTGGCCGCCTCAGGCAGGGTTTCGTATTCGCTGAGCGCCTTGGCGTAGTCGCCCTGGTTGACCGCGACCTCCATGCGCGCGACGGTTTCCGGAACGCCGGTGCCTTCGACGGCGCCGATCGGCCTGACCTTGACCAGCGATTCGGCGCTGGACAGCAGCTTCTGCAGGATGCCGGCATTCTGGTCGATGGGCGTCGCGGCAGCGACCATCGCGTTGGCGGCGCCGTCCGCTTCGGCGGCGATCTCGGAGCGCATCGGGACGCCCTTTTCGGCATAGGTGCGCAACGTCGCGATCTCGGGTGCATCGGGTGAGATCGCGGCAAAGGTTTCGAGCTCGGCGGCGAACGGTGCACCGCGGTCGAGCGCTGCCTTGAGCGCCGAAGCGGCAATGGCCAGTGCGATCTTCGGCTGCGAAGCCTGTGCATCGACCTTGCCCGAGATCTGTGAAACCGACTGTTCCAGGGCCGCAAGCCGGCTGTCCTGCGCCTTTGTCGTCTCGCCGGCCGATTTCACCAGCGCATCGAGCGCGGCCAGCCTTTCGTTGAGCGGGCCGAGATCGACCGGCGCCGTACCGCCGGCCTTGCCGAGGGCCGCGACCGCCGTCTCGATCTGCCTTACCTTGTCGCCAAGTGCTGCCAGGCCGGCATTGTCGCCGGAACCGCCTTGCTCGACCGCCGACTTCAACGTCGCAACGTCCGCCCTGACCTGATCCAGCGCCGACGACAGCCCGTCCACCTTGGCCGATGCGTCATTGTTGGCGCCCGCCTGTCTGAGGTCCGCGACCTCGCGTTTCAGCGAAACGATCTCACCATTGACCGCGTCGAGCGACACGCCGCCCGACCCCGGCGCACCGAGCAGGCCGGCAAATTGCAGCCCGCCGGCCGCGGCGAGGGCGATGACGCCGCCGATAATACCGGCGGCGATGCCGTTGATGCCGCTTCGCTTCGGCAGCGCTGCCATATGGTCGTCCCTCGTCTCAGCTGTCTTCTCGCCGGAACCTGGGATCCCCGGTTCGTTGGCCCCGGTTCCGCTGGATGCATCTTCGAAACTGTAGTCGGAAACCGTGGAGCGCCCGGCCGGCGCATCCGAACCGGCGGGATAAGGGGTTTCCGCTTCCCTGGCAGAATCGACGCCGGCATCCGCCGGCTCTTGCGTGCCGGCCGGCGCGGCTGCGTCGGCATGTTCCCATGGCTCGAGATCGGTCTGGTCCGCATGCACCGGCTCTTCAGGTGGCTCCGGCTGCGAGGCGTTCGCCGCTTCCTCGGCCCGCGCCTCGTCGGTCTGCGAGGTCACGGCATCCTGTTCGTCGGCGACTCGCGAGACGGCGCCAGGCTCAAGCTCGATGGTCACCGGCTCACGGCGGCTCTTGGAATGCCGCATCTTCGGCGTCTTGACCATGCTCGGGCTCCGCAAAGTTCGCTTCGGGATGGTTTGAAGGGTCTAGCACATCACCAAGCGGTGAAAAGGGGCGGCGTGATGACGCCACGGCCTGGAGTTCAGTTTCGGCAAAACGCCGCAGGGCCGAATCCACGTTTCAAGCCAAGGCCCATGCTCGGCACACAAAAAACCCGCCTCGGCGGGCGGGTCGTTGGAGCCAATTAGCACCATAACTAGATTAGTAGCATAGCTGCCGGCACAAAGCAAGAACAAAATGTGCCCGAGCGCAGTCATCCACGTTGGCACTGCCCCTCATCACCCTGCCGGGCACTTCTCCCCGTATAGTGACGGGGAGAAGGGCTCTCACGAGTCCAGACGCTTCTTCTGCAACGCTGGAGGTTGGCGAAATCCTCGGCGAAGGCACCCTCTCCCCGTCACTATACGGGGAGACGATGCCGGCAGGCAGGTGAGGGGCGGCGCCAACCTTTGGAACAAGCTGGCACAGAGCAGCGGCGGATGCCGGTCAGCGCGACGCCTGCAAAAGTCCCAGCAGCGCGTCCTCGCTGGGCTCAGGCGCAATCCGGATCTCGGCGACATCGCCCAAGGCCGCGGCGATGCGCCCCGATAATCCGAAAAAGCGCGTTTTTTCAAAAACACCGCGCAGCACCGGCCGGCTAGCCAGGGCCTGCATAGCGGTGGCCGCCTTGGCCGAATAGAGCAGCACCGCCTCGACCGGCCGGGCGGACAGGCGCGCAAGAACGGCCTCGTCGGAGTAATCCAGGACAACGGTGTCGTAGCTCTCGACGGCGCGGACCTGAACGCCCGACGCCAACAGCCCTTCCTCGAAGTCGGGAAATCGCACCCGCCCGCAGAGATAGACGATCGTCTGCCCCGCGTAACCGCCAGCAAGCGCATCGGCCAGCGCCTCGGCATTGCCGGGGCCTTCGCTGACCGACAGAAACCCGGCAGCGCGGGCGGCTTCCGCCGTCTTCCTGCCGACGGCGTGGCACGGCAAGCCGGCGAGCGCCGCGATGACCTCTTTCGGCGCATGGCGAACGGCATTGGCGCTGGTGACCGCGACCGCCGCGGCGTCAGCGGGCGCGCCGGCATCGACCGGCAGCGCCACGGTTCCGGTCAATGGCAGCAGGATCGGCTGAAAGCCGGCATCCGCAAGCCGGCGCCCCGTGCGCGACGCGCCCGGTTCGGGCCTCGTCACAAGGACGCGGAGCATGTCAGGTCCAGCCATCGAAGAATGTTTCGCCGGCCTTGGCCCGAACGGTCGCCGCGGCTTCCGCGCCAATGCGCGCCGCCTCCTGCGCCGGCCCTTGCAGCCTGACTTCATGCGACTGCGTGCCATCGGGCGAGATGATCAGCCCGGCAAAGGAAACCGTTCCGCCCGATATCGTCGCATGTCCGGCGATCGGCGTGCGGCAGGACCCGTCGAGCGCCGCCAGGAAGGCGCGCTCGCAGGCCAGCGCCTCGCCGGTCGGCCCGTCGTGGATCGCTGCCAGCATCTGTTCCACGTCGCGGTCTCCGATGCGGCTTTCGATGCAGATCGCGCCTTGCCCCGGCGCCGGCGGAAAGACCTCGAGCGGCATCAGGTCGGTGACGACGTCTTCGAGCCCGAGCCGCTTCAGCCCGGCATAGGCGAGGATGGTGCCATCGGCGATGCCGTCGTCGAGCTTGCGCAGCCGCGTCTGCACATTGCCGCGAAACATCACCACTTCGACGTCCGGCCGCATCCGCCGGATCAGCGCCTGGCGCCGCAGCGACGACGAACCGACCCTGGCGCCTTGCGGCAGGCCGGCAATCGTTCGCGCCGCCTTGCCGATGAAGGCATCGCGCGCGTCCTCGCGCGGCAGGAACGCGGACAGGTCCAGCCCCTCGGGCAACAGCGTCGGCATGTCCTTCGACGAATGCACGGCGATGTCGATGCGGCGCGCCAGCAGCGCCTCCTCGATCTCCTTGGTGAACAGGCCCTTGCCGCCGGCTTCCGACAGCGGCCGGTCCTGGATGCGGTCGCCGCTGGTCGAGATGACGACCACCTCGAAAGCTTCCGCCGGCATGCCATGCGCCGCCATCAGTCGCGCCTGCGTTTCATGCGCCTGCGCCAGCGCCAGCGGGCTGCCGCGTGTTCCGATTTTCAAGGTTGTTTGCATGACGCGCCGTCCGTGATAACCCCCGGCAGGTTTTCGGGTTTTCTCCTATCGGGGAAAGGCCGACAGTACAATCTGTACGATTTTTGGACAGCGACGAATTGATCCGCGTTCTGGGCATCGAGACGAGTTGCGACGAGACCGCCGCCAGCGTGGTGGCGCTGGACGGTCGCAGCACGCCGCAAATCCTGTCGAACATCGTGCTCAGCCAGATCGAGGAGCATGCCGCTTTCGGCGGCGTCGTGCCGGAGATCGCCGCGCGCGCCCATGTCGAGGCGCTCGACGGCATCATCGAGGCAGCGCTGGCCGATTCCGGCGTCGACCTCGCCGACATCGATGCGATTGCCGCCACCGCCGGCCCCGGTCTTGTCGGCGGGCTGATCGTCGGCCTGATGACGGCCAAAGCAATCGCCGCGGCAGCCAAAAAACCGCTGATCGCCATCAACCATCTCGAAGGCCACGCGCTGACGGCCAGGTTGACCGACGGGCTCGACTTTCCCTACCTCTTGCTGCTGGTCTCCGGCGGCCATACCCAGATCGTCGCCGTGCGCGGCGTCGGCGACTACCAGCGCTGGGCGACGACGATCGATGACGCGCTTGGCGAGGCCTTCGACAAGACGGCCAAGATGCTCGGCCTGCCCTATCCGGGCGGACCGAATGTCGAGAAGGCGGCGGCAAATGGCGATGCGGCCCGTTTTGACTTTCCGCGCCCGATGAAGGGCTCGGTGCAGCCCGATTTGTCCTTCTCCGGCCTCAAGACCGCGGTCCGCCAGGCAGCCACCGCGATCGCCCCGCTGAGCGACCAGGATGTTGCCGATATCTGCGCCTCGTTCCAGGCGGCGGTGGCGGATGCGCTGGGCGACCGTGTTGCGCGGGCGCTGACCCGGTTCCGTCAGCAATTCCCGGACAAGGCCGAGCCTGCATTGGTTGTCGCCGGCGGCGTGGCCGCCAATCGGACCATCAAGGCGACATTGCAGGGCCTGTGCGAGCAGGCCGGGTTCAGCTTCGTCGCGCCGCCGCTTAACCTCTGCACCGACAATGCGGCGATGATCGCCTGGGCCGGCATCGAGCGCCTGCGCGCCGGCATATCAGGTGAAAACGCCGCCGATTTCGTGCCGCGCTCGCGCTGGCCGCTGGACAGCGTCTCGGCCCCGATGGTCGGCTCGGGCCGGCGTGGGGCCAAGGCATGACCGGTAGCGGGCACAAGGCGCCAAGCGGCTGGCGCGTCGCCGTGCTCGGCGGCGGCGCCTGGGGCACGGCGCTGGCGCTGGCCACGCTGCGCGCCGGTCATTTCGTCCGCCTCTATGCGCGCGACCCGGAGACCGTCGCGGCGGTCGACCGTGGCGAAAATCCGCGCTATCTGCCGGGCATCGCGCTCGATCCCGGCATCGTGGCGACGAGCGACATCGAGGCGGCGCTCGACGGTGCCGACTGCGTTCTGGCGGTAGCGCCGGCGCAATCGTTGCGAATTATGCTGACGGCCGCGTCCAGCCATATGCCGAAAGGCGTCCCGCTGGTCCTCTGCGCCAAGGGCATCGAGCGCGACACCGGCGCGCTGCTATCGTCCATCACCGAGGAAATACTGCCGGCAAATCCGGTCGCCGCTTTGTCCGGCCCAAGCTTTGCCACCGACGTCGCCAGGGGCCTGCCGACGGCCGTCGTGGTCGCCGCCCGCGACGAGGCTCTGGCCACCGACCTTGCCGCCCGCTTTTCGGCGGAAAATCTGCGCTGTTATTCGAGCGACGATCTAATCGGCGTCGAGATCGGCGGCGCGCTGAAGAACGTCTTTGCCATTGCCGCGGGTGCCGTCACCGGCGCCGGGCTCGGTGCCAGCGCCCAGGCGGCGATGGTGACGCGCGGCTTCGTCGAATTGCGCCGCATCGGCGCCGCCTTTGGCGCCAGGCCGGAGACGCTGATGGGGCTTTCCGGCCTCGGCGACCTGCTGCTCACCTGCTCGTCCGCGCAGTCGCGCAATTTCGCCTATGGGCTGGCGCTGGGGCAAGGCAAGCCGCTAGCCGGCCTGCCTTTGGCCGAAGGCGTGCCGACGGCGGCAATCGCCGCCCGCATCGCCGGCGAGCGCCGGATCGACGCGCCGATAATCGCCGCCGTCGCCGCCATACTGGACGGCACCATAACCATAGACCAGGCTGTGTCGGCGTTGATGACAAGGCCACTCAAGACCGAAACCGACATGTAATCGCGAACGATTGCGGAGATGGAAGATGCTGTTTGCGTTGATTTGCAAGGACAAGCCAGGAAGGCTGCAGGTGCGGCTCGATACGCGGCCCAAGCACCTTGCCTTCCTGGAAGGGCTGAACGGCGACAAGAAATTGGCCTTCGCCGGCCCGTTCCTCGACGCCGACGGCAAGCCGAACGGCACTCTCGCCGTTGTCGAGGCGCCCGATCTGGCTGCGGCAAAAGCCCTGTCGGCGGCCGATCCCTATACCAAGGCAGGGCTGTTCGAAAGCGTCGAAATCCGGCAGTGGAACTGGAGCTTCAACAAGCCGGCGGATATCTGATGCATGTCGCGCAAAAGTGTGCAGCGGTTTTGTGATAACGACATGCATACAACAAGAACCTAAAGCGCGTCGCATGAGGCCGGTCGAACGCGACGCGCTTTTAGTCGCGGCGGCACCCTGAGGAGGAGCAACACAATGAACTACTGGCTGTTCAAATCCGAACCTTCGGTCTTCTCCTTCGAGGACCTCAAGGCCAAGGGCAAGGCCGGCACGCAATGGGACGGCGTGCGCAATTATGCGGCGCGCAACAACATGAAGGCGATGCAGATCGGCGATCTCGGCTTCTTCTACCATTCCAATGACGGGCTGGACATCGTCGGCATCGCCGAAGTCTGCGCTCTGGCCCATCAGGACAGCACCACCGACGATCCCCGCTGGGAGTGCGTCGACATCCGCGCCTTCAAGGCCATGCCGAAGCCGGTGACGCTGGAGCAAGCCAAGGCCAATCAAAAGCTGGCCGACATGGCGCTGGTGCGGCTCGGGCGGCTGTCTGTGCAGCCGGTGACGCCGGCCGAATGGCAAGAGGTTTGCCGCATGGGCGGCCTGACGCCGGCGCCATGACGGCGCTGACGCCGGACAGCGCCAGGAAATTCATCCTCGACAACACGGCGCTGATGGCGCCGCCACATGTGCCGGAGATCCGCCTGCACCTGGCCGACGAGGCGTACGAACTGTGGCGGCGGACCGAGGACGAGCTGACCGAAATCGGCCTGCCGCCGCCCTTCTGGGCTTTTGCCTGGGCCGGCGGCCAAGGCCTTGCCCGCTACATCCTCGACAATCCGGCGGCGGTGCGCGGCAAGCGCGTGCTGGACTTCGCCTCCGGCTCCGGCCTTGTCGCCATTGCCGCGGTGAAGGCCGGAGCTGCCGAGGTGATCGCCGCCGATATCGACCCATTCTGCGCGACCGCGATCCGCCTCAATGCCGAGGCAAATGGGACCGAGATAAAATTCCTCATCGGCGACTGCATCGGCAGCGATGCCGGCTGGGACTTGGTGCTGGCCGGCGACGTCTTCTACGACAAAACTTTCGCCGACAGGCTGATGCCATGGTTCGTCGCGCTGAAGGCGCGCGGCGGCGACATCCTCGTCGGCGATCCCGGCCGTTTCTATCTGCCGAGGGCGGGACTGGAACCGCTTGCCGTCTATGAAGTGGCGGTGACCCGGGCGCTGGAGGACGCCGAGGTCAAGCGCACCACCGTCTGGCGCCTTGCTTGACGGCATCGCCGAACAGGCGTTCCATCGCGCAATCGACCGGAGGGAACCATGGATTTTTCAGCAATCAATTGGCTGGCGGTAGTCGTCGCCGCCGTCGTGGCGTGGCTGTTCGGCGGGGCCTGGTACATGGGCTTGAGCAAGCCGTGGCTGAAGGCCGCCAAGCTTGATCCGGCGACGATGAGCAAATCGATGCTGCCCTTCGTCGTCTCCTTCATCGCGGAGCTCGTCATGGCGCTGGTCATGTCGCTGATCATCGGCGCCGTAACCGGCGGCGAGCCGAGCCTGCTTGCCGGGGTGATCTTCGGCTTCGTTCTCTGGCTGGGGTTCGTCGCCACCACGCTTTCGGTCAACCATCGCTACGAAGGTTTCGGCTGGGATCTGACGCTCATCGATGTTGGTCACTGGCTCGGCGTGCTGCTTCTCATCGGCGCGGTGATCGGCTGGTTCGGCGCGGCGGCGGGCTGACCGTCAGCTCGGGGTCCTGGCGATTTCCTCGAGAAGCCAATCGCGAAAGGCGACGATGCGCGGATCATTCGCCGCGGTCTCCGGATAGACCAGGAAATAGGCGAATTCAGGCGCGACCTTGATGCCGAGTTCGAACGGCCGGATCAGCCTGCCTTCGGACAGGTCGTTTGCCACCATGGCGAAATCGGCGAGCGCGACCGCGTTGCCGTCGAGCGCGGCCTGGACGGCATCGGTCGAGTTGCCGAACACGATGGTCCGGCTGTCGTCGAAATCGTCGACGCCCGCCGCCGCCATCCACATGCTCCAATTCGGCCAGGTGACGCCCTGGCGCGACCACTCGATATGCGCCAGCGTGTGATGAAACAGGTCGCGCGGCTCTTTCAGCCGCGGCCCAGCCCGCAGCAAGGCCGGGCTGCAGACGGGGATGATGACGTTTTCGAACAGCCGGTGTGAGCGAAGCCCCGGATATTTGCCGGTGCCGAAACGGATGCCGAGATCGACGTCGTCGCGATCGAAGTCGCGCACCTCGTAACTGATGTCGAAACGCAGCTCGATTGCCGGATGCTGCTTGCGAAAATCGTCGACGCGCCGCATCAGCCACTTCGTCGCGAATTGCGCATCGAGGGTGACCTTCAGCAGCGCCGATCCGCGCGCCGCCTTCTGCGCCCGTGAGACGGCCCGGCCAAGCAGGTCGAGCGCATCGGTCGAAGCTTCGAACAGCACCGCGCCCGCCTCGGTCAGCCGGATCGTGCGGCTGGTGCGTGTGAACAGCACGATGCCGAGCTGATCCTCGATTTCCTTGATCTGATGGCTGACCGCTGCCGGCGTCAGGCCGAGCTCGTCGGCGGCGCGGGTGAAATTGAGGTGCCGCGCCGCTGCCTCCAGCGTCCGCAGCGCACGGGTTCCAGGCAGCAGGCGCACCATCAGTGCCAGACGAGGAGGGTTCGGTCGAGCATTCCAATCATCAAACAAAACTTGAAGATGTAGAAAAAACTACTCGTTTCCCGTTTGAATTTCAATCCGCCATGCTCTGAGCATCGAAGAAACATCAAACCGGATTTGATGTCCGGAGAAGCGGATTGCACCATGTCTGACATCGCCTTGCGCTCGGTAACCCTCCGCCCGGCCTGGCTGCGCGCCGTGCTTGACTGGTTTCGCCATGCAAAAATCGCCGTCAATCTCCCCTGCGAGAATGTCGAGGATCTCTCCGATCGCCAGCTGCGCGACATCGGCGGCGAACGCAAGGACATCGCACGCGCCATGGACCGCGAACTCGGCCGGCTCGGCCTTCTCGACATAGGGTGGCAGAGGCCGAGGAAGCGGATAGGGCAGTAGTGAATGGTGAATGGTGAATGGTGAATGGTGAATGGGAAGCTAGGCGGTGCGCCTGCACATGTCCCTATCGATCGCTTCTCACCACTCACTATTCACCATTCACTATTCACTATTCACTATTCACTATTCACTATTCACTACCTCACCACCCTTACCACCGTCCGCTCCGACAGCAGCGGCAGCAGCCGTGCCATGGTGCGGGCCGTTACCGCGACGCAGCCTTGCGTCGGCGTGAAGCCGGGGCGCGCCAGGTGGAAGAAGATGGCGCTGCCGCGCCCGCGCCGGCGCGGCACAATGTTCCAGTCCAGCACCAGGCAGGCGTCATAGAGATCGTCGGTGCGCAGCATCCGCTCATGGCTGGCGCCATAGGGGATTTTGACCGGGCGGTTGTAGTTGCGGTCCCCAGGCACTTCGCACCAGCCGAGGTCGCGGCCGATCGGCGTCATCGCCAGCGGCGTCCGGCGGCCGCCGGCAAAACGGTCGCCGCGAAAATATCCCGACAATATCCGCATCGAGGCAAGCGGCGTGGCGCCGTCGCCCTCGCGCTTGCCGGCCGAGATGCCGCCATGCCCCAGCGCACATGGAAACACCAGTTTGCCGGCCTGCAGAAAGCCCTGGCTGGGTTGGCCGGGGCGCGCGCGCACGGTGAGCACGGTGAGCCCTTTCGGCAAAATTGCGCCGACTGCATTGCGATCGTGTTTTTTCTTGTATGATCGTGCCACGGAACAAATCACTGTGAACGGCTGTTGTGCCGGTCAGCTTCCGCATAAACAGGCAGCGGTCAACTGAAATCTCTTTTCAAAACAACGGATTGATCCATGACTTCACGCACCATTCTGATCGTCGACGACGATGACGACCTGCGCGGCACCCTTGTCGAGCAATTGTCGCTTTATGAGGAATTCGATGTCCTGCAGGAAGCGACCGCCGCCAAAGGCGTCGCCACGGCGCGTGGCGGGCTCATCGACCTGCTCATCATGGATGTCGGCCTGCCCGACATGGATGGCCGCGAGGCGGTAAAGATATTGCGCAAGGGCGGCTACAAGGCGCCGATCATCATGCTGACCGGCCATGATACCGATTCCGACACCATCCTTGGCCTCGAGGCCGGCGCCAACGACTATGTGACGAAGCCGTTCCGTTTTGCCGTGCTGCTGGCCCGCATCCGCGCGCAGTTGCGCCAGCACGAACAGAGCGAGGACGCCACTTTCTCGGTCGGCCCCTACACGTTCAAGCCCAGCCAGAAGCTTCTGATCGACCCGCGCGGCGCCAAGGTGCGGCTGACCGAAAAGGAAGCCTCGATCATCAAATATCTCTACCGTGCCGACCAGAAGGTGGTGACCCGCGACGTGCTGCTGGAGGAAGTCTGGGGCTACAATTCCGGCGTCACCACGCATACGCTCGAAACTCACGTCTACCGGCTGCGCCAGAAGATCGAGCGCGATCCTTCCAACGCGGAAATTCTCGTGACAGAAAGCGGCGGCTACAAGCTGGTTCCTTAAACATTTCATTATTCAAATAAGCGATCCGGGCGGGGCGCTTTTCGGGTACGGTCCTGAGGCTGGAGGTGGTTTTGGATCGGCCTCGTAGGGGAGGAGTCGGACTGACGGTTCGGGGACATAGCTAGATGGCGCTGGATGACGACATCCGCATCCTGTCCACCGTGAGGCTCTTCGAGGGCTTTACGCAGGAACAGCTGCGTCTGCTCGCCTTCGGCGCCGAAACCACCATGTTGAAAGCCGACCACAAGCTTTACCGCGAGGACGACGAGGCTGATTCGGCCTACATCGTGGTCAGCGGCCGCATCGTGCTCTACCGCGAGCACGACGGCGAGCGCATCCCGATCGGCACCGCCGGCCCCGGCACCATACTCAGCGAACTGGCGCTGATCGCCGACACCAACCGGCTGACCAGCGCCTCCGCCGAAATCGATTCGGAAGTGCTGCGGCTCAGCCGCAAGATGTTCCGCCGCATCCTCGAGGAATACCCGGAACTGGCGGTTCACTTGCACCAGCGCATCTTGGAGGATTTCCAGGCGATGATCCGCCGCATCGAGGAACTTGGGCCGCGTTTTGCCGGCTAATATAGCGCCTCTGGCCTAACCAGATCGATTTCGGAACTGCGGGTGCGTTGCGGAAACAAGCTCGGCCTTGCGCCGTGCCGTCTCCAGTCCGAGCGCAATGAAGCGGCGCGCATGTTTGGCCAGCTCCATATTGTCGGTCCACAGATTGCGCCAGATCGCGGTTTTCCGCGACAGGTTCTCGTCGACGATTTCCGAGGAGAAGGATTCGAAGCTGAGGTCGTCGCTGTAGCCGATGGCGGTCAGCGCATCGAATATCGCGGCAAAATCGATATTGCCGGTGCCGAGGAAACCGCGATGGCTCTCGCCGATATGGACATAGCCGATCTTCCCGACCGCATTGCGAATGGCCAAGCCGACATCGGCCTCCTCGATGTTCATGTGGAAGCTGTCGAGATGCAGGAAGATATTGTCGGAGCCGCTGTCCGCGATGAAGGCCATGCCTTGCGCGGCGGTGTTGAGCAGATTGCTTTCGAAGCGGTTGACGATTTCGAGGTTGAGGGTGACGCCGGCTGATTTTGCCGTGTCCGCCACCTCGGCCAGCGTGCCGGCGCTGCGGTTCCACTGGTCACGCGTCGGCGCCTCGCTCTGCAAGCCGTGGCTGGTGCTGAGGATGCCGGCAACCTTCTGGCCGCCGAGATCGCGGGTCAGCGCGATCGTACGTTCCAGGATTTCGACGCCGTGCGCGGCAATCGTTTTGTCGGCGCTCGAAATATCGCCGTCGGCCGGCAGTCCAATGCTGATCGCAACGCCGAGGCCGAGATCGGCGATCCGCTTGGCCAAGCCGTCAATGTCGACATTGGCGGGGTCGAGATAGGAGAATTCGATCAGGTCGAAGCCGGCTTCCCTGGTGTTGGCCAGCGTCCGCTCGAGGTCGCCCTGCGCCGAGCTCGCCGACCAGACGAATGAGTGGATTCCGATGCGCGACATGATTGTCTCCGGTCATTCCAGGAGTAGCGGACCCAAGGCCAAAGCGGTTTTGGCAATCCGCTGCTCGGACAAAAAAGGTGCGGGCGGGGATCACGGCCGCCCCACGCGTGGGCGGCTTAGCGAGCCGCGGTCCAGCCCTTGTAATCCTGCAAATTGTCGGCCGTGATCAGCTTCGGGTCGAGCAGCACCGTCGGCTCGGCCGGCTTCTTGCCGGCAAGCAGGTCAGCCGCCATCGTCAGCGACTGGCCGGCCATCACATAGGGATCCTGCGAGGCCGAGGCCTTGATCATCGACGTGCCGGAGGCGAGTTCCTTCTCGATATCGGGTGCACCGTCGACCGCGGTGAAGATGAACTCCGAGCGGTTGAGCTGCTTGGCCGCAAGCTGGGCGCCGATCGCCGTCGGATCGTTGATGGCGAAGACCGCGTCGATCTTGTCGAAACGCGTCAGCAGCGACTGGAACACTTTCAGGCCGCCGTCACGCGAGCCTTCGGCGTTCTGGTCGTCGGAAAGGACCTTGATGTCGGGGTGCTTTGCCAGCACGTCCTTGCAGCCCTTGACCCGCTCCAGGATCGACGACGAGGCCGGGCCATTGAGGATGACATAGTCGCCCTTGCCGCCGGTATTATCGACCAGATACTGGCACGCCTCTTCGCCGGCCTTGACGTTGTTGGTCATCACGGTGACGTCGGCGCCCGGCGCCGAAACGTCGAAAGCGGCAACGACGATGCCGGCCGCCTGCGCCTTCTTCACCGCCGGCGCGATCGCCTTGGCATCGACTGCGTTGAGCATGATGACGTCGACACCGGCAGCGATGAAGGAATCGACCTGCGATACCTGCTTGTTGAGATCGTAGTCGGCCGATACCGAGGTCACCTGCACATTCGGGTTGATCTTCTTGGCCGCGTCCTCGATGCCCTTGATGGTGGCGACGAAGAACGGGTTGCCGAGCAGTCCGACCGAGATGCCGACCTTGTTCAGATCCTTTGCCGATGCCGGCGCGATGACGGCGGCCGCAAGGGCGACGCCGCAGAGCAGTTTAGCGATGGTCTTCATTGTTTTATTTTCCTCCTGATGCCCCGCGCCTCTCACGGTGCGTTACAAATGAAACCGGCTCGTTGGATGCCGGCGACTAAGGGCCATCACGTTCTTGCTCCTGCCTGGAGCCGGTAACGGTCGAGGGCGACCGCCACGATGATGACCAATCCCTTGATGATGTACTGCCAGATGTCCGAAACACCGGCGAGGATGAGCCCGTTGGACAGCACGGCGATGATCAGGCCGCCGATCAGCGTGCCCCAGATCGAGCCGACACCGCCGACGAAACTGGTGCCGCCGAGGATGACTGCGGCAATGGCGTCGAGTTCGTAGGACTGGCCGAGCTGAAGCCCGTTGGCGGCATAGAGCCGGGCCGCCGACATGGCGCCGCCAAGGCCGGCCAGAAGGCCGGAAACGCCGTAGACGAAGAGCAGCACCAGCGGCACCTTGATGCCGGTCAGCCTGGCGGCCTCGGCGTTGCCGCCGACGGCGTAGATGATCCAGGTGCCGAGCACGGTGCGCTTGAGCACCAGCCAGGACAGGACGACGACCGCCAGCGCGATGATTACCAGCCACGGAATGCCGAACAGCGAACCGTTGCCGATGAAGTCGAACGGCAGGTCCGCGTTGAACACCGTCGTGTCCTGGCCGAGCAGGCGGGCGACGCCGCGCACGGCGGTCAGCGATCCCAGCGTGACGATGAAGGGCGGCAGCTTGATATAGGCGATCAGCAGCCCGTTGATGACGCCGAAACCGAGCCCGACGAGAATGGCCGCGGGCACGCCCAGCAGTCCCCAATCGGGCACGAGCGACACCATCACCGCCACCATCGCCGAGGCGGCAAGGATCGAGCCGACGGACAGGTCGATGCCGCCGGTCAGGATGACGAAGGTCATGCCGGCGGCCAGCACGATGTTGATCGACGATTGCTGCATGACGATCAGCAGATTGGTCTGGGTGAAAAAGCGCGGATTGATGAACTGGAAGCCGACCGCCAGCAGGATCAGGATCGGCAGCATGCCGAGTGCGGCGATGGCGGTACGCCACCTCGTGCTCCTGCCGACCGCCCGGTCGTCCGCTTTCATCGTGTCGGCCACCTTGTCGGTCATCGCTGAGCCGCTCCCGTTGCAAGTTCCATGATCGCTTCCTGCCTCAGCGGCTCGCCCTCCGACGCCGTCACCTCGCCGGCAATGGTGCCGTCGCGCATCACCAGCACGCGGTCGGCGATGCCGATCACCTCCGGCAGTTCGCTGGAGATCATCAGGATGGCGATGCCTTTCTTGGCCAGGTTGTCGATCAGCCGATAGATTTCCGACTTCGCCCCGACATCGACGCCGCGGGTCGGCTCATCGAGGATGACGACCTGCGGCTCGGTTTCCAGCAGGCGGGCGAGCAGCACCTTCTGCTGGTTGCCGCCCGACAGCGAGCCGGCATTGGCCTGCACCGAGCTGGTGCGGATGGAGAGGTCTGACACCGCCTTGGCGGCGCGCTTTTCGGCAGCCGTGAAGTCGCGCAAACCGCCGGCCTTCGCGTCCTTTGCCAGCACGCCCATGCTGATATTGTCGGAGATCGACATGTCGAGAAACAGGCCAAGTTGCTTGCGGTCCTCGGTCAGATAGGCGATGCCGGCATCGAGCGCCTCGCTCGGCGAACCGATGGATATCGGTTTGCCGCCGAGCTCCAGCGTGCCTGATGTGTGCCTGTCGGCGCCGAAGATCAGCCGTGCCAGTTCGGTGCGGCCCGAGCCGACCAGGCCGGCCAGTGCCAGTACCTCGCCCTTGTGGAGGTCGAAGGAACAATTCTTTATGAGATTGCCGTCCGACATGCCGCGCACCGACAGCGCGATGGCGCGCTTGCTGTCCGGCGGACGGTGATCCTTCTTGTAGAACGTCGACAGATCGCGCCCGACCATCATCGATACCAGGCGCGAGGCGTTCAGGTCGGCGCGGTCGAGCGTGCCGACATAGCCGCTGTCGCGTAGCACGCTGACGCGGTCGGCGAGCTGGTAGACCTCTTCCATACGGTGGCTGATGTAGATGATGGCGATGCCTTGCGACTTCAGCGTCGCGATCACCTCGAACAGCCGGTCGGTCTCACGCGAGGTCAGCGACGTGGTCGGCTCGTCCATGACGATGATGCGCGCATTGGTCGACAGTGCGCGGGCGATTTCCACCAGCTGTCGCTCGCCGAGCGACAGGCTTGCGACCGGAGTGCGCGCCGAGAAGGTCACGCCGAGCCGCGCGATGATCTCGCTGGCGCGCCGATTGCACTGCTCGCGGTCGACAACGCCGAACCGTCGCGGCTCGTTGCCGAGAAAAATGTTCTGCGCTACCGACAGATTAGGCGCCAGCGACAGCTCCTGATAGATGACCGCAATGCCGGCGGCGCGCGCCTTGATCGGGTCGCCAGTCGCGGCCGGCACGCCGTCGATCAGGATTTCGCCGCCGGGGTCCGGCCGGTAGGCGCCGGACAGCACCTTCATCAGCGTCGACTTGCCGGCACCGTTTTCGCCCATCAGCGCGTGCAGCTCGCCGGCGTGAACGGTCAGCGACACATCGTGCAAGGCGCGGATCGCACCGAACGTCTTGGAGATGTGGCGCATCTCCAGCACCGGCTGGCGCACCGTCTCGATCCGGGCGGCGGCGCTCATCGCGCACCTCCTGCAGCTGCGCTGGCCACAGCCCGGTCGGCGGCAAGGCCGCGCCAGTCGTTGCGATAGCCGGCAAGGCCGCTGAAACTTGCCGCATGCACCGCCTCCGGCGCTTCGGTGGCAAACTCGCGTCCGACGCTTTCGAAGGCAAGTGCGGCAGCACCGGTGGCGCTGCCCTCCAGCGTTGCGCCCTGCAGGAAAGCCTGCCCGGGCCGCAACTGCGCCAGCAACGCGGCAAGCAGCCCGCCATTGTTCAGGCCGCCGTCGACGATCACTGTGTTGTCCGAATGGATCAGCTCGAGGCACAGATCGACCATCAGCGCGACATAGAGCAGCGCCATGGCCGCGCGTTCCTCGGCATTGGGCGCACGCCCGACCAGTTCGCCGCGGCGGTGCGGCATCGGGCCGCCGGGCGCGAAGCTCGGCAGCGCCATAATGCCGGCGTCGATCACCCGTTGTATCGATGACGGCGCGATTGCGCCCTGCCAGCCGGCGCTGATCGTGGCGAATTCGCGCCCGCCCATGAAGCGGACGGTTGGCACCGGGCCGCCATCGACATCGACATTGACCAGCATGTCGCGCTCGCCGTCGAGTGCGTCGAGCGGGCAGTCCGGATTGAGCACGACCACCCAGGTGCCGGTCGAGACCACGGTCACCGGCCCGAGCTGCTGCCGGCGGTAGGCATGGAGCGCGGCATTGCTGTCGTGGACGCCATTATGGATGGCGACTGGCTTCGCGGCCTGGCCGAAGCGCTGCTCGCCGATCACCGCGCCGGCACGCTCGAAGGCGGGCATCTGGCCGCGCCAGCCCTCGGCATCGACCAGCGAGCTGAAATCGCGTTTGCGCGGCGCCCATAAATGCGAGTGGCAGCCAAGATACGACACTTCCGATACCGGCCGGCCGCCAAACCGCCAGCTCCAATATTGGGGGTAGCCGAGGATCGATTTCGCTGTGGCGAAGGCACCGGGCTCCACCTCCTTCAGCCACAACATGTGGCGGCCGTAGTTGAAGCCAAGCGGCAGGCGCGGCGAAAAGGTCTCGGCAAAATCCGGAATGCGGCGGTCGATCTGCGCGGCGATTTCAGCTGGCGGTTCCTGCTCGTAATCGAGGATCGGATGCGTCAGCGCGGCTTCGTCGACCAACGCGAAGGTGCAGCCATGGCCGGATACCATCAGCCCTTCCACGCCATGCGTGTCGACTGCATCATCGATGGCGCGAGCCGCCCAGTCGTGCAGCGCTGGCTCGTCGAGCACGCTGAAGCCGCCTTTGCGGATCCAGCTCGGCTGGGTGCGGCGCTCGTCGAGGATCTGTCCGTCCTGGCCGAAGACGAACAGCTTCGAATTGGTCTTGCCGAAATCGAGGACGGCGATGTTCACTGGGCGCCTCCCGAGGAAGCCGCGATCCGCACCATGACGCCGGCATCTTCGAGCATGCGGGCATCTGTCTCGGACAGGCCGTCATCGGTGACCAGCGTGCCGATCCGCGACAGCGGCAGTGCCACATTGCGCGCGTGGATCGACAGTTTTCGGCTGTCGGCCAGCACGACGATCTGGTCGGCGCAGAGGCTGAGCTCGACGATCGAGCGGACCAGCAGCGGGTGCGATTCCAGAAGGCCTTCCTGGCCGATGCCTTGCGCGCCGAGAAAGAACTTCGAGGCGTAGAACGGCACCGTCTGCGTCAGCGAATGGATGATGCCCGGCTCGCGGTGCAGTTCGCCGCCGGCGACGGTGAGGCTGCAATGGCCGTGGTCGCTGAGATAGGCCGCGAGCGGCATCGAGTTGGTGTAGAGCCGGATGTTGCGGTCGGCGAGCTTGACGCCGAGATGGAAGCAGGTCGAACCGCCATGCACGATGACCGCGTCGCCGTCGCGCACCATGGTGGCGGCGAGAGCGGCGATCTGCCGCTTGGCCTCGACGGCGAGGTCGCGGTTCTCGTCATAGGGCCTGGCATAGGCGACGCCGGCTTGCGAAACGCCATCGAGCGCCGAGATGCCGCCATAGACCTTGCGCGCTTCGCCGGCCTCGTCGATCTTGTCGATGTCGCGCCGTACTGTCGCCGCCGACACGCCAAGCCGCTCCTGCAGCTCGCGCACCGATGCGAAAGGCCGGTCCCGCAAAAGCTCGACAATCTGGCGCTGGCGGCCGGAGTCGCTCAACCCTTACCTCCCAATGCGCTTGCCTCCCAAGCATTTTGCATGGCATTGCCATTTTGCACGCCAATTGGTGCAACTTACTCAACCCGCCTCGGATTGCAAGCCTGATCTGACGCGATAACATCACTGTTGACGTAACTTACTCGCATCTGCGATACCAGCGTCGGTCTTCGTCCCGGCACCGGGACGTCCAAAGCCGTGGCCACGCGGCCGGTTTGTGGAGGAATTTCGATGACGATCAGTGCGGATGCGCAGGAACTGGCAGCGCTGCGGTCGCTTTCGGCCGCCATCGGCAGCGACCCGCATCTGACCCAGGCCGCCGGCGGCAACACCTCGCTGAAAGCCGGCGACACGCTCTGGATCAAGGCCTCCGGCACCTGGCTGAAGGACGCGCTCATCGCGGACATCATGGTGCCGGTCGGCATCCCGCCATTGCTCGACGCCATCGAACGGCGCGACCCGGCCGCCGAACAGCCGCAGGCCTTCACTGTCGACGCCCTCAACGCGCGCGGCTTGCGCCCGTCGATCGAGACCACCGTGCATGCGCTGATGCCGCAGCGCATCGTTCTGCATGTTCACTGCGTCGAGACCATTTCGCTGGCCGTGCAGGCCGACTGCGAGGCCGAGGCCGCCAGGCGGCTCGACGGCCATCAATGGGCGTATATTCCCTATCGCCGGCCGGGACTGCCACTCGCGCAGGGTATAGCCGAGCGCCTTCGGCCAGGCGTGGATATCCTGATCCTCGGCAATCACGGCCTGGTCGTTGCAGCCGAGACCGTCGCCGCGGCCGACATGCTGCTGCGGCGCGTGACACGACTGTTGGCGCGGCCGCCGCGCCAGGTGGCGGAACCGGACATCGCGGCATTGACGGCGCGCGCCGGCGACAGCGACTACAGATTGCCGGCGGACGTTGAGGCGCATGCGGTGGCGATCGACCCCGAAAGCTGCCGCATGGCTTCGGGTGGCAGCCTCTACCCCGACCACGTCATCTTTCTCGGCGAAGGCTCGGTCGTGGCGAGACCGGACGAGGGTGTGAAGCGCGTCATCGAGCGCTGCGGCGCCGCACCCGCGGCGATCCTGTTTCCTGGACTCGGCGTGTTGATGCGCGGCGACGCCGGCGCCGGTGCGGACGCCATGCAGCGCTGCCTTTCCGACGTGACAGCGCGGATCGATATCTCGGCGAAGCTGAATTATCTGACAGCGGCGGAGAATAGCGAGCTGATCAACTGGGACGCCGAAAAATATCGCCAGAAACTCAATGCCGGAGGCAGCTGACATGCCGCGTTCGTCTGGTCCGCTTGCCATCGGCATCGACATCGGCACATCCGGCGCGCGCGCCGTCGCCATGCGTCCGGACTTTTCCATTGCCGCGCATTCCGCTATTGCCCTCGAGCGATTTGGGCCGAACGGCCGCGACCCCGCCATATGGTGGGAGGCGGTCGGCGCGACGTTGGCGGAACTGCTCAAATGTATCGATCGCGCGGCAGTGCGCTCGATCGCCGTCGACGGTACGTCGGGCACGCTGCTGCCGGTCGACGGCGCCGGGCGGCCGCTGGCCGAACCGCTGATGTACAACGACAAGGTCGCTGACGACACTATTCTGACTGAAATAGCCGGCGCGGCACCGGCAACGAGCGCTGCACTTGGGGCGACCTCCGGTCTCGCCAAGGCGCTGTCTTTCCAGCACCTGCCCGGCGTCGCCAATGTGCTGCACCAGGCAGACTGGATCGCCGGACAGTTTTCCGGCCGCTTCGATGTCAGCGACGAGAACAACGCCCTGAAGACCGGCTACGACGTCGAGGCCCGGCGCTGGCCGGACTGGATCGCGGCGACCGGCGTGCGCATGGAATTCCTGCCCCGCGTCGTGCGGCCGGGCGATGTCACGGACACGCTCACCGCCAGCGCTGCGAAAATGTTCGGCCTGGCGCGCGACGTGGTTATCGTCGCCGGCACGACGGATGGCTGCGCCTCATTCCTGGCGACCGGCGCGAGTGCCGCGGGCGACGGCGTTACCGCGCTCGGCTCGTCGCTGACCATCAAGATCCTCTGCGACCGGCCGATCTCGGCGCCGCAATTCGGCATCTACAGCCATCGGCTGGGTGACACCTACCTGGCGGGCGGCGCCTCGAACTCCGGCGGCAAGGTGCTGGCCCAGCATTTCCCCGTCGCCCGCATTGTCGAACTCAGCAAAAAAATCGACCCGGCGACGAAGACCGGCCTCGATTATTACCCGCTGCCGGCGCCGGGCGAACGCTTCCCCATAGCCGATCCGGCGCTGCCGCCGCGCCTCGAGCCGCGGCCCGCCGACGACGCCGACTATCTGAAAGCGATGTTCGAGGGTATTGCGGCGATCGAAGCGCTCGGCTATCGCCGGCTTGCCGAACTCGGCGCCCCCCGGCTGACATCGGTCAGGAGCGTCGGCGGCGGTGCGGCCAATCCGGCCTGGACAGCGATCCGGCAGCGCAAGCTTGGCGTCGCTCTCGTGCCGGCTCTTTCGGAGGAGGCCGCTGCCGGCACGGCGCGGCTGGCGCTGATGGGCGCAAGCGCAGCGGGGCTTTTATGACGGCCAAGGCAATTCAACACCTCGACGGCATCGCCGCGCTGACCGACCGCTATCAGGTGTTCCTGCTCGACCAATTTGGTGTGCTGCACGACGGCACCAGCGCCTATCCGGGTGCTGTCGAAGCGTTGTCGGCACTCAAGCGCGCCGGCAAGACCATCGTACTGATCTCGAATTCCGGCAAGCGGGCGCAACCCAATGAGCGCCGCCTGCTGAAGCTCGGCTTCGAACCGGGAAGCTGGGATCACTTTGTCTCCTCCGGCGAGGTGGCGTGGCGCTCCTTCCACCAAATGGCAGCATCCGGAGCCCTGCGCCCGCAGACAAAATGCCTGCTGATCCGCCGCGACAATGACCGTTCGGCTGTCGACGGCCTGCCCTTCGTCCTGGCCAAGGACGGCGACGATGCCGAACTGGTGCTGATTTCCGCCAGCGAGGGCGATCGCTACGACATCGACCATTATCGCCGGCTTCTTGGTCCGGCGGCGGCGCGGCGGGTGCCATGCTTCTGCACCAATCCCGACAAGATCATGCTGACTGCCGTCGGCCCTCGCTTCGGCGCCGGCCGGCTCGCCGATCTCTATGAGAGCCTCGGCGGCAGCGTGGCGCGCATTGGCAAGCCCAATCCGCAGATATTCGAGGCAGCGCTGGCACTGGCGGGCCACCCGGAGCGCGACAGCGTGGTCTGCGTCGGCGACAGCGTCGAGCACGACATCGCCGGCGGCAACGGCGTCGGCGTCGCGACGACGCTGGTCCTGTCGGGCATATTGGCGGGGGCGCCTGACCTGGAGGACGTTTTCGCCACGCTGAACGCCCGTCCCGACTACATCGCGGATAGCTTCAGGTTTCGCTGAGTTGTTAAGGCGAGACAAAGCTAATCCAGGTTGAAACGCCCGATCACCGGCACATGGTCCGAGGGCCGTTCCCAGCCGCGCGCCGGCCGCAGGATTTCATAGCCGGCAAAATGCGGCACCAGGTTTGGCGACGACCAGACATGGTCGAGGCGGCGGCCGCGATTTGAGGCCTGCCAATCCTGGGCGCGATAGCTCCACCAGGTGTAGAGTTTCTCCTCGTAAGGCACATTGAGCCGCATCAGGTCGATCCAGTCGCCGGCGAGCCGCATTGCCTCGAAGTTTTCCGTCTCGACCGGCGTATGGCTGACGACATTGAGGAGCTGCTTGTGCGACCAGACATCGTGCTCGAGCGGCGCGATGTTGAGGTCGCCGACCAGGATCGAGCCGGAGTGCTCGTCATGCTCGGCGCGGACGGCGTTCATCTCGGCAACGAAATCGAGCTTGTGCTTGAACTTGCGGTTGACGGCCGGGTCGGGCTCGTCGCCGCCGGCCGGTACGTAGAAATTGTGCAGCAGGATCGTTTTGCCGCCGGCGTTGACGGTGACCGACAGATGCCGGCTGTCGTCGATCTCGCAGAAGCGGCGCTTTTCGACCACCTCGATCGGCCGCCGCGCTATGGTGGCAACGCCGTGATAGCCCTTCTGGCCATGGAAGGCGATGTGCTCGTAGCCGAGCTTGCGGAACGCTTTCTCCGGAAACAATTCGTCCGGAACCTTGGTTTCCTGCAGGCAGAGCACGTCCGGCGCCTGCTCGACCAGCAGGCGTTCGACGATCGGCATACGCAGCCGGACGGAGTTGATGTTCCAGGTAGCGACGGAAAACGGCATGTGGGTTCCGGATAACGCGAGATCCGCCGGATGGGTCCGACGGAAGTCAATCGCGGAAACTACTGCCAGCCGCGCACCGCAAAAACAAGCCGCCTGCACCAACGCGGAAAAGCCATCCCGCAGCAGTAGAAAGTTACCGCGTCTTGGTGTTCAGCTCGCGGTTCGCCGTATAGTCGATGGCGAAGGTGTCGGGGGCGAAGCTGACGCCCTCCTTGGTGTTGAAGATCATCACCGTCGTGTCCTTGCCTTGCGCATCGGTGATGGTCCACTGCCGCAATTCATAAGATTTCGGATCGAACATCATGGTGATCTTCGAATTGCCGAACACCGATTTGTCGGCAAGCTGGATGGTGGTGAGATCGTCCTCTTCCTTGACGCTTCTGACGCGCCCGCCCGACAGATCGATCTTGTCGTCGAGCAGCAGCTTCAGCGGCGTCTTCGACAGCGGATAGAGGTCGGAGGTCCGCAGCTTCTTGTTGAGGATGACCACCGACTTGCCGTCGGAAATCACCCTGAAATTCGAGGCGCCGTCGTAATTGAAGCGGATCTTGCCCGGCCGTTCCAGAAAGAACTTGCCGCCGGTCTGCTCGCCCTTGGGTCCGAACTGCACGAACTCGCCGCTCATCGATTTGACCGAGGAGAAATGATCGGCGATCTTCTGCGCCGTCGCCGGAACCGCTGCCTGCGCCGACGCCAGCAACTGGAAGCCGGGCACGAGGTTGGCGGCCGCCGCACCGGCCAGGACCAGTCCGAGGCCGAGCACCTGCCGGCGGGTTGGGGCGAAATCCCTGCTTGGGGCGAGAGTTGCGTTTTTCATGCCGGTCACCATCATCTGATTGCTTGCTCGTTATATTGGTCTGGCCCCCCAGTTGGGCTTAAGTTTGGCGGGCCGCACGGCGCCCGTCCGCTGCAACGCGCCAAAAGGTTCAAAGTTGCCGGCGCGGACGCGCTCTAGAACTTGTCGTCCTCCGTCGGCACCAGGATTTCGCGTTTTCCGGCATGGTTGGCCGGGCCGACAATGCCTTCCTTCTCCATCTTCTCGATGATCGAGGCGGCGCGGTTGTAGCCGATGCCGAGCCGGCGCTGGATGTAGCTGGTTGAGGCCTTGCCGTCGCGCAGCACCACCGCGACCGCCTGGTCGTAGGGATCGTCGGAATCCTCGAAATTACCGCCGTCGCCGCCGCCACTGCCTTTGCCCGTCGGCTCATCGTCATCCTTGTCGTCGTCCTCGGTGATGGCGTCGAGATATTCCGGCACGCCCTGCAGCTTCAGATGCGCGACAATCTTCTCCACCTCGTCGTCGGAGACGAAGGGACCGTGCACGCGCTGGATGCGGCCGCCGCCGGCCATGTAGAGCATGTCGCCCATGCCGAGCAGCTGTTCGGCGCCCTGCTCGCCCAGGATGGTGCGGCTGTCGATCTTCGATGTCACCTGGAAGGAGATGCGGGTCGGGAAATTCGCCTTGATGGTGCCGGTGATGACGTCGACCGACGGCCGCTGCGTCGCCATGATGACATGGATGCCGGCGGCGCGCGCCATCTGCGCCAGGCGCTGCACCGCGCCTTCGATGTCCTTGCCGGCGACCATCATCAAATCGGCCATCTCGTCGATGATGACGACGATGTAGGGCATCGGCTCGAGGTCGAGGTTCTCCGTCTCGTAGATCGCCTCGCCGGTTTGGCGGTCGAAGCCGGTCTGCACGGTGCGCGAGATCCTTTCGCCCTTTTTCTCGGCCTGCTGCACGCGCGCGTTGAAGCCGTCGATGTTGCGGACGCCGACCTTGGACATCTTGCGGTAGCGGTCCTCCATCTCCCGCACGGTCCATTTCAGCGCCACCACCGCCTTCTTCGGATCGGTGACGACCGGCGTCAGAAGATGCGGAATGCCGTCATAGACCGAGAGCTCCAGCATCTTTGGATCGATCATGATCAGCCGGCAGTCCTGCGGCGTCAGCCGGTAGAGCAGCGACAGGATCATGGTGTTGATGGCGACGGACTTGCCCGAGCCGGTGGTGCCGGCGACCAGCACGTGCGGCATTTTGGCGATGTCGACGATCACCGCCTCGCCATTGATGGTCTTGCCCAGCGCCAGCGCCAGCTTGGCCTTGGTGGTTTCGAAATCGCGGCTGGCCATGATCTCGCGCAAATAGACCGTCTCGCGCCTGGCGTTCGGCAATTCGATGCCGATCGCGTTGCGGCCGGGCACCACGGCGACACGGCAGGCGATGGCGCTCATCGAGCGGGCGATGTCGTCGGACAGGCCGATGACCCGCGACGATTTGATGCCGGGCGCCGGTTCCAGCTCGTAGAGCGTGACGACCGGACCCGGACGCACATGGATGATTTCGCCCTTGACGCCGAAATCCTCCAGCACGCCCTCGAGCAGGCGGGCGTTCTGCTCCAGCGCGTCCTTGGACAGGCTGGCGTCGCGCACCACGTTCTTTGGTTCCGACAGGAAGTGCAGCGACGGCATCTCGAATTTTTCCGAGCCGATCAGCGAAGTCTGCGCCTCGCGCTGGACGCGGGCGCCGGGGGCCGGCCGCGGCGCCGGCGCCTCGACGCGTGTCGCCGCGTCGGAACGGAAGTTCTGCACCTTGGCCGTCGGCGCGGCGCGGCGCTGGCCGGCCGGCTCGGGCGCGAAATCCATGTCGTCGTCATTGTCGTTATCGAAGACGTCGGCATCGTCAGGGTCGATCGAGGCACTGCGGTCGTTGACCATGGCGGCGAAGAATTCCGGCTCGACGCGGGCGCGCCCGCCCGGGCTCATCCGCGCCTCGGCGAACTCGGCCGATTCGACCCGTTCGGCCGCCCGCCGCCAGGCGCTGGGGCGCGGTTCCATCTCCGGCTCGAAATCGTCGCGCTCGCGCCGGCGCGCGGCGCGGCGGCGCAGATAGGCCCGCAGCGACAGCCACCAGTGGGTGATGGCGCCAAGCGCCAATATACCTTCGTCGCCCTCGTCCTCTTCATTGTCGAAAAGCAGGTCCTCCTGCGGATCGGGCACTGCAGGCTGTTCGAGGACGGCAAAGCCGTTCTTGCGCGAAATCAGCGCCGAGCCATACAAGAATACCCACAGCGCCGGCGCTGCCAGGAGCACGGCGAGCACGCTGGCGACGAGGCCGGTCGGATAGCCGCCGATGACCAGGCCCGGGATATTGAGCACCATGTCGCCGAAGACGCCGCCGAGGCCGGTCGGCAGCGGCCAGGTCTTGGGCGGCACCACGCAGCCGGCAATTGCCGCGCCAAGCAGCGAAAACCCGAACCAGGCCAGCGCCCGTTTCGGCAGCCGGTCGACGCCGCGCGCGGTAAACAGCAGAAATCCCCAGATCACCGCCGGCACCAGCGCCGCAACGGCGGCAAGTCCGAAGAACTGCATGGCAATGTCGGAAAAGACGGCGCCGGCATAACCCATTGCATTGGTGACGATATTATCGGTGGCGTGCGAAAAGCTCGGATCGGCGACGTTCCAGGTGGCAAGGGCGGCGACGCCGAAGCCAACCAGAGCAAACAGCCCGGCACCGACCAGGCGCCCGACCTGGCGCCTCGCGAACGACCGGATGCCGTGCTCCGTATCGGCCAGCGCAAGCGGTGCTGAAGCCCCTGAACGCATGCTTTTCCTCGTCTGTCGTTGCCCCGGCCGGGCGCGGACGCGCAACACGGCAGATTCGGCTGTCAGACTAGCGGCGGGAAGGTTAAGGGCGCATTAACCATGGGCATTCTGCGTCACCGGAACGGGCGACCGCCACCACAGTTCGAAGCCGCTGCGGCCGATGTTTCACGCCGCCGGCGGATCGAGCACCTTGATCAAGCGACCGTGATCGAGCCATCACGGCCATCCGCGCGCAAAAAAGAGGCCCGGAAATCTTCCGGGCCTCAAGGCGTGAGCCCTTTCGGGAGCATCACGACGGGATCTTCCCGGCACCGGCAAAACGCCGGTACCAGCCAATACCTTTACGGCACCACTTCGCCGTGCTGGCTGATGTCGAGGCCTTCGACCTCTTCCGGGGTGGAAGGACGCAGGCCGACCAGCGCCTTGACGATGTAGAGGATCACGAAGCTCGCGATCGCCGTCCACAGGATGGTGAAGACGATACCGTAGAGCTGCTTGCCGACAGAGGCGCCCGAGCCGAGGCTGTTGATCGCCGGATCGGCGAGCACGCCGGTCAGCAATGCACCGATGATGCCGCCGATGCCGTGCACGCCGAATGCATCGAGCGAGTCGTCATAGCCGAACGCGTGCTTGAGCTTGACGGCCGAGACGTAGCAGAGCACGCCGGCGACGATGCCGACGATGAAGGCGCCGGTCGGATTGACGAAGCCGGAAGCCGGCGTCACCGCGACCAGGCCAGCGACGGCGCCCGAGATGATGCCGAGAACGCTCGGCTTCTTGGCGACGATCCATTCGGCGAACATCCAGGCGAGCGCCGCAGCAGCAGCGGCAACCTGGGTGTTCAGCATCGCGGCACCGGCAAGGCCGTCGGCGGCCAGTTCCGAGCCGGCGTTGAAGCCGAACCAGCCGACCCACAGCAGCGAAGCGCCGATGACGGAGTAGACGAGGTTGTGCGGCGCCATGTTGGTGGTGCCGTAGCCTTCACGTTTGCCGAGAACCAGCGCGCAGACCAGGCCGGCAACACCGGCATTGATGTGAACGACCGTGCCGCCGGCGAAATCGAGAACGCCGGCTGTGCCGAGGAAGCCGCCGCCCCACACCCAGTGCGCGATCGGGGCGTAGACCACCAGCAGCCACGCGCCCATGAAGATGAGCAGCGCCGAGAACTTCATGCGTTCGGCGAAGGCGCCGGCAATCAGCGCCGGCGTGATGATGGCGAAGGTCATCTGGAACATCGAGAAGACGAACTCAGGAATGTTCGCCACGCCCGGCAGCCACAGCGAGGAGGTGGTGATGCCGTTGTGGAAGAACTTCGAGAAGCCGCCGAGATAGGCATTCATGCCGCCGCCATCCGAGAAGGCCAGCGAGTAGCCGAACATGAACCACAGCACCGTCACCAGGCAGGTGATGGCAAAGCTCTGCATGATGGTGGCGAGCACGTTCTTTTTGCGCACCATGCCGCCATAAAACAGCGCCAGGCCCGGTATGGTCATCATCAGCACCAGCGCCGTCGAGGTCAGCATCCAGGCTGTGTTGCCGGTGTCGAGCGCGGGCGCAGGGGCAGCCGGTGCCGCCGGTGCCGCTTCCTGCGCGAACGCAGCAACCGTGCCCAGCGCAGCGAGAGCGAGCGAACCTAAAACGGCCGCGCGTCCCGTTATCTTCAAGGTGGAAGGGATATTCATTGAACTCTCCATTGGAATACGTATCCGCAGCTCAAAGCGCGTCGGTGTCTGTTTCGCCGGTGCGAATGCGCACCGCCTGGTCGATGCCGAAAACGAAGATCTTGCCGTCGCCGATCTGGCCGGTCTTGGCCGCCGCGGTGATGGCTTCGACGGCCTTGTCGACCATGTCGACAGCGACCGCGACTTCGATCTTGATCTTCGGCAGGAAGCTGACCGCGTATTCCGCCCCGCGATAGATTTCCGTGTGCCCCTTCTGACGTCCGTAGCCTTTTACTTCGGTGACGGTCAGGCCCTGGATGCCGACTGCGGTGAGCGCCTCGCGCACCTCGTCGAGCTTGAACGGCTTTATGATTGCCATCACGATCTTCATAAGGTTTCACCCTTTGCTGTTGCGGGTCCCCGCGTTTGCACGACTTCGCCGATCCCCATGAGAGCCGGAGAGTGCCCGCTAGGATTCAAGCTCCGTGCCAATTGCCGAAGCAGGGTGTTAAGCTGTTGTTAAACAACGAAATCGAGAAGGTCTGGCAGCTGCCTGTTCACAGGCGCGGCAGTGCATATGCTTAAAAAATAGGCAAATTTCGAAAAATGCCTACTCCGCAGGCGGCCGCTTCAGCCGGATGAGTCCTTCTTGGGCAACCGAGGCGATCAAGGTGCCGTCGCGGGCAAACAGCGAGCCGCGGGTAAAACCACGCGATCCTTGCGTCGACGGGCTGTCTTGCGTGTACAGCATCCAGTCGTCGAGCGGATGGCTGCGGTGGAACCACATGGCGTGGTCGAGGCTGGCTGCCTGGATATCACGATCGAAAATGGCGCGGCCATGGGCAAAGGTCGAGGTGTCGAGCAGCGTCATATCCGAGAGGTAAGCGAGCACGGCCGCCTGCGTGGCGCGGTCGGCCGGCACCGGGCCGGTGGTGCGGATCCAGATGTTCTGCTTCGGCTCGAGCTTTTCCCGGCTGGTATAATGCTTCAGCATCACCGGCTTCATCTCGATCGGCCGGTCGCGCTCCCAATAGCGCTTGATGCCGTCGGGCACGGCTTCGCCGAACTTACCCAGCAATTCGCGCTGCGACAGCAACGTGTCGGGCGCCGGCACGTCCTGCGGCATCGGCACCTGATGTTCCAGGCCGACCTCATCCTGCTGGAACGAGGCTTCCAGCGAAAAGATCGCCTGGCCGTGCTGGATCGCCACGACGCGGCGCGTGGTGAAGGAGCCGCCGTCACGGATGCGGTCGACCTCGTAAATGATAGGCACCTTGGTGTCGCCCGGCCGCATGAAATAGCCATGCAGCGAATGCACGTGGCGCTCGGGCTCGATCGTTCGCTGCGCGGCGACCAGCGCCTGGGCGATGGTCTGGCCGCCGAAGATGCGCTGCCAATCGAGCTTGGGGCTGCGACCACGATACAGGTTGTGTTCCAGCTGCTCGAGGTCGAGAATGCCGAGAAGCTCGTCCATGGCTGCCGTCATCTTGACCTCGCCGCAAAATTACCATGGCGGTTTCCGACAGGAACAGCGGGCAGTCAAGGGCGGAATGCCCGGCGACAGTCAGGCTGCGAAAGGAATTGCCCATGGTCGACAGCAAGAATTCGCTCGACGTTCTGGTCGCCGGCGCCGGTTATATCGGCTTGGCCGCCGCCGTGTCGCTGAAGCAGGCGCGGCCGAGCCTCGCCGTCGCCGTCGTCGATGCCGCGCCGGCCGGCGTCTGGCAGAAGGACGGCCGCGCCTCGGCGATTGCCGCCGCCGCGTGCCGCATGCTCGACCAGCTCGGCGTCTGGAACGAGATCGCGCCGGAGGCGCAGGCAATCACCGAAATGATTGTCACCGATTCGCGCACATCCGATCCGGTCCGCCCGGCGTTCCTCACCTTCGACGGCGAGGTCGCGCCCGGCGAACCCTTTGCGCATATGGTCGCCAACAAGGATTTGAACGGCGCCTTGCGCCGGCGCGCCGAACAACTCGGCATCGGCATCATCGAAGGCGTCGCCGTCAGCGCCTTCGACATCAACGGCGCCGGCATAACGGTGCATCTTGCCGACGGCGCGACGCTGAAGGCGCGGCTGCTGGTTGCCGCCGACGGCGTCAATTCGAAGCTGCGCGACATGGCCGGCATCAAGACGGTGAAATGGGAGTATGGCCAGTCCGGCATCGTCTGCACGGTGGCGCACGAGCGGCCGCACAACGGCCGCGCCGAAGAGCATTTCCTTCCCGCGGGCCCGTTTGCCACGCTGCCGCTCAAGCCGGGCAAGGACGGCACCAACCGCTCATCGATCGTCTGGGTCGAACGGTCGCAGGATGCCGAGAAACTGGTCAGTGGCGACACGCTGGTCCTGGAATATGAGCTCGAGCAGCGCTTTGGCCTCAAACTCGGCGAAATCCATATCGCCGACAAGCCCCGCGCCTGGCCTCTCGGGCTGACCATTGCGCGCGCCTTCGTCGCGCCGCGCATCGCCTTGGCCGGCGACGCCGCCCACGGCATCCACCCGATCGCCGGCCAGGGTCTCAATCTCGGCTTCAAGGACGTGGCGGCGCTGGCCGAAGTGGTGGTCGAGGGCGACCGGCTCGGCCAGGACATCGGCGCGCTCGACGTGCTCGAGCGCTACCAGCAATGGCGGCGTTTCGACACGGTGCAGATGGGCATCACCACCGATGTGCTGAACCGGATGTTTTCCAACGATTTCGGCCCGCTGCGCACTTTGCGCGACATCGGCCTCGGCCTTGTCGAACGCATGCCGCGGCTGAAGGGGTTCTTCATCCGCCACGCGTCGGGTCTGTCCGGCGACACGCCGAAACTGTTGAAGGGCGAGGCGATTTAGGCTTGGCAAGTGCGCGTCACTGGCCGTTCGGTCAGTTAACCTCGAAGCCCAGCTTCTGGCGCAGCCTGAGCATTCGCTGGTCGGAAATCTGCAGGCTTTGCCCACCCGCCTCCGCCACACGGCCGACCATCTGCAGCAGATCGTTCCTTTCAGCCGCGTCGAGGCGTTCGCGCAGGAACGGCGCCAGCTTGTCGATGACGACCGTGGCGTCGTCGATTTGCGAAGCCGCCCATTTGGCGTAGATCACCGCCTCATCGGTCTGCTTTTTATCGGCAATCTCCGAAATGACCGATTGAATGGCGGCTTCGCGTTGCGGCAGGATAGGACCGTTCTCGGAAACGATGGCGGTGATCAGCGTCGCGGCCGCCACGACCGGATCGTCGATCGCCGTCAGCGGCGAGAGTGCCGCCTGCTTGCGCAGCTTCTTGCGGCGCACATTGCCCTGCACGCGGCCAACGACGTCGGCAACCTCACGCGCCGCGTCGTTCATGATCTTCAGCCGGTACCACCAGAAGCCCGCTGCTCCGAGCAGGCCGATTGCTGCAATCAATATATGCATGCCCCGAAATCCCCCGATCTCGGCGACGATAGGAGAAGTATTGCTTCGCTTCAACACGCAAAAGTTGCGTCCGACGAAGAAAACGAAAGCCCATGCCAGTCGTTGGTCCCCGCCGCTCCGCGGAGGAACTTATCGAGACATCTCTATGACCCGGGCACCTTATAGATCGCCCGCACCTCGATCGTGCCGATTTCGGCCAGCGGAATCTCGCCCGCGATCTCCAGCGCCTCGTCGAGGCTCTCGGCCTCGATCATGACGAAACCGAGCAACTGCTCCTTGGTTTCGGCGAAGGGGCCGTCGGTGACCAGCCGCTTGCCCTTGCGCCTGCGAACGGTTTTCGACGTTTTCACCGATTGCAGCGCCTGCGCGATGATCAGCATCCCGCGTTGGTCCAATGACCGGTCATGGGCCATCGAATCGGCGTCGAGCTTGGCCAGCCTCTCGGGCGTCATTGCGTAGAGATCTTTTTCTTCACCATAAACCAGGCAAACATACTTCATTTTTATCTCCATTCCTGGCTTGAAGCCGAAGACGAGGCTACGGAAATCTCCGCGGAGCCCTTGCCTGCCGCAGAATCGAGACCGGCCGCAGCATAGTCGAGAAGAGATACCGCAATCCCGATAATGGCAATCGCCGCAAGCAATCGGCCGAAGCCGGAAGGCTGCAGGCGCGACCAGTCGGCTTGTTGTTCACCGGCCCTGTGGCCGGTGCTTGTCCAGTGAGCAGAAAACAGGTTGTTCATGTGGTCCTCCATCCGGCCACCAAGTCCATGGCCGCCCGCAGGACGGCCGGGACAGATGGAAGTCGACATTTTTGCACGCGTATTTTTTTCGAATTTTTTTTCGCTCGACATGATGTGTCACGCTGCCGCCGATACGAAAGCGTGGGTGGCCTTCGCTCCGGCGCGCGCTATAGTCCACTGGATGCCGATCACGGGCTCAATCACGACAATCAAGGAGGAATTGATGGACCGCACCGCCAACGCCGTTTGGAAAGGCAGTTTCAAGGAAGGCAAAGGCACGCTCGATACACAGAGCGGGACGCTGAAGGGCACGCCCTATTCCGCCAAGATGCGTTTCGAGGACGAGAGCGGCAAATCCGGCACCAACCCGGAAGAGCTGATCGCCGCCGCCCATGCCGGCTGCTACGCCATGCAGCTTTCGCATTTTCTCGCCGAGAACGGCACTCCGGCCGCCGAACTCGACGCCAAGGCCGTGGTAACGCTGGTTCCCGGCACCGGCATCACCGGCAGCGCGATCACCCTGGTCGGCAAGGTACCGGGCATCGATGCCGCCAAGTTCAAGGAATTGGCCGAGAAGGCCAAGGCCGAATGCCCGGTCTCGAAAGCGCTCGGCGCCATCAAAGTATCGCTCGACGCTAGGCTCGGGTGAGGGAGCTTTTATGCCTGATAGATTCCAACTGGTGTTGGAGTCCATCAATTGTTGAAGTCGGCGCCGCCCCTCATTGCCCTGCCGGGCATTTCTCCCCGTAAGTGACGGGGAGAAAGAAGCTGGCCGCAGCTGCCGGCACTCTTCTTGCAACGTTGATGATTGACGAAACCGTCGAAGAGCGTCCCTATACGGGAGAGGTCGCCGGCAGGCGGGGCAGCGCCAGCCAATCGAAAGTAGGCAACGAACACGTTACCTGAGGGGCCGTCCCCGACGTCTCGAAAATCCTTATCGCCCATCGCCGGACAGTGCGTCGAGACGGGCGCGCAATGCCGCGACCTCTTCCTCGAGGGCCTGCACGCGCGTCTCCAGATCCGACGCCGGCGAGGACGACTGCAGGGGCGCTGCGGCAGCCGACAGCTGCGGCGGCCCGCTGAGCAGATGGACATAGCGATCCTCGCGCTGGCCTGGGCCGCGATCGATCTGCTGCACCAGCGGTGGCCGGCGGCCGATCAGCAGATCGAGATTGCCGCGAAGCTCGTCGATCGACGGCAGCCGCGCCATGCGCTCGCTTCGCGCCAGCAATTCATAGGCCGTCTGCGGGCCGCGCAGCAGCAACAGGCCGAGCAGCGCGATCTGCGCCGAGGTCAGGGAAAAGCGCTGCGCCACCACATGCTCGTAGCGCTCGACGCGCGACGCGAACACCTGCCTGACTAGGCCCTTCTGCTCGAGCTGGCCAAGCGCTCTTCTGACCTCGCCAAGTTCGACCGACATCACCGGCTCGCGCGCCGTCTTCTGGTTGGCCGCCGCATGTGCCGCATTGAGCGTCAGCGGATAGACGTCCGGCGTCAGCTCCTTCTTCTCGATAAGGCAGCCGAGCACGCGGGCTTCGATGGGAGAGAGGATGGGAAGGTCGATATCGGTCATAAGTTTGCTATCCTTTCGAACTCGGCGGGACAGCGCCCCCCTCTGTCCTGCCGGACATCTCCCCCTCTAGTGGGGAGATTGGCTGTCATCACCGCTTCGCCACTTTTCAAGGCTGCAGAAAGGGCGCTGTCCTCCAAGCTGCTAATCTCCCCCCTTGAGGGGGAGATGTCCGGCAGGACAGAGGGGGGCGCGAAGGATCGCTGCGGACGAGACGATCTCGGCTGCAACTCGCCCGCCGCCTACACCCGTCGCTCCACCATCATCTTCTTGATCTCGGCGATCGCCTTGGCCGGGTTGAGCCCTTTGGGGCAAGTCTGGGCGCAGTTCATGATGGTGTGGCAGCGATAGAGCCGGAACGGGTCTTCGAGATTGTCGAGCCGCTCGCCCGTCGCCTCGTCCCTGGAATCGATCAGCCAGCGATAGGCCTGCAGCAGCGTCGCCGGGCCGAGATAGCGCTCGCCGTTCCACCAGTAGCTCGGGCAGGAGGTCGAGCAGCAGGCGCACAATATGCACTCGTAGAGCCCGTCGAGCTTTTCGCGGTCCTCATGGCTCTGCAGCCATTCCTTGGCCGGCTCGGGCGACACCGTCTTCAGCCACGGCTCGATCGAGGCGTGCTGGGCGTAGAAATTGGTGAGGTCGGGCACCAAATCCTTGACCACAGCCATGTGCGGCAGCGGATAGACCTTGATCGCGCCGGAAATGTCGTCGCAGCCCTTGGTGCAGGCCAGCGTGTTCGACCCGTCGATGTTCATGGCGCACGAGCCGCAAATGCCTTCGCGGCAGGAGCGGCGCAGCGTCAGCGTCGGGTCGATCTTGTTCTTGATCCAGAGCAGCGCGTCGAGCACCATCGGCCCGCAATCGTCCATGTCGACGAAATACGTATCCATGCGCGGGTTCTCGTCATCGTCCGGCGACCAGCGGTAGATGCGGTATTCGCGCAGATTGGTCGCGCCCTCCGGCTTCGGCCAGGTTTTTCCGGCCATGATCTTCGAGTTTTTCGGAAGCGTGAGTTCGACCATTACCTCAGGTCCTTTCGGATGACGAGCTTCAGCCCGGACCAGATCTCGTTCACGGCGGCGACCTTGACGTCGACGAGGTCGAGCTTCAGCGCCTCTGTGCGGATAACGTCCTCGGTGACGTCGGTCGGCACTTTCGATGCCTTCTTCGGCCATGACACCCAGACCATGCCGTCCCGCTTGATCGCCGCTTCGACGTCGCCGAGACGGTCCTCGATCTCGACACGCTGCCTGGTGAAGGCGTGAACGGCATCATATTTCCGGCGAATGCCAGAAATCGCCGACCAGTCGGCCAGCCGGTCGACACCGGCAAAACCGACGGCGTCGGCCAGATCGTCCAGTTCCGCCGGCAGCGCGATGAAGGCCGCGGTCATCCCGTCCTTCAGGCCGAGCTTGGCCGGAAGAGGCGTGCCGGAATATCCTGCTGCCGCCGACGCCATTCTACTTCTCCGTATGAACGTAGAGGGCGTTCACGAAGCCGGTACAGCGGGCATATACGCGCACTTCAAATGCTTTCCCGATTTGCTTTAGTGCGCCACTGGCCGGAGGCCTTGCCAGACATCTGATGTGCCCGACGTTCTTGGAATAAAAATTTCGACTTGACGATTGGGCCGTGGCGGCATCTTTCCAAACGGGAATATCATTCACCATTTTCGAGATTTTGTCAGCGTTGTCATAGATATAGACCGTCTCGGCAGACGCCGAGTGCACTCCGACGCCAACCAGAAATGCCAAGGCGATCAGATGTTTCATCATGACCTCAATACACCCTGGCCTTTGGCGCGATCTTGGCCGGGTTGATGCCGCCGTCTGCTTCCTTAAGCAGCGTTTCGGTGTGCACCGGCCGGTAGGTGAGCGCCACCTCGCCGGCCTCGTTGAGCCGAGCCAGCGTATGCTTGCGCCAGTTGGCGTCGTCGCGGGCCGAAAAGTCCTCCCGCGCGTGCGCGCCGCGGCTTTCCTTGCGCGCCTCGGCGCCGTAGACGGTGGTGATGGCGTTGGCCATCAGGTTTTCCAGCTCCAGCGTCTCGACCAGGTCGGAGTTCCAGATCATCGAGCGGTCAAACACCTTGACGTCGCCGAGTTCACCCCAGATCTGCGAAATGCGCCTGCAGCCGCTTTCCAGCGATTCCTGGGTGCGGAACACCGCCGCGTCCTCCTGCATCGCCTTCTGCATCTTTTCGCGCAAAACCGCTGTCGGCGTCGAGCCGTTGGCGTGACGCAGCCGGTCGAAGCGGTCCATTATCTTTTCGACGGCGGCCTCGTTGGGCGAAGGGATCGCCGATGTGCGGTCGATCACCTGGCCGGCCCGGATTGCCGCCGCACGGCCGAACACCACCAGGTCGATCAGCGAGTTGGAGCCCAGCCGGTTAGCACCGTGCACCGAGGCGCAGCCGGCTTCGCCGACCGCCATCAGCCCGGGCGACACCTGGTCCGGATTCGACGCCGTCGGATTCAGCACCTCGCCCCAGTAATTGGTCGGCACGCCGCCCATATTGTAGTGGACCGTCGGCAGCACCGGGATCGGCTCCTTGGTCAGGTCGACGCCGGCAAAGATCTTTGCCGATTCCGAAATACCTGGAAGCCTCTCGTGCAGAACGGCCGGGTCGAGATGGTCGAGATGCAGGAAAATGTGATCCTTCTTCGGGCCGACGCCGCGGCCCTCGCGGATTTCCAGCGTCATGCAGCGCGAGACCACGTCGCGCGAAGCCAGATCCTTGGCTGACGGCGCGTAGCGCTCCATGAAGCGCTCGCCCTCGGAATTGACGAGATAGCCGCCCTCGCCGCGCGCGCCCTCGGTGATCAGGCAGCCGGCGCCGTATATGCCGGTCGGGTGGAACTGCACGAACTCCATATCCTGCAGCGGCAGGCCTGCGCGTGCGGCCATGCCGCCGCCATCGCCGGTGCAGGTATGCGCCGAGGTGGCCGAGAAATAGGCGCGGCCATAGCCGCCGGTCGCCAGCACCACCATCTTGGCCGAAAAGCGGTGGATGGTGCCGTCGTCGAGGTTCCAGGCGACGACGCCGGTGCAGGTGCCGTCCGGCTCCATGATCAGATCGAGCGCGAAATACTCGATGAAGAACTGCGCATTGTGCTTCAGCGACTGGCCGTAGAGCGTGTGCAGCATGGCGTGGCCGGTGCGGTCGGCGGCCGCACAGGTGCGCTGCACCGGCGGCCCCTCGCCGAAATTCATCATCATGCCGCCGAACGGCCGCTGGTAGATTTTCCCGTCCTCGGTGCGGCTGAAGGGAACGCCGTAGTGCTCGAGCTCGTAGACCGCCGCCGGCGCTTCGCGCACCATGTATTCTTGAGCGTCGGTGTCGCCCAGCCAATCTGAGCCTTTGACGGTGTCGAAGAGATGCCACTGCCAGTTGTCGGGCCCCATATTGGCGAGCGAGGCGGCGATGCCGCCCTGCGCCGCAACCGTATGCGAGCGCGTCGGGAACACTTTGGTGATGCAGGCGGTGCGCAGGCCCTGCTCGGCCATGCCGAGCGCGGCGCGCAGGCCGGCGCCGCCGGCGCCGACGACCACGACGTCGAATTTGTGATCGACATAGCTATAGGCGGAAGCCGTGTTGGCGTTCTTCGCGTCCTTGGCCAAAAATCAGCCTCCAAATGCCAGTTTAAGCAGGGCGAAGACCGAAGCGACGCCGACGACGACGGGAAAGAATGTGTTGAGGGCGAGCAGCGCCAGCCTGGTGCCTTCGCCATGCACATAGTCTTCGATGATCGCCTGCATGCCGAGCCGCATGTGGTAGAGCACCGACAACAGCACCAGCGCCAGGACCAGTGCAACGAACGGATTGGCAAGTGCGGCGCGCACCTCGAGATAGCTGGCGCCGTTGAGTGCGATCAGGAAGCCGACGAAGAACAGGACCAGCGGGATGTTGGAGATCGCCGTCAGCCGCTGGCGCCAGAAATGGCCGGTGCCCTCGCGGGCGGAACCGAGGCCGCGGACCTTGGCCAGCGGCGTGCGCATGTCGGTGTTCTTGCCGTTCATGTCAGGCTCCCCGCGCCATGTAGCCGGCGATCCAGATCAGCAGCGTCAGCGTGACCGAGCCGGCAAGCGTCGCCCAGGCGATCCTCGATGCCGTATGCTTTTCCAGCCCTGCCCCAGTGTCCCAGATAAGATGGCGCACACCGCCCAGCATGTGGTGCATCAGCGCCCAGCTGTAGCCGAACAGCACCAGCCGTCCCAGCCACGAGCCGAAGGCCCAGTTGACGGCATTGAAGGTCGCCTCCGAGCTCGCCGCCGCCATCAGCCACAGCGCGACCAGCAGCGTGCCGAAATAGAGCGCCCCGCCGGTGATGCGGTGGACGATCGACATCGTCATGGTGATCGGCGGCCGATAGACGGTCAGATGCGGCGAAAGCGGCCGTTCACGTCTGGCAAATTCGCGGGTGGCTGGTGATTTGCTCATGGCTCCCCCAGTTCGGCGTCTCTGGAGCCTCAGGTGGGAATGCGGCATTACCGCTTCCGGTTGCGACTTCGGACAGCCGGTTTCTAATGCTCTTTTTGCACCGCGTCAAAGCCGGAAAACCGTTTCGAAAACGTAATTTAGTCTGATGAAAGCGAGGCTTTCAGCTTCAATCGATTAGGACTGTCGCCTTGCGCCGGCACAATGTCGCCGCACTGCAAAATATGGCTGGCGCAAGGGGCGGATCAGCGCTTGCAGGCCAGCGGTGATGCACCGCCCTTCATCACCAGCGCCTCACGCCCATCGATCACGATTGCGTCATGCGCCTCGCCGTAACGGCTGGTCTGATTGGCCGGTGACGCCGGCAGCTCGGCGCTGGCGCCGTTCTGGCCGAGGACGAGCACCGACGTGCCGAGATTCTCGATGGTCATCACGCTACCGTCGGCGCAGTTGTAAGTAGCTGTGCGCGGCTGCGGTGCCGTCGGTTCACTAGCGGCGGGAGCAAGCGACACGGAAGCGGCGGCCGTGTCGCCGAGCTTGGGCGCGCTGGTCTGCGGCGCGCAGGCGGCGGCAGCCAGCAGCGGCGGAATGGCCAGCGCCATCCGAAACGTGCGGCGTAATCTCATTTGCTGCTTTCCCCCCCGCGTATCGAGCCCGCCGCGATGCTCCGGCAAGCCACCGGATTTCATGCTTTTTGAGTCGTGCCCGATGCTGGGGATGGTGGGAACAAGGCATGGCCGAATGATGGCCGGTGGGCGATCGAGTATTAACCATATTTTCCGAGACCTCGCCCCTGCTGCGGTTGCCCTCTTAACAAAGGTTAATAAAAGGTTAATTTCTGATTCGAGGAGGCTTGCCTCTCAGCAAATGGAGCAGCACGCCATGCATTCGAATTCAGCAGGATCGCGCCTTCCCTGGTTCCTATTGGCGGCGCTCGCCGTCGGCGTCGTCGCACCGGCATTCGCCGGGACGCGCCATCATGACCGCGTCTATGCCGATTCCTTCGGCAATCTCGTCATCGACAGCGCCGCCGGCTACAAGCGTATCCTCGTTGGCGAGGGCAAGCTGGCCAAGGAATTGTCCGACTACACCAGCGCCGGCCATCCCGACGTGATCTACGAAAACGAATCGGACGATGTCCGCGGCGGCGACTGCTATAGGCCGCCGGTTTTCGTCAAGGGCCGCAGCTATATGTACGGCCTCTCCGACGGCGAAATGCCGGAGCTCAGCCCCTGCCGCTGACGGCCACGCCGCCCTTGGTTGACGGCGCCGGCAGGGCAACAGCCGGCCCCACCGAGACACGCACGCAATCGCGACCGCTGCCCTTCGCCTGATAGAGCGCTTTGTCGGCGCGCCGCAGCAGGTCGGAAAAGCTTTCGTCCGGACCAAGCTCGGCAACGCCGAAGCTGGCGCTGCAGCGGTGATCCGCGGGCAGGCAGTCGATCGGCGTGGCACCGAAGGCGCTACGCGTGCCCTCGGCAAAGAGCCGGGCGGCGGCTAGATTGGTCCCCGGCAGGAAAATAGCGAATTCCTCGCCGCCGATGCGGCCGGCGACATGATGGTCGGCCGCGGCATCGCGGAGAAAACCGGCAAAGGTCTCGATGACCCGATCGCCCGACGCGTGGCCGTAAGTATCGTTGATACGCTTGAAATGGTCGAGATCGGCAATGACCAGTGCCGCTGGAACGGCGCGCTGCATGGCGTCACACAGTGCGATCTCGGCATGGCGCTCGAAGCCGCCACGGTTGAGCAGCCGCGAAAGCGTGTCGGTTTCCGATTTCGACGTCGCCTCGGCGAGCACGTCGCGGACCAGGATAGCCAATGTCACCAGCGCAAGCGCCAGGCCGAACACGGTGCCGACCGACTGCGACACCAACGCATAGCTGGTCTGCGCATAAGATTGCGGGTTGGCGCCCCAGCCACCAAGCGCATGGGCGATGAAGGGTTTGCTGGCGAACTGCAAGGTGCTGGCCGCCAGGACAGCCATCAGCATATAGTCGAGCCGCTCGCGTCTTTGCCTGGACGACAAGACGATCGCCAGCCCGGTGAACTGCATGGCCGCATAGGGAAGCTGGTAGGCCGCCATTCGCACAAAGGATTGGCGTGGCAGGTCCTGCACGAAGTAGACCGCGAGGGTGGCGAAGACCAGGAAGAACAGCATCGGCGGCCAAGGCGGCGAAACGCGGTATTTATGGGCAAGCCCGCCATTGAAGGCGACGGTAGCGCCAAGGAAGGCGGCAAAGGCGGCGACAACCACGGGGCGCGCATTGTCGAAGGCAGGAATGCTGAACTCGATCGCGAAATAAGCCGTGCCGAGCACATAGCCGAACGCCAGCCAGCGTGCCGACACCCGGCCGGCGTCATAGACCGCGATCGTCATGAAGGCCGCCGCCAGCAGCCCGGCAACGAACAGGTTGATCATCAGGATGAAATTAGCGCTGCCCATGGCGTTTTGGCACTCCCCCCGAACAGCAAATCACCAACGCGCGAAAAAGACGTTAATTCGAAGCCGCCGCTGACGCTCAGCCAGCACTGGTCCGATTGGGAAGGACGACCGTTTCAGGCCGCTGATAGGACAGGTATACGCTGTCGCGGCCACTCCTTTTGGCTTTGTAGAGCGCTTCGTCGGCGCGGCGCATCAGCGGGTCCAGCCCTTCGTCGCTGGTGCGGGCGGCCACGCCGAAGCTCGCGGTCACTCTTGTGTCGGGCGGAAGTCCGTCGATTCTGCCCGCCGAATAGACCGTGCGAATGGCTTCGGCAAACAGTCTTGCCGCGCCAAGGTCGCTGAGCGGCAACAGCACGGCGAACTCTTCGCCGCCGATACGGCCGGCAACGCCGCGCGTACCTGCAGCCGACAGAAGCTTGGCAGCGAAGTCGGCGATGACGCGATCGCCGGCCGCGTGGCCATGCTGATCGTTGAGCGCCTTGAAATGATCGAGATCGGCAAGCACCAGCGCAACCGGCAATTGCGCCGTGGCACAGTGCTGCAGGACAAGCATGGCGCGCTCCTCGAAGCCGCGGCGGTTGAGCAGGCCCGACAGCGGGTCTGTCAGGGTTTCGGTCTTCAGGGCCTTCATCACATCGAGCGCGGCGGCGCCGAACAGGCAAAGCGCAATAAGCAGCGACAGCAATGCATGCGACAGCAGAGCCGTCGTCCAGTAGGACGAGGAGTAAAGCCCTTCATAGCTGGTGAACGGCCCATGCGCGATGACGACGGCAAGCGTCCGCGCCAGGAAGTTCAGGCCGGAAAGCAGCGACAGCACGAACAGGATCATTTCTGTCGGGCCGTTGTTGCGCACCACGCGCAACTCGGCGGCGACAACCAGGCTGATGCCGCCGAAGCTGAAATTGATGGCAAGGATGCGCCAGGTGAGATCCGGCCGGGCAAAAAGAAACCACGAGAACGCGGCCAGGCCGCCGCAGGCCAGAATGCCGACCGCCGGGTAAGGCACGCGCCGCCCATAGCGCGCAATGACCGCGCCGGCGAGACAGCAGGTGGCGAAGGTGAAGCACAGGATCGAGATGAGCTTGGTCGGCGCCATGCCGACCGGCAGCGTGAAATACTGGAGCAGGAAGCCTGCGGCCGAGGCCGAGTAGCCCGCCGCCAGCACAGCCAGATAGGGACGGTGGCGCTGATAGAACCACAGCACGAGAAATGCCGCGCCGAGTGTGAGGGCGATGCCTGGATTGAGCAGCGCTATGAGCAGGCCGGTGTCCAAGCGCTGTAATTTCCCCTCGCTTCCCCTTGGAGGACCTTAGAGCGGAAGCCCAAACAAGCGGTTAAGCGAAAGCGAATATACGACAGGTGCGTCGACAAAGCCGCTGGGCGGAACCGCGAACGGCGAGCGGCGTTTCACGACCGCAACCAGGAGACGCTCCGATGGCCGACACGATCATGCTGACCGATCACGATGCAATTCGCTCATGGGCCGCGGCACGCGCCGGCTTTCCGGCGATCGTCGACGTGTCGCCCGAAGCCGGAACGCAGCCCATGCTGAGGCTGGTCTTCGGCCAGCATGCCTACCAGGACCAGGATGAGGCCGAACGCCCGGTCAATGCCGGCGGCTACGAACTGGTCGAATGGGACGAATGGTTCAAACTCTTCGACGAGCGCCAACTGGCGCTGGTCGTCGCAAAGGACCAACCCGGCCGCCGTGAGGGATTCCACGAATTCGTCAGGCGGCCCGACTGAAGAATGCCCGAACCGCATTGCGGCTCGGGCTCCTCATATCCGACTGCGCGCGCCTGCCCTATTTCCACTCGCGGATGTCGACGAAATGGCCGGCGATCGCCGCCGCCGCGGCCATTGCCGGCGACACCAGATGCGTCCGGCCCTTGAAGCCTTGGCGCCCCTCGAAATTGCGATTCGAGGTCGAGGCGCAGCGCTCATGCGGCTTCAGCCGGTCGTCGTTCATGGCAAGGCACATCGAGCAGCCCGGCTCACGCCAGTCAAAGCCGGCGGCGACAAAGATCTTGTCGAGGCCTTCGGCCTCTGCCTGTTCCTTGACCAGGCCGGAGCCCGGCACGATCATCGCACTGACCCGCGGATTGACTTGTCTGCCCTCGATCACCTTGGCGGCGGCGCGCAGATCCTCGATGCGGCCATTGGTGCAGGAGCCGATGAAGACGCGATCGAGTTCGATATCGGTGATCTTGGTGCCCGGCTTCAGGCCCATATAGTCGAGTGCGCGCTGCTTGGAGGTGCGCTTGTTCTCATCAGTGATGTCGTCCGGGTTCGGCACGATGCCTTGCACCGAGACCACGTCCTCGGGCGAGGAGCCCCAGGAGACGATCGGCGGCAGCTTTGCCGCGTCGAGCACGACCACCTTGTCGAAATGCGCGCCTTCGTCGGACTGCAGCGTCTTCCAGTAGGCGAGCGCGGCGTCCCAGGCTTCGCCCTTGGGGGCGCGCGGCTTGTCCTTGACATAGGCGAAGGTGGTCTCGTCGGGCGCGATCAGGCCGGCGCGGGCGCCGGCTTCGATCGACATGTTGCAGATCGTCATGCGGCCTTCCATCGACAGCGCACGGATTGCCTCGCCGGCATATTCGATGACATAGCCGGTGCCGCCGGCCGTGCCGATCTCGCCGATGATGGCGAGGATGATGTCCTTGGCGGTGACGCCTTCCGGCAGTGCGCCGTCGACGCGCACCAGCATGTTCTTGGCCTTGCGCTGGATCAGCGTCTGCGTCGCCAGCACATGCTCGACTTCCGAGGTGCCGATGCCATGCGCTAGCGCCCCGAACGCGCCATGCGTCGAGGTGTGGCTGTCGCCGCAGACGATGGTCATGCCGGGCAGCGTAAAGCCTTGCTCGGGACCGATGATGTGGACGATGCCCTGGCGGATATCCTTCTCGGAATAATATTCGATGCCGAAATCCTTGGCGTTCTTGGCCAGCGCCTCGACCTGGATGCGGCTTTCCTCGTTCTTGATGCCGAACTTGCGCTCGGGCGAGGTCGACACATTGTGGTCGACCACGGCCAGCGTCTTTTCCGGATGCCGAACCTTGCGGCCGGTTATGCGCAGGCCTTCGAAAGCTTGCGGGCTGGTGACTTCGTGGACCAGATGGCGGTCGATATAGAGCAGGCAGGTGCCGTCGTCCTGGCGGTCGACAACATGGTCGTCGAAAATCTTGTCGTAGAGGGTGCGCGGTGCGCTCATTTGCGTAAATCCGTCGAATTAAAAAGGGAAAACGACGCCGGTCGGACCAGCGAAACAGCCTGGCGAGTCTGCCCTAGCTAAGTCGGCTGGTCAGCGCCCCGCAGACGCGCGCGGAAAATCGCGACGGCAGGCGTTTCCTGTCCTGCAGCACGAAACCTTTATAGGCCGGATCGCCAAAAAGCTCTTCCATGGCGCTGCTCATATCAATGTTTTGGCTTTTCGGCAATTGGCGGGTTGTGGCGCGGCTTCCCCTTCTCCCCTTGTGGGAGAAGGTGTCGCCGAAGGCGACGGATGAGGGGTGCTCCAGGGAACGCCAACGCCTCATTCCGTCCAACACCCCTCATCCGTCTCGGCACTGCGCGCCGATCCACCTTCTCCCACAAGGGGAGAAGGAAGAAGGCGCCACTCAAACCACCTCGAACACGAAGGTCTTCACCAGCGCGTCGGGCTCGGCGATTGCGTAGCAGCGGAACCACGGGCTCTCCTCGACCGGCCGCCATTTTTTCGCCTGCTCCAGTTCGCCAAATACGGTTTGAAACCCGCCGCTTTCAAAAACCTGGTCGCGGACCGTGAAGATGGCGTGGCCGCCCGTCCTGGTGATGCGTACCAGTTCATGCAGGCCCGACGCCGGTGCGTGGCTGATGGTGAACACGCCGGTCGAGAAAAAGGCGCGGAAATACCCGTCCGCCCAAGGCAATGGCCCGCCGAGCATCGCCTGTTTCAGCTCGCTATAGGCCTGCCGGCTGCCGGCGATTTTCAGCATGTCCTGCGACAGGTCGAGCCCGGCAATGTCGTGGTAGCCGAGCGCCTTGAGCGACGGTCCCGACAGGCCGGTGCCGCAGCCGGCGTCGAGCAGCGGCCCTTCGCCTGATGGCACATGGCGCGCCACCCAGGCGGTGATCAGGAACGGCAGGAGATAGCCGAGCGCCGCGGTTTCGCCGTCATAGGTCGCGGCCCATTCTGCATAGGCCTTGGCGAGCGCCTCAGGCGTATCGGCCGTATAGACCGATTCCAGCGCCGCATTGGCTTTGTCGACGATCATGGGTCCTCCTGGGGCGGTCGCATTCACTCGATAGTAGCGCCTCCTTCGCCCGCCTTCTATTCCCCATTCTGGTGGCGCAGCCGCTTCTCCAGCGACCGCAAGGCCAGTGACAGACCGACAGTCAGGATGAGATAGATATAGGCGACGATCGAATAGGTCTCGAAGAAGCGGAACGAGCCCGCGGCGTAGATCTTGCCCATCTGGGTGATGTCGGCGACGCCGAGCACCGAGACCAGCGAAGAATCCTTGACCATAGCGACGAAATCATTGCCGAGCGGCGGCAGAATGGTGCGGATCGCCTGCGGAAAGACGATCAGCCGAAAGCGCTGCGTGCGCGTCAGCCCGAGCGCCTTGGCCGCCTCGATCTGGCCTTTCTCGACCGCCTGGATGCCGGCGCGGAAAACCTCCGAGATGAAGGCCGAATAGCCGATGGTCAGCGCCATGATGGCGCGCCATAGCAACGACACGTCGCGTACCAGCAGTTCGCCGAACAGGCCGGCGCTTTGCAGCGGCGCCGTCAGTGCGTTCCACGCCGCGACGAAGGCCGGCGCGCCGGCAAAGGCGATCCAGAACAACAGCACCAGGATCGGCACGCCGCGGATGATCTCGACATAGAAGCGGGCGATCTGGCTGAGCCAGCGCGAGCCCGACAGGCCCATCAGCGCGACGCCGAGGCCGATCGCGCAAGCCAGCGCGAAGGCGACCACCGTGACGAAGATGGTGACGCCGATGCCCTTGGCGACGGTTGCGAAGACCTGGGCATAGAGGTCGCTGGCAGCGATGAAGATGGCGGCGGCCAAGGCGATCGCCACGGCCACGGCAAGCCACCACGGGAAGTCGGATTTGGCTGAGGCGAGAGGCGCCGACGGCATCAAGCGGTACCGATAACAGAGTGACGAAGGCAGCGTTCTGTCACACCCCCCTCTGGCCTGCCGGCCATCTCCCCCTCAAGGGGGGAGATCGGCAGCTTTGACCTCGCGGCCCGTTCTGCAACACTGAAAATTGGCGAAAGCCGATGCGAAATCCGATCTCCCCCCTTGAGGGGGAGATGTCCGGCAGGACAGAGGGGGGTGTACGAGCGCAGAGTCAGCGCGAGTTCCCGCGCACAATCGTCATGAAATGCGCGCAACAAGCGGGCCTACTGCCCCATCTTGTAGTCGAGGAACCACTTCTTGTTGAGCGCGTCGAGCGTACCGTCGGCCTTGAGCGCGGCGATTGCCGCGTTGACCGGCTTCACCAGGTCGGAGCCCTTGGGGAAGATGAAACCGAAATCCTCGGTGCCGAGTGGGCCGCCGATCAGCTTAAGGCCGCCATTGGACGCATCGACATAGCCCTTGCCGGCGGTGCCGTCGGTGAGCACGACGTCGACGTCGCCGGCCTTCAGCGCCTGCACCGTCGCGCCGAACGTCTCGAACAGCTTGATGCGCGGGTTCTGCTCATTGCCGTCGAGCACGCTGTAGACGGCGGTGTAGAACGGCGTGGTGCCGGCCTGCGCGCCGATCAGCCCGTCCTTGAAGGCGGCAAACGTCTTGGCGTCGGTGAAGCGCTTCTCGTCGCCGCGCACCAGCATGAACTGTTCCGAGCGCATGTAGGGATCGGAGAAATCGACCTTCTGCTTGCGGTCGTCCTTGATCGTGATGCCGGTCATGCCGATGTTGTACTGGTTGTCGGAAACCGCCTGGATCATCGCGTCCCAGGAGGTGTTCTGGTACTCGACCTTGAAATTCAGCCGTTTGGCGATCTCGTTCATCGCGTCATATTCCCAACCGATCTGCTTGCCGGTCTTGGCATCGATGAACTGCAGCGGCGGATAGGCGTTTTCGGTCACCACCACCACTTTCTTGCCGCCGAGGTCGGGCAGCGCCTGCGCCAGAGCCGCGACAGGCACGAGAAGGCAAGCCAGCAGGCCGGCCAGCAGCAGTTTCGAATTGATCATGACGATGCTCCCCAGGAACTGAACCGCCTCGATCGGCCGAGGCATGCAGGAAATCCGGCGCCGACTTTAGCTTTCCGTCGGCGCCTTGCAAGCCGCTCCGATGCGGCGTTCGGCACGAAAATGGATTTCAATGCTTTCAACGGCGGCATTACGGAACGATCCGTATCGATTGCGGCCGACGCAGCCCGGCAAAATAGAATCCGCCTCGCGAAACAAAAAGGCGGCCGAAGCCGCCTTTCCGAAAATACGTTCTTGAAGAGCCTTATTCGGCGGCAGCTGCTTCCGCGGCCTTGGCGGCCTCGTCGGCGGCCTTCTTCTCGGCGGCGTCCTGCGCGGCCTTCTCGGCGGCCAGCGCCTGGGCGGCGGCCACTTTCTCGGCCTCGATGCGCGCCTTCTCGGCGTTCAGCGCATCGCGCTCTTCGTCGTTGAGCTTGCGGGCGCGCACACCGGTGTTTTCCGAAATGCGGGCCGACTTGCCGCGACGGTCACGCAAATAGTACAGCTTGGCGCGACGCACCTTGCCGCGGCGCACGATCTCGACGCCCTCGACCATCGGCGAATAGACCGGGAACACACGCTCCACGCCTTCGCCGTAGGAGATCTTGCGGACGGTGAAGTTTTCCTGGAAGCCGGCGCCGGCGCGGGCGATGACGACGCCCTCATAGGCCTGGACGCGGGTGCGGGTGCCTTCGGTCACACGGACCTGGACGCGCACGGTATCGCCGGGCTGGAATTCGGGGAGCTTGCGCTTGGCTTCGATCTTGGCGGCCTCCTCGGCCTCGAGCTGACGGAGGATGTCCATCTCAAAAATCCACTTCTTGTTCTTCCGACAGTCAGAGCGCCCGACACTCGCCTTGCAGTCGCATCGACCGCTCGGCTATGCCCTTCGTTCGAGAACGTCTGTTCGAGAACATCGGGCAGGGGCGACTACACCGTCATTGTTGACGGGCCAGAAGATCGCTCTTGGCAGATTTTTCTTCCGGTTCGGCGCGCACATACAGCTATTTCGGCGCTTTGTCACGTCTTCGCCGTTTCTTTTTTGGGCCGTTTCTTTTTTGCGCTGCTTCTTGGGCTGGCGCCCGCTGTGGCAATCCCGTGATCGCTTGTGGTCCAGGGGGTTGCGCCCGCGCGTCAAGCTTCCTAAGCCGGAAGATAAGCATTTTCCTCCAGCGACGACACCCCTCATGCCAATCTTGGACGCGGTCCTGCTCTTTCTCGCCGGCTTTCTATCAGGCGCGGTCAATGCCGTTGCCGGCGGCGGCACGTTCATAACCTTTGGCGCCATGACCCTGGCCGGCCTGCCGCCGATCGTCGCCAATGCGACATCGTCGGTGACGCAGTTCCCCGGCTACATCACCTCGACGCTCGCCTATTGGCACGACATCAAGCATTTCTGGCGCGGCGCACTGCTGCTCAGCCTCATTTCGGCTCTCGGTGCGCTGTCTGGCGCGCTCATCCTTCTAGGGCTCGACAACCCGTCCTTCCGCGCCTTGGTGCCGTGGCTGCTGCTGGCGGCAACCGCATTGTTTGCTGCCGGGCCATGGCTGAAGCCGGCGCCCAAGCCGGAGCATGAGGCCGCGGTGGGTTCTCTGGTCGGGTCGCTGGCGCAGTTCGCCACCGCCGCCTATGGCGGCTTCTTCGGCGCCGGCATGGGCGTCATGATGCTGGCGACGCTCGGTCTCACCCAGTCCGGCGACTATCACCGGCTGAACGCACTGAAGAACATGCTGGCCGTGGTCATCGCTGCGGTTGCCATCCTCGTCTTCGTCTCGGGCGGCGTCATTGCCTGGCTGCAGGCGATCATCATGATCCCGGGTGGCGCGCTGGGCGGCTATGCCGGCGTCTGGATCGCTAGGCGCGTGCCGCAGAACGCGGTGCGCGGCTTCGTCATCGCCGTCGGCCTGTTCCTGGCTTTCTACTATTTCGACAAGGGCTGAGCGGCTGAAAGATCCGGCCGTCGCTCCTTCGTCAGCCTCTCCGCTTCGGCCCGCCGCCAAGCCGCGATCTTCCTGTGATTGCCCGAAATCAGCACTTCGGGAATCGGCCGGCCCTCGAACTCCTGCGGCCGCGTATAATGCGGATGTTCGAGCAGGCCGTTTTCAAAGCTCTCTTCCTCGCCCGATACCGCATTGCCCATGACGCCGGGCAGCAGGCGCACCACGGCGTCGAGCAGCACGAGTGCCGCCGGCTCGCCGCCGGACAGGATGAAGTCGCCGATCGAAACTTCCTCGAGGCCGCGCGATTCAATGACCCGCTGGTCGACGCCTTCGAAGCGGCCGCAGACGATCACCGCACCCGGCCCGCCGGCGAGCTCGCGCACCCGTGCCTGCGTCAGCGGCTTGCCGCGCGGGCTCATCAGCAGGCGCGGACGTGGATCGGCTGCCGGCGAGGCATGGTCGATGGCGCTGGCCAGCACGTCTGCCCGCATCACCATGCCGGCGCCGCCGCCGGCCGGCGTGTCATCGACGGTACGGTGACGATCGCTGGCAAAGTCGCGGATCTGGATCGTTTCGAGCGACCAAATGCCGGTCTCGAGCGCGCGGCCGGCCAGCGACAGGCCAAGCGCGCCGGGAAACATGTCGGGATAGAGCGTCAGCACCGAAGCCGAAAAACTCACCGGTTGCCTCCGGCGTCCCTCGGCCCGCGCGGCCTGCCCTTGGGGTCGAAACCGTCGTCAGCGGGAGGCTCGCCGTCCTCGTCCTCGACCAACCCTGCGGCGGCTGGATCAACGCGGACAAAGCCGCCGGCGATCGACACTTCCGGAACGGCGGCCTGCGTGAACGGGATGAGCACGCCTTTGCGCCCCGCCAGCGTCACGTCGAGAATGTCGCCGCCGCCGAAATTATGCACGGTGACGACCTTGCCGATGATGGCACCGATGTCATCCTTGACCTCCAGTCCGACGAGGTCGGCATGGTAGAATTCATCCTCTTCGCCCTCATCGGGCAACACCGAACGGTCGACGAACAATTCGGTGCCGGCCAGCGCCTCGGCGGCATTGCGGTCGTTGACGCCTTTGAACCGCACCACCACCACGGTGTTGGCGGGCCTGATGTCGACGATCTGGAAGGCGCGGCCATCCCTGGCGTAGAGCGGACCGTAATCGGCCAGCGCCAGCGGGTCGCCGGTAAAGCTCTTGACGCGCAATTCGCCCTTGATGCCATGCGCGGCACCGATCACGGCCATCTGGACGGGGTTTTGCGGCTTGATCATCTGCGGAAAATCCTTTGCCTTGCTCTAACCCCAGCCCGTCGTCATTTCAATGACGCCGCTCTTCACCGCTTCCTAACCCGCGTGCCGGAAGATGGCGGGGAACTGGAAGAGTGCAATGCAGGAATTCCTCATACCGGCAAAACCCGACCTGCAGGCGGCGCGCGAGGCCTGGCTGAAGATGCTGGCGCGCGAACGCCGGCTATCGCCCGAAACCGTCGAGGCCTATGAGCGCGACACGCGCCAGTTCCTGCATTTCCTGACCGGCCATTGCGGCGGCTCGCCCGGCATTTCCGACATCGCCGATCTGCGCCCCGCCGATCTGCGCGGCTTTCTCGCTGCCCGCCGTGCCGAGGGCGCCGGCGCCCGCACGCTCGGGCGCGGGCTGGCCGGCATCCGCTCGCTGCTGCGTTTCCTGGAACGGCGCGGCCTCGCCAATGCGGCAGGTGCGACAGCCTTGCGCGCGCCGCGGCAGCCGAAATCGCTGCCCAAGCCGCTGACCGCAAGCGATGCAAAACACGTCGTCTCGGTGGAAGGCCAACTGGCGGAGGAGCCGTGGATTGCCGCGCGCAACGCCGCCGTGCTGACCCTGCTCTATGGGTCCGGCTTGCGGATCTCCGAGGCGCTCGGCCTGTCGGGCGCCGATCTTTCCTCACCTGGTGATACCGTGCTGCGCGTCACCGGCAAGGGTGGCAAGACCCGGCTGGTGCCGGTGCTGCCGGTGGCACTGCGGGCGATTGCCGAATACCGCCGCTTGTGTCCCTGGCATCTCGATCCCAAGGGCCTGCTGTTTCGCGGTGCCCGCGGCGGCCCGCTCAACCCGGCAATCGTCCAGCGCGACATGGCCAAGCTGCGCTCGGCGCTCAACCTGCCCGACACGGCGACGCCGCATGCGCTGCGCCATTCCTTCGCCACGCATCTGCTAGGGCGCGGCGGCGACCTGCGCACCATCCAGGAGTTGCTCGGCCACGCCAGCCTGTCGACAACCCAGATATACACCGGCGTCGACACCGCCAGGCTGCTCGAGATTTACGAAGCAGCTCATCCTCGTGCGTGATCGATGCATGTGTCGGTGGCCATCTCGCAACAATTTTGATGCGCCGGTTAACCGTTTTGCCGCTTTTTGCGCCTAGAAGCGCAGCATGAAACGCCTCATCGCCATCGCCGACCGCGCGACCCATATGTCGCTGAAGCTGCTCGTCGCGCTCAACGCCCTGTTTTTCCTCTCTTTCCTCATCGTCGCGCTGCTCGCCGCGGGCAAGGCACGCGCCGAGACTTCGGCCTGCGGCGGTAGCGATATGCTGAGCGCGCTGCAAAAGGACGACCCGGCTGCCTACCGCAAGATCGAGGCAGACGCGGCAGCGACGCCGAACGGCAAGGGCCTGCTGTGGAAGCTCGAAAAATCGGGCGAAAAACCGTCCTTCCTGTTCGGCACCATGCACGTTACCGACCCGCGCGTCACCACGCTGCCACCCGCCGCGCAGAAGGCATTCGATGCGGCTGGCACCGTCATCATCGAGACCACCGAAGTGCTCGACAAGCAGAAGATGATGGCAGCACTGCTGAAAGAGCCGGATCTGATGATGTTCACCGACAAGACGACGCTTTCGTCGCTGCTGTCGCCGGAGGATGCGGCGGTGGTCAACAAGGCGCTCGATGCGCGTGGCATCCCGCCAGCGACCGTCGCCAAGATGAAACCCTGGTTGCTGTCGGCGATGGTGGCGCTACCTGTATGCGAAGTCGCCCGCCAGGCTGGCGGTGCGCCGGTGCTCGACGTCAAGCTTGCCAAGGACGCCGAGGCTTCGGGCAAATCGGTCGAGGGGCTGGAGACAATCGCCGACCAGCTGCGCGCCATGGCTTCGCTGCCGATCGCCTTTCACCTGAAGGGGCTGGTCGATACGCTGAAGCTTGGCGACAAGGTGAACGACGTCAACGAAACCATGATCGTGCTTTACCGGCGTGGCGACACTGGCATGTATGTACCGCTGTTTCGGGCCGTCATCCCCGAACAGGTCGACGACCAATCGGGTTACGCCGAATTCGAGCAGACCATGATCACCAGCCGCAACAAGGTGATGGTCGATCGTGCAGCGCCGATCCTCGCCCACGGCAATGTCTTCATGGCGGTCGGCGCCATGCACCTTCCCGGAGCGCAAGGCTTGGTCGAGGGTTTCCGCAAGATCGGCTATACGGTGACCGCCGTCAACTGAACGACACGGCGGAGTTGCACACCGAATCATTGCCGAGGCGGGACCAGCCCTTACTCGTGGCGCGACGGCGGACCAGCCGCGCTTCGTGCCAAGAAACTGAAAAAGGTTCGGTTTGGCTCGATCGAAACCCATTTTGCGGTGGAAATGCATGCCTGCAAGCGATTCCGGATCAGAATTGCCCTGTTTTCGGCGTTTTCAACGCCTAATGTGAAACCGATTCAACGATTGTACGTTGATGGCTATTACTTGATGTTTTTCATCCACGGAGGACACTTTTATGGCGAACACACCCAATCCGAACGACCCATTCACCTCACCGGGTACCGCACGGCCACGCGGCGGCGGCAGCGGCTGGCTGATTGCACTGGTCGTCGTTATCCTGGCAATTGTCGCCTATTATGTTTTTGGAAGACGTAGCGAGGCACCTGCGCCTGCCGAACCGCCCGCAGCCAGCACACCGGCTCCGGCCCCAGCACCTGCCGAGCCGATGAAGCCAGCCGAACCGGCTCCTGCGCCAGCTCCGGCGACACCCGCTCCGGCTCCGGCTCCGGCAGAACCTGCACCCGCTCCGGCCCCTGCGCCAGCCCCGGCTCCGGCTCCCGCTCCCGCACCAGCACCGGCCCCGGCTCAGTGATCAGACTGCTGATTTAATATATGAACGGCCCGCTGAAAGGCGGGCCGTTTTGTTTTTGGGAGCAGCCGTCGATGGCTTCGTCATCCCGGGGCGGAGCGGTTACCAGCCGATGCGAAGAGGCACTCGATTCTGGTTCGCCGGAACACTGCCCCTAGATAACGGCATGGATGTCTCCGCGACGTCGCTTCGCTCGTGCTCCGCCCTGGGATGGCGAAGCGCAGATGTTTCAGCCAATCTCTAAGGTTTGCGATTCACCGCGTTTGCTCAGATATGGATGGGCTTGAAGAACGTCGCCAATGCCGCCTCCTTTACCGCCTCCGACATTGTCGGATGGGCGTGACAGGTGCGGGCTAGGTCTTCCGACGAGCCGCCGAACTCCATCAGCACGGCCGCCTCGTGGATCATCTCGCCGGCGCCGAAGCCGACGATGTGGACGCCGAGCACACGGTCGCTGGCCTTGTCGGCCAGGATTTTCACAAAGCCGTCGGTGTGCAGCATGGCGCGCGCGCGGCCATTGGCGCTGAACGGGAATTTTCCGGCCTTGTAGTCGATGCCGGCCTTCTTCAATTCTTCTTCGGTCTTGCCGACCGAGGCGATTTCCGGCGTGGTGTAGACGACGCTCGGAATCACGTCATAGTTCACATGACCGGCCTGGCCGGCGATGGTTTCGGCCACCGCCACGCCCTCGTCTTCGGCCTTGTGGGCAAGCATCGGCCCGGCGATGACATCGCCGATGGCATAGATGCCGGGCACGTTGGTCCTGAGATGACCGTCGGTCTTGACCCGGCCGCGCTCATCGACGTCGACGCCGGCATCCTTCAGCCCGAGAGCGTCCGAATAGGCCCGTCGTCCCGTCGAAATCAGCACCGCGTCCGCCTCGATCGTCTCGGCCGCACCGCCTTTGACCGGTTCGAAGGTGACCGTCGCCCCCTTCTTGGCCTTGGCGACGCCGGTCACCTTGGCGCCCAGCCTGAACTCAAAGCCCTGCTTCGACAGCAGGCGCTGGAATTGCTTGGCGACCTCGCCGTCCATGCCGCCCAGGATGGTGTCGAGGAACTCGACAACGGTGACCTTGGCGCCGAGCCGCGCCCATACCGAGCCGAGCTCCAGACCGATGACACCGCCGCCGACCACCACCAGATGGCCCGGCACTTTGTCCAGCGACAGCGCGCCGGTCGACGAGATGATCACCTTCTCGTCGAAATCGACCTTGACGCCGGGAATGCCGGCGACGTCGGAGCCGGTGGCGATGACGATGTTCTTGGTCTCGATCTCCTCGACCTTGCCGTCATCGGAGGTCGCCGACACCTTGCCGGCCGCAACCACCTTGCCGGTGCCACGAAAACTGTCGATCTTGTTCTTCTTGAACAGGAAGGCGACGCCATTGACGTTGGCCGTCACCGTCGCATCCTTGTGTGCCATCATCTTCCCAAGATTGAGCTTGGGCGCGCCGATCTCGACGCCGAGCGCCTCGAAGGAATGGCCGGCCTCGGCAAACATCTCGGACGCATGCAGCAGCGCCTTTGACGGGATGCAGCCGATGTTGAGGCAGGTACCGCCGAAGGTCGGGTTCTTTTCGACTACCGCCGTCTTCAGACCGAGCTGCGCCGCCTTGATGGCGCAGACGTAGCCGCCTGGTCCCGATCCGATGATAACGACGTCATAGGCCATGATACTGTCCCTTTTGCTTTAGCGGCCGCCGCCGATTTCCAGATTGGCGCCTGTTGTGTAGGACGCCTCGTCCGACAGCAGCCAGAGAATTGCGGCTGCGACTTCCTCGACGGTGCCGACGCGCTGCATGGGCACCACCTTGCGCATTCTCTCGGCGCGATCCGGCTGCCCGCCGGAGGCATGAATTTCGGTGTCGATGATGCCCGGGCTGACCGCGTTGACACGAATGCCTTCGCCGGCCACTTCGCGGGCAAGCCCGATGGTGAAGGAATCGACCGCGCCCTTGGAGGCGGCGTAGTCGACATATTGACCCGGCCCGCCAAGCCTTGCCGCGATCGAAGAAACATTGACGATGGCGCCGCCCTTGCCGCCATGCCTGGTCGACATCCGCTTCACCGCCTCGCGGGCGCAAAGCATCGGCGCGATCACATTGATGCGCATCATGCGCTCCAGCCTTGCAGCGCTAAGCTCGTCGACGCGCGCGCTCTGGTCGACCACGCCGGCATTGTTGACGAGCGCGTCCAGCCGACCGAAACGGCCATCGACAGCCTCGAACATGGCCAATACGTCCGTCTCGCTGCCGACATCGGCCTTGACTGTGAAGGCTTCTCCGCCAGCAGCCTCGATGTCGGCGACCACCGTTTCGGCGGCTTTTGCATTCGACGCGTAATTGACCGCAATGCGATAGCCGGCCCTGGCGGCAAGCCTGCATGTAGCGGCGCCAATGCCGCGGCTGCCGCCGGTCACCAGCAGGATCTTTCCGCTCGCGCTCATTCCTGACATCCCTTCAGGCCAAAGACGTCCCAGGGCACCTGGGAAAAGCCGTTGGCGCCATAGGCCGCCGACATCTGCAGCGACGCTCCCAGATCAGGCAGGATCAGCTTCTTCGGCGCATCCTTTCCTTCGCCCGGCAGCAACGCGATATTGCCCTGGTCGTCGGCAGTGTAGATGACGCCCTCCCACACAGTGCAGGCGGCGAGCTCGTCGCCGGTGACGTCGCCGGCCGGGCATTTGTACATCAGCGAGCCATGCGGCCGCGCCGCGCCCTCCGTCCACATGACGATGCCGTCGAGCACGACGCCGTTGTCGAGCACCATCTTGAAGCTGTTGGTGACGGCAGCCGACTCCATGGTCGGCCTGAAATCGATCTCGGCGGCGTTTTCAGGATCGCCATAGACGGCGAGCTCGAGCGGGCAGGCGGCGAGGGCCGCGGAGACCGTCTGCACGCCGAGTGCGCAGATTGTGACAAACAAACCGGACCGGAAACGAGACGAACTCATCCGGCGGCGCAGATCCATGCTCCGGCTCACGTCGGCCGCCCCTAGAGGTCGAGCACTAGCCGTTCCGGATCCTCGAGGCTTTCCTTGACCCGCACCAGAAACGTCACCGCTTCCTTGCCGTCGACGATGCGGTGGTCGTAGGACAGCGCCAGATACATCATCGGCCGGATGACGATCTGGCCGCCGACCACCACCGGCCGCTCCTGGATCTTGTGCATACCCAGAATGCCGGACTGCGGCGCATTGAGGATCGGCGTCGACATCAGCGACCCGTAAACGCCACCGTTGGAAATCGTAAACGTGCCGCCTTGCATATCCGCAACCGACAGCTTGCCGTCGCGCGCCGCAAGCCCCAGCCTGCCGATGTCCTTCTCGATTTCGGCGATCGACATCTGGTCGGCATTGCGCACAACCGGCACGACAAGGCCTTTCTCTGTACCGACGGCAACGCCGATATGAGCGTAGTTCTTGAAGATGATATCGGTGCCGTCGATCTCGGCATTGACCGACGGGATCTCCTTCAGCGCATGGGTGACCGCCTTGGTGAAGAAGCCCATGAAGCCGAGCTTCACGCCGTGCTTCTTCTCGAACACGTCCTTGTATTTGCTCCTCAGCGCCATCACCGCGCTCATGTCGACCTCGTTGAAGGTGGTCAGCATGGCGGCGGTCGATTGCGCTTCCTTGAGGCGGCGCGCGATGGTCTGGCGCAGCTTGGTCATGCGCACGCGCTCCTCGCGCGACGCATCGTCGGCCGGGGACGGCGCGCGCGCGGCAACGGGTGCCGGTACAGGCGCTGCCTTCGGCATTTCGGCCGGCTGCGACGGCGCGCCCCTGGCGATAAGGTCGAGCACGTCGCCTTTCAGCACCTGGCCGCGCTTGCCCGAGCCCGACACCTGGTCGACTGCGAGATTGTGCTCGGCCAGCAGCTTTGCCGCCGACGGCGCCGGCGGCATGGTGCGCGTCTCGATCGCGCCGGCGTCGCCGGCGATCTTGGCCGTCTCGGCAGCGGCCTGCCTGACGCTCGAGGCCGCAGTCGGAGCCGAGGCCTGCGACACCGCCTCCTGCTTCGTTGCCGGAGCGGCGGCATTGGCTGCCGCGCCGGCGCCTGCCGAAATCGTGCCGAGCAGTGCGCCGACGCCGACCGTCTCGCCTTCCTTGACGGCGATCTCGGCGAGCGTGCCCGCGGCGGCGGCCGGCACTTCCACCGTCACCTTGTCGGTTTCGAGCTCGACCAGCGGCTCATCGGCGGCGATCGCGTCGCCGACCTTCTTGAACCATTTGCCGATGGTCGCCTCGGTGACGGATTCACCAAGTGTCGGGACGCGGATTTCGGTTGCCATTGTGCCTGTCCGTTTCTTTCGGTTCTGTTCTATTCACCAAGCGCGTCGTCGAGCAAGGCGGCAAGCTGGGCGAGATGCTTCGACATCAATCCGGTCGCCGGCGAGGCGGCCGCCGGCCGGCCGGTATAGCGCACCCGCTGATGCTTGGCGTCGATATGCGCCAGCACCCATTCGAGATACGGATCGATGAACGACCAGGCGCCCATGTTCTTGGGCTCCTCCTGGCACCACACCATCTCGGCATTGCGGAAGCGCGACAGTTCGGTGATCAGCGCCTTGGCCGGGAACGGATAGAGCTGCTCGACGCGCAGCAAATAGATGTCGTTGATGCCGCGCTTCTCGCGCTCCTCGTAGAGGTCGTAATAGACCTTGCCCGAACAGAGCACGACACGGCGGATCTTCGAATCCTTGGTGAGCTTGATGGCCTGGCCCGACAGCAGCTGGGCATCGTCCCACAGCAGCCGGTGAAAGGCGCTTTCGCCCGACATCTCCGGCAGCGTCGATACCGCCCGCTTATGGCGCAGCAGCGACTTCGGCGTCATCAGGATCAGCGGCTTGCGGAAGTCCCGCTTCAACTGCCGGCGCAGTATGTGGAAATAGTTGGCTGGCGTCGTGACGTTGGCGACCTGCATATTGTCTTCGGCGCAAAGCTGAAGGAAGCGCTCGAGCCGGGCCGACGAATGCTCCGGCCCCTGGCCTTCATAGCCGTGCGGCAGCAGGCAGACGAGGCCCGACATTCTGAGCCATTTGCGCTCGCCCGACGAGATGAACTGGTCGAAGACCACCTGGGCGCCGTTGGCGAAGTCGCCGAACTGCGCTTCCCACAGCGTCAGCGCCTTCGGCTCGGCCAGCGAGTAGCCATATTCGAAGCCGAGCACGGCCTCTTCCGACAGCATCGAGTTGATGACCTCGAAGCCGGCCTGCGCCGCCGACAGATTGTTAAGCGGTATGTAGCGTGTCTCGTCGCGCTGGTCGTAGAGCACGGAATGGCGTTGCGAGAACGTGCCGCGCTCCGAATCCTGGCCGGACAGCCGGATCGGATTGCCGTCGAGCAGGATGGCGCCGAAGGCCAGCGCCTCGGCCGTAGACCAGTCGATGCCTTCGCCCGACTCGATCGCCTGGCGGCGGTTGTCGAGGAAGCGGATGATCGTCCTGTGCGCCTCGAAATCCTTCGGCACCTCGGTTAGCTTCTTGCCGATCTCCTTCAGCGTCTTGACCGGCACCGCGGTCTTGCCGCGCCGCTGTTCGTCCTGGTTGTCGGCCGAGCGCAGGCCGGACCAGGCGCCGTCCAGCCAATCCGCCTTGTTCGGCTTGTAGTGCTGGCCGACCTCGAATTCCTGCTCGAGATGCGCCCGCCAATCGGCCTTCACCTTTTCGAGCTCGGCCTGGGTGATGTGGCCTTCCGCGATCAGCCGGTCGGCATAGATCTGCATGGTCGTCTTCTGGTTGCGGATCTTGCGATACATGATCGGCTGGGTGAAGGCCGGCTCGTCGCCCTCATTATGGCCGAAGCGGCGATAGCAGAACATGTCCACCACCACCGGCTTGTGGAACTTCATGCGGAATTCGATCGCCACCTTGGTGGCATGGACCACCGCTTCCGGATCGTCGCCGTTGACGTGGAAGATCGGCGCCTCGATCATCTTGGCCACATCCGACGGATAAGGCGACGAGCGCGAGAAGCGCGGGTTGGTGGTGAAGCCGATCTGGTTGTTGATGATGAAATGCAGCGTGCCGGCGACGCGGTGGCCGCGCAGGCCCGACAGGCCGAGGATTTCGGCAATCACGCCCTGGCCGGCAAAAGCGGCGTCGCCATGCAACAGCAGCGGCAGCACCTTGGCGCGCTCTTCCAGCGGCACGATCTCCTCGCGGCTGCGGCCGAACAGATAATCCTGCTTGGCGCGCGCCTTGCCCATCACCACCGGGTCGACGATTTCCAGATGCGACGGGTTGGCGGTCAGCGACAGATGCACCTTGTTGCCGTCGAACTCGCGGTCCGACGAGGCGCCGAGATGGTACTTCACGTCGCCCGAGCCCTCGACCTCGTCGGGCGCGGCGGAGCCGCCCTTGAACTCATGGAAAATGGCGCGGTGCGGCTTGGCCATCACCTGCGACAGCACGTTCAGCCGGCCGCGATGCGCCATGCCGAGCACGATCTCCTTCATGCCGAGCTGGCCGCCTCGCTTGATGATCTGCTCCAGCGCAGGGATCAGCGACTCGCCGCCATCAAGGCCGAAGCGCTTGGTGCCCTTGTACTTGACGTCGATGAATTGCTCGAAGCCTTCCGCCTCGACCAGCTTCTGCAGGATCGCCTTCTTGCCGGCGGCGGTGAAGGAGATCTCCTTGTCGGTGCCCTCGATGCGCGCCTGGATCCAGGCCTTCTCCTCGGGATCGGAAATATGCATGAATTCGACGCCGAGCGTCGAGCAATAGGTCCGGGTCAGGATGTCGAGCATCTGCCGGATGGTGCCGAATTCCAGCCCGAGCACATTGTCGAGGAAGATCGGCCGGTCGTAGTCGGCTTCGGTGAAGCCGTAATTCTCCGGCGACAGCTCGTTGTAATCCTCGAGCGGCTTGGCAATGCCCAGCGGATCGAGATTGGCGTGCAGGTGGCCGCGCATGCGGAAGGCGCGGATCATCATGATGGCGCGGACGGAATCGCGCGTCGCCTGATGCACGTCGGCGTCGGAAAGCGCTGCGCCGTTGCCGACCGCCCTGTCCTTGACCTTCTTTTCGATGTGCTTTTCGACCAGGCCCCAATTGCCGTCTAGCGCCGAGACCAGCTCGCCATTGGCCTGCATCGGCCAGGAGGGCTTGGCCCAAGAGGCGCCCTTGGCGTTCCTGCGCACGTCGCCGGCGTCATCCTTCAGCGCCGCGAAGAAGTCCTGCCATTCGGGATCGACCGACGCGGGATCGTCCTCATAGGCGGCATAGAGCGCGTCGATATAATCGGCATTGCCGCCATAGAGGAAAGAGGTAAGCGAAAACTGGTCGTTGGTTTGATCTTGTCGTGCCATTTTGCCTAGCGGAGCGCCTGCCCCGTCTCCTGTTTTGGAGGGGAGTAGGGCAATAGGGCAGTACGGGAGTAGGGCAATGCCCTCATCTTGTCCCTACTGCCCTACTCCCCTACTCCCTTACTCCCCTAACCCTTTATCGCCTCGACCAGCGTCGTGCCGAGCCGGGCCGGCGACGGCGAAACCTTGATGCCGGCCGATTCCATCGCCGCGATCTTGTCTTCCGCGCCGCCCTTGCCGCCGGAGATCACCGCGCCCGCATGGCCCATGGTGCGGCCCGCCGGTGCGGTGCGCCCGGCGATGAAGCCGGCCATCGGCTTGCGGCGGCCGCGCTTTGCCTCGTCCTTGAGGAACTGCGCGGCGTCTTCCTCGGCCGAGCCGCCGATCTCGCCGATCATGATGATCGACTTGGTCTCGTCGTCGGCGAGGAACATCTCCAGCACGTCGATGAACTCGGTGCCTTTGACCGGATCGCCGCCGATGCCGACGGCGGTGGTCTGGCCGAGGCCGACATTGGTGGTCTGGAACACCGCCTCATAGGTAAGCGTTCCCGAGCGGGAAACAACGCCGACCGAGCCCTTGCGGAAGATGTTGCCGGGCATGATGCCGATCTTGCATTCGTCGGGGGTCAGCACGCCGGGGCAGTTCGGCCCGATCAGCCGCGACGTCGAACGGTCGAGCCTCGCCTTGACCTTGATCATGTCCATCACCGGTATGCCCTCGGTGATGCAGACGATCAGCGGGATCTCGGCCTCGATCGCTTCCAGGATCGCTTCGGCAGCACCCGCCGGCGGCACGTAGACGACCGAAGCGTTGGCGCCGGTCCTGGCCTTGCCTTCGGCTACGGTGGCGAAGATCGGCAGCGCCTCGCCCTTGGCGCCGGTCCAGGTTTCGCCGCCCTTCTTGGGGTGGATGCCGCCGACCATTTTCGTGCCGTGATAGGCCAGCGCCTGTTCAGTGTGGAACGTGCCGGTCTTGCCGGTCAGGCCCTGCACCAGCACCTTGGTGTTCTTATCGACGAGAATGGACATGGTGGTCCTTTTCAAAAACCGTTGATCGGGGAAGGCCGCGCGCTCATGGTCACAACCGCTTCAGCTCGGCGACGGTAAGGTTGCTTTTGGCATTGCCGGTGTTGAGCGTCGTTGCCGGCTCGAACATCAGCACCACCGGCTCCTCGCTTAGCGAGCGCGGCCGGTGCTCGACGGCGCGCGGCACGACAATGAACTCGCCGCTGGAAAGCTCCACCGTGCCGTCGCGGAAATCGATGGCGATGCGCCCGCGCAGCACCAGGAACGCCTCGTCCTCATTGTCATGCGCGTGCCAGTCGAAGACGTCGCCGAACTTGGCGATCTTGACCTGGCTGTCGTTCACGTCGCCGGCGATATGCGGATCGAAGACCTTCTTGATCTTCTGATCCGCCGCCTCGACGAGGTTTATCTTGTGCGGAGGCATCGCCTATCGACCTTGACCCTGAAGTTCTGTTTTCAAGCTGGGCATTTTTGGTTTCCGTGAACGACAGCACCGATCCATCGGCCCCCGGCGCGCCGGATCGTCACGATCTGCACCGATAAATTGCCGCCAGACGTTCTCAATTCACCAAGGGACTTGGGGTCATCATCGGCTTGGAAACTGCTGCCATATTTGGTCAGAAGCCTTTTCAGGATCATGTTGGCGGCCAGCTTCGGATCGTTGGTGCCGAAGGAGACCAGGCAGTCGCAGCGACCACTCGAACTCTTGATTGAGGCAACGATTTCCGTAGCCTTGTAGACTTGCAGCCCGTCGGATCCGGCCTTGAACCCGCTTTGCCGGGCAACCGCGTTGAACCGGCCGAAGCTGGGCGCCGTTGCCGGACATAAGTTCATGAAGAGACTGACCCTCTTGCCGATCCAGGCGGGCGACTTCGAACTATCCGCGGCCGCAGCAGCGCTGGCCCAAAGGGCCATGCCGGTCAGCGCTAGGGCCAGCATCCGCTGCATCAGACGCCCTTCACCGCCGCGACGATCTTCTTGGCTGCATCGTCGAGATCGTCTGCCGACACCACGTTCAGCCCGCTGTCGTTGATGATCTTCTTGCCGAGCTCGGCATTGGTGCCTTCCAGCCGCACCACTAGCGGCACTTGCAGGCCGACCTCCTTGACCGCGGCGATCACGCCCTCGGCGATGATGTCGCATTTCATGATGCCGCCGAAGATGTTGATCAGAATGCCTTTGACCGCCGGATCCTTGGTGATGATCTTGAACGCCGCCGTCACCTTTTCTTTCGACGCGCCGCCGCCGACATCGAGGAAGTTGGCCGGCTCGGCGCCGTAAAGCTTGATGATGTCCATCGTTGCCATGGCAAGGCCGGCGCCGTTGACCATGCAGCCGATATTGCCGTCGAGCGCGACATAGGCGAGGTCGTATTTCGACGCCTCGATCTCCTTCTCGTCCTCTTCGGTGGTGTCGCGCAATTCGAGCACGTCGGGGTGGCGAAACAGCGCATTGTTGTCGAACGACACTTTGGCGTCGAGAACGCGCAGCCGGCCGCTCCTCATGACGATCAGCGGGTTGACCTCGAGCAGGCTCATGTCCTTCTCGACAAAGGCCTTGTAGAGGATGGGGAACAGCGTGGCGCCATCCTTGGCGGCGTCGCCGTCGAGCTTCAGCGCCGCGTTGAGCTTCTTCACGTCGTCGGCCGTCACGCCCTTTTCCGGGTCGATGGCTACGGTGATGATCTTTTCCGGCGTGTCGTGGGCGACCGCCTCGATGTCCATGCCGCCCTCGGTCGAGACGACGAAGGCGACGCGCCCGACCGAGCGGTCGACCAGGATCGACAGATAGAGCTCGCGCTCGATGTCGGCGCCGTCCTCGATATAGAGCCGGTTGACCTGCTTGCCGGCCGGGCCGGTCTGCTTGGTGACCAGCGTGTGGCCGAGCATCTCATTGGCATTGGCGACGACCTCGGCCACCGACTTTGCCAGCCTGACACCGCCCTTGGCATCGGCGCCGAGCTCCCTGAATTTGCCCTTGCCGCGGCCGCCGGCATGGATCTGGCTCTTGACCACATAGAGTGGGCCGGGCAGCGCCTTGGCGGCAGCTTCCGCCTCGCTCGCCTTGAACACCGGCACGCCCTCGGCCACGGGTGCGCCAAAGCCTTTCAGCAGCGCCTTGCCCTGATACTCATGGATGTTCATGCGCTATGTCTCCAGCTTGCTTGGCGGGCTTGGTTACCGGCTTACTTGGCCGCGAGATGCGGAGCGATCTTGACGCAGGCGTCGCACAGGCCCTGCACCGCCGCGACCGAATTGTCGAACATCTTCTGCTCGTTCTTCGCGAGCTCGATCTCGATGATCCGCTCGACGCCGCCGGCGCCGATCACCACGGGAACGCCGACATAGGTGTTCTTGACGCCATATTGGCCGGAGAGATAGGCAGCACAGGGCAGCACCCGCTTCTTGTCCTTGAGATAGGCTTCGGCCATGGCAATGGCCGAAGCTGCCGGCGCATAAAAGGCAGAGCCGGTCTTGAGCAGGCCGACGATCTCGGCGCCGCCGTCGCGGGTGCGCTGCACGATCTGGTCGAGCCGCTCCCTCGAGGTCCAGCCCATCTTGATGAGGTCGGGCAGCGGGATGCCGGCAACCGTCGAATAGCGGATCATCGGCACCATGGAATCGCCGTGGCCGCCGAGCACGAAGGCAGTGACGTCCTCGACCGAGACCTTGAATTCCTCGGCCAGGAAATAACGGAAGCGCGAACTGTCGAGCACGCCGGCCATGCCGACGACATGGCTCTTGGGCAGGCCGGAAAACTTCTGCAGCGCCCAGACCATGGCGTCGAGCGGATTGGTGATGCAGATGACGAAGGCTTTCGGCGCGTATTTCTTGAGGCCGGCGCCGACCTGCTCCATCACCTTCAGATTGATGCCTAGAAGATCGTCGCGGCTCATGCCGGGCTTGCGCGGCACGCCGGCGGTGACGATGCAGACATCGGCGCCCTCGATGCCGGCATAGTCGTTGACGCCGGTCAGCCTGGAGTCGAACCCATCGACTGGCGACGACTGCGCGATGTCCAGCCCCTTGCCTTGCGGGATGCCTTCGGCGATATCGAACAGCACGACGTCGCCGAGATCCTTGAGGCCGACCATGTGGGCGAGGGTGCCGCCGATCATGCCCGAGCCGATGAGCGCTATCTTGTTGCGTGCCATGTCAGGATATTTTCCCTTTGACTATGACGGCGCCCAAATCCTTGACGATTTGATGACGGCGTCGGAGGAAGAGGCCGGAATGCTGCGGAACCGCGAAATTCGCCGCACGCAATAGCCCCGGCCGCACAAAAATTCAAACGATTATTTTGGAGTGAGTAATTTCAATCGGTTAGAAACAATGGGAATTACGTAAACGTCAAAATTCTGAAGCCGGCTAGAGGAATTCTACACAATGGCACTGGAAATCAGAAGGCTGTTTCCTGACGATGACGCCCTTGTGATGCGGGTTGCCGATGAAGTCTTCGACGAGCCGGTCAGGCCGGATCGGCTCTCCGCCTTATCTCGCGGAGCCCTGTCATTTCATGGTCGTGGCCCTCGCCGACGGCATCGTCGTTGGCCAATGCGCAGCCGTCATCCACCGCCACCGGGACAAGGTGAGCGAACTCTACATAGACGAGGTCGGCGTGGCGCCGGCCTTTCAACGCCAGGGCATTGCGACGAGGATGCTCGGCGCCATGTTCGCACTCGGTCGCGAGCATGGCTGTGAGGAGGCGTGGGTCGGCACCGAGCCGGACAATGTTGCTGCTCGCGCACTTTACGAGTCGCGAAAAGAGCCGCATGGGCCGGCGGGGGGGTTCGTCATGTATGTTTATCGGTTATAGGCGCCGGCGGCAGCGGCCCCTTCTGTACTATCCCTCACGCCTGAGCCTGCCGTGCCTCGGTCGATGATCCCTGCGCCCTCTGCCTCTCCGCCCAGTCCTCCAGCCAGTCGTGGCTCTGCATCTCGATCAGCCGCGATGCGGTGCGCTCGAACTCGAAGACTTCGTTGCCGCGCTTGGCCGTATAGAGCTGCGCCGGCGGTGCCGCGGCGCTCATCACCAGCCGTACATGATGATCGTAGAGCGTATCGACCAGCAGGATGAAGCGCTTGGCTTCGTTGCGCTTGCCTTCGCCGAGCACCGGCACATGGTCGATGAAGATGGTCGAGAAACGGCTGGCAATGGCAAGATAGTCGCGGGCGCCGAGCGGCCTCTCGCAGAGATCGGCGAAGGAAAAACGCGCCGCCTCGCCGGCAGCACGCGGCACTACGACGTGCCGGCCCTTCACCGTCAGCATCGTCTCGGCCGTCGGCCTGCCATGCGTCATCACCGCCCACGCGTCGTCGAGCGCATGGTCGGCGGCGGCATCGGCCGGGGTGACGTAGACCGGCATGCGGCTGAGCTTGTCGAGGCGGTAATCCTTGTCGGCGTCAAGCGCCAGCACCTGCGCGTGGCGCTCCAGGATAGCGACAAACGGCAAAAACAACTGACGGTTCAGGCCGTCGCGGTAGAGATCCTGCGGCGCGACGTTGGAAGTGGCAACCAGCACCACGCCATTGGCAAACAACGCCGAAAACAACCTTGACAGGATCATCGCATCGGCGATGTCGGTGACGGAGAACTCGTCGAAGCATAGCACCCAGGCTTCCTCGGCCAGCGCGCGCGCCACCGGCGGGATCGGGTCGTCCTCCTTGGCCGTGCCGTTCTTGCGAGCCTGCCGGTGCTTCTGGATGCGGTCCTGCACGTCGGCCATGAAGTCGTTGAAATGCACCCGGCGCTTGCGCCGCACCGGCAGCAGCTCGAAAAACATGTCCATCAGCATGGTCTTGCCGCGGCCGACGCCGCCATGGATATAAAGGCCCTTGACCGCCTCGTGCACCTCGCGCTTGCGGGCGAACAACCACCCCAGCGCGCTTGATTTCTGCGCCAGCCGCTTTGCCGATATCTCTTCGATCAGCCGGTCGAGCGCAGCGGCGATCCGCTCCTGCGCCGGATCGCGCCCGATGGCGCCCGTCTCGACCAGATGGTCATAGCGCTGCTTGACGGTCGCATGGGTCTGGAGGCCGTCACGCAGATGCATTGGTCACGTCGTTCCGGAGCAATTCCAAGAAAAGTGTGTAGCGGTTTTCTGTCCGGAATTGCGTAAAAAACAAAAGAGGCAATTCCAGGAAAAGTGTGTAACGGTTTTCCGTCCGGAATTGCGTAACAATGGGGGGCCGTTCACTTACCTTGTAAGCGAGATCGGCAGGCCGTTGGAAGTCTGGCCGTCGAATTTCTCGCCGCCCGAAGAATAGAGCCGTGCCAGCGTGCCGCCATTCTCGTCAAAGAGCGTCAGCTGTTTGCCGGCGACGTTCCAGGATTTGATGCCATCGAGCGGCGCCGGGCAATGCAGCGGTCCGGCGCGGTAGCCCGAACCGAATTTGGTCTGCGGCGTCGCCACCTGACAGCTCTGGCCGGACACGCTTGCCTTCCACACGCCGGCGACGCTGGACGCGGTAAGGTCGGCCGCACCGGCCGGCGCCGTCCCGTCCGGCGGCAGCGAGGCGACCTGGGTGTTCTGCGGCGCGGTAGGAAATTTCGACGGGTCGGCCGGGCCGGGTGTCGCCGGTGGCGGCAGCTGGTTTGCAGTCACCTTGCCGGCGGGCGCAGCTTCCAGCGGCGCCGGCTGCTGCTCGTCCATTGATGTGAACCGTGAGGTTGAACAGCCGCTCGCAACGAGCGCGGCCAGCGATACGGCCAGCAGGCCGGTTTTCGAAATTTTCATTCTTCAACCTCCGTCGGATCGGGCTGGGGGTGCCGTCCGCGCAATGTCCCCCTCACCAAGATGGCGAAGGTGGCGAAATTTCAACCCGATATGGTTAAAATACGGTTTGCGCCGGTAATGTTGCAAATTTGTCGCAAAATGCACATTGCCTGAATTGCGTTACGCCTTGGCCGTTTGGCCGACACCTCCGGTTGATTCGATACGGCGCGCTGGCGCCAAATCCTTGGCGTTCACCTCAAATGCTTGTGCGGGCCGGCTCCGGCATTATCTCTTGGGATCAGCAAACTGCAGGGAGCCGATTTCTTGGCCGCGAGAAAGAGAGCCGCCAACCGCTATTACAGCGGGCCGCCCAGCGATCATTTCGACGGCACCTTGTTCTTCAATCCCAACGGACGGCCGCCGGGTCGCTTTGCCGATCTGTTGAAATGGCAATTGAGCCGCGAGCGCTCGAAATGGCCGGCGGCGGATCCGAGCCCGTTTCCACCGGCAAGACCGGTCGAGCGCATCGATGGTGCGGCGCTCCGCCTCACCATGGTCGGTCATTCCTCGCTGCTCGTCCAGACAGCCGGCCTGAACATCCTGACCGACCCGGTCTGGTCGCGGCGTGTCTCGCCGCTCTCCTTCGCCGGTCCGAAACGCGTCAATCCGCCGGGCATCGCCTTTTCGCATTTGCCGCCGATCGACCTCGTGCTGGTCAGCCACAACCATTACGACCATCTCGACCTCGCCACGCTGAAGCGCCTGAAGACAAGACACGACCCGCTGCTGCTGACGCCGCTCGGCAACGACACGATCATCGGCGCTGCCGTGCCCCGTATGCGGCTTTCCGCGCATGACTGGGGCGACCGGGTCGATATCGGCGATGGCGTCGCCGTCTATGTCGAGCCGGTGCACCACTGGTCGGCCCGCGGTACTCGCGACCGGCGGATGGCGCTGTGGGCGGGTTTCGTCGTCGAGACACCCGACGCAAAGATCTATTTCGCCGGCGATACCGGCTTCCACGGTGGCATCAATTACCGGCTGATGGCGCAAAAGCACGGCGGGTTCCGCCTCGCCATCCTGCCGATCGGCGCCTACGAGCCGCGCTGGTTCATGGCGCCACATCACCAGGATCCGGAGGAGGCGGTGCAAGGCATGCTTTTGTGCAACGCCGCCTATGCCGCCGGCTGTCACTGGGGCACGTTCCGGCTCACCAACGAGCCGATCGACGAGCCGCCCAGAAAGCTCGGCGAAGCGCTCGATGCTGCCGGCCTGCCGCGGCAACGTTTTCGCGCCTTGCGGCCGGGCGAAGTCTGGGACGTGCCGGCGGTCTAGCGCGGCGGAACCTGAGGCATCACATAGACGTTTGTAGGTGTTCAAACCTGTCGGCTGCGAGGTGTCTCTCATGATCAGGTGGATCATCATTCTTTTGATTATCGCGGCCGCGGCGAGCCTGCTCGGCATGCCGGCACTGGCCGGAGCCGCCGCCACCGGCGCGCGCATCCTCATCGGCATCGTGCTGATCATCTTCCTGCTGATCGTGCTTGGCGTCTTCGCGGTGACTTGAAAATCACGCCGCGCTGGTAATTTCTGCCGCTATCCGCCATATAGGCGCCAAACCGGCAAGAGACCTTTCGATCGATGGCAAGCGCGGCCCCTTTCGCCAAGATGAACGGCATCGGCAACGAAATCATCGTTGCCGATATGCGTGGCCGTGCCGATCGCGTGACGCCTGCGGCAGCCGTCGCGCTTAATGCCGATGCGGCGACCAGGTTCGACCAGATCATGGCGATCCACGACCCCAGGACGCCGGGCACCGCCTTTTTCATCGACATCTTGAATTCCGACGGAACCAGGGCGCAAGCCTGCGGCAACGGCATGCGTTGTGTCGTCCAGGCGCTCGCCGCCGAGACCGGCCAGAAGACATTTGCCTTTGAAACAGTCGCCGGCATCCTCAATGCCGAGGAACATGCCGACGGAATGATCTCGGTCGACATGGGCAGGCCGCGCTTTGGCTGGCAGGACATCCCGCTGGCCGAGGAATTCCGCGACACCCGCATGATCGAGCTGCAGATCGGCCCGATCGATGCCCCGGTGCTGCATTCGCCGTCGGTCGTCTCGATGGGCAATCCGCACGCCATCTTCTGGGTCGACCGCGACGTCTGGTCGTACGAGCTCGAGCGCTTCGGCCCGCTGCTCGAAAACCATCCGATCTTCCCCGAGCGCGCCAACATCACCATCGCGCAGGTGACCTCGCCGGAGACCATGGTCATCCGCACCTGGGAGCGCGGCGCCGGCCTGACCAAGGCCTGCGGCACGGCTGCTTGCGCCGCTGTGGTCGCCGCGTCCCGCACCCGGCGTACCGGCCGCGGCGTCACGCTGATGACGCCCGGCGGCGGCTCGCTGCATGTTTTGTGGCGCGACGACGACCACGTCATCCTGACCGGTGCCGCCGAATGGGAATTTTCCGGCAGCTTCGATCCGTCGACCGGGGCGTGGGCGCGCGACACCGAAAGCGCCGCCTGATGGCTCCTCTTGGCAACAAGGGTATCGAGGTCGTCACCTTCGGCTGCCGGCTGAACACCTATGAATCCGAGGTGATGCGGCGTGAAGCCGAAAGTGCGGGCCTCGGCGGGCTCGAAGGCGGTGCCATCATCTTCAACACCTGCGCCGTCACCGGCGAGGCTGTACGCCAGGCCAAGCAGTCGATCAGAAAAGCCCGCCGTGAGAACCCGGCTGCCCGCATCATCGTTACCGGCTGCGCCGCGCAGACCGGCCCGCAGGATTTCGTCGCCATGGACGAGGTCGATCTCGTCCTCGGCAATGAGGAAAAGCTGAAGGCGCATTCCTATCGCGCGCTGCCGGATTTCGGCGTCAACGACACTGAGAAGGCGCGCGTCAACGATATCTTTTCGGTGCGCGAGACGGCCGCCCACATGGTCGACGCCATCGAGGGCCGGGCGCGCGCTTTTGTCCAGGTGCAGAACGGCTGCGACCACCGCTGCACCTTCTGCATCATTCCCTACGGTCGCGGCAATTCGCGCTCGGTGCCGATGGGCGCCGTGGTCGAGCAGATCAAGCGACTCGTCGGCAATGGTTATGCCGAGATCGTGCTGACCGGTGTCGATATGACCAGTTTTGGCGCCGATCTGCCGGGCGCACCGAAGCTCGGCAAATTGGTCAAAACCATCCTGAAGCAGGTGCCAGACGTGAAACGCCTGCGGCTTTCCTCCATCGACTCGATCGAAGCCGACGACGATCTGCTGGACGCCATCGCCACCGAGCCGAGGCTGATGCCGCATCTGCATCTGTCGCTGCAATCGGGTGACGACATGATCCTGAAGCGGATGAAGCGCCGGCACAGCCGCGACCAGTCGATCCGCTTTTGCGAGGATGTGCGCAAACTGCGCCCCAGCATTGTTTTCGGCGCCGACATCATCGCCGGCTTCCCGACCGAGACGGACGCCATGTTCGAAAACTCGCTGGAGATCGTCGAGGAATGCGGCCTGACGCATCTCCACGTCTTTCCGTTTTCGCCGCGCCAGGGCACGCCCGCCGCGCGCATGCCGCAGCTCCGCCGCGACGTCGTCAAGCAACGCGCGGCACGCCTGCGCGCCGCCGGCGAGGCCGCCTATCGCCGCCATCTTGCCTCGCTCGCTGGAACGCATCAGTCGATCCTGGTCGAGCGTGACGGCCTTGGCCGCACCGAAGGGTTTACGCTGGCCGCGGTCTCTGCCGGCGCTCCGGGCGACATCGTCGAGGCTGATATCGCCGGCCATGACGGTATCCGACTGATCGCCGCGCCGCTTGCCGCCCGCGCCGCCTGAGAGCGCAAGACATGGCTGGGTTTTTCAAGAAGATATTTTCGTTCGGCAAGAAGGAAGTCGTCGAGGAGCGGCCCGACGAGGCCGCGCCGCTGCCGCCGATCAAATGGGACGCGCTGGAGGCGCTGAAGCCGGCCGCCGAGCAAGCCGTTCCGGAGTTTTTGAAACGCGACGAGTCGCGACCCGAAGTCGAAGCCGTACCTCCACCGCCAGTCGAACCAGAGTTGCCTCCGGCACCCCAACCGGCGCCGGAATCGCAGAAGCCTGAGCCGCCGCCGACCATTCCACCCGAGCCGGAAACGCCTGCTGAGGAACCGGAGGAGATCCGGGCCGAGCCGCAGCAGCCAGAAATCGTCCCCTCCCAGCCAGAACCTGCACCCGTCGAAGTGCCGGTAGTGCCCACCGAGGCTCCCTCAGCAGCGCCAGCGCGCGAAGTCCCTCCCGCCGAAATACCGCCCCCGATCCGCCAGCCAGCGCCGGCCGAGACGAAACCGATCTTGACCGAGATCGCGCCCGAACCGGAGGTCGTGCCGGCGCCCCACCCTCCCATCGAGGGGGAGGTAAAGCCCGAGCCAGAAGCCGTTCCGCAACCATCGCCGGAGCCAAAGCCCGCCCCCGGCAAAGTCACCGTAACCAAGAAGGTCGAGCAGAAAGCCGAGCCGCAGAAGGCGCCCGAACCGGCGCCGAGGCGTTCCTGGTTCCAGCGCATGCGAGACGGGCTTGCCCGCTCTTCCAAGGAGTTGTCGGGCAACATCGCCGGCGTCTTCACCAAGCGGAAACTTGACGAGGACACGCTGCAGGACCTGGAGGATGTGCTGATCCGCGCCGATCTCGGCATGGAGACGGCTTTGCGCGTTACCGACGCGCTCTCCGCCAGCCGCTACGGCAAGGACGTCTCCGACACCGAAGTCCGGGCCATCATGGCGGCCGAGGTTGAGAAAGTGCTGACCCACGTCGCCATGCCGTTGGAGCTCGACCTCAGCCACAAGCCGCATGTCATCCTGGTGGTCGGCGTCAACGGCACCGGGAAGACCACGACCATCGGCAAGCTCGCCGCAAAGCTCACCGATGGCGGCCTCTCGGTGATGCTCGCCGCCGGCGACACCTTTCGCGCAGCCGCGATCGAGCAGCTGAAGATCTGGGGCGAGCGTACCAACTCGCCGGTCATTGCCTCGAAGCTCGGCGCCGATGCCGCCGGCCTCGCCTACGATGCATTCGAGCGCGCGAAGGAGGCCGGCTCCGACGTGCTGATCATCGACACCGCCGGGCGGCTGCAGAACAAGACCGAACTAATGGCGGAACTGGAAAAGATCGTCCGGGTGCTGGGCAAGCTCGATCCGGAAGCGCCGCACACCGTGCTGCAGACGGTCGATGCCACCACCGGCCAGAATGCGCTCAACCAGGTCGAGATCTTCTGCAATGTCGCCGGCGTCAACGGCCTGGTGATGACCAAGCTGGACGGCACGGCGCGCGGCGGTATTCTGGTGGCGATCGCGGCAAAGCACAAATTGCCGGTCTATTTCATCGGCGTCGGCGAACAGGTCGACGACCTCGAACCCTTTTCCGCAAGCGAATTCGCCAGGGCGATCGCTGGCGTGGCTTGACGAGCATGATCCCAAAAAGTTGCAGGCTTTTTGGATTGAATCATGCGTAAGAAGGACCCTATGAGCCCACCCATCCTCGAACGCGACCTGTCCGATCCGCGCCGCAAGGCATTGAACCCCGGCCTGAAATTCCTGCTCGAACTCGGGCCTGGCCTGGTGTTCTTTTTCACCACCATCCGCGGCGCGTGGCTTGTCGGGAAGTTTCCGATCCTCGGCCATATCGGCGAGCCTATCCTGATTGCCACAGCGTTCTTTATGGTGGCGACGGCGCTATCGCTCAGCGTTTCGTGGATTTTGACGCGCAGCTGGCCGATCATGCCATTGGTCTCGGCCATCGTGGTGTTTGTGTTTGGCGCGCTGGCGCTGTGGCTGCAGGACAAGACCTTCGCTTTCATGAAGCCGACAATCATCAACAGCCTGTTCGGCATCACGTTGCTTGGCGGGTTGGCGTTTGGCAGATCGCTGTTGGGCTATGTCTTTGATTCCGCCTTCAATCTCGACGCCGAAGGCTGGCGCAAGCTCACTTTCCGATGGGGGCTCTTCTTCCTTTTTCTGGCTGCGCTGAACGAGGTCGTGTGGCGCAACTTTTCTGAGGAAGCCTGGCTTTATTTCAAGGTCTGGGGCACGATTCCCATTACCCTTGTCTTCACGTTAAGCCAAATGCCGTTGATCCTGCGCCATTCGCTCGAGGACAAGACCGGCAAGGAAGAGAAGGCCGGCAAATAGAGCAATTCCAGGAAAGTGTGTAGCGGTTTTCCCGGGAAAAGCGCGTAGCGCTTTCCCTAGGGAATTGCGTCAGAATAAGAGGAGAGGGGCATGGAATTCATCACCACACGCGACGAGTTGAGGACGATCTACAAGACGCCTCGGCCGACTGACGGCTCGATCCGCAAGGAACTGAAGGCATTGGACGGCCACTGCCGTTCCTTCATCGGCAAGAGCCCTTTCGTGCTGATCGGCTCGTCCGACGGCGCCGGCAATGCCGATGTGACGCCCAAGGGCGACAGGCCGGGCTTCGTAACAGTGCTCGACGAGAAGACCATCGCCATCCCCGACCGTCCCGGCAACAACCGGCTCGACACGCTGGAGAACATCCTTCTCAATCCCTCGATCGGGCTGCTCTTCCTCATTCCCGGCATGAACGAAACGCTGCGTGTCAATGGCGATGCCCGCATCACCGTCGATGCGGCATTGCGTGAGCGGCTGGCGGTCGACGGCAAGGCACCGCAAAGCGTCGTCGTGGTGACGGTCAAGGCCGCCTACATGCATTGCGCCAAGGCCTTCATGCGCTCCGAATTGTGGAAGCCGGAGAGCTGGTACGACCGCGCGACGCTGCCGACGCTCGGCCAGATCCTGCGCGACCAGTTGGCGCTCGCCGATTCGGCCGAGGCGACCGACCGCTGGCTGGACGAGGAATACAGGGAGACCATGTGGTAGCGTGATCGGCAACGAATCGCCCAAGCCGGTCTCCATTCCTTTGCTCAACATCCTCGCCATCTCCGGCAGCCTGCGCGCCGCCTCGACCAATTCGGCCCTGCTCGCGGCACTCGCGCAAAACGCGCCGCCGGACTGTCACGTCTCCGTCTACGATGAGCTTGGCCGGCTGCCGATTTTCAACCCCGACGACGAAGGCGAGCGGACGCCGCCGCAAGCAGCAGTGCTGATCGATGCGGTCACCGCCGCAGACGGCGTCATCGTCTCCTGCCCGGAATATGCCCACGGTGTGCCAGGCGGCCTGAAGAACGCGCTTGACTGGCTGGTGTCGCGCGATGCCGCCGTTGGCAAGCCGGCCACGCTGGTCCACGCCTCGCCGCGCTCGCTGTTTGCCCGTGCCGCACTGGTCGAGATCATGCGGACAATGTCTTTTGCGCTCCATGAGGAAGCAGCGCTCGAAATAGCGCTGCTCGGCAAGAAGCTGCTGGAGGTGGAGGATATCTTATCGCAGCCGGAAAACCGGCTGACGATGCGCGATGCCCTATCCGCCTTCGCGGAGTTCATCCGCTCGCGGTGAACGCCGGACCGTGCTTTCGTCATCCCAGGGTCTCCGCGACGGAGCTTCGCTCCTGCTCCGCCCTGGGATGACGACGCTAGGAGCTGCGGCCAATCTGTGCCGGGAACTACCCCTTGCCCCTCCGCGTCTCGACGTCGGTCTCGCCGACGAACCAGTCGCGTGCAGCGACCTCCTCGAAGACTATCCAGACATCATTGTTGGTCAGGCCGGTGGCGCCGGTGATGGCCGCCGTCACCTGGGCGGCGATCGCGGCCTTTTTGCCGGCCGGGTCGTCGGCAATCACCTCCTTGACCAGGCGGATATTCACGAATGGCATGGTTCCCTCCCTTGGATATGCTTGGCGGCCGCTCAGTAGGTTTTGGCGCCGTTGACCATAAGCCGGACCATATAGAGCGATGTGGTGCCGGCGATGTAGAGGCAGTTCAGCTTGTTGCCGCCGAACACGCAATTAGCAACGACTTCCGGTACCTTGACCTTGCCGATCAGCGTCCCGTCCGGATCGTAGCAATGGACCCCGTCGGCGGCACTGGTCCAGATGCGGCCGTCCGCATCCAGCCTGAAACCGTCGAACAGGCCGGCGGTGCAGTCGGCAAAGACCTTTTCGCCTGAGACCGTCTTGCCGCCCTGGTCGACATTGAACACCCGGATGTGCGCCGGGTTTTGGGCACCATGCGTGCGGCCAGTGTCGGCGACATAGAGCTTGCTCTCGTCAACCGAGAAGGCGAGCCCGTTGGGCCTGACCATGTCGGTGATCACCGCCTCGGTCTCGCCGGTGCCGGGATCGACCCGGTAGACATGGCAGGCGCCGATCTCGCTTTCGGCCTTGTCGCCCTCGTAATCGGTATCGATGCCGTAGCTCGGGTCGGTGAACCAGATCGAGCCGTCGGACTTGACCACGGCGTCATTGGGCGAGTTCAGCCGCTTGCCGCGCCATTTGTCGGCGATGGTGACTACCGACCCGTCATGCTCGGTGCGGCTGACGCGGCGGCCGGAATGCTCGCAAGTAACCAGCCGGCCTTGCCGGTCGACCGTGTTGCCGTTGGAATTGCCGGACGGCTGACGGAACCCGCTGACGCTGCCGTCGGTCTCGTCGTAACGCAGCATGCGATTGTTCGGGATGTCGGACCAGACCACATAGCGCCCGGCCGCGAACCAGGCCGGTCCTTCCGCCCATCGGCAGCCGGTAAACAGCCTGTCGACCTGTGCATTGCCGTTGAACAGCCGCGAAAAGCGCGGATCGAGAACTTCGTAGAATTCGCTGGCCATGGTTCCTCCCGGTAGCAGTCGCTTGGCAAGGCGCGATCAAGCCAGCCCACGATCGATATGGCAAGATCGATGATGCGTCAGAAGCATTATGGAAGCGAATGCTGGCCCGGACGGCAGGTCACATCCCGTTAACCGGCTATGCGCCCAGCGCAATGGTGCATTGCAACATCTTATTTTTGCAATGCACCATAACTATGTCATGCTCCGTATCGATCAAGGGAGGAACAACTGGCCGCGAAACGCGGCGCAAAAAGGAAACTCGCTATGATCATCGACAGCCTTATGAGCCGCGCTCGCGCCAGCATCGCCAAGCGCCGGCATTACAACCGCCTCGTCGCCGAAATCGACAGCTTCAGCAGCCGTGACCTCGCCGACATGCGCGCCGACCGCAGCGAAATGCTCTACCAGATCCACAAGCAGATCTACGGCTGAGTCTTCGGTCGACCTATCACGTGGTCGACCTATCACGTTCGTCATCCTTGGGCGTAGCGACGCAAAGCGGAGCAAAGACCCTAGCATGACGAAACGGCGGGCCATCAGCCCGGCATGGCCAGCGCCTTCTCGATTTCGGGTAACAGCAGCGTCCGCGCCGAGTCAGGCGTCAGCGGCCCTACATGCTTATAGGCGATCTTGCCATCCTTGCCGATGACGAAGGTCTCCGGCACGCCGTAGACACCCCAGTCGATCGCCATGCGTCCGGCCTGGTCGACGCCGATCGCCTGGAATGGGTTGCCGAGATCGCCAAGGAACCGACGGGCGTTTTCCGGCTGGTCCTTGTAGTTCAGCGCCGCCATGACGAAGCGTCTGTCCTGCGACAGCGCCAGCAGCACCGGATGCTCTTCGCGGCACGGCGCGCACCAGGACGCGAAGACGTTGACCAGCGTCACCTTGCCGGCGAACTGTTTTGAATCGAGGCCCGGCAAATTGGTGCCTTCGAGCGCCGGCAGGTTGGTCTGCGGCGCCGGCAGGCCGATCAGCGCTGACGGCACTTCCGACACGTCGCGCCCGGACAAAAGCTGCGCCAGGAACAATCCCGCCAGCCCGAGAAAGACCAGCAGCGGCAGCAGCACGATCAGGCGGCGGCGCGCCGGTGTTTGGGCTTCCGTGCTCATGATTTTACTGCCTTATCGGAGCGCCGGCGCACGCCGGATGCCTCCAGCTCGGCAAGCTCTCGCTTGCGGCCGCGCTGGTCGAGCAGAATCCAGCCGATCAGCCCGCCCAGCGCCACGGCCGTGATCGCATAGGCGGCGGTGACATAAAGCGCATGTACGCTCATGCTTTTCGCTCCGCGGCGCTTTCCAACCGGTCCGTCTCACGCCGTTCCAACATGTCTTCTCTTAACGCTGCGCCATCGGCTCCGCAATTGTTCGCCGCGCCGCAGGCATGAGCTGAAGCCAACACATCAATCCGTTCCGTGCCGCAGCGCCAGCGCCGCCGCCACAGGGCCGAGCACGGCAAGAAACAAGGTCAGCGCGGCAAGAATGAGGAAGGGCTGCAGGAATGGATCGGGGTCCGCCACCGCGCCATAGCTTGCCGATACGCCGAAGATCAGCACGGGAATGGTCAGCGGCAGCACGAGCACCGAGATGAGCAGCCCGCCACGCGGCAACGCCACTGCCACCGCTGCACCGGCAGCACCGATGAAGGTGATCGCCGGCGTGCCTACCAGAAGCGTCAACGCCGTGGCGCCGATGCCGGCCGGTTCCATGTTCATGAACAGGCCGAGCAAGGGAGCGGCGATGACCAGCGGCAGCACGCTTCCCGCCCAATGCGCCAGGCATTTCGTCAGAACGGTCAAGGCCAGCATGTGCCGGTCGTTGCCAAGCACCAGAAGATCGAGCGAGCCGTCCTCGCGGTCGGCCTGGAACAGCCGGTCGAGGCCGAGCAGGCAGGCCAGCAAGGCGGCGATCCACAGGATCGCCGGGCCGATGCGGGCCAGCAGCTTCAGCTCGGGACCGACGCCGAAGGGGATGGTCGCGATAACGGCGAGAAAGAAAATCACGCCGGTAAGCGCCCCGCCGCCGGCGCGGATACTCAGGCGGATGTCGCGCAGGAAGAGGGCTAGCATGATGTGAGATGCTTTCGCCTGGGCACCCCCCTCTGTCCTGCCGGACATCTCCCCCTCAAGGGGGGAGATTGGCTGTCAGGACAGAGGGGGGCGTGAAGGAATGCCAACATCAGCCGGTCATCCTCAATTCCTTTCCCTCGATCCCAAGCGGCAAATGCGTCGCCGCAACCACGATCCCCCCACTCTCGAGGTGTTTCCCCATCAATTCGCCGAATCTCTCCTCCGAAGCCTTGTCCAGTCCTGCCGTCGGCTCATCGAGCAGCCACAATGGCCGGTGGCTTACCAGCAGTTTTGCAATCGCCGCGCGGCGGCGTTGCCCGGTCGAGAGATAGCCGAACGGCAGATGGCCGATGCCGCCCAGCCCGACGGTTTCCAGCGCCTCTTCAACACCCGCGGAACCGGCGCCCGAAAAATCGCGCCAGAAGCACAGGTTTTCCGTAACGCTCAGCGCCGTCTTCATCGCGTTGAGGTGGCCGAGATAGTGACAGGCCGAGGCGGCCGACGGAAAGTCCTCGCCACCACCTTCGAACCGCACACGGCCTGCCGCCACTGGCAACAGTCCGGCGACGATCCTGAGCAGCGTCGATTTGCCGGCGCCGTTCGGCCCGGTGACGACCAGCGCCTGGCCATCCCCCAGCGCGAATTCGATGCCGGAAAATACCGTCTCGCCGCCGCGTTCGCCGCCCAGATTTTCGGCGATCAGCCGCATCCGTCCCCCTTCGCCGAAAGTTCAGGTGCGGCTTCGGTGCGCCGCAGCAAAAATGGCGAATCCGTGTCTAGAACTATTCCAGAAAATTCTCTATATCCGCATCATCCGTGCCAGCGGTCGGCACGGGAACCGAATTTGCGCCGAACCAGCGCGCGTGCCGCCTTGAACGGCCCGGACGCTTGGGAACGGATAGCGGAAATGGCCGTACCCGCACCTTTGCGCGTGATTTGCATGCCCACTGGCGTCCGTTCCCTTCCGGCAACCGACAGTTAGGGATCGCACGTGTCCAAATCACTCGACAGCTTCAATTGCCGCCGCACGCTGACCGCCGGCGGCGCCGAGTACATCTACTATGACCTTGTCGAGGCCGAAAAGAACGGCCTCACCGGCATCGCCCAATTGCCCTATTCGATGAAGGTGCTGCTGGAGAATCTGCTGCGCAACGAGGACGGCCGTTCCGTCACCAAGGAGAGCATCCAGGCGGTCGCCGGCTGGCTGACTGACCGGGGCACCGCCGGCGTCGAGATCGCCTATCGCCCGGCTCGCGTGCTGATGCAGGATTTCACCGGCGTTCCAGCCGTGGTCGACCTTGCCGCCATGCGCGACGCCATGGCCTCGCTCGGCGGCGACCCGCAAAAGATCAATCCGCTGGTGCCGGTCGATCTAGTCATCGACCACTCGGTCATCGTCGACGAATTCGGCACGCCACTGGCTTTCGCCCGCAATGTCGAGCTTGAATATGAGCGCAACGAGGAACGCTACAAATTCCTGAAATGGGGCCAGCAGGCGTTCCGCAATTTCCGCGTCGTGCCGCCCGGCACCGGCATCTGCCATCAGGTCAATCTTGAGTATCTCGGCCAGGTCGTGTGGACCAACAGCGAAGATGGCGAGACCACCGCTTATCCCGACACCTGCGTCGGCACCGATTCGCACACCACGATGATCAACGGCCTTGGCGTGCTCGGCTGGGGCGTCGGCGGTATCGAGGCGGAGGCCGCGATGCTCGGCCAGCCGGTCTCCATGCTGCTGCCGGAAGTCATCGGCTTTCACCTCACCGGCAGGTTGAGGGAAGGCGTGACCGCCACCGACCTGGTGCTCACCGTCACGCAGATGCTGCGCAAGAAGGGCGTCGTCGGCAAGTTCGTCGAATTCTTCGGGCCGGGCCTGTCCAACATGACGCTGGCCGATCGCGCCACCATCGGCAACATGGCGCCAGAATATGGCGCCACCTGCGGCTTCTTCCCGGTCGACAGCGAAACCATCCGCTATCTCACAATGTCCGGTCGCGACGAAAGCCGCATCGCCCTGGTCGAGGCTTATTCGAAGGCGCAAGGCTTGTGGCGCGATGCCGGCTCTGCCGATCCGATCTTCACCGACCTGCTGGAGCTCGATCTCGGCAGTGTCGTCCCGTCGATGGCCGGCCCGAAGCGGCCTGAAGGCCGGGTCGCACTTGAAGACATTCCGGCCGGCTTCGCCAAGGCCATGGAGACCGAATACAGGAAGGCCGCCGAAATCGACAAGCGCTATGCCGTCGAGAGCACGGACTACGATCTTGGCCATGGCGATGTGGTCATCGCCGCCATCACCTCCTGCACCAACACCTCGAACCCGAGCGTGCTGATCGGCGCCGGGCTGTTGGCGCGCAACGCCAACCGGCTCGGCCTCAAGCAGAAGCCGTGGGTCAAGACCTCATTGGCGCCGGGCAGCCAGGTCGTCGCCGAATATCTCGAGAAATCCGGCCTGCAGAAGGAGCTCGACCAGATCGGCTTCAACCTGGTCGGCTTCGGCTGCACCACCTGCATCGGCAATTCCGGCCCGTTGCCGGCGCCGATCTCCAAGACCATCAACGATAAGGGCTTGATTGCTGCGGCAGTCTTGTCCGGCAACCGCAATTTCGAAGGCCGCGTCTCGCCCGACGTGCAGGCGAACTATCTCGCCTCGCCGCCGCTGGTCGTCGCCCACGCGCTGGCCGGGACCGTGACCAAAGATCTGACCACCGAGCCGCTCGGCGACGATCGCAACGGCAGTCCGGTCTATCTCAAAGACATCTGGCCAAGTTCGGTCGAGATCCAGGAATTCATCGAGAAGAACGTCACGCGCGAATTGTTCGCCCGCAAGTATGCCGACGTCTTCAAGGGCGACGAGTACTGGCAGAATGTCAAGGCGCCGGAAGGCCAGACCTATGCCTGGGACGACAATTCGACCTATGTGCAGAACCCACCCTATTTCGCCGGCATGAAGTCAGGCTTCGGCAAGATCGGCGATATCAAGGGCGCGCGTGTGCTCGGCCTGTTCGGCGACAAGATCACCACCGACCACATTTCGCCGGCCGGTTCGATCAAGGCGGCCTCGCCGGCCGGCAAGTATCTCACCGACCACGGCGTCGGCGTCGCCGATTTCAACCAGTACGGCACACGCCGCGGCAATCATGAGGTAATGATGCGCGGCACCTTCGCCAATATCCGCATCCGCAACCATATGCTGGGCGAGAACGGCCGCGAGGGCGGCTACACCATCCATTATCCCTCGAAAGAAGAGGAATCGATCTACGACGCCGCGATGCGCTACAAGAAGGAAGGCGTGCCGCTGGTTATCTTCGCCGGCGTCGAATATGGCAACGGCTCGTCGCGTGACTGGGCGGCCAAGGGCACCAATTTGTTGGGCGTCCGCGCGGTCATCGCCCAGTCCTTCGAGCGCATCCACCGCTCCAATTTGGTCGGCATGGGCGTGATCCCCTTCGTCTTCGAGGAAGGCACCTCATGGGCCTCGCTCAACCTCAAGGGCGACGAACTGGTCGAGATCGACGGACTGAGCAACATCAAGCCGCGGCAGAAGATGATCGCCAGGATCACCTACGGCGACGGCAGCGTCAAAGAGGTTCCGATCATCTGCCGCATCGATACGCTGGACGAGCTCGACTACTTCAAGAATGGCGGCATCCTGCAATACGTGCTGCGCGATCTGGCCGCTTAAGGGAGTAGGGCAATAAGGAAATAGGGCAGTAGGGTGAAGCAAGGAGAAGCGACTTATTCCCCTACTGCCCTACTGCCCTACTGCCCTACTGCCCTGTCTTGGCTTGCCAAACCGCGCTGTCGCCGCCAGCAGCACGCCGAGCATCAGCCCGTTGAATATGTGCCACAAGAAATGCGTGCCGAGCGGAAAGCCGCCGCAGACCAGCGGATCGATCATCCTGCAGATGACCGACACGACGAAGATCGCCGAACCCGCCAGATTGTACCAGCCGGCGCGATTGCCGCTGGCCGCCACCCAGGCGCCGAAGAAGGCGAGCGCCAGAAACGGAGGCAGATAGCCGGTCGTCCCGTTCGACGCCTGGCGCAGCCAGTCGGGCACGGCAAAGGTCACCAGCCCGGCAACGGCGTAAAAGGCGACGAAAATGGCGATCGCCTTGACCCATTTCATGCCGAGAAAACGTCGCAGGTTGAACAGCGTGTAGGCCAGCGTGAACCCTGCAATGGGCAGCACGTCGGCCAGGATCATTGCCCTTGTGGCAAAGGTGTGGAACAGCGACGAGCCGACGCCGATCGCCGCCACCCACCAGGCCAGCACTTCGGCGAAGGTGCCGGTGCCGCGCTTTCGCACCTGCCAGACACCCCATAGCCCGGCGGCAAAAAAAGCCAGATTGCTCAGCGCATTGAGCGGTTCGGCCCAGAATTCCGGCCCCGTCCGTTCGCAATAAAGGTCGACCGGCGCCAGGAGAGATTGCCACATGCTGATTGCCGCCCGAATCGCTTCCATCGTGAAGTGCAAGTCCACCTATTGCGCCCTTGCCAGCGGTTGCAACGGCAAAATTTCACCGCAACGTGACTTCCCGTTGACTGCCGCTTCTGCCACATATTTCGACAACCAGAACAAAGCCGGCGTCACCGGCGGGATCGGAACGGCCATGCCATCTCCCAGACCATTGCGGCTTGCGGCCCTTGCGCTGGCCCTCTCGGCGTTTGCCGGCAGGGCCCTTGCCGAGCCAACCGACAAGCCATTAGGCGTCGTCGAGCTCTTCACCAGCCAAGGATGCAACTCCTGTCCGCCGGCCGACGAATTCTTCGCCGAGCTTGCCGCCAAGGAGGACATCGTCGCGCTCGCCTATCATGTCGATTATTGGGATTACCTCGGCTGGCAGGACACGCTGAGCCGCAAGGAAAATACCGAGCGGCAATACGAGTATATGCGCGCCTTCGGCAGTCGTTCCGTCTACACCCCGCAAGCCGTCATAAACGGCCGCAGCCATGTCAACGGCGCCAGCCGCAAGGAAGTCGACGGCGCGCTGGCCCGCATGGAGAGGGTCGGCGAAGGCATGCGCGTCGGCATCAAGGTCAGCCGGACCAGCGATCGCGTCATGATCGATGCCGGCGACGCCGTGACCGGCCCCACCGACGCGCATGTCGTCATCGTCTATTTCAACCCGCCACAGACGATAAAAATCGGCAAGGGTGAAAACAGCGGCCGCAGCATGACCTACTGGAACGCCGTCTCCAGCATCCAGACCGCCGGCATGTGGCACGGCAAGGCGCAGCGCTACGAACTGCCGATGAGCGAGATCGCCAAGAAGGGCGGCTGCGCCGTGCTGCTGCAGTCGGTCGGCAAGGACGGCATGCCCGGGCCGATCCTGGGCGCAGCCTTTATCCGCAAGCCTTAAGCGGGGACCTCTCCTTCTCCCCTTGTTGTGGGAGAAGGTGGATCGGCGCGCAGCGCCGAGACGGTTGAGGGGTGCTGGAAGAATTGAGGCGGCGGCGATTTCAAGGAAATTGCCAAGCTGGAACACCCCTCATCCGTCGCCTTCGGCGACACCTTCTCCCACAAGGGGAGAAGGGAGAACCGCGCTCAACCTTCTGATGGCAGCCAATCCGGACGGATCGCACCGCCACGGCTCCGGCCAATAAAAAACCGGCGTCAGCTTGCTTCTGACGCCGGTCATTTAGGTTTTGGGATCGTCGCACCCGATCTTTCCAAGGAAAAACCGAGGTTGGTTCGATCCGACGCAGACCCGTGGGCGGGGGGCTTGGGGTTTACGAGCCGGTGCCGGACCGAACCGTCTCAGGCAACACCGGTAAATTCGTCGGACATTGGGGCATGAGCACGGATAAAAAAAGGCAGGATTGTGGCGAAGCATCACCAATTCCAACAGGCGTTTCGCAAACGTGACTGGACGCTGGAGAAACCGCGCGGTGCTGGCCTTGCCCGGCCGGGCCTTGCAATTCGGCAACGAAAGCGCCAACTTTGGTCGGCGTACGATTCATTGCGAGGATCCAGGCATGACTGATCGCAGCAGCGGGACGGAGGATGGGGACGCATCCGCAATATTGATCCCGCTGCATGAGGCAAGACGCGAACGCCTCGACCAGCCGGTGCGGTTCGACCGGCGCGAACTGGACCAGATCCTCAGGCTCTACGGCCGTATGGTTGCCGCCAACGAGTGGCGCGACTATGCCATCGACCATCTCGCCGACCGCGCCGTTTTTTCCGTCTTCCGCCGCACCAGCGAAGTGCCGCTTTTCCAGATCGTCAAGGATCCGAAGCTGGCGCGACGGCAAGGCGCGTTCGCCGTCATCGCCGCCGGCGGGCGCATCCTCAAGCGCGGCCAGGAACTCGGCCGGGTGCTTGGCGTGTTCGACCGAACACTGAAGCTGGTCGAGGCGTAACCCTTTATTTTTGCTGGCGGAACTTCCGCTCGGGCAGCGATTGCGGATCAGGCGGGATGGACGCCCCGCCATTGATCGGCAGCTGCATGAACACCGTGTCCAGCCAGCGTCCGTGCTTGTAGCCTGAGCCTTCCAGGCGGCCGGAATGACGAAAGCCGAGCTTCTCGTGCAGCCGTACCGAGGCGCTGTCGGGCCGGCCGTCGCCGATCACCGCGATGATCTGGCGAAAACCCGCCGCCTTGGCCGCCTCGATCAGCCCTTGCATCAGGAGCAGCCCGACGCCTTGCCCTTTGGCCTCGGGCGCGACATAGACGGAATCCTCAACGACGAAGCGGTACGCCGGGCGCGGCCGGAACGCCCCGGCATAGGCATAGCCGAGCACGGCGCCGGCCTTTTCCGCAACGAGATAGGGAAAGCCGCCCGCCATCAGGCTGTCGAAGCGCGCGCCCATCTCGGTACGGCTTGGCGGTTCGAGTTCATAGCTCGCCGTGCCATTCGTCACCGCGTCGGCATAGATTTCCGTGATCCGGTCGAGATCGGCCGACGTCGCGGCCCGCAAGGTGATGCTGCTCATAATTTAGGCACGTCGTTCATCTGCCCTATATCACAGCAAAAGCCGGCACAAAAGAAAAGAGCGGCCATTGGGCCGCCCTTTCCAAACTCGCTGGTCCAGGAAAACCGTATTTAGCGACGGTCGCCCATGAACTGCAGCAGGAACATAAACAGGTTGATGAAGTCGAGATAGAGCCTCAATGCGCCCATAATCGCCTTGCGGCCGGCGACATCAGTCTCGTCGCCCTCGAAGTACATCTCCTTGATGTTCTGCGTGTCGTAGGCGGTGAGGCCCGCGAAGATCAGCACGCCGATCGCCGAAACGGCGAAGGAAAGCGCCGACGACTGCAGGAAGATGTTGATCACCATCGCGATGATCAGGCCGACCAGGCCCATGACCAGGAACGACCCGAACGCCGAGAGATCGCGCTTGGTCGTGTAGCCGTAGAGCGACAGCCCGCCAAAGGCGGCGGCGGTGGCGAAGAAGGTCTGCGAGATACTGGCGGTGGTGTAGACCAGGAAGATCGACGACAGCGACAGGCCGACGAGGCCGGCGTAGACCCAGAACGTCGTCTGCGCGGCCGAAACGCTCATCGACTGGACTCGGAACGACAGGAACATCACCGCTGCCAGAGGGGCAAAGATCACCAGCCATTTCAGCGGCGAACCAAAGATCGCGTAGCCGAACGAGGTCAGCATCTCGCCGCTTGGCAACGTCGCGACGGCCGAGGCGGGATCGCTGGTGGTGGCCAGCATGATTGTGCCGACCGCGGCAAGGCCGGTGATGAGGAGGCCAAGCCCCATCAGATTGTAGACCTTAATCATGTAGGCCCGCAGGCCCTGGTCGATGGCAGCATCGACGCCGGCGCCGGGCACGGCGCGCGTCTGATAATTGCGAACGGGATCAGCCATGGAAATCCTCATATTGCTTCTGCCCCGTCCGGTGTCAGGTCCTTTGAACCCAGGCGCCGCTGGCGGGGCTCCAGCATGCCTGCGCCGAAATATGATGGTTCTTGGCGTAAAGGACAAGACCGTAACCAAGCGTAATGCTCCGTGAAGTGCCGGAGATACGGTTTTATTGGCCTTCCCGCCCGGAACATTACCGAGATTTAATCAAAAACGGCTCTGGCTCAAAGATTCCGCAGCACCGGCGCCGCCTTGTGGCCCAACACCCGCCACGTGCCGGCAAGGCCGATGCCGACCGTGACCACCAGCGAAAAGCCGATGGTCGCCACCGCCACCTCGGGCATGAAGTGCGATGGCAGCGTCATGATGCGCGCGACGACGAACCATGCCGCCACACCGCCCGCCGCCAGCGCGAAGATCGCGGTAGCAAGGCCGATCAGCATGTATTCCAGCGAAAACGCGGCGATCAGCGTTTTCCTGGTCGCACCCAGGGTCTTCAGCACCACCGCGTCGTGAATGCGAGCCCGGTTGCCGGCGGCGAGCGCCCCGGCCAGCACCAGCACCGAGGCGATCAACGCCACGCCCGCTGCTGCCCTGATTGCTGTGCCGAGCTGCGCCACCAGCCGGTTGACGATTTCGAGCGCGTCCTTGACCCTGACCGTCGTCACCGCGGGAAAGGCACGCGTGACGGCGTTGAGAAGATGCGCATCGTCGGCTGCCGACGCATTCGTCTCGGTCAGCGTCGCCAACCAGCCATGCGGCGCACCGGCGAATGTGTTGGGCGAGAACACCATGACGAAATTGATGCCCATGGTTTCCCATTCGACCTGGCGGAAATTGGCGATCTTGGCCGTGATGTTGCGGCCGAGCACGTTGACGGTGATGGTATCGCCGAGCTTCAGCCCGATCTCTTTGCCTTCCTCGGCGGAAAACGAGACCAGCGGCTCGCCGGCATAGTTCTCCGGCCACCAGCTGCCCTCGGTCAGCGTCGCATTCTCCGGCAGCTTTGCGTCATAGGTCAGGCCGCGATCGCCGCGCAGTACCCAGGCGCCTTCGGCCGGAACCTTGACCTTGTCGACATCGACGCCGTTGAGCGCCATCACCCGGCCGCGCAGCATCGGCACCTTGATCAGCTTGCCTTGCGGTGCCTCTTTGCCGACCAGCGCGGAGAAGGCATCGACGTCACCGCTCTGGATATCGACGTAGAAGAAGTTCGGTGCCCTTTCCGGCAGGCTGCCCGAGATCTGCCGCCTGAGATTGCCGTCGATCAGCGCCAGCGTCACCAGCAGCGTCAGCCCGAGTCCCAACGACAGCACCACGGACGGCGTCAAGGCGCCAGGCCGATGGATGTTGCCGATGGCGAGCCTGAGCGCGGTCGAGCGCACGCGCGGGCTTTTCTTCGCCGCCCACTGCACCAGCGAGCCGACCACACGCAGCACCAGGAACGACAACACCGTGGCGCCGACGAAGATCGAGGCAATACGGCGGTCGCCGGAAAACAGGATCGCCAGTACCGCGAGCAGCAGCGCGATGCCCAATGCCGCGGCGATATAGAGCGGGCGGGGAAAACCGCGGCCCTCGAAACCCATTTCGCGAAACAGCGCCGTTGCCGGCACGTCGCGGGCGCGGCCGAGCGGCAGCAAGGCGAAAGCCAGCGTCACGAGCAGCCCGAACAGCGCTGCCATGCCGAGGGCGCCGGGATAGAACCCACCTTCCGCCGGCACTGGAATGACCGATTGGAGTGCCGCGCTGGCCGCGAACGGCATCAGCGCGCCAAGCACAAGGCCTAGCGTGATGCCGAGGGCGGCGATCATCAGGATCTGCACCAGATAGACGGCAAAGACGAACCCGCCCGAAGCCCCCAGGCTCTTGAAGGTGGCGATGACGCCGCGCTTGCCGTCGAGATAGGCACGCACGGCATTGGCCACGCCGACGCCGCCGACCACCAGCGCCGTCAACCCAACCAGCGTCAGGAATTGCGAAAACCGCTCGATATTCGAGGACAGCGCCGGCGCTGCGTTGCTGCGGGTGCGGATCGACCAGCCGGCCTGCGGGAACTGGTTTGCCGCCTGCTCCTGGATCGCCTTGATCTGTGCCTCAGTGGTGCCGCCGGGCAGGCGGACCTTATAGGCGTTCTCGACCAGGCTGCCCGGCTGGATCAGGCCGGAAGCGGCAAGCCCGTCGGTCGACACCATCAGCCGCGGCGCAAAACCGAAGCCATCCGACACTGCATCCGGCTCGTTGACCAGCCTGGCGCGCAGCTCGAATGTCGCGCTGCCGAGCTTTAGCCGGTCACCGATGCCAAGGTTCAGCCGCTCGAACAAGAGGTCCGGGGCGGCGGCGCCGAAGACGCCGGATTTTTCGCCGAACAGATCCTCTCGCGACAGCACCGGCTCGGTCTCCAGCGCACCATAGAGCGGATAGGCGCCGTCGACCGCCTTGGCCTCGACCAGCGCCTGGTCGGAGCCGTCCTCGAGCCTCGCCATCGAGCGCATATTGGCGCTGTGCGAAACCGTGCCAAGCCGGTCGAGGAAGCTGCGTTCGGCTCTGGTCGGATCGCGCTGGTTGAGCTGGAAGCGGAGATCACCGCCGAGCAGCGTCTGGCCCTGGTCGGCAACACCGGCGGAAATAGCCTGCGCCACCGAATTGACGCCGCCGATCGCAGCGACGCCGAGCGCGATGCAGGCAAGGAAGATCAGGAAGCCGGACAGCCCGCCACGCATTTCGCGCAGCGAAAACCGAAAGGCGAGCCTCAGCGTTTGCGCCAGCGGCATCACGCGGTCACCTTGCCAGCCCTGGTGGCCGGCTTAGGCGCGTCTTCGATCAGCCCCGACCGCATCGACACCTGGCGCGAGCAGCGCGCCGCGAGTAGCGGGTCATGCGTGACCAGCACCAGCGTCATGCCGCGTTCGGCCGCCTTGGCAAACAGCAGGTCGGCGACGTGCCGCCCCGTTGCCTGGTCGAGATTGCCGGTCGGCTCGTCGGCGATCAGGATGCGCGGCGACGGCGCCAGTGCCCGGGCGATGGCCACGCGCTGCTGCTCGCCGCCAGACAATTCGCCGGGGTAATGGGTGACGCGATCGCTGAGACCGACCGCCGCCAGCTCGCGCGCCGCCACGCCGAATGGATCGACATGGCCGGCAAGCTCCAGCGGGACCGCAACGTTTTCCAGCGCCGTCATATTGGGGATGAGATGGAACGACTGGAACACGATGCCGATGTTTCGCCCTCGAAACGATGCGATCTGATCTTCGCTTTTGCCGTTGAGCAGCTCGCCGGCAATTCGGACCGTGCCCGAATCGACCCTTTCAAGTCCGGCCAAAACCATCAGCAATGTCGACTTTCCCGAACCTGAAGGTCCAACGATGCCTGTCGCTTCGCCGCCCGCCACATCGAGGCTGACGCCCTTCAGCACATGGACCGAGGATGCACCTTCGCCGAGCGTCAGCGATACGTCTTTCAGCGAAATGACGGCTTCTTCCAAAATCAAATCGTCCTATATGGGGGATGAAGGCTAGTGCATCCGATGCTCGACAAAGACGAAAACCTGCCTTCGCCAACAGATGTTCCTGGTCATATGGGGCCTGCCGCATGGCTTTCAAACACACCTTTGCCGCAGCCTTCGCCCTTTTCCTCGCCATTTGCGGCGCCATTTCGTCGGCGCGCGCCGAACCGTTCACCATTGTCGGTTTCGGCGACAGCTTGATGGCGGGTTATGGCCTCGGGCCAGGTCAGGGCTTCACCGAGAAGCTGCAGGCGGCGCTGCGCGCCAAGGGCTACGATGTCACGGTCGCCAATGCCGGCGTCTCCGGCGATACGACGAGCGGCGGCCTGTCGCGGCTCGACTGGTCGGTGCCGGACGGCACGCAGCTCGTCATCCTGGAGCTCGGCGCCAACGACATGCTGCGCGGCGTTTCGCCCGCCATAGCGGAAAAGAACCTGGATGCCATGCTGGCAAAACTGAAGCAGCGCAAGATCGCCGTTTTGCTGGCCGGAATGCGCGCGGCGCCCAATCTCGGCGCCGACTACCAGAACGCCTTCGACGCGACCTTTCCGAGACTGGCTGAAAAATATGGCGTGCCGCTCTATCCTTTCTTTCTCAAGGGCATCGCCGGTCAATCCGTCCTGCAACTCGAGGACGGCCTTCATCCAAACGCCCGAGGCGTCGACCGCATCGTCGAGGGTATCCTGCCCAGTGTGGAGAAGACCATTGAAGCGGTCCGGGGCAATTCCTGAAGGCGAGGGCTCGCCGTCGCAACACCTTCCGCAGGGGAAGCTTTTAGGCAGGCCTGCGACCAACAAACCCCTTGCCCCGTTTGAATATCGATGATTCGCTAGGGGCAAGAGTTCGATTCGAGGACAGGAGGCTTCCCATGCCGCGTCTTTTTACCGCCCTCGAGATACCGCGTGATGCCGCTCTTTCGCTGTCCCTGCTCAGGGGCGGCCTGCCCGGAGCCCGCTGGATCGACGTCGAGAACTATCATCTGACGCTGCGCTTCATCGGCGATGTCGAGGGCCATGTCGCCGACGAAATCGCCAATGCGCTTGACCGTGTTCACCGCCCGTCCTTCCCGCTGACGCTGTCCGGCGTCGGCGCCTTCGGCCAGAAGAAGCCGCATGCGGTGTGGGCCGGGGTCGCCGCTTCGCCCGATCTTTCCGCATTGCAGGCCGAGATCGAGCGCATCTGCCAGCGGCTCGGCATCCCGGCCGACCCGCGCAAGTTCATGCCGCATGTGACGCTGGCCCGCCTGCGCAATTCGAGCCCGCTCGATGTCGCCCAGTATCTGTCGGCGCGCGGCAATTTTTCGACGCTGCCGTTCCGGATCGGCCGCTTCGTGCTGATGTCGTCGCGCGATTCGGTCGGCGGCGGGCCTTACGTCGTCGAGGAGGCCTGGCCGCTTTCAGGTGCTGACAACCGCGTCGCCAGCCGTTTGGTCGGCGCCGCCGACGCTTCGCGGATCATGCGGTAGACGGACATGGCCAGGGAGAAACTAGCAAAAGAGGCGATCCGCGCCGAACTTGCCGGCCTCGACGGCTGGTCGCTGGCCAAGGATGGTGGCTCGATCACCCGCAGCTTCACCTTCAAGAATTTCTCCGAAGCCTTTGCCTTCATGACCCGCGTTGCCCTGGCCGCGGAGAAGATGGACCACCATCCCGACTGGTCGAACGTCTACAAGACGGTAAACGTGACCCTCAACACGCACGACGCCGGCGGCCTGACCGCGCTGGATTTCGATCTGGCCAGGAAAATGAACCGCTATTTCGGCGGCTGAGCCTATCTGCACCTTGCAGCGAGGTTCGGCTTTCACCACATTTTGCCTCGCGGTCACGCGTGAAGTCACGCGACGGCCGCAAGGAGAGGTTGATGGCGCAAAAATCCGGTTTTGATTTCTTTGGCCTCGGCAGCAAGCCGGGCAACGAGAGCGAAGTGCGCGAAAAGTTCTGGCGTACGGCGAAGAAGGCCGCCCGGCAGATCCCGTTCATGGAAGAGGTGGTCGCCGCCTATTACTGTGCCATGGACAAGAAGACGCCGCTGCGCGCCAAGGGCACCTTGCTGGCTGCGCTCGGCTATTTCGTGCTGCCGACGGACGTCATCCCCGATTTCATCCTTGGGCTAGGCTTCACCGACGACATCGCCGTGCTGACCGCCGCGATTACCGCCGTCAGCGCCCACATCACGCCGGCGCACCGGCTCGCCGCCAGGCAGGCCATCGCCGACAAGAGCTGAGCCGGTACGGCGCAAAAAATCGCGTGAGAACCGACTTTCCGGCCGTCAAACCCACCGCCGCACCCGCGCCTTGTAGGCGCGATAGGCATCTCCGAACTTCCGCTCGAGATAGCGCTCTTCCGGCGCGATTACGCCGGTATTGATCACCCACAGCAGCGGGACGACGAGCGCAATAGCCCAAAGACTTCCGGCCGCGACGCCGAGGCCCAAATAGATGAGGGTCGTTCCCAGATAGAACGGATTCCTGGTGCGCCGATAGATACCGTCGACGACCAGCGCCGTCGTCGGCAAGGTCGGTGGTATGTTGGTTCCAGCGGCCTGAAAGCGGCCCGCTGCCATAAAGATGAACACGAAGCCGCACACCGCGAGCACGGCGCCGGTCAGATAGCGGGCGAGCGCCTGCCCGGCCATGACCGGGAGCGGCACGAGCACCTCGAGCACGGTTGCCGCCACCAGGAAGCCGAGGAAGATCAAAGGTGGCAGCGCAATGACCCCGGCCACGTCGGGCGCGCCCGATCCGCCCGCCGTCTCCCCGGCATCCGACCGGCGCACCGCGCCACCGGCCGCCCGCCGCATGGCGACACGAATGCCGAACACAATCGCCAGGACGGCTGTGCCGCCCGCCAGGATCAGGACTGTCTCGGAAACGGCCATGGCCAAATCTCCCGTAGCCGCCAAGAAGGGCGCCCTGGCCGAACGTCGTGGAGGCGAACGTAGACATGGTACCATCTGGAGGGAAATTCGTCACGTACATCAGAAAAGCCAGGATGGCTGCAAGGACCTAGCTGCTTGAAAAGTCAAACTCTTGCCGTTTTCGTGGCCTCCAAGTCGCGGCAGGGACAGTGCGCCAGCCGCTTTTTCGAGCGGCAGCGCGAAGACGGCGGCGGTTTCCTGGCGTGAACATCCTTTTCTCAGGGAAATTCACCGTTTGGTAACCCAGATTAAATCAAAATGAAGCGACGGGCAGGACGCCGAGCCGGCCTGCCGCCGCACCAGTGGAATACGGGAAAAGCGATGCGCGGATTGATTGCTATAGTTTCCAGCCTGGCCCTGGTGGCCTTGACGGCGCCCGCGCTGGCGCAGTCGGCAACCAAGATCGGCCAGCATAATGCCTGGGGCACCTACAGTTATCAGGCGTCGGGCGGCGGCAAGGTCTGCTATGTCCTGACGGTGCCAACCGACAAGCAGCCGCCGACGCTCGATCACGGCGACATGTTCTTCTTCGTCAGCCAGCGGCCGGGGCAGCAAGTGTCCTACGAGCCGCAATTCATCGCCGGCTATACCTTCCAGGAGGGTTCCAAGGCCACCGTCACCATCGACAAGAAGTCTTTTTCGATGTTCACGCGCGGCAAGTCGGCCTGGGTCGAGAACGCCGCCGAGGAGCCGGTGCTGATCGCCGCGATGAAGACCGGCACCGACATGAAGGTGTCGGCCAAGTCCGGCCGCGGCAACACCACCACCTACGTCTTCTCGCTGAAGGGCATCTCGGCGGCGCTGGCCTCGATCGCCAAGTGCAAGTAGGCGGTTAGGCGCGGTCTTCCCTTCTCCCCTTGTGGGAGAAGGTGGATCGGCGCGCAGCGCCGAGACGGAAGAGGGGTGTTGGACGGAACGCCGTCGGCGCCAAGCTGGAACACCCCTCATCCGACCGAGCTTCGCTCGGCCACCTTCTCCCACAAAGGGAGAAGGAAGAACCCGGCATGACTCCGCCGCTAACCTGTGCTATGCGCCGCGCTTCATTTCGGGCACGATGCTGTATTCGGCCGCAAATCGCTTATATTGGCGCAACAATGACCCTTTCATTCGATCTTACCGCCGAAGGCGCGCGTGACGCGTTGCGCACCCGCACGACGCCTGAAAAGCCGTCGCTGATCGGCTTGACGCGCGCCGAACTCGGGGCCGCCCTTGTCGCTGCCGGCATCGTGCCGGAGCGCCAGGCGAAAATGCGCGCCCAACAGCTCTGGCATTGGATCTATGTGCGCGGCGTTTCCGATTTTGCCGGCATGTTCAACATCTCCAAGGATCTGCGCGCGGCGCTCGACAGGCATTTCACCGTTGCCAGGCCCGAGATCGTCGAGGAGCAGATTTCCACCGACGGCACGCGCAAATGGCTGTTCCGCTTTCCGCCGCGCGGCGCCGGCCGGCCGGTCGAGATCGAGACCGTCTACATTCCCGAAGAGGGCCGCGGCACGCTGTGCATCTCTTCGCAGGTCGGCTGCACCCTGACCTGCTCCTTCTGCCACACCGGCACGCAGAAGCTGGTGCGCAACCTGACGGCGGAGGAAGTCCTCGCCCAACTTTTGACCGCCCGCGACCGGCTCGGCGATTTCCCCGACCGCGATACGCCCGACGGCGCCATCGTGCCGGCCGAGGGCCGGAAAGTGTCCAACGTCGTCATGATGGGCATGGGCGAGCCGCTCTACAATTTCGAGGCGGTGAAGAAGGCCCTGCTTATCGCATCCGACGGCGACGGGCTTTCCCTGTCGAAGCGCCGCATCACGCTGTCGACCTCCGGCGTCGTGCCCGAAATCTTCCGCACCGGCGAGGAGATCGGCGTCATGCTGGCGATCTCGCTGCACGCCACCAATGACGATTTGCGCGATCTCTTGGTGCCCATCAACAAGAAGTATCCGCTGAAGGATCTGATCGCTGCCTGCCGCGCCTATCCAGGCCTGTCGAACGCCAAGCGGATCACCTTCGAATATGTCATGCTGAAGGACGTCAACGATTCCATCGACGACGCCAAGGCGCTGGTCAAGCTGCTCAAGGGCATCCCCGCCAAGATCAATCTGATCCCGTTCAATCCGTGGCCGGGCACCAACTACCAGTGCTCGGACTGGGAGACGATCGAGAAATTCGCCGACTACATCAACAATGCCGGCTATGCCTCGCCGATCCGCACGCCGCGCGGCCGCGACATCCTAGCCGCCTGCGGCCAGCTCAAGTCGGACTCCGAGCGCATGCGCAAGGTCGACCGGCTGGCGCTGGAAGCGATGATGATCGCGGGGCATGGCGAGGCGTGAAATACCTCAGGCGATTGGCAGTGACTTTGCTCTGCTACGCCCTGGCTGCCTTCGCCATGTCTCTGGTCTTTTTCCTGCTCGATGCACTGATGTGGTGGCGTGTTCCCGCTTTCCTGTCCACTCGAGATAGTTGGTCGCTGTTGCTGCTTGGAGCGATGATCGCAGGCATCTTTGGCGCACCGCTGGCAATCCCGATGGTCATTGCTTCCCAAGTTCTCGAGGCGAGACGCTGGATTCTTTTTGTCGTCGGGGGAGCTTTCGTTGGGACGTGCGTATTTGCGGTCTGGAAACTGCATCCGTCGGCACAGAGGCCACCGGACGTTGACGTGTTGGTGGCCCTAATCATTGCGGGAAGCTTGGCAGGAGCCGTCTATCGCCTGGTCGAGAGCCGGTTCCTGCAAATGCCCGGACAATTCGCGTGAACCGCCTCGTCGCCTATCTGATCCGCTTCGCCGTCATCCTTGTCGGCTACGGCGTTGCATCGCTGGCTGCCAGCGCCTTCCTCAATATCATGTTCCTGGCGTCTCTGGGGCTGATGACGGACGAGACACAGCCGGTAGCGCAGGCCTCGCTGTGGTTTTCCGTCCCCTTTGTCGCACTGTTCGTCGCCTATTTCGCCTTCATGCCGGCTGCCGTCGCCATCCTCGTCTCCGAGATTCTCGGCCGGCGCGACTGGCTGTTCTATGCGCTGGCGGGCGCAGCGGTGGCGGCGGTCTTCCTCGGCTTCGTGCGCCAGACAAAAGATGCCAATTTCGAGATCACCAACACCAGCGTCATGCTGGCGGTGATCGGCTGCGGTATGGTCGGCGGTATTTTCTACTGGCTGAGCGCCGGGCGCTCGGCCGGAAGCTGGCGTCAGATCGGACGCCCTATTTCGCCTGGGCCGTCAGGATCTTGAGCGCGAAGGCCGAAAAAACTCCGGCAAACAGATAGTCGACGACGCGGGTCACACGCGGGCTGGATTTCATCGCGGCCGAGAATTTTTCGGCCGCCAGCACCATCGGCGCCGTCACCGGGATCGCCAGCACGACGAACATCGCGCCGAGGAAGAACAGCTTTCCCGGCGCGTTGGGATCATGCGCGGAGACGAATTGCGGCAGGAAGGTCATGAAGAACAGGATGATCTTCGGGTTGAGCAGATTGACCCCGAGCCCCGCCGCCCAGCTGCGGAACAGCGAGATCTGCGGCCCGCTCTTCTTCTCCGGTGAAAACGCCGACCCTTTTGTGATCGCCTGCCATGCCAGGAAGACCAGATAGCCGGCGCCAAAAATCTTCAGCACGAAGAACGCCATCGGCGAGGCGACGATCAGCGCCGAGACGCCGACCACCACCAGCGTGGTGTGAATCAGCGTGCCGCACAAGGCGCCGGCCATCGAGGCAAAGCCGGTGGCGCGGCCCTGGCTCAGCGTGCGCGACACGAACAGCGTCATATCAGGCCCAGGCGTGATCGCCAGGATGAAGGTGGCGATGGAGAACTGGATAAGCGTCGTACTGTCGGGGATGAAGGACATGGTTCGTCTCGTAGCGGCAAAAAGACGGCGCAGCCATACCGCAAGAGCCGTGTCCTCGCCAGCCTCTGGGCGATACAGCATCTGGTCCAGGCATCGTTCGTCCCTTGCGCTGGCCTAAAATGGCGTGATACCTCGCCCGCGAAGAACCCCTGTCGCGGAACCGCCCACCATGTCGAAAGCAAAAGCCGTCAAGAAAGTCGTGCTCGCCTATTCCGGCGGCCTTGACACCTCGATCATCCTGAAATGGCTGCAGACCGAGCTCGGCGCCGAGGTCGTCACCTTCACCGCCGATCTCGGCCAGGGTGGCGAACTGGAGCCGGCCAGGCGCAAGGCCGAGATGATGGGCATCAAGGATATCCGCATCGTCGATGTCCGCGAGGAGTTCGTATCCGATTTCGTCTTCCCGATGTTCCGCGCCAACGCCGTCTATGAAGGCACATATCTGCTCGGCACCTCGATCGCCCGGCCGCTGATCTCGAAACATCTTGTCGAGATCGCAAAAGAGACCGGCGCCGATGCGATCGCCCATGGCGCCACCGGCAAAGGCAACGACCAGGTGCGTTTCGAGCTGTCGGCCTATGCGCTCAACCCCGACATCAAGGTCATCGCGCCGTGGCGCGATTGGTCGTTCAAGTCGCGGACCGATCTCATCAACTTCGCCGAGCAGCACCAGATCCCGGTGCCGAAGGACAAGAAGGGCGATGCGCCTTTCTCGGTCGACGCTAACCTGCTGCATTCGTCGTCCGAGGGCAAGGTGCTGGAAGACCCGTGGAGCGAGCCGCCGGAATTCGTCCACCAGCGCACCATCTCGCCGATGGATGCGCCGGATGAGGTCACCGAGATCGAGATCGAATTCCTCAAGGGCGACCCGGTTGCGCTCAACGGCAAGAAGCTGTCGCCGGCAACGATGCTGGCGGCGCTGAACGATCTCGGCCGCGACAACGGCATCGGCAGGCTCGACCTGGTCGAGAACCGTTTCGTCGGCATGAAATCGCGCGGCGTCTACGAGACCCCCGGCGGCACCATCCTGATCGCCGCCCATCGGGCGATCGAATCGATCACGCTCGACCGCGGTGCGGCCCACCTCAAGGACGAGTTCATGCCGCGCTATGCCGAGCTGATCTACAACGGCTTCTGGTTCGCGCCCGAGCGCCTGATGCTGCAGGCAATGATCGACAAGAGCCAGGAAGACGTCGAAGGCACCGTGCGGCTGAAGCTCTACAAGGGCAACGTCATGGTCACCGGCCGCAAGTCGAGGAAGACGCTCTATTCCGACGCGCTGGTCACCTTCGAGGACGACCGCGGCGCCTACGACCAGAAGGATGCCGAAGGCTTCATCCGCCTCAACGCGCTCAGGCTGAGGACACTGGCGGCGCGTAGTCGCAAGGGTTGATATTCCCAACAGGCCCAATGCTTAGATGAGTTAGGAACCCGGTGAGGACACCGGGTTTTATTTGGCGTCTCTAATGTAATAGAAGCCGCGATTTCAGATCGTTTCCTGTTTGACCTTTCCGTGATTTGATCTTACTTCTCTTGCGGGTCGGAGGGCTTTGACAGTGAAAAACAGAATTTTTCTTCTGCTTGCGGCGGTGGCCGTCTTTACCGCGGGTCAGTCCACGCAAGTCCCGGCGGGGCAAACATCCAAGTTCCATACTTGCAAAAGTTTTGACGGCCCCTTCCAGATTCCCGCTTCCCAGAAATGCCCGTTGAGCGGCTACGCGCAGGGTCCCAGAGTCCCGACGGTCATCGGGGACAAGCCAAAAGCGGCTTCCCCGGCGCCGCGGAATTCCAAATTCCGTACCTGCAAAAGTTTTGACGGCCCCTTCCAGATTCCCATTTCTCAGAAATGCCCGTTGAGCGGCTACGTGCATTATTGAGCGTGATGTGCCCAGGCGCTTGGCCACGCTTGGAGCTGGTTTCCTGCCCGCGTTGGCTGTCCTGGCGAACTTGGCCGTCGCCAAAGCCAACGATGACCCCCCTCCCTCGACCTTCCCGCGCTGGTCGAGTGCAGGGCTGACGTTCCGACCTATAGTGGTTTTGCCCTTTGGCTGAGCGACCGCCCCGATGCGCCCGCAAAGCTCGGCTGGAACGACGTTTCTTCCGGCAATCCTTTCCTCAAGCAATATGAATTGCCGGCCCCGCTTCGCGTATTCGGGCGCGAGACGGCGTCCGTCGTCTTTGCCGCGAGCGGGCCGATGGCGGTTCTCGACGGCGTTTCCGCACCAGACCTTGCCCGCGAACTCGGCATCGCACCCGAACTCGCGCCACCGGACAAATTCCTTGGCGAGAAGGTGCTCGTCGAGAGCAGCGAGGAAGCGGACGGCATGACATTTCCACGCGCATCGCGCTCAATGTCTCAACCGTTGATTCACATCCCGGCAAGGTGCTCGCCGGCTGCTCCTACGCGTTCGACGTGAAATAGAAAGTCCGGCGCTTGGCCGGGCTTTCTGTCGAATAGAGCAATTCCAGGAAAAGTGTGAAACGGTTTTCCGTCCGGAATTGCGTTAAGACAAAGCTCTAGAGGTCCCTGTCAGTCGGCATCGATCGCCGTGGCCATGCGGGCGATGGCCTGTTGATAGACGCTCGCGGAATTCCAGCCAGCGATTGCGCCCATATTCGCCTGCGCGCTCGCGCCGGCCCGCCAACCATGACTCTTGAGAAAGTTGGCGGTGGAAGCCAACGCAGTGCTCTTGTCGCGCAGATTTTTGTTTCCGACACCATACGTCAAAACATTTCCGGGCAGGAACTGCGTGTGGCCGATCTCGCCATGCGCGGCACCGACCGACGAGGCGCTCAACGCTCCGCGATCAACCAGCTTCAGGGCCGCAATGGCATGCGGGTAGAAGAACTCCGGACGGCGACAGTCATAGGCCAGCGTTAAAATGGCGGAGACCGTATTCTGGTTGCCCATGGCGGAACCGAAGCCGGTCTCCATGCCCCAGATGGCGAGCAACACGCCCGGCGACACGCCGTAATTCCGTTCGATCTTGTCGAACAGCGCAGCATTGGCCTTCTTCAGCGCACGGCCCCTGGCAATGATCGCGGACGCGCCACGGCGCTTCATGAAAGCTTCCACCGAGCCGCTGAAAGCCTTATGGATGGCGCGGTCGACGGAGATCGTCTTTGTCGCGTAGGTTGCGCGAGCCAGAGCGGCCAGACCCTTCGAGCCGACACCGTCGGCCTTCGCCTCCGCGGCGAACTCCGGTTTCCATGCCTCGAAGCCGGCGCCGCTCTTGCCACAGCTGGCCGCTGCCTGCGCGCCCGTCGCCAGCGCAAGCACCGCCACCACCGTGGCCACTACAAACATCTTCCCCTTGGCAAGAAATGCCATGCTGCTCTCCTGGTTGCCTGAATCACGTTCCCAATTGCGAACTTGCCTGCGAAACACCTGCTTGTCACTGCCCCGGCGCCACGCCGATGCACTCAATACAGCAGGAACCTCAAATCCACCACACTGGCGGACGCCCGGGAATTTGCCTACGATCAAGTAATTATTGTGGCGGGGACAGAATAAGCATGGAAGACGTTGATGTCGTGATCATCGGCGCCGGTTCAGCCGGGCTTTCGGCTTCCAAGACCCTGCGCGCTGCCGGTTTTTCCTTCAAATTGTTGGAAGCGGTGAACCGCATTGGCGGCCGCGCCTGGACCAGCGACCAGCATTTCGGCGTGCCGTTCGACATCGGCTGCGCCTGGCTGCATGCCGCGGACCGCAATCCCTACTTTCCCGAGGCGAAGGCCGCTGCCTGGACGCTTCATCACCACGACATGAATGTCGATCATCTCTATTACCGTGAGCGAAAGGCAAGCGAAGCCGAGGAGGCGGCGATGAAGGTGGCCGACGCAAGGCTGTTCGAACTGGTGGCGGCACATCAGGTGAGGGAAGGCGACGACGACCGCCTTTCGGCATTGCTCGCCAAGGGACACGCGCCGCGCGCCGCCGCAACCTTCGCCGGGCCGATGGATTTCGGCGCCGACGAGGACGAGATATCGATCCGCGACTTTCAGGCCGCCGCCGATCTCGATCCGAATTATTTCACCAGGGAAGGCTTCGGTACGCTGGTTGCCCGCTTCGGTGCCGATGTGCCAGTGGAACTGTCGACGCCGGTACGCAAGATCGTCTGGGATGGGCCGGGCGTAGCCTGCGTCACCGATCGCGGTACCATCTGCGCCAAGGCGGTCATCGTCACTGCCTCCCCGGCAGTGCTCGCCTTCGAGGAGATTGCGTTCTCGCCTGCACTCCCCGATGCGCATTTCGCCGCCTTCTTCGACCTGCCGATGGGCATGCTGACCAAGCTGCCGGTCGAAATATCCGGTACAAGACTCGGCCTGGAGCCGTTCGACGATTTGCTGATCGAGCGGTTGGCCCGGCACGACATCTACTTCCTCTGCTTTCCCTTCGACCTCGATTTGATGGTCGGTTTCGTCGGCGGCGATTTCGCTTGGGAGATGTCGGCGGCAGGCGAGGCGGCGGGCATCGACTTCGTCGTCGACCGGCTCTGCGGCATCTTTGGCGGCGACATACGAAAGCATGTCGGACGCGCAATGATGACCAATTGGGGCGCTGAGCGGTTCGTGCGCGGCGCCTATGCGGCGGCGCGGCCCGGCCGCTCGCAAGCGCGCGCCACGCTGATGCAGCCCGTGGCGGAAAAGATCTTCTTCGCCGGCGAGCATTTGGCAGGTCCGCTGATGCAGACCTGCGGCGGCGCCAGATTGTCAGGCGAGGCAGTGGCCAAGGAGGTCGTCGCCCAGCTTGCGGCAAAATAGCATCGGCCGGCAGGAACGTGGGCAGCTGACAGGCGTTTGGCGTTCTCCTGCTCGTATCGTCCTCCGCATTTCGAATGATTTGAGACGCCAATGAAGCTTTTCGACTGCCCGCATTGCGGCCACCGTCTCTATTTCGAGAACGCGCAATGCCTGAACTGCGCCAGCCTCGTGCTCTACGATCCCGAGCATGCGCGCTTCGCGCTGTCCGGCGCCGACGTCTTCCATTGCACCAATGCCGACGAATGCGCCTGCAACTGGATGGCGGAGCCCGGCCACGCCTTCTGCCGCGCCTGTGCGCTGAACCAGCTGATCCCGGATCTGTCGGTCGACGGCAACCGCCGCCGCTGGATCCGTGTCGAGGCGGCAAAGAAGCGTGCCGTCTATTCGCTGCTCGCCTTCGGCCTGCCGGTCGCACCCAAGCAGGAAGTTGGCGACGAGATCGGTCTCGCTTTCGATTTTCTTGCCGATCCGATCGGCGGCGGTCCGGGCGGCGAACGTATCCTGACCGGTCATGACAACGGCCGGATCACGCTCAACGTCGCCGAGGCGGATTCGGCAGAGCGCGAACGGCGGCGCGTCGAGATGGGCGAGAACTACCGCACGCTGCTCGGCCATTTCCGCCATGAGCTCGGCCATTATTACTGGGACCGCCTGATCCGCGACGATTCGCAAAAGCTTGCCGGTTTTCGCGCTTTGTTCGGCGACGAGCGCGCCGGCTACGAACAGGCGCTGAAGACCTATTATGCCGATGGCGCGCCGCCCGACTGGCAGCAGCGCCATATCTCGGCCTATGCGACGTCGCACCCATGGGAGGACTGGGCCGAGACATGGGCGCATCACATGCACATCACCGACACGCTGGAGATGGTGCATGCCCTGAATTTCCCGCTCGGCCGGCTGGAAACCGTTGAAGCCAACGAGCTGCCGCGCGCCGATACCGGCGGCAAGCTGCAGCCGGCACCATCGGAACCCGCCTCCAGGCCAGAGCCTTTCGAAAGGATTCTCGACCGCTGGCTGGTGCTGTCGGAGGCGTCCAACTCGATCAACCGCTGCATGGGCCTGCCCGATCTCTATCCCTTCGTCATCTCGGACGTGGCGGCGCAAAAACTTGCTTTTGTTCACGAGCTTTTGACCGACCTGCTGAAAACGACTGGAACAAATCGTGAGCCGGCCGAAGCCTTTTAGCCGGAACGCATGCGGCTTTGCTTCGTTTTCCGTGCCAAGGGACTGTGAAACGGAGAGAAGACCATGAAACGCATATTGTTTCCGGCGGTGGCCGGAGCGCTCATAGCGATGTCGGGCTCTGCATTGGCCGACACCGCCGTCTCGGCCATCACTGATCTCAATGTACGCGCCGGCCCCGGCCCGCAATATCCGGTGATCGGCGTGCTCGCGGCCGGCCAGTCGGCGACGCTCGACGGCTGCATCGCCAACAGCAAATGGTGCACTATCGCCGAGGCTAACGGCCAGGGCTGGGTCTATTCCGACTATGTGACGGCCGATTTCGGCGGCAACCGTGTGGTCCTGACACAGCGTCCGGCCAGCGCCGACATTGCCGTCGTGACGCCGCCCGCCGATAGCGCCGAATATTCCGACAGCTACACCGGAGCGATCGTTGCGGGCGAGGCGATCGAGCCTATCCGGAGACCGCCGGCCGAGATCCATACCTATGTACGTACGCATCGGCTCGATCCGGTCTATCTCGAGGGCGAGGTGGTGACGGGCGGGACGTTGCCTGACACCGTCGAGCTGCGCGAGATTCCGGACTATGATTACCGCTACGTCTATGTGAACGGCCAGCCGGCACTGGTCGATCCGGGCAGCCGGCGTATCGTGTACGTCGTGCGCTGACGATACAAACAGGGCGGTCGCCCTGTAATGGCGGCCGCTCGCACTCCCGACATTGCCACAAGCCGGTATTGCCGCTGCAATACCGGTTTCCACATTGGGGCCGATGTTCTAGACCTTGCGAGCCGAAGCACCAGCCAGCGAGCCCGCGTGACGATCGACCCAACCGTCTTCCAACAGTACCGGCACACCGCCAACAACAAGACCACTTTGCCGCGGCTTCTGCTTGGAGCGGTGGTCGTCATCCTGTTCTGGCTCGGAACCACTGCCGCCGTGCTGTTCGGCGGCACCTATGCCTTTGCTGTTTGGCAGGCATCGTCTGGCACCGCCCCGCCAAGTGGAGGAGCGGTGCAGGATTTCATGGCCTCTCCTGCGGGCATCCTCGCGGCGCTGGCTTCATTTGCCGGAATCTGGCTCGGCCTTTGGGCTGCCATGCGCTGGATCCATCGCGAGAAGCTGACAGCCCTGATTGGCGTCAGCCGGCGCATTTCTTGGTCGGGGTTCCTGAAAGGACTGACCGCGGTGCTGATCACCTCGCTGCTTTCCGAGATCCTGCTTTATGGTTTGCAGCCCGACATCGCCCGCGGCGCGATCGGCCTGTCCGCGTGGCTTTCGTTCCTGATCCCGATCGCCGCCCTGACCTTTCTGCAGACCTCGTCGGAGGAGATGCTGTTTCGCGGTTATCTGCTCAGGGGCCTGGCCAGCCGGTTTCAGAACCCTTTCATCTGGGCGCTGCTGCCGGGATTGCTGTTCACCTCCCTGCACTGGAGCCCAGGTTCGAGCGCTGCCATCAATGCCTGCGTGCTGGCCTCGATCGCCGCCTTTGCGCTGCTGCTGACGCTTCTGGTCTATGCAACCGGCAATCTCGGTGCCGGCTTTGGCGCCCATCTCGGCAACAATCTGACCGGCTTCCTGCTGATTTCGCACCAGCAAAGCTATAATTCCTTCGCCCTGTTCAACGCCAAGCCGCTCGAAGCCGCCGGCTGGACGACTTCAGACGCCGTCCTCATCGCTTCGATCGGCATCGTCAGTAGCCTGTTGACCGTTCTGCTGCTTTTACATCCGCGCTCACCGCTGAAGGTCGAGCCGGATATGGCGCGCGCCGGCAGCGTGCGCTGATGTGCATTGCCTGGTCGTCCTGAGCTATTTGACGCAAAGCTTGACCAAAGCTTGACTCTGCGGCCGATTTCCTGTCTACACGCCGCGAATTCCGCGACGAGTATTCCTCCGAGCAAACCGACCGGGACGCCGAAACCTCTTTGAGGTGAAGTGCTGTAAATCGATCCCGGAGGCCAACACCCGGCAGCGCTGTGCGCCCCCGGGTGCTTTTTGGCTTTGGGCTTTGCCCAGACCGGCTTTTGCTTGGACAGTTGGCGCGAACGCATTACCTCTCGGGCATCATCCGGGTGCCAGGGAAAAGGAAAAAGAATGTTTGAATCGCTACAGGAACGTCTTGGTTCGATCCTGAACGGCCTCACCGGCCGCGGCGCCTTGTCGGAGGCTGATGTCTCGGCGGCGCTGCGCGAGGTGCGCCGTGCGTTGCTTGAGGCCGACGTGGCGCTGGAAGTGGTGCGTTCCTTCACCGACAAGGTGCGCGAGAAGGCCGTCGGCGCCGCCGTGGTCAAGTCGATCAAGCCCGGCCAGATGGTCGTCAAGATCGTCCATGACGAGCTGGTCGAGATGCTCGGCGCCGAGGGCGTCGCCATCGACCTCAATGCACCGGCTCCGGTCGTCATCATGATGGTCGGCTTGCAGGGTTCCGGCAAGACGACGACCTCGGCCAAGATCGCCAGGCGCCTCGCCGACCGTCAAAACAAGAAAGTCTTGATGGCCTCGCTCGACACGCGGCGTCCCGCCGCGCAAGAGCAGCTCCGCCAGCTCGGCGAGCAGGTCAAGGTCGCCACATTGCCGATCGTCGCCGGCCAGACGCCGGTCGATATCGCCCGCCGCGCCGTGCAGGCGGCCAAGCTCGGCGGCCATGACGTCGTCATCCTCGACACCGCCGGCCGCACCCATATCGACGAGCCGTTGATGGTCGAGATGGCCGACATCAAGAAGATGTCGTCGCCGCACGAGATCCTGCTGGTCGCCGATTCGCTGACCGGCCAGGACGCCGTCAATCTGGCAAAAAGCTTCGACGAGCGCGTCGGCATCACCGGCCTCGTGCTGACCCGCATGGACGGCGACGGCCGCGGTGGTGCGGCGCTCTCGATGCGCGCCGTCACCGGTAAGCCGATCAAGCTGATCGGCACCGGCGAAAAAATGGACGCGCTGGAGGAATTCCACCCCAAGCGCATCGCCGACCGCATCCTCGGCATGGGCGACATCGTCAGCCTCGTCGAAAAGGCGGCCGAGAACATCGACGCCGAACAGGCCGCGGCGATGGCCAGGAAGATGCAGTCGGGCAAGTTCGACCTGAACGACCTCGCCGGCCAGCTTCAGCAAATGTCGAAAATGGGTGGCATGGGTGGCATCATGGGCATGATGCCCGGCATGGGCAAGATGAAGGACCAGATGGCCGCCGCCGGGCTCGACGACAAGATGTTCGGTCGCCAGCTCGCCATCATCTCGTCGATGACCAAGGCCGAGCGCGCCAACCCCGATATTCTGAAGCACTCGCGCAAGAAGCGCATCGCCGCCGGCTCGGGTACTGACGCGGCCGAAATCAACAAACTGTTGAAGATGCATCGCGGCATGGCCGACATGATGAAGGCGATGGGCGGCAAGGGCAAAGGCGGCGGCCTGATGCGCGGCATGATGGGCGGCCTCGCTTCCAAGATGGGGCTCGGCGGCATGATGCCTGGCGGCGCAGGCGGCATGATGGGCGGCGGCATGCCGGATCTCTCCAAGATGGACCCCAAGCAGCTCGACGCCTTGCAGAAGCAGGCGCAGGCGGCCGGGCTCGGCGGCATGAAGGGCCTGCCCGGTGGTCTTCCCGGTGGCGGTGGCCTGCCCGGGCTGCCCGGCGGCATGAAACTTCCCGGCCTGCCGGGCGGTGGCGGGCTGCCTGGCCTCGGCAAGAAGAAGTGAGGGCGCCATGAACGAAGAGAAGGACATGGCGGACGCGCGTGCGGCGCTGGCCAATTATCGCGCCTCGATCGACAATATCGACGCGGCGCTGATCCACATGCTGGCCGAGCGCTTCCGCTGCACCAAGGCAGTCGGCGTGCTGAAGGCGGAACATGGCCTGCCGCCTGCCGATCCGGCGCGCGAGCAGGAGCAGATCGCCCGTCTTCGCCAACTGGCGAAGGACGCCCATCTCGACCCGGATTTCGCGGAGAAATTCCTGAACTTCGTCGTCCGCGAAGTGATCCGCCATCACGAGCAGATCGCCGCATCCAACGGCGTAGCGAAAACCGGCTGAGGACCAGCCACCAACCGATCAACCGAATCAGAGCTTTTAGGAGAAAAGAAATGCCACTGAAAATCCGATTGGCCCGTGCGGGCTCGAAGAAGCGTCCCTATTACCATGTCGTCGTCGCCGACGCGCGTTCGCCGCGCGACGGCCGTTTCATCGAGTCGCTCGGCTCGTGGAATCCGCTGCTGCCCAAGGACGGCGAACGCGTCAAGGTCGACGCCGAGCGCGTCAAGCATTGGCTGTCGCATGGCGCCCAGCCGACCGACCGCGTGCTGCGCTTCCTCGATGAAGCCGGCATCGCCAAGCGCGAAGCCCGCTTCAACCCGAACAAGGCCGAGCCCGGCAAGAAGGCGCAGGAGCGCGCAGCCTTGCTGAAGAAGGCGCAGGAAGATGCCGCCGCGGCCGTTGCCGCCGCCGCAGCCGCGCCGGCCGAGGCGGAAGCCGCCAGCGCCGAATAAATCATCTCCACAACCACGAAACGGCGGGCCCTGCCCGCCGTTTTGCTATTGCATCCATATGATGCGGCCCGATCAATAGCCTTCCGGGCAACTCGCAACGTAGACACGACCGTTGCGATCGCGATAACGGCATTGGCCGCTTTCGCTGGCACGGCCGATCAGTGCACCGGCCAAAGCGCCGGCCGCACCGCCGATCACCGCGCCCTTGGTCGGGTTGCCGGCCACCGCAGCGCCGACCGCCGCACCGCCCAGGCCACCAACTGCCGCGCCTTGCTCAGTACGGGAGCAGGCACCGAGCGGGACCAGCAAGGCCATCAAGATCATCACCTTTTTCATTGTCGTTCCTCTCCAACAGGGTGCCGTCCTCGCCGCTGCACCCCCTAACTCGCAACCAGGCGATTTGATCCAAAGAAGAAGATCGGCTGCCGCCCGGCGGCGCTCAATTTGATCCAAAGAGTAGAAAGGCGGCGGCAGACCGCGCCCGCTCTGGCGGCGTGGCCACCATCGAACGGCTTTCGAAATCGCCGCTATTGGCTGAACGGGAACAACGCGCGCACCCTTGGATCGCGCAGATACAGGCCACCCCAGAGGACGGCGCCGAGATAGACGCCGAACAGTATGTGCGAGAACAAAGGGCTGCCGATACGCACATGCGTGGCGACTGCGCCGCCGAGATAGGCGGTGAGCAGGATGGCGCCGAGCACCGAGGTGCGTGGCAGCGCGTAAAGCGCTGTCGAGACCAATCCAATGGTACCGAGCATGCGCGAGACATTGGCATCGGCCGGCCAGCCGAGCTGCACCATGGTCTGGGTGACGATTTCGAGCGGCGGTAGCTTGATGACGCCGTCGAAGATCATGAACAGCACGATGACGGCGCTGAGCACGCGGCCGGCCCACAGGGCACGCGGTGAGACGGGTGCTGCCTGAGACATGGTCATTGATGTTCCCTCCGGTCGTTGTGAGCACTGGCTCCTCCGCCAGCTCGAACCAAGGACGCGGCCCATGACGGCGATCCGACATGCCTCCAGTTCTTTTTCAGGTCCGGGGGGACGGCGACCTTGGATGTGCAAGTTCAGTCAGCAACGAACCTGGTCAAGTCCACCTTGCGGGGTGAGATGGAGGGCGTTATTGAAAATCCGTAGGGGTGTCTTCCGAGCGCTCGACGGCAGCCGCCGCCTGATCGCACAACGAAAGCAACCGATGGCCGGAGAGACCGACCTGAAAAAGTTGCTGGCGGCAATGACGCCGGAATTGCTTGCCGGCGTTCATGTCTTCACCACGTTGCCACCCGATGCGCCCGTTCCCGACAGGCTCCACCCGGTGATGCTGTTTCGCGAGCGCGAGGGCACGACGCTGATCGTGCTTGAAGACCATGCCAAGGCCGCTGGACTGAAAACCGTGTTCCGCTGCCGGATGCTGACGCTGAACATCCATTCGTCGCTGGAAGCGGTCGGCTTCCTCGCCGCCATCACCGCGCGGCTGGCCACCGCCGGCATCGGCGTCAATCCGGTCTCGGCCTTCTACCACGATCATCTGTTCGTGCCCGCCGACCGGGCGGAGGAGGCGCTGGAGTTGCTGTTGGACCTAGCGGAGGAGAACCGGCTGTGACGCCGTCGCCTTGCTGCCTATTTGAGACGCCTGTGCCCCTCATCCGCCTGCCGGCACCTTCTCCCCGTGAACGGGGAGAAGGGCGCTAACGGCCGAAGGCCGAGCCCGCGACTGCGGGCCGCCGGCCTTCCGGCCCCCCCCGCGGAGGCCAGCCGCGTAGCGGCGATACGGCCGTGAGCGAAACAACCGCCGAAGGCCGACCCCGCGACTGCGGGCCGCCGGTCGTCCGGCGCCCCCGCGGAGGGCCAGCCGCAACAGCAGCGATACGGCCGTGAGCGAAAAAGTTATGCCGCCTTCTTCTTCGGCTGGATCAGCCCGCGCTCGACCAGCAGCTCGGCGATCTGCACCGCATTGAGTGCCGCGCCCTTGCGCAGATTGTCGGAGACGATCCACATCGACAGGCCGTTGTCGATGGTCGAGTCCTCGCGGATGCGCGAGATGAAGGTGGCGTCCTCGCCGGCCGATTCCAGCGGCGTGATGTAGCCGCCGTCCTCGCGCTTGTCGATGACCTGGCAGCCCGGCGCCTCGCGCAGGATCTCGCGCGCCTCATCGGCGGTGATCGGCTTCTCGAACTCGATGTTGACCGCTTCCGAATGGCCGATGAACACCGGCACGCGCACGCAGGTCGCCGTCAGCTTGATCTTCGGGTCGAGCATCTTCTTGGTCTCGGCCACCATCTTCCACTCTTCCTTGGTGAAGCCGTCGTCGAGGAAGACGTCGATATGCGGGATGACGTTGAAGGCGATACGCTTGGTGAACTTCTTGACGTCGACCTGGTCGGCGACAAACACCGCGCGCGTCTGCGTGAACAATTCGTCCATGCCTTCCTTGCCGGCGCCGGAGACCGACTGGTAGGTGGCGACGACGACGCGCTTGATGGTGGCCGCGTCATGCAGCGGCTTCAGCGCCACGACCAGCTGCGCCGTCGAGCAGTTTGGGTTGGCAATGATGTTCTTGCGCGTGAACAGCGAGATCGCATCCGGGTTCACTTCCGGAACGATCAGCGGCACGTCCTGGTCGTAGCGGAAGGCCGACGAATTATCGATGACGACGCAGCCCTGCTTGCCGATCTTCGGCGACCATTCCTTGGAGACGTTGCCGCCGGCCGACATGATGCAGATGTCGGTATCTGAAAAATCATATTGGTCGAGCGCTCTGACCTTCAGCGTGCGGTCGCCGAACGACACTTCCGTGCCCTGGCTGCGCCGCGAGGCCAGCGCCACCACCTCGCTCACCGGAAAGCCGCGCTCTTCGAGTATGTTGAGCATTTCCCGGCCCACATTGCCCGTGGCGCCGACGATCGCAACCTTGAAACTCATCGAAATCTCCTGTCCCTCTCCGCTCGTTTTCTGGAGAAAACCCGCCGGCCGATGCGGGTTTCAACCCCCGGGCCGGACCCGGGAGAGGGTGGTTAGGCCAAGGGAATCAGACCGTTTTGGTGGTCGTTTTGCCGGTTTTTTTGAGCAAGAACGTGATTTTGCTGGAACGAGGAGACGCAGCGACGCGCCCGGCCCAATGGTTCGCATTGGGGCCGGGGATGTCGAAGGCAGAAAGCGCCATCAAAAGGCCGCGCATCGAAAACTATCCCGTTCGGTGCCGGCTTTTACGCGGTTTACGTCTAGAGTCAATCGCAACCAGGCCGACCCGCCCGCCCTGTACAATGACGGCGGCACCAAGTACGAACGAGCATCGTCTGGCTCGTGGCGCCCGTCTGTGGCGCTTGCCGACATTTGACCCGTCGCCGGGTATTCAGAATCCGAATTTCGAAAGAGCAAGATGTCCAATTTCGAAGCTATTGTCCCCGCGCTGGCAAAGGCGCTGGAAAAACGCGGCTATGTCGAGCTGACGCCGGTGCAGAAGGCCGTTCTCGAGCTTGGCCAGGCCGATGCGCTGGTTTCGGCCCAGACCGGCTCCGGCAAGACCGTCGCCTTCGGTTTGGCTTTGGCGCCGACCCTTCTCGATGGCGCGGAGCGCTTTTCCCACGCGGCGGCACCCCTGGGGCTGGCCGTAGCGCCGACGCGGGAGCTGGCCCTGCAGGTAACGCGCGAGCTGGAATGGCTCTACGAACTGACCGGCGCCACGGTGGCGTCCTGCGTCGGCGGCATGGACATGCGCACCGAACGGCGCGCGCTGGAGCGCGGCGCCCATATCGTCGTGGGCACGCCCGGCCGCCTACGCGACCACATCACCCGCAATTCGCTCGACATGTCGGCGCTCAAGGCAGTGGTGCTCGACGAGGCCGACGAGATGCTCGATCTCGGCTTTCGCGAGGATCTGGAATTCATCCTCGATGCCGCACCCGCCGATCGCCGCACGCTGATGTTTTCCGCGACCGTGCCGCGCTCCATCGCCACGCTGGCCAAAGGCTACCAGCGCGATGCGGTACGCATCTCGGCCTCCGGTGAGGAAAAGCAGCATCTCGACATCGAATACCGGGCGCTGAGCGTCGCCCAGGCGGACCGCGAAAACGCCATCATCAACGTGCTTCGCTACTACGAGGCGAAGAATGCATTGGTGTTCTGCAACACCCGCGCCGCCGTCAACCATCTGACAGCGCGCTTCAACAACCGCAACTTTTCCGTCGTGGCGCTGTCCGGCGAGCTTAGCCAGAACGAGCGCAGCCACGCGCTGCAGGCGATGCGCGACGGCCGCGCCAAGGTCTGCATCGCCACCGACGTCGCGGCACGCGGCATCGACCTGCCCAATCTCGAGCTGGTGATCCATGCCGACCTGCCGACCAACCCGGAAACGCTCCTGCACCGAAGCGGACGCACGGGTCGTGCGGGACGCAAGGGCGTCAGCGCGCTGATCGTGCCCAATAGTGCCCGCAGGCGCACCGAGCGGCTGCTGCAAAGTGCCGGCCTTGCGGCAACCTGGGCGAGCCCGCCGTCGGCCGACGACGTGATACGGCGCGACGACGAGCGCATTCTCGCTGATCCGGTCTTCAGCGAGCCTATGAAGGATGAGGAGAGCGGCTTCGTCGAGGCGCTTCTCGATCAGCACGGGCCCGAACAGGTTGCCGCCGCCTTCGTGCGGATGTGCCGCTCCAGCCACTCGGCGCCGGAGGATCTTCTCGACGTGGCAGCGTTCACGCCGTCGGGCGAAAAATTTGCGCGGCGGGACGAGACACCGAGCCGCCGCGACGATTTCGGCGACAGCGTCTGGTTCTCGCTGTCGGTCGGACGCCGGCAGAATGCCGAGCCGCGCTGGCTGATCCCGATGCTGTGCCGGACAGGCGGCATTTCCAAGCGCGAGATCGGCGCCATCAAGATGCAGCCGGAGGAAACCTTCGTGCAGATCGCGGCGGACTGGGCCGAGCGTTTCCTCGCTGCGATCGGCCCCGACCGGAAGCTGCAGGGCAACATTGCGGTCAAGCGGCTGGACGGCACGCCGGATTTGTCGCGGGCCGGCTATCAGGAACCACGGCCCGACAAGAAGCCGCACCGCGGCAAGCGCACCTTCGATCAGAACACGCCCAAATTCGAGAAGCGCGCACCGGCCGACCAGCGCCCGGCATTCGAGGCGAAGCCCTGGGCCGGGAAACCGGCCAAGGCGAAGTTCGAAGGCGGACCTGCGAAACACAAGAAATCGAAGAACGGCCGGGGTAAATAGCCGGCACTCTCCATTTCCGCACGCCCCTTGCGGTCTGCCGGAACTTTGCACAGTCTGGGGCGGGGAAATGGGGGTGGGCAGGACATGCGCGGCGAAGTTCTTCATTACGACGAAGACCAGGGTTTCGGCTTCATCACCGGAGCCGACGGCAACCGCTACACTTTGGCGCGCGAAGATTTGCGCCGCGAAGCATCGGTTGCCGGAGGTACGACCGTCGAATTCCAGCCGGCTGGCGGACGGGCACGCGATGTTTTTTCGATCCGCGCCCAACCTGCCAGTGCGCCCGCCGACGCCTCCACTGCAACCGCCGCGCCGTCTCAGGCCGGCAATGCGCCAGCGGCACGTCAGCCGCAACATTTCGGCCGTTCCGCTGAACAAAGTCCGGCCGAATCGGCCGGCCTGTGGAACTATTTCTGGCTGGGTCTGACCGAGAATTACTTCAACTTCGCCGGCCGCGCCCGCCGCAAGGAATATTGGGGCTATAGCCTGTTCTGGATAATCGCGCTGCTCGTGGTCATAGGCATCGGTGTCTTTATCGACGGCGCAATGGGCAATGTCGCTGACCTGCCGGCAGTGACAGTCGGCCTCTCCGGTCTCTTCCTGTTGGCGACAGCCCTGCCGTGGTTCGGGCTCAACGTGCGTCGCCTGCACGATATCGGCCTGACCGGCTGGCTCTTCCTGCTTTTCCTGATCCCGACCTTCGGCACCGTGATCATCCTGATCTTTGCGCTGATCCCGACCCAGCCGCGCGAGAACAAGTGGGGTCCCGTGCCGGCGGGTGTCAGGGTTTAGTGTCGTCCTTAGTCTAGTGCCCCGCCAGACGACAGCCTAAGGAACACCTTCTGCCCGTGCCGTCGGCACTTCAACGCTGAGGAGCTCGACCTGTTTTTAGAAATGACGAAGGGGGTTGTGCAGCGTATTTCAGCGCGCATGGAGGAGACCCACGCTAGCGCGCGCACGAGGAATCGTCCATGACGGACCCGGAACTACTCGCCTTACTCGACAAGCTGCGAGCCGTGATGATCAGCGTTGCCACTGGTGGCGCTCGCATCGGCGAGGTGAATAATGAGTTCCAGGAGGATTATCGCACGGTAGCTGACGAACTGCGCAACCGGGAAATTGAGAACCCGCTGCCCTACAGCGACCTTTGGCAATGGTATGGAAAATGGAGCGCTGACATCGCGGGCTATGGACCCCGGCGCGCCTATGTCGCCGATCTATTTGCGCCGCTGATTTCTCGCGTTCGCGCTTCCCGGGTGGCAGAGACTCCGCCTACCGGCTGGGCTCGTGTCGATCGAACTATTGTAGATGCGCGTGAGCGCCTCTCCCGCGCGAAGACCGAGGAGCAGTTCCAAGCGATCGGTCTGCTTTGCCGGGAAGCCCTTATTTCAGTTGCCCAGGAAGTTTTCGACCCTACGAAGCATCCAACCGAGGCGGATGTGCGCGTGAGCACTACCGACTATAAGCGCATGATTGAGGCCTATGTCGCTGTTGAGATGCGGGGCGGCGCGGCCGAGGAAGTGCGTAAACATGCGCGCACAGCGCTAGACCTTGCCTTGCGACTACAACATCAGCGCACTGCCGGCTTCCGCGATGCCGCCATTGCATTGAAGCGACATCAGCCGTTGTGGGCATCATCGCCATTGTTAGCGGCCGGCGAGACCCTTAACGCTCATTCTATTTCCGGAGATCGAGTGAGACGGTCGCTTGCGATACGCCGATCAGATCGGCGATTGCGGTTTGACGATGGCCATCTTTGCGGAGTTTCTTGACAATCCTTCGCCGCGCCGCTGGCGTCAATCCTGACGGATTGAAATCGGTCAGTTGCCGAAATTGTCCGTTAAGCATTGTCGTGGCTGACTGAACGCGGCCATCCGCTCGCTTCACATGAGCCGAGACAATCCCAGCACGAATTCTCAATTTAACGTCGTCACGCCGGCCGACCTGGAGGTCTTCGAGAAGCGACCCTACGGCGCTGTAGTCGAGCTTCACCTTGACGAGATTTGGCATTCGTCACTCCTCTAATAGGATTGATAAGAATCCTATTAGAGGAGGTTAAGCCGGCCGTCAACGCAGGCATCAATACTCGATCTTCAAATCGAGCTTCACCGCCTCCACCTGCACGCCTGCAAGCTGGGCCACGCGGTCTCTCGCCCAGGCCATCACTTCGGCGATTGTGGACAAGCTAGGTTCGACCGTCTCGGGCGCGTGCTCTACCTCTTCCCTGCCCGCTTCTTCGTGAGGATTGTCGGCGAGTAGATCGGAAATCGCATAGACCGCGACACGCTTGTAGTGATCGAGAATGCCCGTCCCGACACTGGCGGCAATACCGCGATTGTCGCGGTCGAGCCCTACCCACATGCCGAAATTATCCTTGATAGTCTGCCCCTCCTTGGAGCGGGCGGCATAGTGGGCGTTGAAACGCTTGCGCACGTCATCGGCCGGGAAAATGTAGACCTCGACGTTTTCCGGGTCATCCTTCGAGTCCACCGTCGCAACGATGACAGTCTCGACATCATCAAGCGTCTTCCACTTCGTGCCCCCTTTCAACGGAGGGAAGGCGATGTAGCGGTCGCGCGTAGTGCGGATCGCGGCCACTGTCGTCTTGCCGTCCTTGGTGATGTTCCAAATGTTCGACAGGCCCCGTCCCGGCACGCGGGCTAGGGAATAACCCTGCGCCTCGGCCGCCTTCTTTGCCGCGCCCACCATCAGTCGCCACCGAACCGATTCAGACTGTTCGCTTAACAGATTAATCACTTTAGCCGTCCTTCAATTTGCGGTGTGCTCGTCATGAGCCATCCGACAAGATGAATATACGTAATTGCCAACCAAATGTCAAACGTTTGAATCAGTATGCGAAACAAATAGCAGTTCGGGTTAATCGTATTGAGATCGAGCCGGCTTGTGCATAATTCACGGATTTCGCACAAAGGTGAGGAATTGCTGACCGAGATCGCCCGCAGCTATAACGTCTCACACTCGACTATATCGAGGTTGCGCACCTGATCGCGCAGGGAGCAGTCATGCCGACTTGCCACACGTGCGGCGGCCAAATCGAATTTCGGTATAGGGGCGGCCGGCCGACGCCGATTCATACCGATAGCCGCTGGTGTTCCGGCTACAGCAGCGGCCCAGGTGCGGCGGCCATCAAACCGTTCGGCACCGTCGTTTCATATGTCAACCCAAACGCGCATTGCCCGGTCTGCGGCAAGCAGGTGTTCTATTATCAATGCCCACACGGCGGCCGGGTGTTCTTCGACAATCTTGGCTGGCCTTGGCCAAAACATGGCTGCACCGATAACCCACGTTCGCAGAAAGGCCGCGTGGAGGCGCGCGTCATAAACTCCCACACCGCGTTCAGAAGCGCTCAGGGGGAACCGCTCGACCTATACGAGCTGCTTTCGATCGCCGAAAAGCGCAACATCGTACATATGCGCTTCCGCAGAATGAACGAGAACCGCAGTTTCAGCGTGTCGCTGGCACTGGGGCGCCTCCGCGATCATGACATCACGATCGACGACCTTTGGACCGCGCCTTCGTTCGTTGTGCGGAGTTACGAAACGCACCGCATCGTCGAATTTATCTCAGGCAGGAAGAAACGGATCGACACGCTCACGCTGGCGCGATCCGGCAAGGGCTCGGCATGAATTGCCCTGTGCCGCCATCTCGCAAAGCACGGTGGCGAGTGCCGCCGCATCCCCGGTCGTCGCCCAGCGGACGTCGACCGACACGGGATCAGCCCAAAAATTTGGCGATGATCGCGTCGCCCATCTCAGCGGTGCCGACCTCGGTCATCCCCGGTGAATGAATATCCCTGGTGCGCAAGCCCTGATCGAGCACGGCGGCGATCGCGCCTTCCAGCCGGTCGGCCTCTTCAACCATGCCGAAGGAATAGCGCATGCACATGGCGAAGGAGGCGATCATGGCGATCGGATTGGCGATGCCCTTGCCAGCGATGTCGGGCGCCGAGCCGTGCACCGGCTCGTAGAGCGCCTTGCGCTTTTTTGTCTTCGCATCCGGCGCGCCGAGCGAGGCCGACGGCAGCATGCCGATCGAGCCGGTCAGCATGGCGGCGATGTCGGACAGCATGTCGCCGAACAGATTGTCGGTGACGATGACGTCGAACTGCTTCGGCCAGCGCACCAGCTGCATGCCGCCAGCATCGGCCAACATGTGATCGAGCTTGACGTCGGCATACTTGGCCTTGTGCGTCTGGGTGACGACCTCGTTCCACAGCACGCCCGACTTCATCACATTGCGCTTTTCCATCGAGGTGACGTGATTCTTGCGCGTGCGCGCCAATTCGAAGGCAACGCCCGAAATGCGCTCGATCTCGAACGTATCGTATATTTGGGTGTCGATGCCGCGCTTCTGGCCGTTGCCGAGGTCGATGATCTGCTTAGGCTCGCCGAAATAGACGCCGCCGGTGAGCTCGCGCACGATCAGGATATCGAGCCCCTCGACCACCTCCTGCTTCAGCGAGGAGGACGCCGCCAGCGCCGGATAGCAGATTGCCGGCCTGAGATTGGCAAACAGCTCCATGTCCTTGCGCAGCCGCAGCAGACCCGCCTCCGGGCGCACCTCGTAAGGCACCGCATCCCATTTCGGTCCGCCGACGGCGCCGAACAGCACCGCGTCCGACGCCATTGCCTTGGCCATGTCGGCATCGGAAATCGCCGCGCCATGCGCGTCGTAGGCGCAGCCGCCGACAAGGCCCTCATCGGTGACGAAATCGCTGCCGAGCCTGTCGTTCATGGCGGAAATCAGCTTCTTCACCTCGGCCATCGCCTCGGGGCCGATGCCGTCGCCGGCAAGCAGGAGAAGATTTTTCGAAGCCATGGGGAACCGTCCTGATTGTGTCGTGAGCCGCGGCCTTGCTAAACGCCAAGCGGCCGGCGCGCAAGCCTGCGGTTCAGAGCATCGGACCCAAAAGTGGAAACCGGTTTTGGGAAAATCCGATGCTCAAGACAAAATGCCTAGAGATGCGAAAGGATATTGACCAGCCTGCCGAACGGGTCGCGTACGAAGAAGCGCCGCACGCCCCAGGGTTCGTCCGCCGGACCGTATTCGATGGCAAAGCCGGCCGTCCTCATGCTTTCAAGCGCGGCATCGACGTCGTCGACTTCGATAGAGATGTCCGGCACCGGCGTTCCTGATCCCCCTTCGGCCATGAAACTGACCTGCACGGACATCGTCTCTTGCGAGCCGTAGGTAGCGATCCAGCCCATATCCATCTTGAGATCGAGGCCGAGCACATCCTGATAGAAGGGTTTTGCCGCCGCGATATCCTGCGTGTCTATGTTTGCAACGATGCGCCTGACCTTCACCATGGGCCGATCCTCGTGCTAACCGTGTCGTTGTCGCAACCGTGACAGGCATCAGGCTGTGCGCCGCAGCGCCGTCACCTCGATCTCGATCTTCATCTCCGGCTTGTTGAGCTGGCACACGATCATCGTTGCCGCCGGCCTGATCTCGCCAAAGGCCTCGCCGAGGATCGGGAACACCACATCCACGAAAGCCGCATCGGTGATATAGTAATGCGCCCGCACCACATCGGCCGTCTCGAAGCCGCCGTCCCCGAGCGCCTTGGCGATCGTCGTCAGGCAATTGCGCGTTTGTGCCTCCACGGTCTCCGGCATCGACATGGTCGCATAATCGTAGCCGGTCGTTCCGGACACGAAACACCAGTCGCCCTGCACCACGGCGCGCGAATAGCCGGCGGTCTTCTCGAAGGGCGAACCGGTGGAGATCAGTTTTCGCATGGTGTCCTCCTTTTTTGCAGCGTAGGCGGTTTGGCGAAAGCGGCGGTGACGGCCGATCTCCCCCCAAGTGGGGGAGATGTCCGGCAGGACAGAGGGGCGCGCGAAGGATCGCGGCAGAACGATTTCTAATTCGGCGACCCCAGCGCCTTGTCCAGCGCTTCCTTGACGTCGGCCGGCCATGTACTCACCGCCGGCCACGCGTCCGGCTCGGGCTTGTCGCCGCGGCGGGCGAAATACAGCTTGTGCTTGACCGGGTCGACCGCCATGAAGCCGTCATTGCCACCGCAATCATGCGGCACGCAGCCGCTGGCAAAGAAGGCACCCGACGCGGTTTTTTCCGTGCCGCCGCCGACCAGCAGGCTGGTCGCCATGTCGGGCATGTCCTTGCCGAGCAGCGTCTCGGCTAGCCTGTAGACGGCCTCGTTGTGAAAGGCATCAATGATGTTGTCGTATTTCGACGGATCGATGTCTTTCCAGTCGGTGCCCGGCTCCGGCATGTAGGTCAGATTACCGGACGTCGTCAGTCCGTCCGTCGGCGACCATTGCAGCGCCGGCTTGGAATCGCCCGGCAGCAGATAGGGTACGAAATAGACGGCGCTGTCGGAGATCGCGGCCGGCGGCGCGCCGCATTCATCCTGCTCGACCGTGGTCGTCTGGATCGCACCGCCCTCCGGCTTCCACACGATCACCTTGGCCGGGCCGCACTGGTTGCCGCCGTCGCCGACATCGACCAGCGCCACCTTGACGCCGCCGACCTCGACGATCTTGTCGAAGAAGACGTCGTAATTGCGCGCCAGTTCCTTGCCGTCGAAGGCGAGTACCCGTTCCCCGTATTCTTCCTCCTGGGTGATGGTCAGCTGGCCGCCCTCGAACGGGATCGGCGCCTGCTTGTCATCGTCGGCGGCGGCTGTGTCGCTGGCGCCTTGATCTGCCGCTGGCGCTTCCGTGGCGGGCGTCTGCGTCTGGGCATAGACGCTCGCCGGGGGCAGCAGCATCAGCGGCAGTCCGCAGGCAGCGGCAACAAGCAAGCGTGTCATCACATCCCTCCCCGGACACTTGGCGTAGAGGCTGACCGTCGGCGCGGCTTTAGAGCCTATGCCCAGGGCCGCAGCTCGGCGTTCTTCTTCTCGAACGAAGCGATGGCGCCGGCCTTCTCCATGGTCAGGCCGATATCGTCGAGGCCGTTCAAGAGGCAGTGGCGCTTGAATTCGTCGAGGTCGAACTTGACCACGCCGCCGTCCGGCCCGCGGATTTCCTTGGCTTCGAGATCGACCGACAGCGTCGCGTTGGAACCGCGCGAGGCATCGTCCATCAGCTTCTCCAGGTTTTCCGGGCTGACGGTGATCGGCAAGATGCCGTTCTTGAAGCAGTTATTGTAGAAAATGTCAGCGAACGAGGTCGAGATGACGCAGCGGATGCCGAAATCGAGCAGCGCCCACGGCGCATGTTCCCGGCTCGAGCCGCAGCCGAAATTGTCGCCGGCGACCAGGATCTGCGCCTTGCGGTAGGCCGGCTTGTTGAGCACGAAGTCCGGGTTTTCCGAGCCGTCGTCCTTGTAACGCATTTCGGCGAACAGGCCGGTGCCGAGCCCCGTGCGCTTGATCGTCTTGAGATAATCCTTGGGGATGATCATGTCGGTGTCGACATTGACGATCGGCATCGGCGCGGCGACACCGGTGAGCTTGGTGAATTTTTCCATGGTTCTTGCCCGTCTTCTTCTCGTTGCGGGGAATTGCTGGCGCTCGGTTTACACAATGCCGCGGGCAAATAAAAGACGGCTGTTTTTGGACTTCCGTCGTCGATCGAAACACAAAATCGGTACAAAACAGCTTCAAAACCACCAGCCCATGGTGCACTTTTGTCGACATGACAACGCGATCCACGATCCTTTACGCCAGCGAACCGGGCCTCGGCATCGCCGAGTTCCGCCGCGTTCTGGTGGAATCCGGCCTCGGCGAGACACGGCCCGTCGATGATCATGCCCGTTTGAAGGCGATGCTCACGAGTGCCGCCCTGGTGCTCACCGCGCGCATCGATGCACCGGGCAAGCCGCTGGTTGGTGTCGCTCGCGGCGTCACCGACTTTTCCTGGGTCTGCTATATCTCCGAGCTCGCTGTTTCTGCATCGGCGCAAGGGCTGGGTATCGGCAAGGGCCTGATGGATGAGGCACGCCGGCAACTCGGACCTTCCGTTGCCATCAGCCTGATCTCCATGCCCGACGCCGTCGGCTTCTATGAGCGTATCGGCATGGAGCGCATGCCCAACGCATTCTGGTTCGGCCGCAAGCGCTGAAATCCACTCCCAGCGACCTCAACCCGCGCATTCTTGGCTAGGGTTCTGCCTCTTGACATGCAACCAAATGGTTGCATATTAGAGTCATGAGCATGGATGCCGTCTTTCGCGCCTTGGCCGACCCGACACGCCGGCGATTGCTGGACAGCCTTCATGCCAGGAACGGGCAGACGCTGAACGCGCTGTGCGGTGAGATGGACATGACGCGCCAGGCGGTGACCAAGCATCTGGCGATCCTGGAAGAAGCAAACCTCGTCACCACCATCCGCAAGGGACGCGAGAAGCAACATTATCTGAATCCGGTTCCCATCAACGAGATCGCCGAACGCTGGATCGGCAAATTCGAGCGGGGGCGACTGGGCGCCCTCAGCGATTTGAAGAAACGTCTCGAAAGGGAAGACTGATGAGCAACATTTTCGTTTATGTCACCTACATCCGCACTTCGCCCGAAAAACTCTGGCAAGCACTGACCGAGCCGGAGTTCCAGCGGCAATATTTCCTCGGCGCCCAGATGCTAAGCGACTGGAAACAAGGTTCGGCGTGGAAGATGGTTTACACCGACGGCCGCGTCACCGACAGCGGCGAGGTCCTCGAGATCGATCCACCCAAGCGCATCGTGCTCAAATGGCGCAACGAGTTCATGCCCGAGGTCAAGGCGGACGGCTACACACGCTGCACCTTCGCCATCGAGCAGGAGGGCGAGATGATGAAGCTCGCCATCACACACGAAGCCGATGGACCGCACAAGCTGCTTGGCCATGTGGCGAACGGCTGGCCGCTCATCCTGTCCAGCCTGAAGAGCCTGCTCGAAACCGGCAAAGGCCTGTCGCGCCCGGCGTCGAAGGCTTGAGGTTGTTTCGATAGCGAAACGTTTCTGGAGACAGGGCGATGTACAGTTCCGCGGTGCACAGCATGACCAATGGCGAGACCGTTATGGCGAGCGCCGATGTTCGCGCGCCGCCCGAGCGGATATTTGACGCGCTCGTTACACGCGAGGTCGAGCGCTGGTGGGGGTCCGCCAGGACCTACCGGATGACCGGATGGGCGGCCGACCTCCGCGTCGGCGGCCGCTGGAGCGTCACCGTCGAGACGGCGGCCGGCAGACACCTGCCCGCCAGCGGCGAATTCCTGGAGATCGAAGAGCCGCGCCGGATCGTGCAGACGCGGAGATACGACTGGGACCATCCGACGCTTGGCCGCCGCGAAACCAAAGTCGCCTGGCTGCTGGAGCCGATCGCCGGCGGCACACGCGTCACCATCTGCCATGGCGGCTTCGCCGGCCTCGCTGCTGCCGCAACGAAGCATGCCGAAGGCTGGGCCCGGGTGCTGGGCTGGCTTCAGGCGTATCTTGGTACGGGCGGCTTGGTGGCGGCTTAATCCACCAAGCAACGGTAGCATCCCTTCGCGCCGGCGTTAAATTACATTCAATTCCCGAAACGGCCGCCCGTCGGCGATCCGGCTGTACCCGAACGCCGAGCAATCCACCGTGCGATAGCCGCCATGCACGATCAGTTCGGCCAGCGCCTTGCCGACCGCCGGAGCCTGCTGCAAGCCGTGACCGGAAAACCCGTTGGCGAAGAGGAAATTGCCGACCTCCGGGTGCGGGCCGATCACCGCATTCTGGTCGAGCGTGTTGTAGTCGTAATGGCCGACCCAGGCGCGCGTCGGCTTGATCGCCTCGAAGGCTGGAATGCGGGTCGCCAGCACCGGCCAGATCACCTCTTCGAACAGCGGCCAGTCGGGGTCGAAGTCGGCGGGGTCGGCCGGTCCTTCGCCCTCTTCCGGCTCGGCGCCGCCGGTGATGTAGACCGAGCCCTCCGGCCGGACATAGATGCCGCTCGGGTCGACCAGCAGCGGCATGTCGTCATATTTTTCGCGCGCCTCGAAGACGAAGACATTGCGCTTGCGCGGCTCCACCGGCAGCGCCAGCCCGGCCATTGCTGCCACCTTGCCGGCATTCGGCCCGGCGGTGTTAACGACGGTGCCGGCCTCGAGCCGCTCGCCATTGTCGAGGGTCACGCCGGCGACGCGCTTCCCTTGCCGCTCGATACCGGTCGCCGACGCTGTGATGAAATCGATGTTCTTGCTTCGCAGTGCCTTGCGGAACAGCATCAGCATCGCATGCGCGTCGAACCAGCCTTCGCCGCTGCGGCCATAGGCGCCGGCGGAAATGCCCTCGACCGACAGCCACGGAAAGCGGCGGACGAGCGCCTCCGCATTCTCGAGCACGATGTCGGCGCCCTCGGCCATCTGCGCCTCGTGGTTGGCCCGCAGGATCGGCAGCCCGTTCTCGCCGGCAAGGATGAGGTAGCCACCTTCGCGAAAGCCGATATCGGCGTCCGCGCCAAACTCTTCCCTGAGCCGCCGGAACAGTTTCAGCGTGAATTGCGACAGCCGGATGTTTTCCGGGATCGAGAACTGCTGGCGGATGGAAGCGCAGGACAGTGTGGTCGCCGCATGAGAAAATTGCGGGTCACGCTCGACAAGCGCAATCGAGCCCGAAAACCCTTCCTCGCGCAGATAATAGGCGACCGAGGAGCCGACGATGGCTCCGCCGATGATGACGATGTCGTAATGCACCTTTTGGCCCTTCCGATCTGAACCGCCGAGTCACGCCGCCGGCAGGATGATCTCGAAGCGCGTGCCGCTCGCCGAGTCAACCAGCCGGATCGTGCCATCATGCGCTTTCAGGAGGGCCAGCACGATGCCGAGGCCCATGCCGGTGCCGCCGGAATCGCGGCGCGTGGTGAAGAACGGCTCGAAGATGCGGCCTCGGTTGCTGGGCGAAATGCCGGCGCCGTCGTCAGCGACCACGATGGTGGCCTTGCCGTCCGCTTTTGCGGCTGTGACCGATACCAGCGTCGCGCCGTGCCGCGCCGAATTGTCGATGAGATTGGCCAGCACGATCGCAGCGTTTTCGGCCGATATGCGCAGCCCGATCTCGGTGCCCGCCTCGACGCGCACCGCCAGCCTGTCGTCGGCCGGCAGCAGCGCCAGTGCAGCAGTGAGCGACGTGCTTTCGCCGCTCGGCTCGAGATTTTCGGCGCGCGCCAGGTCGAGCAGGCGGCGCACCAGCAGATTGAGCCGGCCGGCATCGGTGACGATATTGTCCGAAAAGCGCCGCCGCTCGGCCTCGTCCATCGCGCTGCCCGAATCGCGCAGCAGTTCGGCGGCCCCCTGGATCGCCGTCAGCGGCGATTTGAGCTCGTGCGAGACGTGGGTGGCAAAGGTCTGGATGCCGTCGGAGCGTGCGTGCAGCTTTTCGGCCATGTCGAGGAAAGCAGCAGAGAGTTCACCCATTTCGCGCGTGCCGTGGTGATCGAGCGGCCTGATCGCCGCGCGGTCGCCGGCGGCGATGCGTTTCGTGCGTTCCATCAGCGCATAGATCGGACGGCTGACGGCGCGCAGGAAGACCAGCCCGATCAGCAGCGCGCCGCCGAGGATGGTGATTGCCGCCAGCGCCACCTTGCCGCGCTCGCCATAGAGATGCTTGACGATGTTGTTCGGCGTCCGCGACAGATAGACGACGCCGGCGACCTTGCCGGAGACCGCAACCGGCATGGCGACAAAGACGCGAACCTTGGTGCCGCGGCTGACCGAATAGAGCGGCGGCGACGGCTGGTCGGGAACCCGCAGCCTGAGCGCGCTGGCGTAGCGGCCGGCAAGCGCTGCGCGAACCTCGTCGACAGCGGCGAGCGACAGGCCGGCCTCCTCACGGCCGGCGATGACCACGCCTCTGGGATCGAGCAGCCGGAAGCCGGCGAGCGTGGTCTTCTGCGTCTCGGCAAGAATGCCCGACAGGCGTGCGCCGATTGCCGCGAAGGCGGGATCGGCGCTGGCCGCGGTGGCCGCGGGCCGGGTCGGCAGGATCCTGTCGGACGCAAGATCGAGGCGCGGTTCGATTGGCTGGTAGGGAGAGGCCCGATCGCTGGTGTTGGGTGAAGGCACGGGTGCGCCGAGCTTTTCCGGGGCAAGGCCGGCCTCGCGAACCTCTTGCGCATAGATCGCGCCAAGGGCGGCGCCTTGGGCGATCAGCTCGGCCTCGGTCTGCCTGATCAGCTGGTTCTCGTAGAGCCGGAAGAAAAACAGGCCGGCCAGCGGCAGCGCCATCACCATGATCAGGATGGCGATGACGACCGTGGCGAGGCGAGGCCGCCATTTGCTGCCAATCAGTTCTTGGGCGCTCACGCGCCGCATCCGCCCAGCCGAAAACCGACGCCGTGCACGGTCTCGATCGCATCGACGCAGCCGACGGCCGCCAGCTTGGCGCGGATATTGCGGATATGGCTGTCGACGGTGCGGTCTGCGACATGGATATTGGCCGCATAGGCGTTGGCCATCACCATGTCGCGGCCAAGCACATACGCCGGCCGCGCCAAAAAGCCTTTCAGGATCGCGAATTCGATCGACGTCAGCGCCAGCGGCTTGCCGTCGAAGCTGGCTGTATGGCTTGCCGGAACCAGCAACAGTCTGCCATGCGAGAATTGCCGGTCGTCGGCTGGTTCCGGCGTGGGCCGCGCGCGGCGCAGGATGACGTTGACGCGGGCGACCAGCTCGCGCGGGCTGAACGGCTTGGTGACATAATCATCGCCGCCCATCTCCAGCCCGAGGACGCGGTCGATCTCTTCATCCCGCGCGGACAGGAACAGCACCGGCAGGTCGGATGTGTGGCGCAGCCGCCGGCACACTTCCAGCCCGTCCATTTCCGGCATGCCGATGTCGAGCACGACGAGATCGGGCGCATGGCGCTCTATCGCCTGCAAGGCAGCCGCGCCGTCCGGCACCGCCAGCGTTTTCATGCCGGCCTTTTCCAGCGCGAAGCAGATGATTTCGCGAATGTGCGGGTCGTCGTCGGCGACCAGTATGTGGTGCGGCATCAAATCAGCGGCCCGGCATGAAGGGTTCGGACATCGGAGGAACCACGAACGGGCCACGCCTGTCGAGGGCGCGGTTGAGCCGCCAGTCACGAAAGCTCCAGCCCCGCCAGTTTTCCTGGCCGGCGCGGAAGCGTGCTTCGTCCTGTGCATACCAGCCGGCGAGTTCGCGGATGGAGGCATCCTCCGCGGAAACCGTCCTGCTCTGGTGCTGGACGAAGCGATCGAGCGCCGGCAAGGCGCCGGGCCCGAGCGAGCGCAGGTACCAGACGTCGAGCTGGGTGCCTTGGCCGGTCATTTCGAAGCAATGGTCGACATTGTAGTTGGCAATCAGCGCGGCAAAGTTGATGAACGAGCAGGCATAGAGCGTCGCCGATAGCGTCAGAAGATTGGCGGCAAGCAGCCATTCGTTGGACTTTTCGCGCGCGATGCGGGCTATGATCAGGACAAGGCCCGCCGCCACCAGCCCCATCCAGACGAACGCAGCGACACGCCAATAGGTCAGCGCATAGATACCGATATAGAGATCGAGCCGCAGGATCGACGAGATCACCAGGAGGATGTTCTGCGCCACCCAGGCATAAACCAGCCGGCGGATGAGCGGATCGCCGGAGGTCGCACTTCCCGGCCGCAGCGCCGCCAGCACGAAGCCGGCGGCCAGCAGCGCCGTGACGATCAGCGGATAGGCGCCGCGATGCGCGTAGGCGGCATAGGTCAGCCCGTCGGGAAGCGCGATGCCGCCCCACAGATAGGTGGCGTCGAGTGCGCTCTGCACCGCGAACAGGATGTTGAAGACGACGAGCGCGCGGAGGATAGCGGCCTTGCCGAAGACGATGTCCTCGATGGTGGTCCTGGTGGCCGGCGTCGCCGGTGCGCTGGCTGGCGACACCCTGCGGCGGCGGAGAAAGCGCGGCAGCCGCGGCCGCAGAAAGGCCCAGACGCAGGCAAGCACGAACAGCCAGAAGCCGAGACGTGGCAGCTGGACGACGTCGAGCAGTGCCATCAGGTCGATCAGCGAGAACCAATATTCGATGACCGGATTGGCGGCGCCGAACAGCGCGAGGAACACTGCGCCGAGGCCCAGCGGCATGACCCAGACGGCGATCGCCGCAAGGCGCACGCGCCGCCGGCCAAGCCGCCGCGCCGCCGTGCGCCAGCGGAAGAAATCAAGGACGAGCCGAAATGGCGTTGCAAGCAGGAACAGCGAGAGTTGGCCGGCAATACGGGCAAGGCCGCGCCGCAACCGTCCGGCCAGTGAAAGCGCGAGGATGGCCGTCGCCGCCAGCGCGATCGAGACGGACAGTGCGCTGACATTTTCCACAAGCGGCAGCAGCGCCATAAACAGCGCAACCGGCTTGAACCAGAACCTGCCATCGTTGAAGACGTCGAGAGGATGGAGAGCCATGCTCGCCGCTGCAATCGCAACGCCGAACAGGAAAAGCGTGATGCCCGCCGGTTGGCCATAGAAGAAGAAATCGGCCAACGCGACGAGCAGGACGGCAACGCCGAAGCGGCTGCAATAGCTCGGCGCCGCCGAGAGGAATACTGTCATGATCGGGCTTTCTCGGCGGCTTTGATGCGGCTGGTGGGCAGGGATTTCCGGACGAAAGGGAGGAGGGTTGCCAAAGTCTGGGGCGGATCGACGAGCCACCAGCTTTCGCGGCGAAGCCGGTACGGCAGGGACCAACGGGAGTTCTTTTGCTCTTGCATGCCGCCCTTGTCGCATCCGGTCGGGTGGCAAGCGGGGCGGAGACGAGGAGATTTTCCGAAATTGCGTGCAGTTTTTATGCACGGCTTGCCTCGGCTAGCTGCAGGCGGCATAGATCGAAGATGACCACCGAAAGCTACCGCCCGCGCCGCTCGGTGCTTTACGTCCCGGCTTCGAACGACAAGGCGCTGGCCAAGATCCAATCGCTGGCCTGCGATACCGTCGTCATCGATCTCGAGGACGCCGTCGCCCCGGCCGATAAACTTTCCGCGCGCGAAAAACTGGCGGCGATTTTCGCCGGCCATTCCAACCGGCGCTGCGAGATGGTCGTGCGCATCAACGCGCTGTCGAGCGAGTGGGGCGGCGCCGACCTGCTGGCCGCGGCAAAATGCTCGCCCGACGCCATCCTGCTGCCCAAGGTCGACACGCCGCGCGACATTCTCGAGGCCGGCGACGTGCTCGACGACAATTTTATCGCCGACGAAGTCAAGCTATGGGCGATGATCGAGACGCCCAAGGCGCTGCTCAACATTGGGCCGATTGCCGAGCTCGGCCGCGATCCGGCCTCTCGACTGGTGTGTTTCGCTGCCGGAACGAATGACCTGGTCAAGGACACCGGAATTCTCGCCATGCCCGACCGGCGCTATCTCGTTCCATGGCTGATGCAGATGGTGCTCGCCGCGCGCGCCGGCGGCCTCGACCTGCTCGATGGCGTCTTCAATGATTTTCGCGATATGGACGGGTTTGCGCGCGAGTGCACGGAAGCGGCCGCCATGGGTTTTGACGGCAAGTCGCTGATCCATCCAGCTCAGATCGAAGCCGCGAACCGCGCCTTTGCACCGTCGCCCGAAGCAATAGCCGAGGCGCGCGCGGTCAAGGATGCCTTCGCGTTCGCCGAAAATACCGGTAGGGCGGTAGTTGCGCTGAACGGCAAGATGGTCGAGCGGCTGCATCTGGCGCAGGCCGAAAAACTGCTGGCGAAGGCCGCCGCTGTTCGCGCATGACTAACGTAACTGACGACAGGATTGAAGAATGAAACTCTACCGCTTTCTGTCCGGCCCGGACGATGCCAGCTTCTGCCACAAGGTGACGGCGGCGCTGAACAAGGGCTGGCACCTGTTCGGCTCGCCGACCTATGCCTATGACAAGGAGGCCAAGACCATGCGCTGCGGCCAGGCCGTGGTGAAGGACATCGAGGGCCAGGAATACGGCCCCGACACCAAGCTCAGCGATTGGTAGGTGCTACCGGCTACGGCAGCCTTTCCCAGACGGCTCTGATTTCGTTGAGCCGCGCGTCTGCGAGCCCGTCGACGTCATCGCAGCTGAAATAGAGTATCGATAGCGCTGCAAGGAGGCCGGGATAACCGGAGACGTAACCCATCTTCGTAAGTATCTCGGGAACCGGCAGTCGCTTGCGTTCGATCAAGGAGATCGCGCATTCTGCAGTCAGAGATGCCACCGGGTGGTCGACTTCGGATAGCCAAAAGTCGACCAGAGCTAGGAGAATGGCGGGCTCGACGGCAGCACTTGCGGGCAGATGGCAAAGCTCGCTAAGTGCTAAGAACGCGGCATTCGGCGAAATCCTCACTGCGGATTCGATCAGTTCCCGGCTCAGTGAAATGTCGTGATACGGCCAATTGCAATCGATCAGATCGGCAAATTCTGCTTCTGTCATCTGAGTGCTATTCAGCCGCTTCCTCGATCCGCTCCATATCGTCGTCCGACAGGCCGAAATGGTGGCCGATCTCGTGGATCAGCACATGGGTGACGATGTCGCCCAGCGTTTCCTCGTTCTCGGCCCAGTAGTCGAGGATGGCGCGGCGATAGAGCGTGATGCGGTTCGGCCCCTCGCCGGTCTGCGGGTTCCAGCGCTCGGCGATGCCGCGCCCCTCGAACAGGCCGAGCAGGTCGAAGGGCGTTTCCAGCGAAAGGTCGTCCATGATCTCGTCGGTCGGGAATTCGGCGATCTGAATGACGATCTCGCCGGTCAACTTGCGAAAGTCCTCCGGCAGATGGGCATAGGCCTCCAGCGCCAGGAGCTCGATTTCCTCCATCGTTGGCGAAAGCTGGTCGTGCCAGATGCGTGTTTGGTAGATGCGAGCCATGCTTTGTCCTTTGATCCCGGCATATAGGCTTTCGGGCCGGACTCGGCAAATGGTCGGGCTGGGGTGACCGTGTCACGCCCCCACTACAGGAATAAATTCCCCATGACTCCGCTTGACTCTTTGGCCGGCCTCTGGAATTCTAGGGAACATAACAGGAACAATTGTGAGTGGAAGCTGACCGTCATGGCGACAAGCGCCGTGGCGCGGGAGACTGTTTTTGCCCTGCGCCGCCAGATCGCGAAGATCGAAGGGACCTTGCCCGAGCGCCTGGAGGCGCCGGCCAGTTCGTCGTTTGACGCGGATGTCTCTCGTCAGAGTCTGACACCCTCTCGGCATCCGACACCCGCTCGGAATCTGACCATTGTCCGGCGCGGCCTCGCCATGGCGCCGCCCGATGCGTTTTTGCGCACCGGCGCCGAGCGCCTCGATGCTGCGCTGAGCGGCGGCCTGCCGAAGGCGGCGGTGAGCGAGTTTCATGGCGCCGCGACCCGCGATGCCGGGGCCGTTGCCGGTTTTGCCTTGTCGCTCGTCAGCCTGATCCTCAGCCAGGGGCCGCGATTGCCGGTGCTGTGGATCGGCACATCCGAGGTTTTCCGCGAGGCCGGCTTTCCCTATGCCAGGGGGCTTCACGCCTTCTTCGGCATCGAGCCGGAGCAATTGCTGTTTTCCGAGGCGCCAAGGCTGCTCGATGCGCTGTGGATCGCCGAGGAGGCTGCCCGGATGACGGCGCTGGCCGCCGTCATCCTCGAAATCCGCGGCAGCCCGCAGCGGCTTGACCTCACCGCGACGCGGCGGCTGCACGCCCGCGCGCAGAGTGCGGGCCGGCCGCTGTTCCTGCTGCGCCAGGCCGGCGAGCCCGAACCGACGGCAGCGCCCGTCCGCCTCATCCTGTCGGCGGCACCGGCGGCAACGCGTAAGACGCTTGCCGGGCCGCTCGCCGGCTCGATCGGCCGACCCGCCTTCACCGTCGCCATCGGCAAGAGCCGCACGGCCTTGCCCGGAAAATTCACACTGGAGTGGAACCCCGATGAACGCATATTCGAAGAAAGACGGGGCGAGCAAGGAAGGTCTCAGGAATGGGCCCCAGAACGGCCAAAGACTCCTATCCCTGTGGTTTCCGCATCTCGCCGCCGAGAGGATCCTGCGGCAGCGTCTGGGGCGGTCCTGGCGTTCCCGGCCGTCGGATCACCTGCCGCTGGTGATCAGTCACCGCGACCGGAACGCCCAGCGCATCGCCGCCCTCGACGAGCGGGCCGAGGCGCTTAATCTGAAGCGCGGCATGGGCATAGCCGACGCACGCGCCATGCATCCCTCGATCGACATCGTGGAGGCCGATCCGGAGGCCGACCGGCGCCTGCTCGAAGGCCTCGCCGACTGGTGCGACCGCTATACCCCGCTGGTGGCGCTTGACGGGACCGACGGCCTCTATCTCGACGTCACCGGCTGCACCCATCTTTTCGGCGGCGAACGCTCGATGCTGGACGATATCCTGTCGCGTTTTTTCCATCAGGGCTTCGATGTCCGCGCCGGGCTTGCCGCCACGCCTGGTGCTGCCTGGGCGGCGGCGCGGTTTGCTGGCGACCGCATCGTGCCCGATGGTGAGGAGGAAGCGCTTCTCGCGCCCTTGCCGCTGGCGGCGCTGCGCATCGACCCGGAGGTACGCGCCAGCCTCGAAAGCGTCGGCCTGCGCACGGCGGGCGCCGTCATGGCGGCACCGCGCGCGCCGCTGGCCCGCCGCTTCGGCGCATCGCTGCTCTTGCGTCTCGACCAGGCGCTTGGCCGCCTCGAGGAGGCCGTGTCGCCGCGCCTGCCGGTGGCACCGCTTTCGGTCGAGCGTCACCTTGCCGAGCCGATCATGCTGACCGAGGACATCGAGCGGCTGACCGGCATGCTGGCGACCACCTTGAAGAGCGACCTCGAGCGTCGCGGCGAGGGCGCAAGGCGGCTGGCGCTGCTGCTTTTCCGCGTCGATGGCGGCGTCAGCCGCATCGCCGTCGGCACCTCGCGGCCTCTGCGCGAGCCGCGGCTGATCCAGAAATTGTTCCACGAAAGGCTTGCCGCGCTCGAACAGGATATCGACGCCGGCTATGGCTTCGATCTCGTGCGCCTTTCGGTGCTGACCGCCGCCGCCTTCGACATGCAGCAGGCCGACCTTGCCGGCGAGACGAGCGACGACGGTGCCGATATCGCGCTTTTTGCCGACCGCATTCGCGCCCGGCTCGGCGAAGGCGCGGTCTTGAAGCCGGTCGCCGTCGAGAGCCATTTGCCGGAGCGCGCCGTCGCCACCCTTCCCTTCACGGAGGCGCCGCAGAGAAGCTCGCCGCCGAAGCAGCCGGACAAGGCGAAGGACGCTCCCTCGACCGTCTTCCAGCCGGAACGGCCGATCCGGCTTTTCCGTTCGCCCGAGCCGATCGAGGTGCCGGCCACCGAAATGCCGGAAGGCCCGCCTTTGAACTTCCGCTGGCGGCGCGCGCTCTATCGGGTCGCGCGCGCCGAAGGGCCGGAGCGCATCGCGCCGGAATGGTGGCGAGGGGCGGCGGGACGAGAAGATGCCCCGACCCGGGATTATTTCCGCATCGAGGATGCCGACGGCCGCCGTTACTGGCTCTATCGCCAGGGCCTTTACAGCGCCTCGCAGCCCTCGCCACGCTGGTTCATGCATGGGATCTTCGCATGAATGCGCTGACGGCCAACCCCTATGCCGAATTCGGCATCCAGTCGAACTTCTCGTTTCTGCGCGGTGCCTCGAAACCGGAGGAGCTGGTGGTCGCGGCAAAATTCCTGGGGTTTTCGGCGATCGGTCTCGCCGACCGCAACACGGTGGCGGGCGTGGTGCGCGCCTGGCAGCAGGCCAAGGTGGAGGGTGCTTCCTATCATCCCGGCTGCCGCCTGGTTTTTTGCGACGGCACGCCGGACATCCTCGCCTACCCGCAGGATCGCAAGGGCTGGGGGCATCTCTGCCGCATGCTGACGCAGGCCAATCTGCGTGACGAGAACGAAAAAGGGGCGACGCTCCTCAAACAGAGCGATCTTCTCGAATGGGGCGATCTCCTGTCGCTCGCCATACTGCCGGATGTGTCGGCGGACGCGGAAACCAGCCTCGCACTCCTTAGCCGGCTCACGGATCGTTTCGGTGAAAACCTGCGGCTTGCGGTTTCGCCGGATTACCGCGGCAACGACCGCTTCCGTATCGAGCAGGCGGCGGCGATGGCGGAGCTGGCCGGCATCCCGTTGATGGCGACCAACGATGTTCTCTACCATACGTCGGAACGGCGCCCGCTGCAGGACGTGCTGACGGCGATCCGCCTCAATGTGCCCGTCGCCGAGGTGGGGCTGGAGCTGGCGGCCAATGCCGAGCGTCACTTAAAGCCGCCGCTGGAGATGGCACGGCTTTTCCGCAGGCATCCGCAAGCGCTGGCGGAAACGCTGCGTTTTGCCGGCGAGCTGACCTTCTCGCTCAGTGACCTGCAATACAACTATCCCGACGAGCCGACGGAATCGGGTCTTGGGCCGCAGGCCGAACTGGAAAGGCTGGCCAAGGAGGGAGCCGCCATCCGCTACCCCTCGGGCGTGCCCGCTTTTGTGACGCAGCGCATCGAGGAGGAGCTCGCTCTGATCGAGCGCCTGAACTACGCGCGCTATTTCCTGACTGTCCACGACATCGTCAAATTCGCCCGCAGCCAGAACATTCTCTGCCAGGGGCGCGGCTCTGCCGCCAACTCGATCATCTGCTTCTGCATTGGCATCACCGAAGTCGGCCCGGACAAGATCGAAACGCTTTTCGAACGCTTCATTTCCGAGGAAAGAAACGAGCCGCCCGACATCGACGTCGATTTCGAGCATGAAAAGCGCGAGGAGGTCATCCAGTACATCTATTCCAAATACAGCACCAAGCGCACCGCGCTGGCCGCCGCCGTCGTCAGCTACCGGGGCCGCTCGGCGATGCGCGAAGTGGCCAAGGCGATGGGCCTGTCGGACGACGTCCGGGGCGCGCTGTCCAGTTCGATCTGGGGCTGGTCGACCTCGGAGCTCGGCGAAAAGGAGACAAAGGCCGGCGGCCTCGATCAGACCGATCCATCGACAAGGCATGTGATCGAATGCGCCAACGAGATCATGGGCTTTCCTCGTCATTTGTCGCAGCATGTCGGCGGTTTCGTCATCACCCGGGACCGGCTCGACGAGATCGTGCCCATCGTCAAGACGGCGATGGACGAGCGCAAGATGGTCGAGTGGGACAAGGACGATCTCGACGCGGTGAAAATCCTTAAAGTGGACGTGCTGGCGCTCGGCATGCTGACCTGTCTGCAGCGCGCTTTCACCCTGCTCCAGGATCATTATCCGCAGGCGCGGGACGAGTACGGCCTGCCCTATGTGCTGGCCACTCTGCCTGCCGAGGACAAGCATGTCTACGACATGATCTGCCGTGCCGACACGATCGGCGTCTTCCAGATCGAATCGCGCGCGCAGATGTCGATGCTGCCGCGGCTGCGGCCGAAAAGCTTTTACGACCTCGTCATCGAGGTGGCGATCGTGCGGCCCGGCCCGATCCAAGGCGACATGGTCCACCCTTATCTGCGCCGCCGGCAAGGCAAGGAAAAACCCGAATATCCCAAGCCGGAACTGGAAAAAATACTCGGCAGGACGCTGGGCGTGCCGCTGTTCCAGGAGCAGGCGATGAAGATCGCCATCGTTGCTGGCGGCTTCAGGCCGGGCGAGGCCGATGAACTGCGCCGCGCCATGGCGACATTCAAGCGCACCGGCACGATCGGCAATTACCGCAAGAGAATGGTCGACGGCATGGTCGCCAAGGGCTACGAAAAAGACTTCGCCGAGCGCTGCTTCAAGCAGATCGAGGGTTTTGGCGAATACGGCTTTCCCGAGAGCCACGCCGCCTCCTTCGCCCTGCTGGTCTATGCCTCCTGCTGGTTCAAGACCTTCTATCCCGACGTGTTCTGCGCCGCGATCCTGAATTCCCAGCCGATGGGGTTTTACCAGCCGGCCCAGCTTGTCCGCGACGCGCATGACCACGGCGTCGAGATCCGCGAGGTCGACGTCAATTTTTCCGGCTGGGATTGCGCCTTGGAGAAATCGCCTTTCGATCCGGATCGTATCCTTGACCGCCATGCCCAGATGCGCGGCGTCATCCGGACCAGCCATGCCGTCCGGCTCGGCTTTCGCCAGGTCAAGGGCCTGTCGAAGGAGCGCATGGAAGCGTTTGTGTCGAGGCGCGGCGCCGGCTATGCATCCGTACGCGACGTCTGGCTGCGCTCGGGCCTCAACGTCGACGAGATCGAAAAACTGGCGCAGGCCGACGCTTTCCGGTCGCTTGGATTGAACCGTCGCGACGCTCTATGGGCGGTCCGCGCGCTCGACGGCAAGAGTGCCGCCGAAAAGCTGCCGCTGTTCGACCAGCCGGCGATCCGCTTGCGCGATCTGGAGCCTGCAACCAGGCTCCCGACAATGCCGCTCGGCGAGCACGTCGTCCACGACTACCGCTCGCTTGGCCTGTCGCTGAAGGCGCACCCGGTCGCCTTCCTGCGTCAAAGGCTGGATCGTTCCGGCGTCACGCCCAATGTGCGGCTCGGCCAGGTGCGGGACGGCCGGCGCGTTTCGGTCGCCGGCCTCGTGCTGGTGCGGCAGCGGCCGGGCAATGGCAAGGCGATTTTCCTGACGCTGGAAGACGAGAATGCGGTCGCCAACATTATTTTCTGGGAAAGGACTTTTGACCGCTTCCGCCCCATCGTCATGGGCGCGCGTCTCATCCGCGTCACCGGCAAGTTGCAATCGGAATCGGACGTCATCCATATCGTCGCCGAGAAGGTCGAGGATCTGACGCCGTGGCTGTCGGTGCTGCTTGAGCAGGCAAGGCCTGCGGACAGACTGTCGAGCAGTGCAGACGAGGCTCAGCCTGGCAGCATCGCGCAAACGGAACTACTGGGAAAGGCAGAGAAGGTCATGCCCAAAGGGCGCAATTTTCAATAGAGGCGCGAAAGATCGCGACGGAGCGGCTCTGAACCGCAGCACTCAGGGCGTTCCACCCAGGCGCGGCGGCGGTGGCATGGCATCATCTATGGTGATGACACGCGCTTCCGATGGCAGCATGATCGGAATGCCGTCCCGCACCGGATAGGCAAGCTTTGCCACCCGCGAGATAAGCTCGCCGCGCTCCGGATCCCAGGCAAGCGGCCCCTTGGTCAGCGGGCAGGCCAAGAGTTCCAGCAGCTTGGGGTCGACAGTCCTGTTCCCGTCACGTCCATCCGCCATTTGGTTTGTCCTTATCTGGGCAAATCGGGTTAAGGTTTCGAGCGCGAACTTCCTTCTCCCCTTGTGGGAGAAGGTGGCCGAGCGAAGCTCGGTCGGATGAGGGGTGTTCCAGCTTGGCACCGACGGCACTCCGTCCAGTACCCCTCAACCGTCTCGGCGCTGCGCGCCGATCCACCTTCTCCCACAAGGGGAGAAGGCAAGAACCTACTGCAAACTCGAACCGAAATCCTCATTGTCGCGCGCCAGCGCCATTTCGGTGATGGCGATCAGGGTCTCGGCGCGTGTCTTCAGATCGGCCGCTTCGAGCAGCGCCTGTTTCTCGGCCGGCCCGTAGGGCGCCATCATCGACAGTGCGTTGACCAGCATGGCGTTTTCGGCGCGGCTGACGCTTTCCCAGTCGGCCTCCAGATCGTTAGCCTGCAGATAGGCGCGAAACGCTTTGAGCAGCGCCGGCCGGTCGATCTCGGCGTCTGCCTGCTCCTCGTCGAGATCGGCGAGAAAGGGTGCCAACCGGCACTGCCGGAACGGTGTTTTGACCGTGAGCTCCTGGACAATACGGAACCGGCACACGCCCTGCAGCGAAATCAGGTAACGGCCGTCGCCGCTCTCGGACAGCGCAATGATGCGCCCGGCGCAGCCGACATTGCAGAGCTCCGGCTCGCCGTCGGGACGCAGCGCACCGTCAAGGCTGGGCTGGATCATGCCGATCAGCCGCGGCCCGGCGATCGCCTCGTCGACCATCTGCAGATAGCGCGGCTCGAAGATGTTGAGCGGCATGCGGCCTCCCGGCAGCAGCAATGCGCCCTCAAGCGGAAAGATCGGCATGGTCGACGGTAAGTCCGCAGCGAGCCGGTAATGCGCGTTTCCCGCCTGCACCTCAATCCTCCGATCGCTTTGTCAGGAAGCGCACCAAATCCGTCTCCTCCCGGCCGGCACAAGGCGCAACACCGGAAACCTGAAATCGAACGCCGTCCGAAAACCTAATCTGGCGCAGCCGCGGCCCACCGCAAGCCCGCGCGACAAAACAGTCTGCGCCGGCTCAGGAAAACAGCAGCGACGACAGTTTGCGCCGTGCCGACAGCGTTGCTTCGTCGGTCATGCCCCATGCCTCGAAGAGCTGCAGCAACTGGGTTCTGGCGCCGTCGTCGTTCCACGAGCGGTCGGCCTTGATGATCGCCAGCAGATTGTCGGCCGCCGCCATGCGATCACCCTTGGCGTTCTGGATCATGGCAAGCTCGAACCGTGCCTGGTGATCCCCGGGATTTTCGGCCAGCCGCCGTTCCAGTTCCGCCGGATTGCCGAGCACTGCTGCTTGCGCGGCGAGCGCCATCTTGGCCCGCAGCGCGGCGAGCTGGGGCGCATCCTTCTTTGCTTCCGGCGCCCGCGCCAGCACCGCCTCGGCACCTTCGGCATCGCCGGCCTCGAACAGCAGGTCGCCCAAGCCAGCGATCGCCTCGATCGTCTCCGGCGCCTGTTCCAGGATGGCATCGTAAATGTCGGCCGCCGTCTGCACGTCCCCGGTGTCGCGCGCTTCGGCGGCCGCGGCCAGCGCCTCGGCAACTTGCGGCGCACCGCCGTTCTTGCCGCCGACCTTCTGGATGAATTGCGTGATCTGGCTCTCGGGAATGGCGCCCATGAAGCCGTCGACCGGCTGGCCGTCCTTGAAGGCAATGACCGCCGGTATCGACTGGATGCCAAGCTGGCCGGCGATCGATGGATGGTCGTCGATATTCATCTTGACCAGCTTGACCTTGCCACCGGCGGCTTTCACCGCCTTCTCCAGCAGCGGCGTCAATTGCTTGCAAGGGCCGCACCACGGCGCCCAGAAATCGACCAGCACCGGCTGGTGACGCGATTCCTGGATCACGTCGGCGGCAAATCCAGCGGTCGTTGTGTCCTTGATTACGTCGGCCGGCGCCTCCGCAAGCGCGACCTTCTCACGCGCGGCATCGGTGCCGCCATATTGCACGGTGGTGGCATACCGGCCGCCATTGCTGCCAAATGGGCCGCCAAAGGGGTTGCTATCACTCATCTCGTCGCCTTTCGGTCGCGCCGCCGGCCAAGGGACGGGCGCAACATCCTTCTTTAGAACCCGGTTTCAGTCACCCATGTGGCGATCATGCCGAGACTTTCAAGATAACAGCATCATGTCCGGTTGCCTCGACGAATTTGACCAGGTCCGCGGCAGCGATGGAAGTCGTCGCTTCGTTGGTCAGCGGGTGGGCATTGACCACCGCATGGCTCATCAGCACCTCGTCCAACACGACCTTGATCCTTCGCTCGGTGTCGTTGATCAGCCCGAACACCGTGACCGCGCCCGGGACGACGCCGAGAAGCTCCATCAGCATCTCCGGCCGGCCGAAGGACACGCGCCCGGCAGCGCCGATCAGATGGTGTATATGCTTGAGATCGACCACCGCCTCCTCGCCGACGCTGACCAGGAAGAAATTGTCCTTCTTGTCCTTGAGGAACAGGTTCTTGGTATGGCCGCCGGCAATCTCGCCGCGCAGCGCCTGCGAATCGGCGACCGTGAACAGCGGCGGATGCCGCCGCGTCGATACTTCGATCCCGAGTCCGGCGAGAAAGGCGAAAAGTTCGGCTTCGGTCTTCGGCATCGGTCTTTCTTCTGATGGCCCGCTTTCAACTGCTTGTTCGACTAACGCCGTTTACGGCCAATGATGCTGCCAAGACAAGCCCGTCGCGCAACGCGGGGGCGATTGCCTTGCGACGTCTCGCAGGAGGCTTGTTCGCATTGCCGACGAAGCAAAAAGCCTGCGAATTCCCTGTTGCAATCGCCGCGCTCTTCAGCCATATAGGCGCGGCTTGCGGCCCAAAAGCCGCGCGAGCGGGTGTAGCTCAGGGGTAGAGCACAACCTTGCCAAGGTTGGGGTCGAGCGTTCGAATCGCTTCACCCGCTCCAGTTTCCTTGAGGGGAACCAAGCGATTAAGAGGCGCCTTTCGGGGCGCCTTTTGCTTACGTGGCGAAAAGAGTGTCCCTGCCATGGGCGATGCGCGGAAAGCCGCACTGTGACCAGCAGGTGTCGCAGCTTTTCTATTCCGTTGTGCTAGCTTTTTTTCTGCGCCGAATAGTGTGCGACTGCGCGACGGCCATTTTCAACTCGGGCGTGATCTCCAACGGTGCATTCTCTGCCCCATGTTGGTTCTGTAGCCCCTGGACCTGGACGGTCGGAAATGGGAGTTCGATTCCCTGCTCCTTGAAGACCTGGCGGAGGCGTACATAGAATTTGCGTTTCATACCGAAGGCGCCTCCCGGCTTGGTTGTGGCCTTGACCCTCAATACGATGCCGTATTCGCCGAACTCCTGTACGCCCTGCATCTTGATCGGGTCGAGCACCCAGTGTTTGAACTCGGGATCTTCCGCCAGTTCGAGGCCGATCCGCTTGATCAGCTTGCGAGCGAAGTCGATATCAGTGTCATAACCAACGGTGATGTTGAATTTGTCGATAACCCAGTCACGGCTCTGGTTCTGGACTGCCCCGAGTTCACCGAAAGGTATCGTGAACAGCGGACCACGATGGTGGCGCAGCTTCACCGAGCGCAGCGAAAAGCTTTCCACAGTACCCTTGTAATTGCCCGATGAAATGTATTCGCCAACACGGAACGCATCATCGAGCAGAAAAAACACGCCTGAAATGACGTCCTTGACAATGGTTTGTGCCCCAAAGCCCACGGCGACGCCGACGACGCCAGCGCCGGCGATCAATGGGCCGATCTGGATACCCAGCGAGGCGAGCATCATAAGCACCGCCATCACGATGATCGATGCGAGCAGAATATTCTGGAGGATCGGCAAGAGCGTGTGCAGCCGCGCCTGCTGCGGATCGAGGATCGGGACGTCCTCGTCGCTGATCACAGGGTGCGGTGTTTCGATGCCCAGCTTTCGTTCGATCAAAGCTTTGATGATCGACCAGCCGAAGTCGGCGGCGAGGGCAATGACCACGACATTGATCAAGCCGCGCAATATGAACGTCGTCGTCGTATCGCTGTCCCGCATGGATTGCATGTCCAGACCCCAGACACGTGCGAGAAGGTAAGCCGCCGCCAGGATGAAAATCATTCGGATTCCGCGATCGATGACAGCGATCGTCACCGCCGGGATCGTGGGCCGGCCGACATCTTCCGAACCTGGCCGCAGAACGAAATTAACCCCGCGCTGCGTCACCACGATTGCCAAAGGCAGGAAGAATGCGGCGAAGGTGAACCAGAAGTATGTATAAAGGCCGGCGATACGCTGCAGGAACAGGACGACGAAATAAGCAGTCAATAGCCATGTCGCTTCCGTGTGACCGATGTGGCGCGCACCGTCTCGCTGCGTTCTTGGCCGACGCCAAATGGCGAGCAGCAGGAGCAACAGCAGCACGAAATCGGCGCCCAGTGACAGGACCATCATTCCGTCCTGATCGATGCCGAGACCTGGCAAGAGGATAAACGCGGCGCCGAAGAAGGCGAAGACGCCGACGATCCGGGGTAGCCAATAGGACCAATGGTCAGCCGCTTCGTTGGTGATCGGCAAAGCACGAACCTCGACGGCGTTCTCGACGTTCATGAAGGAAGGGACGAGCATCGCCATGACGTACATGCGCACACCCCATGTAACGACTGCCGCCATCAGAAATGTCAGTACAATCTCGCGGATAAGCATCGGCCAGTCGAACAACATGAACGCGCCGGCGCTGCCCAGTGCGAAAGAGACTATCAGCATGCTGGAATAAAGCAGGCGGCCACCAATCTTCTTGGCTCGCCCAACGGGCGTATCCTTCGGTTGCGCGATAATCCAAAGACGAAATGGACGGGTGAGCTTGAACGTTGCCCAAGTGAGTGCCAGGCCGGCAGCGATGAACATTGCAATCAGCACAAATACGCCGGCAGGCCCCTTGCTGGACATATCCTCCATCGTCTCTGCCCGAACGCGCGCGAACTGGCCTGGCAGCAAGGGCAAAGTTCGCACGATTCTTTCGATATGATGCCTGATTCCATCGAGCGTCGAGGATGCCATCGTATTCATCTGGCCTGGTGCGGCCACGGCGCCGGACGATGCGTCGGTCGGCGAAGCCCCTCTCTCGGCGGGCGCTCCCGTTGACCCGGCGTCCTGATTTCGCTGTTCGGCCACCCAGGCCTTCACTGACGGATCGTCGAGAAGCTCGAACAACTGTTTGACCCTTTCAGGCGGGACGGTCGCCGGCGCCTGCGCCTGCGCCTGACCAGCCAACAAAAGGGCGATCCCAAAGACGAGCGGCCTGGCAATCAGGGCAAACATCGCAGTCAGGTCTCCGAGACGCCGTGCCGGGCGCGCCAGGTTCCTGGCTCCCAATCGTCGAGTCATGAGTGGCATCGTGCTGTTAACCTTCCGGTCAGATTGGCGAGCAACGACATCTATGTCCGTTGTTGCCCTACCTTGAAGAAACCGATGTTGCGGTGCAAGACGTCATCGTTCCGAGCCAGACCGTTGCGCCGGGTACTTGGCGGTGTTTATTTAGCCGCGGGGGCAGGGCATTCCGACCTCGGCCCAGGCCTCCGGCCAGTTCTATGAACTGGGCATCGACGTTAAATCTCAGGAACTGATTTCCTGAGTTGACCAGGACAGACCTTTGGCGGTCGCTCGGTGGTCAACTGCTTCGCGCACCGCTGCGGACATTCGAAACCATGATGTTGCTTGAGATGCAATGCGCTTCCGGGTCGGCACTGCCATGCGGCAAATCAGGCCGGGAGCCGCCACATTCGCACACGACCTGTACCACGCAATTCCGTTTCCTCGAGCGGGTCGCAAGCAAAATTTGGTCCAAGCAGTTGATGAGTTGCATCCGAAATACGGATTTCATCGGGCTCCGCGGACGTTTGGATACGTGCGGCGAGATTAACGGTGTCGCCCCATAGGTCATAGGCAAACCGCCTTTTGCCTATGACGCCCGCCACGATTGGTCCTGAGTGAATTCCAATTCTGAGTCTTATCGGTTCTCCTGCGAAGCGTTCGAGCTTAACCGCCTTCCGCAGTTCAAGCGCATAGTGCGCAAGGGCTTCCGCATGATCGGATCGCGCGGCGGGCAGGCCAGCGACCACCATCACACAATCGCCGATTGTCTTGATCTTTTCGCAGCCGTATCGCTCCGAGAGCAGATCCGCCGCTTTGAAGAAGTAATTTAAAATAGCGAGCGTCGTCACGGCTCCGACGTTCCGCGCTCTTTCCGTAAAACCGACGATGTCGGCAAAAAGCACACTCACCTCTGCGTAGTTGTCTGCAATTTCTTCGTGCGCTTTTAGCCGCTCCGCGATAGACGCCGGAAGAATGTTGAGGAGCAGGGCTTCGGCGCGCTGGTATTCACGCGACAATCCCTCTTGGCTCGCCCTCAACGCCTCGTTCATCGATTGTAATTTCTCGTTGAGTTGACGCTCCCTCTCTTGCAGGAGCGTCATTTCATAAGCCTTCTGTTGAAGCCGCTGCCTATTGTCGCGTTCGGCATTGGCGTCAAGAAAGAGCAGCCACACGCAGGCATTGTCAGCAAAAAGATGGAGGTCCGCGACACGCCCGCTGGGAAGTTCGACCATGGCCATATCATATGGAAGCTCCGGGCAGGGCAACAAACCTTCCATGAATTCAAGCTGCTCGGCAACAGGCTTACCTATGCGAACTGACGAGAGTCCGTAATGTTTAACGTTACCGCCCTTCGCAGCTATGCAAAGCTGGGCGTCGATTTTCAGATATGCGACCGAGCGCTCGTTGTAGAAGAAATCGTAAATCCAGCTTCTAACTTCTCTTGGCAAGACATGCATGGTTTATTTGCTGACCATCGAAGCAAGTTGACGAAACGCATCATCAACATGTTCACCCGAAAGCGCACTTGTTAGATAGATTTGCCATCCAAGTTGCCTCAGTTCGTCAATTTCACTATCCGATATTGCCCACCGATCGGCCAGATCGGATTTGTTGAACAGCAATACAAACGGCATAGCGCCGAATTCAGCCTCGGCCCGCTCGCGCAACGTGAGCGCCACGGCAAGAGTAGCAGCGCGTGTTCCATCGACGACAAGCACGAGCCCACTCGCACCTCGCACATAGCTGACGCGGAATGAGCCGATATCGTCTTCGCCGGCCAAATCCCACAAAATCAGATCCACGGTTTTGTCCGGGAATGCGACACTCTTCTTGTCGATTTTCACTCCCACCGTGGTCAAGTAGGTTTCTGAAAAGATGCTTTGCACAAACCTGCGAACCAGACTCGTCTTTCCGACAGCGAACCCGCCCAACATGCAGATCTTCTTTTGCAATATCCTGGGCTCCGCCTAGTGGAAGTTTACCGTAACCGAAACTCTGCGGTTGGCGGAGTTCCCGGTTCGGCTATTTTCAATCTCCGCTGGCTCAAAGGTGCCCGCGCCGCGAACCAAGAGCAACTCCGGATCGACGCCGCGCTTCTTGAGAAGCGCACGAACTGTTTCCGCGCGCGCGGCGCTGATTGACAACTTGGCCGTTTCACGGCCCGTCTCGTCCGAATGGCCGGTCAACATGAACTGTGCTGTTACGCCTGCCTTGCGGGCGTCCTTGGCCAATTCCTTCAACTGATTCGCCAATTTGTCGAGAACCGGCAGTTGCTCCGGTCCCGGTACAGCCTTGCCAGAATCGAACAAAATGTCGACCGCTTGAATAGCCTCCCTCAAATGCGTGAGTTGCGGAGGGGTCAACTCACGCAGCTCGGAGATTTCTAGAGAGAGTCCGTCCGCGGACAGCTGTTGGGCGGCGACCCGCGCCCGATCTATCCAGGCGGCAGGAGCCTCACCCTGGGCAACGATGCGATCCTTGATGATCGAAAGCCGTACTGAATCCGGCGGAGTCAGCGACGCCATCAGCCGCTTCACCACGAACTTCGGATCAAGGCTTTGATAGAATTGCCACTGTGAATGAACGCGAGCAGGATCGACCCCTGTTCCGGACAGCAGAGCCTTCGGGTCGGCGGCCTGCGGGTCTCTCAGGCCGGAAATATAGAAATGTCCGCCCCTCGCCGTTTGTTGGCCGATGATGATTCCCGCTTGGGCCTCCAGTCGCGACACATAAGTCTGCCAGTGCTCCGCCGCGCGTGCTTCGGGGCTCACATCACGAACCTTGGAGATGTCGAATTCCGGTCCGCCTGCCGAAAGCTGTCGGGCCGCTGCGCGTGCGCGATCTATCCAGGTGTCGGGAGCCTCACCCTCGGCAACGATGCGATCATTGACGATCGAAAGTCGTACTGAATCCGGCGGAACCAGCGACACCATCAGCCGCTTCAGGACGAACTTCGGATCAAGGCTCTGATAGAATTGCCACTGCGAATGAACGCGGGCGGGATCTACCTCCGTTCCGGACAGCAGAGCCTGCGGGTCGGCGGCAAGCGGGTCTCTCAGGCCGGAAATATAGAAATGTCCGCCCCTCACCGTTTGTTGGGCGACGATGATTCCCGCTTGGGCCTCCAGTCGCGACACATAGGCCTGCCAGCGCTCCGCCGCGCGTGCTTCGGGGCTCACGTCACGAACCTTGGAGATATCGAATTCCGGTCCGCCTGCCGAAAGTTGTTGGGCCGCTGCGCGCGCCCGATCTATCCAGGTGTCGGGAGCCTCCCCCTCGGCAACGATGCGATCATTGACGATCGAAAGTCGTACTGAATCCGGCGGAACCAGCGACGCCGTTAGCCGCTTCAACACGAACTCCGGATCAAGACTCTGATAGAATTGCCACTGCGAATGAACGCGAGCAGGATCGACCTGCGTTCCGGCCAACAGAGCCTGCGGGTCGGCGGCAAGCGGGTCTCTCAGGCCGGCAATATAGAATTGGCCATCGCGCACCTTTTGTTCGGCAACGATGATGCCCGGCTGGGTCCCCAGTCGCGACACATAGGCCTGCCAGCGCTGCCCGGATTGCCAGGAAAGAAAGAACCAACCGCCTGCCGGAATCAAAACCAGCAGGACTGCAGCGACTACCAGCCACGGAAATCCCTGGTTTGATTCCTCCTGCTTCAGTTCAACGCAGGTCTGCAACTGCGTCTCTACGCCGGCCAACTGCGAACTGTCGCCGTCAAACTGCTCTAGAGCCTGTGAGCATTCATCATGGATGCGAAGCAATACATCGCGAATTATTTCATGTAATTCCTCCGGCGGATTTCCCCGGATCACCGCAACCAAGGTCGCAAACGGTCCAACTTCCGACCAGAGACGAAGCTCTCCGAAACGAATAGTGTCCAGGCCACTCTGTTCTTTCTCGTTAAATGAGTCTTTTACAAAATCTTGAATTGCACTAAGCATAGACGAAATGAGTTGAGGATCTTCGCTAGTTGCATTATCGGCAGTTACATGCGCTATCAAAAGCCCGGAATTGCGATTGATGAGAAACACATGCTCCACACGATAGACAAGAGAATGCTTAAGAACAACTTCTGAGAAACTTGCACCTGTTCTCCAAGCTTCAAATCTCCACTTGAGTCCATGCCAGGTAAATATATGTCTTAAAGTTTCATTCAGCGATTGAAAGGTCTGGTCGATCTTTTCGCCGATCGACTTGCGAATAGCCGGCAGAAACACCGGGTACAATATATCCGTCAGCGTACGCGGGCTCTTCTGGATGGACCGTTGCACGGCCCTCTCGACAGCTGGCGCAAGGGCCTCTCCGAGTTGCGCATGAGGCGCACGTGTGGCTGCACTGGGGAGAACGCTCCCCACTGCAGCCGCAAGCTGCTCGGGTTCGTCGAGCAGGTGCGTAACTCGTGAAAGCTCCGAAATTTCGCGGCCGACCAGCAACTGGCGCAGCGTTTCCATGCGAGGGTCGGCGGTTGGGATTCCGTCGAGACGCGCACGATAGTCCGGATCAACGTTCCGGGCAATTTCGATCAAAAGGCGAGCCAGAGCCTCGCGATCAATCTCTGTATCGTTCGAAGCTGCTCTTTGAGGGAGGCTGATTGGGTCGACAGTCGACGTCAAGTTCCGATCAACTCACTTTCCAGGTACGCTCCGAGTTGTTCTTGCTGCCGACGGGATCCTGATTTAGACATTTTGCAACCTCGACAAACAGGCCAGCCAAAAGATTTCGGTCGGTCTTGACATTGCCGAGATCGGAAAACATCTTCTCCATCAGCATCTGAATGCTTTCATTCTTTTGCTTGATTTCCTCACGCAGCAAATGATCATTTCGATTTATCCGGTCCGCAACTTCCCGCTCAAGCTCGCTCAACTGATCCGACAACGCGCGCACCTGCTTTTCGAGCGCCTGATTTTGCTCGCGAAGATTCCGGTCAATCTCCTTGTCGGCGTCGGCTCGCGCGTCTTTTTCGTTCCGCAATTGCGCCGCAAGCGAGTCGACCTGCTTCTTTGCATTTGACTCGTACATTTCAAGATTGCGCTTGGCCTCGGATTCGACATCCTTGAAGCGCTGCAAGACCCGTTCTTCAAGCTTGGAAAAGCGGCGGTCATAGTCCTGCATCTGGTTGCCGAACAGCAGATCACGTATCTTGTCGACACCTACAGCGTCGCCGGGGGCCCCGCTCTCGCGAGCCTGGCCCGCCATGAAGGTCAGCCCGCTTCCGTCTGCATTACTTATCAGATTTGCGTCCGCTTTATTTGCTGAAGAAGCGGTATTCGAAGATTCCTTGGCCATCTTTATGCCCCCTTCTTTGAACAATTGCCACAGTGCACCACTCAGAAACCAGCAAGCATGCCAGCAAAATACCCGGCTAGCAAGCCGGAATCTTCTTGGCTTAAGCCAATTCGTGCCTCCCTTTTACATCTCTTGGACTAGCAGCAAATGCACGAGTTCCGATTGATGTCGCTCTCGCATCTCTTTGTGATAGCAGCCATAACCGGCTAATCTAATCGATCATTGGACGCAATCTACTATCGAAATGAGTAATACAATGTCAGGCTATAGCTACTGGAGCGCAATTAAGTAGCGCAGATTCATTAGACGTGTCTAAAGTAGCTGGTCTGGCGGTGCACGTACCATCTCGCACCCGACTGTATACTGCGACGATCAGCTTCCGATGCGGGCCCAACGGTAGAAGGAAGGTCTTCTTTCGCACGGAGAATGGCTGTTCGAGAATGCACCTCGGAATCGAGGCGTTTCGGTCGATAGGAGGGGGGCGACGGTCCCAATAACTGCAGTCATTCACACCAAAGCTTCAGTGGGCGGCATTTGTTGCGCCCCCAATTGCAAAAGACGTCAGGTTGCCATAGCTATTGCACTCATACGGTGCCCGGGACCGCCGCCTGTGGTCATGGCGCCGACTCCGGGGATCGACATGAGTATGCGGCATGCTTGGCTTTGACGTGCATCTGCGACAGCTGGCGCCCAAGCTCGGCGGCACGGATGCGAATGCTGTGCCAGGCTTCCAACTTCGGTAGCACGACAGGAGCAAGCTCGCTCTGCAGCCAAATGGCGGCGTCGCGGCGGCTCGGAAGAGGTCGCAGGAGACTGTTTGGACGCAGCGTCCCTGAGGACCGTTTCCTTTGGCAGGAAATCGCCGGCTATGTTTCGGGACTCTTGTTCTACCTTCGAACCAACGCGCGGGTTACACGGCGTGGCGCATAATCCCTTGGTTTCAATCGTGGTTCCTGCGCACAACGCGGAGGTAACGCTGGCGCGCGCACTCGATTGCCTTCTCGATCAGGAAATAGTGGATTGGGAGGCGATCATCGTCGACGACGCCTCCACGGACCGCACCCCCGCGATCATCGCCGGTTATGTGGAGCACGATGCCCGGTTTCGGACGTTGAGCTCTTGCGCGTATAGCGCCGCCGGCGCGCGCAATATCGGGATGTCGACAGCGCGCGGCCACTGGCTCATGTTTCTGGATGCGGACGATTGGGTGGATGCCAGCTTCCTTGCCAAAATGCTGGCCGCACTGAAATCCGCTCCCGATGCAGTGGCTGCCTATTGCGGTTCCCGACGCGTGATGCCCGATGGCGAACTCACGGCGTCGAGCATCGCGATGGAGGTTGCGATCCAGCCCTTCGAAACATTCGCCCGCCGGTGTGCCGTCCGCACTCACGCGCTGCTGGTCGATCGGGAGATAATTGTCGAGTTGGGCGGTTTCGACGTGTCGCTGCGCACCTGCGAGGACTGGGATCTGTGGCAGCGCCTCGCACGTCTAGGCAAAAATTGGGTGATGGTCGACGAGCCGCTCGCTTTTTATCGGGTCAGCCCCAACTCGCTCAGCCGCAATTCGACGCAGGTGCTGGCAGATGCGGAAATCGTGATCGCCCGCGGCTTTTCCGCCGATCCCAGGGTCAAACACCCGGCATCGGCTCACGCCAATGGAGCGACCGACGCGAACGGCCACACCGCTTCAGAAGCACTCGCGTGGTTCGCGTTGTGGAACGCCGCATCGGATTGCGGCTGCGGCTCGCGCTCGATCAACCCGCAGTCCCTGCGCACGCTCCCGGCAGGACGTAAGTGGGCGCGTGAGATCGCCAAGGTGGCCGTCGATGGCCTTATGGTAGGAAGCCTGTCGGTGCCAGCGCAATTGGCTGCCAGGTGGGACAGGTTCGGCGGCTCCCTCACCGAGTTGATCATCGAACTCGGCAAGGTCTGGAATAATCCCGACGCGGCTCGCCGCGTGCAGTATCACTTTGAGCAAATGCTGCTCGATGTCGACGATCTTGCCGCGCCGCGCAGGCTGGCGCGGACACTTGGAATTCGTGTCGACGCGCGAAATCCGGCCTCGATCGAAGTACCGGAAGGAATCGATCAAATCTATGCCCATCTGATAATGGATGGCCAGATCGAGGCTCTCGTGCAGTTCGGCGTACTCGGGAGAGTGACAAGGCGTCATTGGATTGAATTGATCCTGAATTTCGTGCCCCCTGAGCGGCCTATGCACAGTGCCGCGCGACTTGCGAGGCGATCGCCTGTAGATGCACCGCAAAAGGGCGCCGGTGCCGACAAGTCAAACATGTTTGCAGCCGAGGCATTGTTGTCCATGGCGGGACGCCGGTCTGATCGGGACAGCCATTTCGGCAAACTCGCGGGATTGGCCGCGGAAGCGCAGGCGCTGGTTCGGTCGAGCGCCGAAACTAAAGAGCCTTTTACAGCGCCGCGCCGTGCACGGGCCGCGGATGGGCGCGACAATGATCGCACATCTTTTTGGAATCGCCATTTCGCGACCGAGGATCCCTGGAACTACGGTTCGCCCTATGAGCAGGAAAAATATGAGCGGCAGCTCGAAATTCTGCCTGCCGGTCCCATCGGACGGGCGCTTGAGCTGGCCTGCGCGGAGGGCCACTTCACGCGGCAGCTGGCGCCGCGCGTGGGCCATTTGACCGCAACTGACATCTCCGCCGTAGCCGTCGGACGGGCGCGCGCGCGATGCAGCGATCAGCCGAATGTTGAGTTCGGCGTACTGGATTTCTCTGCGGACACGCTGCCGGGCGAAATGGATCTGATTGTGTGTTCGGAAGTGCTCTACTACCTGGATGATCTCGCCGATGTGCGGCGCATCGCCAAAAAACTCATTGAGGCGTTGGCGCCTGGCGGCAGTTTCATCAGCGCACACGCATTCGTGCTACGAGACAATGTTGGAAGGACGGGCTTCGACTGGAACACATTCGGTGCACAAGCGATCTCAGAGACGCTGGCAGCGACCGACGGCCTCGTCCTCGAGCAATCGATCCAGACCGAGCTCTATCGCATAGACCGCTTCCGCCGCCTGTCACCAGGCGACGTGGCGACGGAACCGATGGTAGATCATATGCCAATCCGCGCACCCGTTGAAATCGGGGTAGCGCGAAATATCGTCTGGGGCGGGGCGCGGGCCTTGCGCCGCGACGTGGCACGTAGCGAGCGGCGGCAGCGTATCCCCGTCCTCATGTATCACAGCGTCGCCGATGATGGTCCGGCCGCGCTCGCCCGTTTTCGGCTCGCGCCCGCCGCATTCGCCAGCCAAATGGCATGGCTGCGCGCCAATGGCTTTCACGCGATTAGGTCCGAGCAGCTGGAATGGTTCATCGTCAACCGTCAGCCTTTCGTTGGCCGCCCAGTGCTCATCACGTTCGATGACGGCTTCCAGAACTTTGCCGACCATGCCTGGCCGGCCTTGCGCACGAACGATCTGACCGCGGAAGTGTTCCTGGTGACGGACCTGGTGGGTGAAAGTGCACAATGGGACGCCTACAGCGGCCCGCCGACGCAGCTTATGGACGCCGGGACGGTGCGACGCCTCGCCGGCGAAGGTGCGTTCTTCGGAAGCCATCTGGCGACGCATCGCGCGATCGATGGTCTGTCGAGCTCTGACTTGGCCGCCGAGCTCCTGCGCTCTCGTATGTTCATCGAACGATGGACCGGTCGGCCAACCACGGCGTTCGCGGCACCCTTCTCTGTCACCGACCGACGGCTTGGCAGGCTGGCCAAGGAGTGCGGCTATCGAATCGGCTTCGGCGGCAGACACGGGCCGGCGGACCTCGATTGCAATCCCATCGACCTTCCGCGCATCGAGATTCGCGGAGATCACTCGCTCGATGACTTTGTTGGCAAAGTCGAGGCCGTGCTCGCATGAACGGTGAACTTGTCAGTATCTAGATTTGTAACAAATTGGTTCCGCTTTTTATTCGGTGTCCCGCCCGCTTACCTCGTTCGCAAGTCTATTGGGCGACTTGGGATACGGCTGACATCAGCTCCTGCGGGCTTGGCGCCCCAAACATGTATCGCCCACCCTCTGGAACCTCCGTGAAGCTCCAGCGGACGATCCCCTGCCGGTCCAGCAGGAACTGACCGACCAATTGTCCGTGTCCCGTTGCTAGCATCTGCTCGTCGGCTTCGGTCAGCTCGTAATGGTCCCTCTTGTTAAGGATTTCGCTGGCCGCAAGAGGATCCATAGGACCGGGCAACTCGCCTGGTATGTCGACCCGCATATCCTTTGCCGCTGCCATCGAGACCTTGTATGGCCAGTTCGTCTCGTTTTGGGTGAATTCGAGATTGGGCAGTCCAAAAGCACGATGTGAAGCGCGTTCAGGATCGGAGGCCGCAAGCAGATTCGGCATCGGATGGTAGCGGAAATAGAGACGCGCCCGTTCGATCGGCGTGTTGACCACCGTCAGGCTCTCCACGCCCTTTTCGCGCAGCTCCGGATCAAGCCGCGCCTGGGCGGCGATATGGCGCCGGCAAAACGCGCAATGCAGACCTCGAAACAGGCCGACCAGCACCGGTTTTTGGCCGCGAAAATCGTCAAGCGCGATCTTGCCTTCCTGGGTAATGGCGTCGAGTACCACGTTTGGCGCACGGTCGCCCGGTTGAAGCGGCACCAAGTCACTACGCGCGGACATTTCCAACCTCCAACCCCGGCTAGTCGAGAAAAGGCAGCACCACAAGCGCTTCCGGGTCGAGCCCGTGCTGGGCGCATATACCCTGCGCCAGGGAAAAGTAGCGTTCGGCCTCGGCCAGATTGTCGAGGTCGAGATTAAGCGTTGCAAGACCATCATAACACGGAAACAGCAGTTGGGGTTCGCCCGTTTCGCGAGCTACGTCCAGTGCTTCGTGGAACAACCCAACCGCCAGGTCCGGACGGCCGTTGCACTGATGGATCTGCCCAAGCACGATCAACGGCACCGGCAGGTGCTCGCGCTGGTCGAGCGCCCGGTCGATCTCGATGGCCTTCTCGGCAGCAGGCACGCCCTCCGTTGGACAGCGATCCGTGAAAGTACAACAAGCGACCGCCAGATTGGCGAGGAGGCGCGCCTGGAAACCCAAATCACCAATACGGCGCGCCACTTCAAGACCGCGCCGACAGACCTCCATCGCCTTTGCGGGATCGATGGTCGTGTAAAGCACGCCGAGATTGGTGTAGCCGCGGCAGGCCGCGCCCAGCAGACCGGCGGCTTCGGCCAATTCAATGCTACGCTCAACCTGACGCACGGCCTCACGGTTTCGCCCAAGGCGAGCCAGCGCGACAGCCTTGGTATTGAGTGCCTCGGCGGTCACAAGAGTGGCATCACACCTTACCTCGGAGACATGCTCCGTTGTCAGTGTGCCTACGCAATCCAGCGCCGCGTCTGCCCATTTTGCCGCGAGAGCGTGATCTCCGCTACGGAACGCCTGTCGGCCACGTTCTTGCCACAGATGCGCCTGCTCGATCGGGGCATCCGCTCCATCGAGGAGCGCTGCCGCCTCAGCATAGCGGGGTTCTGCCTTGTCCCGCTTGCCGACATCCCAGAGTAGCCGACCGATCTTACGCAAAACTCGCGCCGAGGCGACGCGATTGGCCGACTCGCGGTATGCCTGCAACACCGTCTCGTAGTGGTGGTGCGCGATCTCGCGGCGGCCTGCCGGGCCGCTCAAATCGGCAATGCGCTCTGCAATTGCCAGTTTGAGCGGTGTTTGCCCGATCGCGCCCAACGCAGTCAGTGCTCGCTCGTAGAAACGAAGGGCGTCGTCGTTGGCATATATCATGCGAGCGCGATCGCCTGCCGCCTGCAGGTAATGCGCGCCCTTCTCCCGCTCGGCGCTCTGTGCAAAATGATGACCGAGCACGGTCAAATCCTCGAGCCGTTCCGGCTCGTCGCCGCACAGTTGCTCCAAGGCAGCACCGATCCGCCCGTGGATTTCGGTCCGGCGTTGCAGGAGCAGATTCTGGTAGATCACGTCCTGCAGCAATGTTTGCGTAAAGCGGTAGCTTTGAGACGAGACCGAGCCTGATCCAGCAACTTCCTCGATGATTTCCGCATCGCAAAGCAGTTCGCAGCCGGCTTCGAGCCGGCCGGGGTCGGCTGTCACGGTTTTCAGAAGTGTGGCATCGAAGCGCGGGCCGATTACCGCGGCCTCCTGGGCCAACCGGCGCACCTCTTGGGGCAGCCGGTCGACGCGGGCAAGCAACATTGCCTGGATAGTGGCGGGGATGCCGGTTGCGACTTCGCCTGCCACAGTCCGCCATCGCTGGCCCTCTCGCATCAGTACACCGCGATCGATAAGCCCGCGAACGATTTCCTCTACAAAAAGGGGGTTGCCGCCCGCGCGCTCGAGGATCTGGTCGAGAAGCCCTCCCGCGGAGCTTACCCAGCTCTCGCCGAAAAGCGCTGCCAGCAGGCTGCGTCCGTCATCATTGTTGAGTGGCGGAAGCCTGAGCGCTGTGTGACTGACCCGACTTGAGTCGAGCTGGTCGTTGTCCGGCGCCGGACGATGCGTGACCAGCAACATCAACCGCGTGCGTTCCAACCTGTCCATCACGAAACGTAGTGCCTCGAGCGACACGGCGTCGGCCCAGTGTAGGTCTTCGACGACAATCAATAGCGGCGACAACGCAAGCCGCCGTTCGATGATTGTGCGGACTGCGTAGAGAATTTGCCGCCGCAGCTGCTCGGGCTCGACATGCTGCAAGGTGGCATCGGGGTCGCCAAGGCCAAGCACATGGTAGAGCAAAGGCATCAGCCGCTTCGCCTCCTCGCCCTGCAGGCCGAGATCGGCAAGCAAGCCTGCGAGCTTCCCCCGCATTTCGTCCCCATTGTCGTTTTGCATCATCCCGGCAGCGCTGCGCACCACTGCGCCCAAGGCGCCAAAAGATTGTTCACCCAGCGGTGAGCACGTGGCCTGCCGCACGGCGACGTTGCGAAAACGCTCCTCGTCGCCGACGCGGGCGACGAACTCACTCACCAGCCGCGATTTCCCGATGCCGGCTTCTCCGACGAGGCGGACAAGTTGGGCCGAGCCGCCACACGCCTGGTCAAGGCTCGCCATCATTCTATTGAGCTCCGCACCACGACCTATTAGCGGCGCACTGAGGCCGAGCGCCTCGAGCCCGCGCGCTGCACGCGGCACCGCTAGCGGTGCGTCCAGTCGATGAACGAGCACGCTGCCAGCCTTGCCGCGAAACACGACATCACCCAGCGACTCGTAAGAGAAGGCATGCCGGGTCAGCCTGTGAGTGAGCTCGCCTACCAGCACCTCACCCGGTGCGGCCAGCGATTGCAGGCGTTGCGCCGTATTCACTGTGTCGCCGGTCACGGAATAGGATCTGGCGGTGCCGATGCCCAATCCGCCAGTAACGACCGGACCAGTGTTTATGCCGATGTGGAGTAACAGAGGCGAGCCGGAGTGGGGGGTGCTTTCGCCGAGCCGCGCCGTCCGGGCGATCATGTCGAGAGCGGCGCGAAGCGCACGTTCCGGATCGTCCTCATGCGCGACCGGCGCACCGAACAAAGCGAGCAGTGCATCGCCGATGAATTTGTCGACGAAACCACCAAAGTTTCGCACGGCCGCCGTCAATTCCTTGAACAGTTTGTTCTGCAGCGCTTGCATGACCTCGGGGTCGAGCTGCTCGCTGAGTGTCGTAAAGCCGCAAAGGTCGGCGAACAGGACCGTTACCGTCCGGCGATCGGCGTCAGAGACGGGATGCAGCCCTTCTTCGCTTTCGATGTTCGGAAGCAGCGACGGAGTTCGAGAAGGCGGCACAATGGTCCGGCTTGGTGCCGGAGCAGGCCGTTCGACGGCTCTTGCGGGCGCACCGACGCTTGCCCCACATTTCGGACAGAACTCGAAATCAGGTGCGCAGGTGTAGCCGCAACTGGCGCATGGCACGGGCTGGCGCCTGCCACACCTCGGACAGAAGGCGTAACCGCCCTCAATCTCGAAACCGCAGCCCGAGCAGTCCATCGAACAAGACCTCACTAGTGGCCGTGACGGCGTGATCTCGCCCGCACTTCACGGCCAGACTATTCACAAGGATGCACCGATAGTCGTCGACGGGCAAGCGGCAGCGAGCGATCCGTGTGGGTCCGGTGGCAGAGCGCTGCCCTGCGTGGCCGTCGTCTGCGAAAGTTCCCTCTTACCCTCCGTCTTCCTGCTATCATGAAGATGAGGAGGCCGTTGACCTCTTGATGCAACGGGCTGACTCGCAACGCTGTCACCGACGTCTCGCGCGCTTCCGGCCCGCAGCTACGGCCATCTGGGCCGTTTCGCCGAAGCCAGCGCGGCATGGCAGGAGGCGCTTCGCGTCAATCCCGACTATTCGTTGGAATACCGTCGCAAAGTCTTGCCCTACAAGAACCGGTCGATTTCGAACACGTGGTGGATGGGCTCCGCAAGGGGCGGTGCGGTGCAATGACAGGTGAGGCCTATGCGGCCGGATCAGACGCCAGAGGCTCCCCGATAGATCGCCGTCGCTTGCGGTTGCGCACTAGTCTCAGGTCGGCTTGATCTCTGCCTGGCCGATCTTGCGCCATCTGGCGTTTTCGCGAACCAGTTTCAGGTCGTCGGTCGTCTCGGCAAATGTCCGCAATCGGTATTGCCGGAGCAGGTTTGGGAAGAGCGCCACTTCCGGCAGGCCGGCAAGCTGCTCGCGGACTGAGATCTTTTCATCGATGACCCGCATGCCCCAGGCATTTTCCCGAACCTGCAGCTCCGCGGCCAGATCGCGCTCTTCCGGCGCGTTTTCGTCCAGCACGGCCAGAAGGATCGAGTGGAAAAGCGCTACGTAGCCAATCTGTCTCAGGCCGCCCACGACCCGCACGCGCGGCAATATGGCAAGGACGAGGAACGTCAGGAACAAGTTCGGCAGCAGCACGCCTTCCAGCAGCGCCCGCCTGAGATGTGGCCGCTCGAACGGGATGGAAAGACCTTGCGGCCTGTCAGGCTCGATCAGGTGCCCGTTCTCGAGAACGAGCTTGCGCACGCGCTCCTCGCGGATGCCCCAAAAATAGTCCGTGGCATTGGGCAGGAATCTGCCAAATGGGCTCGATGCGGCCTCTTGCCAGGCATGTTCGAGACGCTGGCGTCTTGCGGGTTCAATGAGCAGCCTGGAAAGAAGGCTGCCGTCATATTCCAGATGCCGCGCCATGGCAGCCGCGGCGGCCCGATCATCGGTGAAAACCGGCAGGGCCATGCCGGCACGATCCCAATTGGCGACCAGATCCTGGTTCATGGCAGTCAGCGCATCGGCGGCGGTTTCAAACACCTTGTCCTGGCTGGCAAGCAGTGTGCCCAGCCAGCGGCTGCCATCCGTTTCGTCGCCCACCGCTTCGAGCGCGCGCTTGTTGAGTGAGACGGGACCGGCCACGCAGGCGCTTTTGCGGCACAGTTTGTGGCGCCCCATGCCAAAGAGGTTGATCTTGTCGTCGCCGACGTCGAGCCATCCCGGCCCCTCCCGGCCAACTGTCTCCATGGTCATCGTCGTTCCCATGAAGCCGACGAAGGCCGACAGCCCGTTTTCGACCGCGCCGAGCCAGGCAAGCAGGAGGGCATCGAAGGTGATCCGGTCCATCAGAAGCAGGCAGTGCAGGCCGGACTGAATCACCGGTCTGTGCTCGAACTCGTCGAGGGCTTTGCCGATCTTCTCAGGCTGCATGATCATACCGAGGCGCTGATGCAGGATTTCGCGCAGGATCGAGCGGGCAGCGATCGCCGGGCCCGATGCAGGCCTTGCCACCGGCCGCCAAAGATGGCGGGCGTAGTCGGAAACCGGTGCATTCCAGTTCTGCTCGATGTCGCGCACGACCTCCGGGCAGAGCAGCGACAGCACAGCCAGAATTTCCAGCGGAGGGGTAGGGGTTGGATCAAAGACGGCGGTCATTGGTCCCGTCTAGCCGCTTGCGGTGTAAACGCCAAGCGAGACCAGACTTGCTGGATGCGGCCGGCCCACACATAGATCGTCAACTCGATTAAGATGGCGTGAGACGAAATGGCCGTATCCTACGCAGCTCTCCATGAGCAATCACCTGTTCGCTCGGCACGAATTGTCAGACTGGCTAAACAGCTAACGCCAAACAGCGGATCTTAGAACCGCAGCCGGGCCATGCTCAGGAGGTCGTGGTACTGCCCGTCGGTAAAGCCGGCCTTCACATGCCGGCCTTCGACCTCAAAGCCGTGGCTCTTGTAGAGACGGAGGGCCGCTTCGTTGTCGGCATAGACGGTCAATTCGACCCGCTTCAGGGCGCGCCAGTTGTCGGCCACGTCAAGCAGCGCGCCAAGTATGGCAGAGCCGATACCTTTGCCGACAAAGGCATCGTCAAGGCCAATATTGATCTCGCCGATATGCGAACGGCGCGGTGAACCCTGCACGACCAGGCTGCCATGGCCGACGACCTTGCCGTCCAGTTCGGCAACGATCCAGGTGGTTTCCTGGCCGGACTTGGCGATGCGCCGCTCCACCTGCTCCACCATCTCGAAAGGCATCCTGAGCGTGCCCCAGCGGAAGCCCGGCATGTTGAAGATAGCGCAAAGCGCCTCCGCATCGCTTGGCCGGACGGACCGGAGCAGCGGCTGGATTTTCTCGGAGGGTGGCGAGGTCGTGCTGGTCATGGCGTTCCCCGGCGATGGCAATCGGGCCGGTACGATGCACCGGACGTGACCTGAAAATCCAGCGGTCTCTGCAACCTATGATACCGATTGCGAGCTAAAATACCGGGAGGCGGCGTAGAGTTTGAACACGCCGCTGATGCCTATCCAGCCGAAAAGGGCGAGCCAGCACAATGTCCCGGTCGCCGTCCAGTCGATCCGGTGCACCGCAGCGTCGGTGATGACGACGCCGAGGATGGCAAGCAGGCCAACCAGAAACTGCGCCAGCCCGAGCACCAGCAGTTCCTCGCGCGGCGCGCTTCTCCAGACGAGATATATGCCGCCCGCACCGGCGAGGAAGATGGCGCTGTAGACCTGAGCGTGGAAGGCATCGATCGGCCATGGCCAGATGCCACTGAATGTCAGGGGAAACAGCAACAGGCCGACGCCATAGAGTCCAAGGATCGCGGATTCCGCCGGCATGTAGCCGCGCCATGCGGTATTTAAGGTCACGCCTTTTGCAGAAGGACGGGCCCTGGCCCGCCACAGGAACAGCCCGGATACCGCGACCGAAGCAAGATAGACCAAAAACCACAGCCAGGGCGCTTTGCGCTCGAAGTTGAAATAGCCGAGATTGATGAACGAAGCCACCGACACGATGACGGTGAAGATGAAGGCCATGACGAGCACGAGCCTGCCGGGCGACCAGCGATTCCAGACCAGCAGTGCCGCCATCACGACCATTTCGGCGGTGTAGAAGCCACCGAGGAAGCGCGCATTGAACGGCGTGACGGCCCAAGGCCAGCCCGGTTTCACCAGCGCAGGCATGAAAAACAGGCCGGCGCCTACGATCAGGACGATGATGACCACCGCAGAAAAAAGGCGCAGGGCCGCGGGAAATGGCGGATTGTCGGATGTCGGCATGGGAGAAAATCCCAAAGATGAATGCTCCATGGACCATCATAGTGCTGCTTGCGGCCGGTTAAAATCCGCCGAATGGAAATTGAACGGTCACCAGGCTTATCCATTCGAATGGCCGTACGGTCCGTTTCGAAGTAAGATGGAGCACTCGGACCAAAGACCGGTCCGGTCAAAACGCCTCGGGGTGCATTTTCCGGAGCCTGCACGATGAACGAAGCTCAGGATCTGTTCTCACTTCTGCGACAATCGGCCGATGTCGATCCGCAGGCGATCGACGCGATCAAGCGAACCATCGCGGAGGGCGAGGACCACGAACTTTGCCGCATCAATGCGCCAGCCTTCGCCAGCAAGCATGGCCTCGACGAGGAGCGCGCAATAAGCGCCTTTCTCCATGCGGCGCGGGTGGGCATCTTCGACATTTCCTGGAATGTTCTGTGCCCCGGCTGCGGCGGCGTGCTCGACACCAACGCCACGCTGAAAACCCTGCAAAAGGACGAATACACCTGCGCGCTGTGCTCCGAGGGCTATTCACCGACCCTCGACGAGATGGTCGAGGTGACATTCACCGTCAGTCCCCGCGTGCGCAGGATTGCCGCCCACAATCCACACGAACTGCCGGTGGCGGAATATTTCCGCCAGATCTACTGGGCGTCCGGCGTCGATCTGCCGGAAGAGGATTTCGCGAAAAAGCTGGAAGCGTTCTCGCTGGAGGATATCGAGCTTGCGCCCGGTGAAAAGGCGGTTCTGCCCATACAGCTTCCGTCCGAATTCATCATCGTCTTCGAGCCGGTCACCCATTCAGCGCAGTTCATCGACGGGAAGGGCGAACCAACAAAGGAGCGCCGGAGCCTCTCTTTGGCCTTCGACCGCGACCATGTCCAGAACCAGACGCTGGAGATGCAACCCGGCCCGTTGCGCATTTCGCTGGAAAACCGGACCGACACCCGCGTGCTGCCGACGGTCTTCATCGCCGGCCAGGCATTGCATGATTTCCTGGGAAAACGCCGGCCCTTCCTGACCGCCAAGCGCCTGCTCACCAACCAGACGTTCCGCGATCTCTATCGCACGGATACACTCGACATCAACCAGCGCCTGAAGATCACCAGCCTGACGTTCCTGTTCACCGACCTGCGCGGATCGACCGAGCTTTACGAGCGGGTGGGCGACCTTTCAGCCTTCGATCTCGTGCGCGAGCATTTCCAGGTTCTGCACGAGATCGTCACGGCGGAGGCAGGCGCGGTGGTGAAGACGATCGGTGATGCGGTGATGGCGACCTTCGCGACGCCTGATCGTGCGATTGCTGCAGCCCTCAGGATGCGCGATGCCATGCGTACGCTCAACGACAAGAGCGGGCGCGAGGATCTGCTGCTCAAGATCGGAGTCCATGCCGGCCCCTGCATCGCCGTGTCTATGAATGAGCGACAGGACTATTTCGGCCAGACGGTCAACATTGCTTCGCGGGTCCAGAACCTTGCCAACGCACAGGCGATCTTCGCCACTCGGGCGGTGGTCGACGACAATCTCACCGCCGATCTCTTGCACAGGAACGCGCTGACGCCCGTGCCCCACGAGGTCTCGCTGCGCGGCATTGACCGGGAGATAGCAGTATATACGATCCCCTGAAGGCTTGGCCCCTGAAGATTTGGCTCATCCCGGCCCCTCACACGCGCCTACAGATAAAATAACGATCGGCGGGAACCGAAGGTGGCGGCGGGAGGCGTTGCAACTGCGGGTGATCGAGCGGCGTGCCGCTGACCGCGATGCCGCCGACGCGAAGCAGGCGCGCGGTCAGATCGGGAAGCCAGGTAGAGGTCACTGCATCGCGATCTTCATAGCCGGTGCCGATGTCGGCATGAACAAGAGCGGCGTCGATGCCAATGAACCTGCTCGCCGTCTCGCGTATTTCGCCGAGCACGAGGTTTTCAGCTTCGGGAATTGAGCTGGCGTGTGCGGCAAGTGCGCGGTCGAACGCTACGATCCGGCGTCCGGGCAGGCGCTCGCGCAGATGGTGGAACGTCCGGCCATTGCCGAGGCCGAGCTCGAGCACGGGCCCCTCCATCTTTGCCACCTCGGCGCAGACATGATCAAGTATGTCGCGCTGTGCGGTCATCCTCCGGATGAAACTGTCAAGGCGACTCATGTGCGATTGTATGTCCAGAACCAGTTCACGAAATCAACTGCCCCCGACCAGAGCGTTTCGCGGCTGAAACCCGAGGCCGACGTGTTAAACCCCGATCGAGTCTTGCCGCGTGTAGAGGCGGACGATGAACACTGCAACAAGCGAACAGTTGCCGACAAGGATCATACGGGTGGAGTCGGCGGCACTGCGCGCGGCGGAATAGCGCTGTCACTTGTAGGGGTCCGCGGCGTCCCGCAACCCGTCGCCGAGGAAGTTGAACGCCAAGATGACGAGAACGACGGGGAGCATCGGCAAAAGCAGCCATGGATAGAACGCGATCACGCTGACGCTGCGCGCCTCGGTGAGCAGGATGCCCCAGCTGGTTATCGGTGCCCTCAGCCCGAGCCCGAGGAAGCTCAGCGCCGTCTCGCCCAGGATCATGCCAGGTATGGAGATCGTCGCCGTCGCGATCAGATGCGACATGAAGCCGGGAATGAGATGCCGCCCGATGATGCGGCTGCTTCTGGCGCCCATCAATTGCGCGGCCAGAACGTAATCCTCCTCGCGCAAGGCCAGAAGCTTTGAACGCACGGCCCGCGCCAGTCCGGTCCAGTCGAGCAGCCCGAGGATGACGGTGATGCCGAAATAGATCAGGATCGGACTCCAGGTTATCGGCATAATCGCCGCCAGAGCCAGCCATAGCGGAATGCTGGGGATCGATTGCAGAACTTCGATTATCCGTTGGACGATCAGGTCGAAGATACCGCCGTGATAGCCGGCCAGTCCGCCGATGACAATGCCGAGCAGGAAGCTGAAACTGATGCCGACGAGGCCGATTGTCAGTGAAATGCGTGCGCCATAGATGATGCGCGAGAGCACATCGCGCCCCAGCCTGTCAGTGCCGGCCAGAAAGAGCTGGCCGTTTTCGGCGGGGCAGACAAAATGCCTGTCACCTTCGATAAGGCCCCAGAACCGGTAACTGTCGCCCTTGCAGAAGAAACGGATCCGCTGAACATCATCCTGTTTCTCGACGTAGTTCCGCTTGAGCGTGTCCATATCCAGCGTCATCTGGCGGCCATAGACGAACGGCCCGACGAACTGGCCGTTGTGGAACAGGTGCACTCGCTGCGGCGGCGAATAGATGTAGTCCATGTTGCGCGTGTGCAGATCGTAGGGCGCCAGGAACTCGCAGATCAGTATCCCGAAATAGAGCGCTGCCAGGAATATGCCGGATACAAGGGCAAGCCGGTGCCGACGGAATTTCCACCACATCAGCCGCAGCTGCGACGCCTGAAAGACCTTCGACTGCTCCGGCGTCATCGCCTCGACCGACTGCAGGTCAAAGGGCGCAATGGAAACGTAGTGTTGCAGCGGGGCGCCCGGAGCGGGCAGCGGCGATTGCGTGTTCATTTGGTGCTGCCGCCTTGCAAACGAATTCGCGGATCAAGTAGCGCCAGCGCCAAGTCGGAAATCAGGACGCCGATGACCGTCAGGAAGGCGAGGAACATCAGGAACGACCCTGCCAGATACATGTCCTGGCTTTGCAGCGCCTTGATCAGCATCGGCCCGGTCGTCTCCAAAGACAGCACGATTGCCGTGATTTCGGCGCCGGAGATGATGGCCGGCAGGATAGAGCCGATATCTGAAATGAAGAAATTGAGCGCCATGCGCAGCGGATATTTGACCAGCGCCCTGAAGGGATGAAGGCCTTTGGCGTGCGCGGTCACGACATATTGCTTATGTAGCTCATCGAGCAGATTGGCGCGCAGCCGCCGGATCATGCTTGCCGTGCCCCCGGTGCCGATGATCAAGACCGGAATCCAGAGATGGGCGAGGATCGATTTCGCCTTGGCCCAGCTCATCGGCTCGCCGAGATATTGCTGGTCCATGAGATGGCCGATAGACGTGCCGAACCAGATGTTGGCGAAATACATCAGGATCAGCGCCAGCATGAAGTTCGGAATCGCAAGGCCGAGAAGGCCGAAGAAAGTCAGGCCGTAGTCGCCCCAGCTGTATTGATGCGTGGCGGAGTACATGCCGATCGGAAAGGCGATGAGCCAGGTAAAGATGATCGTGACGAAGGAAACCAGCACCGTCAGCCACATTCGGTCCCCGACGACGTCGCGAACCGGCAGCTCATATTCGAAGGAATAGCCGAAATCGCCGTGCAGCATCCCGCCGACCCAGTAGAAGTAGCGAATGACCGGTGGCTTGTCGAAACCATATTCCTTGCGCATCATCTCGATGCGATCGGAATCCACCGCTTCGCCTTGAGCCCGAAGCTCGGCAACATAGCTGTCGAAATAGTCGCCTGGGGGAAGTTCGATGATCGTGAACACCAGTGCCGATATGACCAGCAGCGTTGGAACCATCACGGCGATACGCCAGACAAAATATCGAAGCACGCTCAGGACTCTCCAAGCCAGAATGTATCCGGCATATAGACACCGAAATAGGCGGTCGGGTCGTAGCCGTAGAGCGCCTTGTCAGGCAGATTGCGCAGCCGCGAGGATGCCAGAATCGGCTGATGCGTTCCGTTTACCGTGCCGATCGAAAACACCTGATCGGTATAGATCGACAGCATTGAATTCCAGATCTCGGCGCGCTCCGTGGCTTCGGTCGATGCGTTCCAGCGCTTGAGTAAAGCCATCAACTCGACCACGGGCGGAAGATCGGGCGCTTCGCCGACCTTGCCACGGGACAAGTAGTGAGCACCCCAGAGCGGCCATTGCAGCTGGTCATCGACGGTGGGGGCGAGTTGGTAGGGGTTCATGTCGGCGGTCGGCACGCCATTGTCGATGCCCGACCACATCGACATCATGATCTGGCCACCAAGCGCGCGGCTGCGGAAGATGTCGCGCTGCGAAGTCCGGATGAACAGGGCGATGCCGATCTTGCGCCAGTGATCGGTGATGAGCTCGAGCGCGTCGGTTTCCAGCGTGCTTTCGCCGGCCGTTTCCACTACGAGCTGCGCCGGGCGTCCGTCGGGGAGTATCCGCAGGCCGTCATCGTCACGCGCCTGAAGCCCGACCTCGTCGAGCAGGGCATTGGCCTGGTCGGGATCATGGGCGACCCAGGCTTTCGCGAATTCCGGCCGGTAGAGCGGGCTCTCCGGCAGGACCGTATCGGCACTTTCCTGCGCCAATCCGTAGAACACAGCCAAATTGATCTCGCGCCTGTCCACAGCGAGCGAAAGTGCGCGGCGCACGCGCACGTCACGAAAAAGGCCACGCCACACCTGGTCGGCACAATTCAGATTGGGCAGCAGCGCCAGCCGCGAACCTTGTGTGCGTTTCCAGAGATGCATCTTCACCGGGTAGCGCTTCTCCGCATCCTTCAGGAAGGAGTAATCGGTGAAGTCAATTCCCATGCCTTGCAGGTCGCTCTCGCCCGCACCGGTCTTGGCGGAAATGATCGCCGACGAGCTGACATTCATGACAATCCGGTCGACATAAGGCAGTTGCCGGCCATTCTCGTCTATTCGATGAAAGAACGGGTTCCGCTCGAAGACGAACTGCTCAGCCGGCGGCTTGGTCCGGTTCTGCCAGGGATCGAGCGTCGGCAGTTCCGGGTTCTCCGGGCGATACTGCCGCGACATGCGGATATGCAAGAGCGTCCATTTCTGGGCCCGGTTCTCCTTCATTAGGCCGGCGAGCCGGAATGGATCTTGGTATTTCTTGTGGAACTGCTTGAGATAGGCGGCCGGCAGAACAAGCGATAGGGGCGAAGCAGCGGCGAGCTTGGGCAGGAAGTCGGGATTGGGCGCATCCCAACTATAGCGGACCGTCAACGGATCGACGATCTCGAAGCGTGGCGGCTTGCCGTCCGCCAGCAGGGCCGGGGCGAGCCCGCCTTGCGAAAGCTCATCGTTCAGCCAGACATCTTCCCAGCAATAGCGAAAATCCTCCGACGTCAGCAGGCTACCGTCAGACCATTTATGTCCTTCTCGTATCTTGAAAGTGAAGACACGATCATCCGCTACATCGAAACTTTCGAGAATGTCGGCTTGCAGGTTAAGCTTTTCGTCATAGCCGACCAGGCGAGCGTACCCGTAGATTGTCATCATCCGGATGTCTTTCTGGCTGCCGATGATCGTGCGCAGCGTGCCGCCATATTGGCCGGGCTGCCGGCCCATCGCGGCGAGATTCAACGCGCGAGGGCGCTTGGGCAGGCGTTCGGCGAGTGCCGGCAGCGCTCTGGCCTTCAGCTGCGGCTCAAGAAATTCCGGCTCCAGGTCGCCGGCGCGCAACGTGCCCGGCAGAAATGCCGAAGCCATGAGTCCAAGGACGGTGCGCCGGCTGATCAATGGCGTAGCTCGCTGAAATCGGCCGAACGTCGGGCCAGCACGAGGTGGCCGCCGCCAAGATCGAGCGGCGACAGCATATCCTCGTCGCCCTCGTCGCGGAATTGCGGTCCCCATGCGCTGGTGTCGGAAGCGCCGCTGAGTTTCAGCGTCTTGAAATCCATCGGCCTGTCGAGATCGGGGAAAGGTACTGCGGCGACCAATGAGCGCGTGTAGGGGTGGACCGGTTTCCTAAGCAGAATTTCGCGCGGCGCGAGCTCGACGATACGCCCGCCGCACATCACCGCGATACGGTCTGCCATGTAGTCCACCACCGCGAGGTTGTGGGATATGAACAGGTAGGTCAGGCCCAGTTCCTTCTGCAGGTCCTTCAGAAGGTTCAGGATCTGCGCCTGGACAGAGACATCGAGTGCCGAAACCGGCTCGTCGCAGATCAGGAGTTCAGGCCCCAGCGCCAACGCGCGCGCGATGCCGATACGCTGACGCTGCCCGCCGGAGAAACTATGCGGATAACGCTTTATGAAGCGCGGGTCGAGCCCGATTGCCTGCATCAGGCTCTTGACCGTGGCGAGTCGGGACGCGGCATTGCCACGTCGATGGATTTCCAGCGGCTCGCTCAAAATGTTCTCCACCGTCATGCGGGGTGAAAGCGACGAAACCGGATCCTGGAATACCATCTGGATTTTCGCGCGCAGCATGCGCAGGGCGTCTCCCTCGGCTTCCAAGACGTCGATCGGACCATCGCGGCCATTGAAGATCACAGAGCCGCCGGTAGGGGTGACAGCCCGCATGAGGATCTTGCTGACGGTGGTTTTGCCGGAGCCGCTTTCGCCGACAAGACCCAGGCACTCACCCCGCCTGATATCAAAGCTCACGCCGTCCACGGCGCGAACAGAGGTTTGATGATCTCCGCCGAACCATCCGGACTTGCGGATCGTGAAGGTCTTTGTCAGATCCCTGACCGACAGCAGGATGTCGTCCGGCCCCTTCGATGCCGGCGCCGTCTGCTTGCCGAGCAGGTTCCCGACATTCACCGGCACCTCGCGGAGCGCCTTTAGCCTTTCGCCGGGCTTCAGGTCGAAATGCGGAACGGCTGCCATCAGGCCCTTCAGGTAAGGGTGGCCCGGCCGGCGGAATATCGCCTCCACAGGTCCCGCTTCCATGATCTCGCCATGGTACATGACCACCACCTCGTCGGCGACGTTGGCGACTACGCCAAGGTCGTGCGTGATCAGCAGCATCGCCATGTTCAGCTTCGTCTGAAGCTCGCGCAGCAATTGCAGGATTTGCGCCTGGATGGTGACGTCCAACGCCGTCGTCGGCTCGTCGGCGATCAACAGCGCGGGCCGGCAGATAAGCGCCATGGCGATCATGGCGCGTTGACGCAATCCTCCCGAAAGTTCAAAGGGATACATGTCATAGGCGCGCTTGGGGTTGGGAAAGCCGACAAGTCCGAGCATTTCCTTGGTCCGCGCCTTGCGCTCCACCCAAGCCATGGGCGTATGAATCTGCAGGGATTCGCTCACCTGATTGCCGATCGTATGCAGCGGCGACAGTGATGTCATCGGCTCCTGAAATATTTTGCCTATGCGGCTGCCTCTCAACGCCCGGATTTCGGGTCCGTCACGCGGCATCTGCAGGATATCCTGCGTCGTGCCGGGCTTTTCAGGATCGGAAAACAGGATACGCCCGCGAACATGGGCTGTGTTCGGCAAAATGCCCATCACTGCCTGGCTAAGAACCGATTTTCCGGAACCGGACTCGCCCACAAGCGCAGTAACCTTGCCGGGCAGGACGCGAAGATTTGCACGCCTGACGGCATGCAACGGTCCCCCTATAATGGCAAAAGAGATGCCAACATCCTCGATCCGCAGCAGATCAACGCCCAAATTCATTCTCACACCAGCCCCCACTCTGGCAGGTCCAGAAGGCGAGACTAGCGCATTGCCAGCCTAGAGCAACTTGGATTCGAACAGTCCCCAGTTCCCTGGCGGAACCGGCGACCGGACTGCATACCAAACGCGTTCGGATCAGATCGTGGCGGTTACTGGAGCTTCCTCGGGTCGCCCGCGGACGGCCGCGCGGCATTGCGATGAAGCAGCATGACCTGCTCGGCGTCCGATATTCGGTCGTAAATCGGCTCCAGCGCACCGTCTTCGTCGAGCGAGAGAGCACCCGACAAATCGGGTGAAAGCACCGTTAGCTTCTGCCTGATGCCCGCCAGTTCCTCCATGCCGAGCGCCAGCCAGTTGTTGGCGCCGCAATAGCCGGCGAAGTCTTTGCTGGCGAGAACGCTGTGCGGATATTTCTTGGTCAGGGTCTGGAGGCGCTGGACCTCGTTTACAGCCGAACCGAAGACAGAGAATGTGAGCCGGTCGGTAAGCCCGACATTGCCGAACATCACATTGCCGACATGCAGGCCGATACCATAGTTTATGTCGCTCAATCCCTGCTGCTTTCTGCGCAGATTGAGATCCATCATGCGCGCGGTGGCCTTGTGCGCTGCTGCAAGAGCAGCCTGGCAGGCGATCTCGGACTGTGAACGGTGCCTTGCGCAAGGGTAGACGGCAATGAAGCCATCACCTATGAAACTCATGATCTGCCCGCCCTTGCGATTGAAAGGTGCAGCAGCGGCGTCGAAAAACTGGTTCAGCGTATCGATATAGACTTCGCGGCCGGAGGTTTCGGCAAGTCTTGACGACCCGCGCATGTCGCCCATGACCAGTGCCGCCCGGATTGTATCACCCTCGCCGCGCTTGATCTGGCCGTCGAGCACGCGCCTGCCGGCGTCGCCGCCGAGATAAGTGGTCATCATGTTGTCGGCAAGCTTGGTGAGCACCGCCATCTTGGTTGCGATAGCGAGATGGTTCTGGATGCGCAGCAGCGCCGAAATCATGCTGTCGCTGAAGCCTGCAGCACTGTCGGTGGACCAAGACCCGATCATGCCCTGACTGGTGTTGCCGCTGAAGGGATGGACGAAAGCCATGTAATCGGTGACGCCCATCAGCTTGAGGTCATCGAAAACAGGAAATTCCGACGGCACCGACGGGTCGAGCCGGCGCCGCAGATGGTCGAGCTTGTGGCTGAGCAGATGGTAGTATGGGCTGGTCAGGAATCTGTCGGAATGAACGCCGTTCTCCTTGCGGAAGCCTTCCACTTCCAGGCCCTGGCCGCGGAGCCAGGTGAAGCCGAGCGCGTCATAAAGCGGATGAAGCATCGAAAAGCTCAAATGCACCCGCTTCAACGGCAGGCCGGCAGCAGCCAGCCGTTCACAAAAGCCCCTTACCAATGTTTCCAGGTCGTCGCCCGCCAACGCCGATTGGGTCAGCCAATCGGCAACCTTATCCATGAGAATGGCAGAAATTTCTGCTTGCGCTGTGCTCATGCTATCTCGAAATCTCCTTGCACAAATTCGCCGGCTCGGACGCCGTCAGGCCTTCACCACCGTCTCTCGGGCTAGCCCGAGGCGGCCAAAAATATTGCGTGTGTCGACGATCAGTAGAGCGTGATCCGCGATCGCCTGATAGTCGATCGCGTCGTGGTCGGTCGCAACGACGACAGCGTCGAAATCCTTCAAGGCCACCTCGGTCAATTCGACCGAGCGACGCCCCTTGATCGCCATATGCTCCCGTGTGCCCGGGATTTCGGCAACATGCGGATCGTGGAATTCCGCCTTGCCGCCCCATTCCTCGATGAGTTCAATGAGCCGCAATGAGGGGCTTTCGCGGATGTCGGGCACATTCTTCTTATAGGCGAGCCCGATGATGAGAATGCGCGAGCGGCTGAGCGCCTTGCCGCAGCGCCGGTCCAGCGCCTTCGCCAGTTCATCGACCACATGACGCGGCATGGCCGTGTTGATCTCTGCCGCCAGCTCGATGAAGCGGGTCGGCAGTTCGTATTCGCGAGCCTTCCACGTCAGGTAGAAGGGATCGATCGGAACGCAGTGCCCACCAAGTCCAGGGCCAGGATAGAAAGGCATGTAGCCGAAGGGCTTGGTCTTTGCCGCCTCGATCACCTCCCAGATGTCGATTCCCATCGCCCCGAGCACGACCTTCAACTCGTTGACGAGGGCTATGTTGACCGAGCGGAAGATGTTTTCCGTCAGCTTGACCGCCTCGGCGGTCGCCGTGGTGGAAACTGGAACGACGGTCTTGACCACGCCCTGGTAGAAAGCCTGCACGAGCGTTGCCGCTTCAATGCCGTCCCCTGCCACGACCTTGGGGATTGTCGCGACCTCAAAGCTGCGGTTGCCGGGATCCTCGCGTTCGGGCGAGAAGCCGAGGAAGAAGTCTGTCCTCGACTGCAAGCCGGTTTTTTCCAGGATGGGCTTGATCACGTCGTCGGTGGTGCCGGGATAGGTGGTCGATTCCAGCACGATCAGCTGGCCGAGACGCAGATGCTTCGCGATGTTGCCTGCCGTGTTCCTGACAAAGGAGAGATCCGGCTCGCGGTGTTTCGTCAGTGGCGTCGGAACGCAGATGATGATGACATCGCAGACGGCCAGTTCGGCAAAATCCGCAGTGGCGCGGAACCGTCCGCTTGCCACCTGGCCGGCAAGGGCTGTCGACGTCACCGCCTCGATGTAGGATTGGCCGTTGTTCAGGCTCTCGACCTTCTGGCCTTCGATGTCGAAGCCGGAAACCGGGAAGCCGGCGCGAGCGATCGCGACCGCCAGCGGCAACCCGACATAGCCCAGTCCGATCACGCCGACTTGCGCGGCGCGCGTCGAAATCCGGTTCAGAAGACGGTCATATGTCGATCGTGAGGCGTCCAAAAATCTGCTTCCCGTCAATTCGGACAGGCCGTCCGCTTCCATGGTGAGGCTCACCGCTCCCAAGAACCCCGAGGCATATTGCGGAAAATCGATGTCCGCAAGCCGTCAGATCGGCACCTTCGCCTTCAGGCTTGCGGCAGCCATCGCATAGCCGCCGGCGGCGCCATCGATGAAATGAACGTGATCGCGCTGCAGCGGCGATGCGACGAGGCATGTCATCAAGGCCGATTTCTGGCGGTGCAGGCCATAGTTGCAGATGCCCGCCTCTTCCGCCTGTTTCAGCCGGTTCTCGATCCGTTGCAACACATCCGCGTCAACGTCGATGGTCATCTTCAAGCCATCGTCGAACTTCCGGAAATCCGAATTGCTGGCCACTTCGCGTTTGTAGATCTTCGGATCGAATCTGCCGATCGTCCAGCCAAATCTATCCGCAACAGCCGTAAGCGTCATCAGGAACACTATCCACAGCTTCGACAGCCACCGCCGTCCTGCCGGCGCCGTGGCCCGCGCCTCGACATCGAGGCCGGCGGGCAGCAAACTATAGTCCGGCCCGTTCACCGGCACCGGGTGGCCATCGCGTTCCTGCCTGCCGGCAAGGGCGATGATGTCGGAAACCAGAAACTGAAAACCGCGCAAGTCGCGCGACGCCCCCGGTATGGCTATGATCGAGACGATTTCGCCATGCCGGGCTTCGATCGGGTTCCAGCGGCACGAGAGGCCAGTCAGATCCGGTCGCGTGCCGGCCGGCGCAGGATCGATGCGGTAGCGCCCCGCTTTCATCTCGGCTTCCGCCCAACTGCCGCCACCTCCGGCGAACATGGCATAGAAGACCGCATCAGAGGCCTGGAACCTCGCCACGCGAACATCGAGGCCTTGCGCTCTTATATCCTTTATCGGCACGATTGCGGCACGCAAGGTCAGATCCAGTTCGTCCGCCACCCATCTCTGGACAGCCGCCAGCGCGTTACGGGTGATCTCCAGCGCCGAGCCAGGAAACGCCACGAGCGCGCCGTCGCCGCCGAAGACAAAGGGAAGATCTTGCCTACCCAGCGCATTGAGCAGCGCCGAAATGACGCTGGCACCGGCCATATTGACGGTTTTATAGCGCCCCGCCTCGATCGCCTTGGTCGAGCCGACGATGTCTGCGGTGGCCAGCGCCCAGCCATCGGGGAGAGGCCGATAGTTATCGATATCGGCAACGCTTTCAAACTTTGCGAAGACCGGCAGAGAAGCAACAAACGGATCGGACGCGGCAGCTGTTTCCATGAGCATCAGATAGCACATTCCAGTGCTTGAGGGTGAAGTCGATCATGCTTCGAAATTGACTTGCGCAGGCTTTCCGATGATAGGGTCCGGGGATGCGAATTGCCTTCTATGCGCCGCTGAAGTCGCCCAATCATCCCGTTGCCTCCGGCGACCGCCAGATGGCACGGATGCTGGTCAAGGCGCTGGAGCATGGAGGACATAGCGTCGAACTGGCATCCGAATTGCGCTTCTATCTACGCGAACCGGATTCGAAAAGTTTCGATGCGCTCAAGATCGAGGCCCGGGAGGAAGCCGCGCGGCTGGCAAGGCTTTGGGATCGTGACGGCAAGCCCGATCTGTGGTTCACCTATCATCCCTATTACAAGGCGCCCGACCTGATCGGGCCCGAACTGGCGTTGGCCTTTGGTGTCCCCTATGTGACAACGGAAGCCTCCTATTCGAGGCGGCGCAACACCGGTTTGTGGGCCGATACGCAAGCGTTGGTGGCGCGAGCCGTCGAACAGGCGGCGCTGAACATCTGCTTCACGCAAAGGGATCGTCAGGGACTGGCAGATGCGGTACCCGACGCCGCTTTCGGCATGCTTTCGCCCTTCATCGACACATCGCTATTCCGGGAAACGCCGGCACGAGGTTGTCCGACGCGCCTCGTTACCGTCGCCATGATGCGCCCGGGCGACAAACTCGAAAGCTATCGCATGCTGGCGCAGGCGCTCGGTTCGATCGGTCACCTGCCCTGGACCATGTCGGTCGTCGGGGACGGACCTGCCCGCGAGGAGATCAAAGCGCAATTCGCCGGCTTGCCCGCCGAGCGTATCGAATGGCTTGGCGCGATTGAGCCAGCCGCCGTGCCGGATGTCCTCTACAGTGGGGGAATTTACGTCTGGCCGGGTTTCGGCGAGGCCTATGGCGTTGCCTATCTTGAAGCACAGGCCGCCGGCCTTCCGGTTGTGGCTCAGGACGTCGCCGGCGTGCCGGAGGTCGTCCGGAATGGCCAGGCCGGGTTTCTCACCCCGCCGGACGATGTGGCGGCGTTCGCTTCTGCCATTGAAAGGCTTCTGGCCCGTAACGACGAAAGATCCATCATGGCCGCAGAAGCCAGACGTTTCATCCTCGAAGAACGTTCTCTCGGTGCTGCAGCGGCGCGTCTGGCCGAACTTCTTGCGAAGATCCCGGTCTCATGACATCCGATCAAATCTGGCAACCCTTGGTGGAGGAACTGGCGAGCCGGCAACGGGCGGACCGTAAGGCAGAGTTCTGGCTGCGCGACGATGACGCCGTGGATCCGACGCCTGCGCTTGATCGGTTGCTCGACCTCACCGGTGAATTCGCGGTTCCGGTGACTCTGGCCGTCATTCCCGCCCTGACTGACGAGAAGCTTGTCGTTCGGCTTGACGAGGCGCCGCATGCCACGGTCGCCATCCATGGCTGGGCGCACCGAAATCATGCGCCCGAGGGCCAGAAGAAGCAGGAGCTCGGCGCGCATCGGCCACGCGAGGCGGTGCTCGATGATCTGGCTCGCGGGCTGGCGCACATAACCGGCCTGCACGGCGCACGTGCCGTTCCGATGCTGGTGCCACCCTGGAACAGGATCGACGCCGGCTTGGTATCCGACCTTGGATCGATAGGATTTTCGGCATTGTCGGTCTATGGGCCGCCAAGGCCGGCTTCACTTGCGGTCATCAACAGCAATGTCGACATCATGGATTGGCATGGCACGCGCGGCTGCCGCGATCATGGCCTATTGGTTCAGGCTATCATTGCGCAATTGCAGCATGCATTCGATGGGGGCGAACCGGTGGGCCTGCTCACCCACCATCTCGTACATGATGAATCGGCCTGGCTCTTCCTCGAACGGCTGTTCACAGTCGCCGCACAGACTGAAGCCTGCGCATGGCTTCCGATCAGGACATTGATCGGGCGCAGCGCCGGTAGAACAATTCCAGGAAGGTATGAACGGTTTCCGTCCGGAATTGCGTCAAAACAAAGAGATAGAGGAAAATAGCTCAGCGCTTTTTGCGCAATGAGACTGGAAGTTTGAGCGTCTGGCCATCCCGCGCGACAAAAGCGCCGGTAAACCTGTCCTTGGCCAGTTTCTGGATCTTGTCCAGTTCCTTGTCGGTGCGTGTCGGATCGTGGTGAAACAGTGCAAGCCTCCGCGCACCGGCCGCCTCACAGAGCTTGACGCCCTGTTGCCAAGTCGAGTGCCCGTAACCGCGGCGGCGTTCCATTTCCTCCTCGGTGTAGGTGCAATCGTAAATGACGAGGTCGGCATCTTCGATCAGGCCGAGCACCGCCTGATCGAGTTTGTCCGGCTCGTGCTCAGTGTCTGTGATCACCGCCACGACGCCGCCGCCCCATTCGACCCGGTAGCCTATGCAGCCGCCCGGATGCATAAGACTGCCGGTTCGGACCACCACCCCTTCGCGCGGGCGAAGCACGTCTCCAGATACGAAATCGCGATAGTCGAGGCTTGCCTTGCAGGCCTCCAGTTTCACCGGAAACCACGGCGGCCGCATGAACTCATCGACCATCTGCCGGGTCGTCATGTGTCCTGCAAGATGCCCGGACCAAAGCGTAACCTTGGCGCCCCGGTCATAGATCGGCGCAAAAGACGGCAGCCCGATGATGTGATCGTAATGGCAATGGGTGAAAAGCAGGTCGAAATCGGTCACGCCCAACGCCTGAAGCGCCGCGCCGGCAGGCCGTAGGCCAGAGCCTGCGTCGAACAGAAGCGTATGCTTACCGCATCGCATCTCGACACAGATTGAGTTGCCGCCATAGCGAGAGAATTCTGGCCCTGATACCGAAATGCTGCCGCGGACACCCCAAAACCTGACCAGGAAAACGTTGTCGTCCATGCTACCCCTTCGCCCATCATATCCAAACAACTGCTGCTAGGCGAGACAGGCTTTCTCCGGGTGATCTTCTCAGCGAGAGGACAGTGCCGTCACGACGGCGAGGATCGAGCGCACGTCCTTCGTTATTTGGCGCTTCGTGCGTCGATCAGATCCGCGGTCGTATGGCTTAGGCGATCGGCAAGAACCCGCAATATCTCGATGGTCATTTCCGGGAACTCCCTCATAAGCCTCAGGAAATGATCCTTGCGGATTCTCAGGGCTTCCAGCGGACTTGCCGCTCTGACGGTGGCAGTGCGGGAGCTGTTGCACAATATGGCGATCTCGCCAACGATCGAATTTGGCTCCAGTTCGGCAACTTTTATCGGTCCGCTGTCGGAATCGACAAGAATATCCGCCCTGCCTGAAAGGATGACATAGGCGGCGTCTCCCTCGTCGCCCTGCCGGAAAAGGATCTGGCCGGCGCTGTAGCTCACACGATCGGATGTGAACGCAAGCAGCTTGAGCTTTGTCGGCTCGATGGCAGAGAACAAGGGAACGCGTTGCAGCATTCCAACTTCATCCTTGAGCAGCATTGTCGCAAACCTTCCAAAATTCGCGTTTGCCAGACTAGAGCAACGGACGCCCAGATGGAATCAATTCTCTTTCCGGGATGGCGAGACAAACCACGCGAAAGGTGGCGAGCCCGATGTCCGGCACCGGCAGAATGATCCCATCTGAATGTCCGTTGCTCTATGACAACAGTTCCTTGAAGATACCGTTCCCTGCCAAAAGTGTCTCGTGTGTTCCGTCTTCCGCCAATTGACCCGAGTCGAAGACGATAACGCGATCGAACATCATCGCCATTGCCGGATTCGTCACGACCCACACAATTGCCGGCGAATGGCCGTCGCGCCTGGCTTCCTCGAGCACATTTCGCAGCACCTTATCCTGCATGCGCTGGTCGAGCGCCGACAGCGGCCGGTTGAGAATGAGAAAATCGGGACGCTTGAGCAAGGCCCGGGCAACATCGAGCTTCTGTCGCTGTCCACCGGTCAGCCGCCTGCCGCCGGAGCCGACGTTGAAGTCCAGGCCGACATCCAGAAGTTCGCCATAAAGCCCCAGTTCGTCAAGAATGTCATAGACGATGGAGCGTATGCGGTCGGGCGCGTCGGGATGATTGTTGCCCACACGCCCGAACAGGACATTATCCATGACGGTGGCCGCGGCAATGTATTTGGCAGGATCATACCGTTCGACCGCATTGTGCAGCTCGGGCGGCAGGTCTTCATAGAACCGGTTGCGTGCAGCGACGATCTTGCTCATCAGCTCGTCGCTCAGCAGGCCGAAGCGGTGCCGGGGCTCGATGTAGGCAAAGCTCAAGGTGACGATCATGGCGCGATCGTTCTCCGAAACCGCCTCGTAGGGACGGTTCTTGAGCCGTTGCAGCAAGGTTTCGTAGGCGGGTATCTCCTCCGCGCTCATGAAGGCGAGCTGCTGGAAGAACTGGTGATCGGGCGGCAGGTCGGCAAACAGCTCGATCGCCTGTTTGGCGATCTCCAAGCCCATTTCGTAGAGCGTGCGGTCGAGGCCGGCTTGCCTCAGCACGGAAGCAAAATAGGGATTGGCCGCCAGGGCCCTGTCGGCCAGTTCGGGGCCGGCGGCAGCGCCGAAGAGCAGGTTTTGGCCGATCGTTGCTTCCTTGTTGTAGGCGCCCGGTTCGAAAGGAACCACCAGTCCGCTCAGCCCCTCTTGTTCCAGCCGGGTCCGCAGCGCCGCACGCAGTTCGACGATCCGCCTGGCAAGCTCCGTGTGACGCGTGAGGTCGGCCGAAGAGCGCAAGCCGAGATCCAGAATGTCACGCGACAGAACAACCGCGTCGAGCACCCGGCGCACGGCTTCAAAGAGGTCGTGCGGGCCGGTAGCGCCAGCGGAAGCATAGTTGATCCAGTCGCTGTGGATATCAAGATCCGGATTGCCCGACCGGCGCGCCTCGTGAATGTTCCAGCGGTGCTGATCTGCCGCAGCACCGTCATAAGGCACCGATGTCAGCGGCGCATGCTTCAACCCGTAGAGCAGGTTGTCGCGGAGGCTTGCCTGGAACAGGAAAACATCCGACGAGGCATACGACATGCGCCGGCCGGTTACTGCTTCGGGGAGTTCAAGCAGGTCGTCGGTGCCCGAAGCGACCCTTCCGCTGTCCGGCCAGTTCAGCCGCGCGAAGGCTTCTGCAAGCGCCTCCGCTCCACCTGTTGCGGTACTGACCAGTGCCACCGTCTCACCCGGCTTGACCTGGAGGGAGATACGGTTAAGGAGCATTGCACCGCCATCGTCTGCTACGGACAGATTGATCGCCGACAGCGGCTTGGTCATCGGATCGGGATCGTCGATCGTCAATACCCCGATTTTCGGCGCGATGAGACCTTCGACGGTGAACTGTTCAACGACCTGTTGATATTTGACCTGGACATCCTGCCGATCCTGATCCCAGTCGATCAGTTCCTTCATCGGTCCGGGCAGGTCCTTGTAGGCGCCGATCACGGCCACGAGCTGGCCGACGTCCAGCCGCCCCTGGAGGACCAGATACCCGCCGATCATGTAGAACAGAAAGGGCGTGAGCTGCGCGAGAAAATTGTTGAGGAACTTCACCATGAATTTCCATTGGTAAAGATCGAAGCGGATCTTGAAGATGAGCCCGAGCCGGGCAGCTATGTCGGCGCGCTCGTAGTTTGATGTATCGTGGACGTGAACCGCGCCGATGCCGTCGACGATTTCGCCAACCCGGCCCGAAAGCGCGCGCGCCGTCAACTGCCGTTGGCGTCCGAGCACGATCAGCCGCCGCCGCATTCGCGGGATGAGCACGATCTGGATCGCCACGATCACGACCGCTATCATTCCGAGCCAGACGTTCTGGATCATGATGAACAGCATGGCCGTCAGCGCTTGGCCGCCGAGCAGTACCGGCTGCAGGAAGGCGTCGCCGATGAAGCCGCCCAGCGGCTCCACCTCGTCCTTCACCATGGTCGCCACTTCGGCGGATTTCACCCGCTTGAAGTAAACCGGCGGAAAACGCAGCACACGGTCGACCAGATCGAAGCGGATACGCCGCAGCATGCGTTCGCCGAGGCGGCCCTTGTAGGTGTTGATGTAGAATTTGAACAGGCCGTTGATGACGACTAGCAAGAGGAACACAAGGCTCAGGGCAAACAGGGTCTCCTCGCGGTCGAGCTGAAAACCGGAGAAGAACTGGACCTCTCCAATGAACGGCAGGTTATAATGTAGCCTCATGAATGGCTGGGTCGCGCCCGGTTGCTCGAAGCCGCGACCTTGGATCGGTCCGTTGACGATCAGCTTCGGCAGGTCGAAGGACATGAAATACGGGATCATCGAAAGCACGACGATCATCAATATCCAGAGCTGCTGCTTCTTGGTGTGCGTCCAGATATAGCGGGCTAGGCTGGCTTCCATATGCGACTGTGGACCCTTCAGTTGGAAGGATGCAGGATGTAAAAGCACCTGCTGGCGAATGGCGTATCGGCAATTTCTTCATCGCCAACGACAAGCTCGAAGCTGCTGTGCACGGACATTGTCCTGCGCTCAACGATGCAAGGAACCTGCGAGGCGGCGCGATCCAGTTCCGGCGCATGGTCGATGGCAACGACATGGGCATTGTTGATCGGCGAAGAAAGCAGCTGGCCAAACGGTCCGCGGCTTTCGTAGGGCTTTGGCGAACAGCCGAGCAGCACGAGGCCGCAGCTGCGCGGCTGGTGCTGGCGGATGGACGCCGATGATCCGGACAGATGCAACAGGCTCTCTCCGGCACCGGGCAATAGCCAAGCGGCTTGCAGCATGATCACGTCCGCGGAATCAAACAGTCTTGCGGGAGGCAAGATTGCGTTGTGTCGCCCAAAATCCCAACATACAAGACGAATTATGATGGATGTCACGCAACCACGCAATGCCATGGACTGGCACGAGCAAGCCTTGGACCTCACGCGGGGAATTGCTGCTTATGTCAACTGCCCTCTCGTGGCAGGGCTGGCGCGCGTCGTCGCCAAGCATCCGAAGGCCGATATCGCCAACGCCTTCAACCACAAGCAGGTCGCCTGCAAGATGTGGGCGCTCGACAGGCTGTTCGAAAGCGGCGGCGGCCGCTTCGGGCGCATATGGGTTCTGGGTGGATGGTACGGCGTATTGCCGGCAATGCTTTTCAACGACGCCCGCTTCGACATCGCGGCGGTCGATAGCATCGACATCGATCCCGAAGTCGCGCCGGTCGCCCGGACCCTCAACCGGGAAGCCGGCGACCGGTTCCGGGCGCTGACGGCAGATATGTACGCACTCGACTATGCGGCCGGGCGGCCCGATCTGATGATCAATACGAGCTGCGAACACATAGCCGATCTGCGCGCCTGGCTTGCTCTGCTTCCGCCGGGCACGAATGTACTGCTGCAATCGAACGATTATTTCAGCGAGCCGACGCACATCAACTGCGTGGCTTCGCTTGCAGCCTTCGAGGAAATGGCGGGGCTACGGGAGGTGCGGTTCTCCGGCGAACTGCCGACAAAAAATTATACGCGCTTCATGCTGATTGGAACTGTTTAATGCATTTCGCCCAAAAGCGCGTAGCGGTTTTGGGACAACGACACGCATAAAAACAGGACTTGAAGCGCGTCGCACGAATCTCACCAGACGCGACGCGCGTTAGAGCATTTGCAGGAAAGTGTGGAAACGGCTTTCCGTCCGGAATTGCGTCAAAACAAAGAGACAGAGCGGTTCTGCGTGAAACGATGAACCGCTCTAGGATCTATCGTCTGTTTAATCATGAACTTTTCCGAAACCGGGCCCCACATTTAGGGACCATGTTCGATGCCGCTCGCGCAGGATTTGCGCGGAGCGACGCGCGCCTTCCAGATCGAGACGATGCGCGGATGGCGTCGGTTCCACAAGCGCTTGTTCGATCGCTTGCGCCAAACCTTCAGGCGTCAGGTCCTTTTCCATCAGCACCGTTGCAAGACCGAGTTCTTCGAGCATCAGGGCGCGAACCGTCTGTTCGGTTTCCCCGCCGGCTGCAAATGGGACGAGCAGGGAGCGACAGCCCGCGCGCAGGACATCGCAGACCGTGTTGTAACCCGCCTGCGAGACTGACAGGCGGGCGCCGGTCAGCAGGCTGGCGAAATCCTCGCGGAACCGGAAGATGGACAGGCCCGGCGTGGCATCGCGTGCGATCGCGTCAAACTCGTCTTTCGGCAGGTTTGGGCCGGTGATCAAACACCATTTCCAAGCGTTGTTGGCATTCCGCGCCGCTGCGATGGTGGATCTGACGAGGCTCTTTCCGGCAGCCCCGCCGCCAACCGACACCAGAACGTCGAAGCGCTCGGAGGCCGCGGGCGATGGCGGCGCGGCAACGAGCCCCGTGTAGGTGACCTCGGCCCTGATCGCCCCAGCCAGTGGAAATGTCTTGTCGATGGTTGCGAAAGCCGGATCGCCGTGGACCATAACAAGATCGAAATGCCTGTTGATGAGATCGACCGTTTCCTCGTTTCGGCCCAGCTTGACGCGCTCCTGGAGGATATCACGGACGGACGTCGCCAGCAGCGGTCTGGGCGACGTCGCGTCGATGGCCTCGATCAGCGGCAAGAGTTCGAAACGCATCTGCCGGCGTCCAAATGGAAACGCCTCGACAATGACGATATCAGGCCTGCAATCCCGGAATGCCTGCAGCAGCATCTCTGAACGCCATTTCTTGAAATCATCGTCGATCGGGTTGCCTTGCAGGTCGACAAGTCCCGAAAATCCTTCATCACCGGAGGTGACAGGTGGCAGGGTTACAGATTGTACACCCAGTCCCGGAAACCCGGCGATCGGCGCTCCGCCGGTCACGACGGTAACGTCAAACCCGTCATCGACCAGAGCCGCCGCAATGCGGCTGGCGCGCGCGAGATGGCCGATGCCGAGCAGGTGCTGGACATAGAAGAAAGCGCGCAGCCGCTTCATTCGGCGGCCCGCCACTCCCGCTCGAACAGTTCCTTGAGCTGTCCAATGCTTGCCATATGATCGAAATTGCCGCGCACGCGCCGCTCTGCGGCGTCGCCGAGGCGGTCGCGGAGCACGGGATCACGGATCAGGCGCTCCAGCGCCTGTGCCAGGGCAATCGGGTTTTCCGTCGGAACCAGCAACCCGGTTTCATCCGGCGATAAAAGCTCCGGCACGCCGGAAATATCGGTCGACACGCAGGCAAGCCGCTGGCTAGCCGCCTCCACCAGAACGTTCGGCAGACCGTCGCGGTCGCCATTTGCGGTGATCCTGCAGGCCAGGGCGAAGATGTCGGCGCGGCGGTAGTGCTCAAGCACCTCCTCCTGCGCAAGCGCGCCTTTCCAAGAGACGCGACCATCCAGGCCGAGCTTTTGCGCCAGCGACTTGAACCGTTCCAGTTCTTCGCCGCCGCCGATATGCTCGAAACGCCACGCCAAATCGCCGGGCAACAGGGCAAGGGCCTCCAGCAACGTATCGTAACCTTTCTTTTCAACGGCGCGCCCGACACTCAGAACGACAACCGGTTCGTCCGGAGCCGAGCCGTCATGCTGCTTTCGCGCCTCGCCGAAACTGCCGAAGCGATCAAGGTCGAGCCCATGATAGCTCAGATGCACAGACGAGTTGCCGTTAGCGAGTTTTTTCAGACGGTCGAAGCCGGTTTTCGTGCAAGTGACCGTCCAGCGCGCCGAGGAAAGCTTGCCGGCCAGATCCCAGTCGGCCGAAGTCCAGATGTCCTTGGCATGGGCCGAGCAGGTCCAGGGCAGGCCACGAAGCTGGCTGGCATAGCGCGTCACCGATGCAGGCGTGTGCGCGAAATGTGCATGCAGCCAGCCCGCGTTTTCCGGCCATTCGGCCGACAGCACGAGCGCTTGCCCGAAGCGGCGCGCGCGATTGCGCGTAAAGTCGCGGGGCATATCGGCAGCCAGCGATCCGAGCGCGCGCCAGAAGCCCGGACGCAGCAGAGAGGCAAACAGCGAGCGAAGCACGCGCAGCGGCTCTTCATGCAGATATTCCGGCAGATAATGGACGGGCGCTTTGATCTCGTCATGCACGGGGTGGCGTTTTTCGTCGGTCGGCCGCCTGAGCGCGACGAGTATCAGGTCGAACCCCGCACGCTCAAGACCGAGCAGTTCCTGCGCGATGAAGGTTTCGGACAGCCGCGGGTAACCCTTCAGAACCACGACGATCTTGCGATGTTGCAACTCAGGTCATTCCTTCAATGACCGAAAGGTGATGGCCGGCCCGCCGGTCGAGCAGTTCCGCGACGATTTCGGAAATATGAGGCAGCCCTTCCAGCGTCAGATGCGGATTGCTCTGCGATGGGCGGGGCCGGTCCGGCAGCACCTTCAGTGCATCAGCAAACCGCCGGGAATCCTCGGCTTCTTCAGGCAAAAGCATCTCGATGAGGCCGAGTTCGGCTGCGCGCCGTGCGCGGATCAGTTGTTCCCGGCGGGGCTCGACGCGCGGCACGATCAGCGCCGGCTTGTCGAAAGACAGTATCTCGCAATAGGTGTTGTAGCCGCCCATCGCCACTACCGCCTTGGCGCCGGCAATCAGGTCTTCCATACGGTTGTCGAACTCGATGATCTTGATGTAGGGGATCTTGGACCCCTTCTTGAGCAGCTTGTTGCGCTTGCGCGCCGGCATGTAAGGCCCAAGCACGATCAGGGCTCTATGCTGCAATTGCGGATCCTGCTGATAGGCATCGATGACGTCGTGGATCAGATCGGCGCCGTCACCGCCGCCACCGGTAGTAACGAGGATATAGTCGCCCTCGGGTCGGTGGCCGGGCAACTCGTTCCGCTGCAGGCTCCGTTGCAGGAAACCGACGAACCTCATCTTTGCCCTGACAGCCGGGGGCACATCCAAGCCCGTCAGCGGATCGTAGAAATCCGGCGGACCATAGGCCCAGACCTTGTCGTAAAAGACGCCTATCTTGCGCATCACGTCTCTGCGTGCCCACTCTGCTTCGAGCAGATGCGGCGCATCCATCACCTCGCGCAGGCCAAGCACCAGCGTGGTGCCCCGCGTCTTGAGGTAGGACAGCGTGTCCTCAATCTCACCGCGCAGGCCGAGCGGTTCCTTGTCGACGATGAAGATATCCGGCCGGAAGGTCTCAGCTGTATGGCGGATGATCGACTGGCGCATCCTTAGCGTCTCATGCAGATCGATGTCCTTTTCCAGCGAGGTGTATTCGCCGTTGCGCAGCTTGATGACGCTGGGGATCTTCACGAAGTCGACACGGGCGCGGTAGTCGAAGGCGCCAGCGATAGTCGCACCCGAAATGATAAGCACCTGAAGTCCGCGGAAATCCTCGACCAGCGAATGCGCGATAGTCCGGCAGCGCTGCAAATGGCCGAGCCCGAACGTGTCGTGGCTGTACATGAGAATTCGAGCGTTTTCTGCGTGCTGGGTCATTGTTGAACGTCTCTTAGAATTCTCGCCTTGAGGACCGTGAGCGACCCGCAGGATTCGAAATCATCCTCGCGGGTCTACCGACCTGTTCTGAAACATGAGGGCGCAATTTTCAATTCGTATTACAAAGAGGGTCCATATGCTGAAACCAGGAAGCTACGTCTGCTCAGCGGCCTGCTTGCCACGTGGTCCAGAAGAACCTGCATCATTTCACTGGTATTGACCATCTCGGATTCTCGGCGGCCTTGACCGCTACGATCAACGTGGAGACTCCAGAATAGAATAGGTATGGGCTGGGTACTTCACTTCGAGCGTCTAAGCCAAGCCCCTAAACCATGATGTGCCTTGGCGGTGGGAAGCCGGAGCGTTGACGGAGTAGGGGACACGTTCGAACCGCCTATATCTTGACTTCTCAGACCAGAATCTAGGGGTCAGGAGTTCGACCCTTTTCGGGCGAGCCAATTGAACTCACTAGCTTTTTGGACGCCATGGGCGCATGAACTCGCCGATTGCAGGCGTGTCAAAGCTGACCTGTTTGCCGCCGACGACAGCGCCGGCCTTCGGGCCAGCATCCGAGTCTTCGATCCCTTTTCCGGTTGTACCGCGCAGGTAATATTCGGCTTCCATATATATTCGAGATTGAGGGCGAACCGGAAAAAAATGTCTTCGTCTTTGACCTCATCCTGCGCATAGGCCCGGGAAACCGGGGCAAGGCCGGTGGCCGAAGCGAGCGTTGCTCCCAGGCCAAACTGCAACGCGCGGCGGCGCGAAACACGAAATGCAGGCGTGACGCGGATCATGGCTTCCTCCCAAAAGCCCGCCGGCATCAAACATTTTGGCACCTCAAAAGCGCGCCTGCGCTCCCAACTTCACGAAATGTGGAATGTTCCTCAATCACCTTGAATGATCTCACCGATGGCCGAGCAGCTAGGTTTCCTCGACCCTAGCCTGATGTCAGCCGACGCACACTGCGCTGTAGCGGCGCCGGATCTGCCGGCAGCAAAAATCCCGCCGCTGCGGTCGTCCGAAGTACGCTGTCGATAAAATTCAGGACTTTTGCGTATCGATTTCGGACCAAGGTCCGTCTTGTAGAATACTGTATTTGAACAAAGCTAGGTAACAGCCGACTTTCGGATTCGAAAGTCCTGACGTTTTTCATCTGAAACCCATCCTGGCGGGAGGGCGACTCGAAGGAGGAACTATGAAAACGCGCACCTGTCTATTCGCGACTGTAGCCGCTCTCACCCTTGTCGCATCTCCGGTACTCGCTGCTCCCGGGGGCAATGGCAATGGCAACGGCAATGGCGGCAGCAACGGTAACGGCGGAAACTCGGCTGGGGCCGGCTCGCAGGGACACGGAGCCGCCACTTCCGCCGCGGCCAAGGACAAGTCGACGACCGGCGTTGCTCATGCAATGGCGGTCGTTGCCACGACACCGGCCTCACCGCAGGCTACGCTGGCCTTGCAGGCAGCGCTGGATAGGAAGGCCGCGAAAGACGCGGCAGACACTGCCGACGACACTTCCGACGAAACCGAGTAAGCATTCGAAACAGACCACTCGTCGCGTTGAAAGCCGTGGTTCGCCGCGGCTTTTTTCGTTTCCCGACGACGAACTCTCAAGGTGAACAGCGCTTCCAGAAAAAAGCTGCTCCACGGCGGCACTGAAGCTACGCTAAGGCCAAACGCCGCCGCATCGGCGTCGGATTCGAGTGCATTCGAGGAGATCCCATGACCGGCTTTGTCGACCGCGAGCGCGCAACTGACCTGATGCAGCGCGCCGGCATCGAGGCGCTGGTGCTTTGCGAGCCCGAGGCGTTCCAATATTCCACCGGTGCCTGGATCGGCCCGGCCGGCCTGTTCCGGCGGGCCGGCGCCGGTTTCGTCGTTATTCCCAAGCGAGGCGACCTGCCGATCGGCGTCGTGGTGGCGGATTTCCAGGCTGCCCGGCTCCGGGCGGCGATGGCCGGCGCCGTGCTGCGCACGCATGCGATCTGGATCGAATCGGCGTCGCTCGAGCCGGCGACGGCTGACCGGCCTGTTGCGCAGCGCATCGAGGCCGGCCTGGTTGGCCGCGCTCCCGGTTTTTCACGTCCGGCGACCTTTGAGCTTGCCCGCTCCGTCCGCGAGCTGAAAACGATCTTTACAGAATTCGGGCTGGAGCGTGCGACGCTCGGCATCGAGCTGGATTTCGTCTCGGCCAGCGATTTTTCCGCGCTGCAGGCGATGTTGCCGGGCACTGCCCTGGTCAACGGCTCACCGGTTCTCGACAGGCTGCGGGCAATCAAATCGCAGAGCGAGATCGACCTTCTGCAGCAGGGCATCGCCCTGTCGGAAGCCGGCCTGTCGCGGCTGCAGCAGCATGCGACGACCGGCATGCGTCAGTCTGAGCTGGTCGCGCTTTACCGGCAAGGCGTCGCGGATGCAGCCGCCGGGTCGTCGCAGCAAATCTCGACGGCGGAATACGTCACGCTGGGCGCTCGCCCAAAAGGCGCCGACGCCGTCGCCGCCGCCGGCGATCCGCTGAAGGCCGACATGGTGTGCAGCGTGAACGGCTATGCCTCGGATATGTCGCGGAATTTCACCTTCGGGCCGCCGTCGCCCGAACAGGCCGAATTGCATGCGATAGCCGAACGCGCCTTCGCCGACGGGCTTGTCACGCTTATGCCCGGAAAGCCGTTAGCCGCCGTGCATCGCGCCGCCAGCGAAAGCCTGGCGCGCCAGGGCCTGCGTTCCTATCGCCGCGGCCATTTCGGCCACGGCGTCGGCAATTCCGTGTTTTCCGAGCAATGGCCGTTCATCTCGGCCGACAGCACTGTCGTGATCGAGGCCGGCATGGTGCTGGCATTCGAGATCCCGCTCTACATCGACGGTCTCGCCAGCTTCAATCTCGAGGACCAGTTCCTGATCACCGCCAACGGGCCGTCGCCGATGAACCGCCTGCCGAGGCGCCTGGATATTATCGCTTGAATCCAGCCGTTATCTGGCGCCGGCCACGCCCCTGCGGAAATCCGACGGCGACATGCCGGAAAGCTTGCGGAACGACTTGTTGAAGGCACTGAGCGAGCCGAAGCCCGATTCCATGGCGACGCGCAGCACATTGGCATCCTGATGCATCAGCAGCGCCTGCGCGTAGCTGAGGCGCAGCAAATTCACATATTCATTGAGCGTCATGCCGGTCGATTTCTTGAAGATGCTCATGGCGTATTTGGGATGGATATCGGCCGCCGCGGCGATATCGACGCAATCGATCTCGTAGAGGAAATTCTCGGCGATGAAGTCGCACATGCGCCCGACATTGCGCAGCGATTGCTGATCGAAGGGACTGCCTATCTCCTGTTCGACCGGGGTTTCGGGCACCAGCCGGTAAGGCTCGAAGCGCACCCGCTCCAGCCGCAGCAAAAGCTCGTTGACGGCATGCTCGGCCTTGACCGGGTCGCCGGAGCGGGCATAGCGGTTCCAGCGCTCGAAATTGTGGTCGTCCGACCGGTCGGTGGCGTCGGTCACCAGCGTCGCCCCGGTCATCAGTCTGTTGCGGACCTCGACGGGCAAATGGAGCCGGAAGAAATGCACCAGCGGCAAATGCGCGCCGGCATAGATGGCATCGTCGGAGGCTTCGTCCATCTGGTGCGGCAGGCCGCCCCAGAACAGACACATGTCGCCAGCAGAGAGCGAAAGCTCGTGCCCGTCCATACGGTAATGCACGGCGCCGCGCACGATGAAATTCACCTCGACCTGGGCGTGCCAATGCGGCTTGAGCATCACCAGGGGCTGGGTGTGGAACATCTGCAGCAGCAGCGGCAGGCCCTCCACGCTGCTGGCGCCAGGCTGGTAAAACGGCCTTTCCGGCATCTTACTTTCCGCTCATTTCTTATTCCCTTTGTCGCGGACAAGGCTTTCCCGAGGCCTAGTCTAGCCACGCTCGCAAACAGAGAGCAACTGAAATGGGAGGATTTCAATGCGCATAAAATTGACCTGCGCCGCGCTCGCGCTTGCCTTGGGCTCCAGCCCGGCCTTTGCGCAGTCCGGTGAAATCACGATCTGGAGCTGGAATATCGCCGCTTCGTCGCTGAAGGCCACCATAGCGGGCTTCAACAAGCAGTATCCCGACATCAAGGTGACGGTCGAGGACCTTGGCAACCAGCCGACCTACGACAAATCGATCGCCGGCTGTGCCGCCGGCGGCGAGGGGCTGCCTGACATCGTTACGATCGAGAACGGCGAAGCCGAAAACTACTGGAGCCAGTTCCCGGATTGCTTCGTCGACCTGCATACGCTCGGCTACACCGCGGAAGACCAGGCAAAATTCCCCGACTTCAAGCGTACCGAGCTCGAGGTTGACGACAAGGCCTATGCGATGCCCTGGGATTCCGGTCCAGTGGCGATGTTCTACCGCCGCGACTTCTACGAGAAGGCTGGCGTCGATCCGTCCTCGATCAAGACCTGGGACGATTTCATCGCCGCCGCCAAGAAAATCCAGGCCGCCAATCCCGGCGTCACGATGACCAACGCCGATTTCAACGGCGATTCCGAATTCTTCCGCATGATCTCCAACGAGCAGGGTTGCGCCTACTTCTCCGCCGACGGGCAATCGATCACGGTCAACCAGCCCAAATGCGTCGATGCCATGACCAAGATCAAGGAGATGAAGGACGCCGGCATCATTTCCTCTGCCGACTGGAGCACCAAGATCACCAACAACACCGCCGGCAAGGTCGCCACGCAGATGTATGGCGGCTGGTATGAAGGCACCGTGCGCACCGAATCGCCCGATGGGGCAGGCAAATGGGGCGTCTATCTGATGCCGAGCCTGACCGCCGACGGTCCGCGCGCCGCCAATCTCGGCGGCTCCTCGCTCGCCATCACCTCGGTGTCGAAGAACAAGGAAGCCGCCTACGCCTATCTGAAATACACGCTTGCGACGAATGAGGGCCAGATCACCATGCTGAAAGGCTTCGGCCTGGTGCCGTCGCTGATCTCGGCGCTCAACGACCCTTATGTCTCCGAAGGCCTGCCCTATTGGGGTGGCCAAGCCGTGTGGAAGGACACCCTCGGCACCTTGCCCAAGGTCGTCCCCAGCCGCGGCACGCCGTTCCAGAGCGACGCCGAAATCATCATCCGCGCGGTGCAGACCAAATATCTGGCCGGCGGCTATCCCGACGCCAAGGCAGCGCTCGACGATGCCGCAAGCCAGATCGCCGCGGCGACCGGCCTGCCGGTCAAGTCGTGATCTAGACGAGGCGGCTCCGAGCGCGCGGCTCCCCTTCTCTCCTTGTGGGAGAAGGTATCGCCGAAGGCGACGGATGAGGGGTGGTCCAGCTTGGCGCCGGCGGCACTCCGGCCATCACCCCTCAACCGTCTCGGCGCTACGCGCCGATCCACCTTCTCCCACAAGGGGAGAAGGCAAGAACTTGAAAGCAGAAAGGAGGAAAACGATGCGCTACCAGAACGCCACGGCATATCGCTTCCTCGCGCCGTATCTGCTGATTTTTTCGATCTTCTGGCTGTGGCCGATCATCGATTCCTTCCTGATCTCGTTCCAGGCGACGCGCACCGTGCCGTGGCGCTTCGCGCCGACCTTCAACTGGGGCCGGCTGATCGGCGATCCGGCCTTCTTCAATGCCTTGAAGAACACATTGCTGATCCTTGTCATCCAGGTGCCGGTGATGATTTCGCTGGCGATTGTGATGGCGGTGCTTTTGAATTCGCCACTGCTCAAGGCCCGTGGCCTGTTCCGCTTTGCCTTCTTCGCGCCGGTCGTGGTCGGCGAGGTCGCCTATTCGGCGGTTTTCCGGCTGATGTTCAATCTCGACTACGGCATCATCAACAAATTGCTGAACAGCATCGGCCTGCCCAGTGTCGACTGGTTTACCAACGTCACCCCGGCGATGGCGGTGATCATGATGGCGGTGACGTGGCGCTGGGCCGGCTACAACGCCATCATCCTGCTCGCCGGCCTGCAGTCGATTCCCGAGGATGTCTACGAGGCGGCGACCCTGGACCGGGTCAGCAAGGTCAAACAGTTCTTCTACATCACGCTGCCGCTGCTCAAGCCGATCATCGTGTTCTGCGCCGTGCTGTCGATCATCGGCACCATGCAGCTGTTCACCGAGCCCTTCCTGATCACCGAGCGCGGCGGGCCGGGCGGCGGCACCGAAACGCTCGGGCTGCTGCTTTACCGCCAGGGCTTCCGGTCGCTCAATTTCGGCTACGCTTCGGCCGTCGCCTACACCATGGCCGGGCTGGCGATTGCCATTTCGCTGGTGCAGATATGGCTGACGAGGGAACCGAAATGACCTCGCACTCAAGAGTCAGCCGTTCCCAGGCCAGATTGGGACGCAGCATCGCGCTGCATCTGTTCCTGACGCCGCTGGCGCTGGTCTGGCTGTTTCCGCTGTGGATGATGGTGGTTTTTTCGACGATGCCCGACAACGGCATCTTCAGCCCCGACATCGAGCTTTTGCCGCATGGCAATTTCCTCGACAATGTCAGCAATCTGCAGCGCGGCACCAATTTCATCGGCGCCATCGGCATCTCCGTCTCGGTGGCGGTGACCTATACCTTCCTGTCGGTGATGCTGACCTCGATGGCCGGCTGGGCGCTGGCGCGTTACAACTTCTTCGGCAAGGGCATGGTCGTCGCCATCATCTTCGGCACCATCACGCTGCCCTATGCGGTCGTGCTGATCCCGCAATTCATCATGGTGGCGCGCGACTTCAAGCTCGCCAACACTTGGGTGGCGCTGATCGTGCCGCCGCTGTTCAATTCGCTGGGCGTGCTCTTCATGCGGCAGAGTTTTTCGATGATGCCGCACGAGCTGTTCGACGCCGCCAAGGTCGAGGGCGTCAAGGAATGGCGGATATTCCTGTTCGTCGCACTGCCTCTGGCGCGGCCGATGCTGGCGGCGCTCGCCATCATCCTCTTCCTTGCCTCCTGGAACAACTATCTCTGGCCGCTGCTGATCAATTCCAAGCCGGGCGCAATGACCGCGCCCGTGGCGCTCGGCACGCTGATCGGTCTCACCAAGGTGTCCTGGGGCGGCATCATGGCGGGCGCGGTGATGCTGACGGCGCCAATGCTCGTCGTGTTCGTGCTTCTGCAGCGCCATTTCGTTGCCGGCATCGCCGCCGGCGCCATCAAGTAAGGATCAGCATGGCGGCAGTCACACTCAAAAACGTCATCAAGCGCTTCGGCGTCTTCGAGATCGTCCACGGCGCCAATATCGACATCGATGACGGCGAATTCGTCGTCTTCGTCGGCCCTTCCGGCTGCGGCAAGTCCACGCTGCTTCGGATGATCGCCGGGCTCGAGGACATCAGCGACGGCGAGATCGCCATTGGCGGCAAGGTGGTGAACGACGTCGAGGCGGCCGATCGCGGCATCGCCATGGTGTTCCAGTCCTACGCGCTCTATCCGCACATGACGGTCGAGCAGAATCTGAGCTTCGGCCTGAGAATGACCGGCAACCCCAAGGCAGATACCGAGCGGCGGGTGAAGCGGGCTTCCGAAATCCTGCGCATCGCCGAGCTGATGAAGCGGCGGCCGCGGCAATTGTCGGGCGGCCAGCGCCAGCGCGTCGCCATCGGCCGCGCCATCGTGCGTGAGCCGCAAGTGTTCCTGTTCGACGAACCGCTCAGCAATCTCGATGCCGAGCTCCGGGTGCAGATGCGCGTCGAGATATCGCGCCTTCATAAGGAACTCGGCGTTACCATGGTCTATGTCACGCACGACCAGACCGAGGCGATGACACTGGCCGACAGGATCGTCGTGCTCAACGCCGGCAATATCGAGCAGATCGGCGCGCCGCTCGATCTCTACGACGACCCCGCCAACCGCTTCGTTGCCGGCTTCGTCGGCTCGCCGAAAATGAACTTCCTGGCGGCAAAAATGGTCGGGGCCGACAACGGTGCGGCGGTCGTCGAACTGGTCAATCATCGCGGCGCGCGACTGCGCAAGCCGCTTTCGGATGCCTTGCCTGCAACAGGCGGCGATGTTGTGCTTGGCGTGCGGCCGGAGCATTTCTTCGATGCCGGCCAGGGCGATTGCGACCTTACCCTCAAGGCCGACGTCGCCGAGCACTTGGGATCGGTGAGCTATGTCTATGCCAATTCCGGTACCGGGGGCGGACGCGAGGAACTGATCATCGAGCGCGAGGCCTCGCGGCATCGCGCGAACGGCGACGACCTGGTGGTGTCGATCAAAGCCGACCGCTCGCTTCTCTTCGACGCCACCGGCGCACGCATTCGCTAACCCATCTTTCTTTTGTCCGATCGCGATTGCTCGCGGCCACCCCACGGAGATTTGACATGACGTCCAAACCAGAAAAAGTTCGCTGGGGCATTCTCGGGCCCGGCAACATCGCCAAGGCTTTTGCCGGGGGCGTCGCCCATTCGCGCACCGGCACATTGGTCGCCTTAGGGGCGCGCAATCCCGGCAAGGCGGGGCTCACCGAGGCTTTCCCCGGCGCTCGCATCCTGGACGGCTACGAGGCTTTGGTTGGCGATCCGGATGTCGACGCGATCTATATTTCGACGCCGCATCCGAGCCATGCCGAATGGGCGATCAAGGCGGCCGAGGCCGGAAAGCACGTGCTTTGCGAAAAGCCGCTTGGCCTGACCGCATTCGAAGCCGACGCCATGATCCATGCCGCGCGCAAGGCCGGCACCTTTCTCGGCGAAGCCTTCATGTACCGGCTGCATCCGCAGACGGCCAAGCTGGTCGAGCTGATCAGGGCCGACGCGATCGGCGACATCAAGATGATCAAATCCAGCTTCGGCTTCGCCATGCCGGGCTTCATGCCGGAGCACCGTCTCTACGCCAAGGATCTCGCCGGCGGCGGCATTCTCGATGTCGGCGGTTATCCCGTCTCGATGGCGCGGCTGATTGCCGGCGCAGCAGTGGGAAAGCCCTTCGCCGAGCCGGACAAAGTCGTCGGCGCTGCGCATCTCGGCCAATCCGGCGTCGACGAATGGGCGTCGGCGCTGTTGCATTTTCCGGGCGGCATCGTCGCGGAAGTGTCCTGCAGCATCTCGCTCGCTCAGGACAATGTCTTGCGTATTCTCGGCAGCAAAGGCCGCATCGAGGTGGCGGATTTCTGGTATGCCGGCGGCCAGCAAGGCGGCACCGGCGAAATCCGCATCATCCGTCCGGGTGACACTGAGGTGGTCGAGGTCACGGAGGACGGCTGGCTGTACGCATTTGAGGTCGACGCCGCCGGCGAGGCCATTCTCGGCGGAAAGCAGGAGTTCGCCTGGCCCGGCATGGGCTGGGCCGACAGTCTCGGCAATCTGCGCGTGCTCGACAAATGGCGGGCCGCAATCGGGCTCGAATACGACATCGAGAAACCGGCAAAGCGCGTCAACACGATCTCCGGACGGAAGCTGCGCTCCGGCGGAACCGCCATCCCCAAGCGCAGCATTCCGGGCCTGCCGCGGCCGGCCTCGTGCCTGGCGCTCGGCTTCGAGGATTTCCGCACCTTTTCGTCGGGCGCCATCCTGCTCGATGCTTATTTCGAGGCCGGCGGCAATCTGTTCGACACCGCCTTCGTCTACGGTTCCGGCTATACCGAGACGCTGCTCGGCCAGTGGCTGAAGAACCGCGGCGTGCGCGAGCAGTCGGTGGTCATCGGCAAGGGCGCGCACTCGCCGCTCTGCTATCCCGACGTCATCGGCAAACAGCTCACCCAGTCGCTCGAACGGCTGCAGACCGACCATATCGACGTCTATTTCATGCACCGCGACAATCCGGATGTGCCGGTCGACGAGTTCGTCGATGCGATGGACCGCGAGGTCAAGGCCGGCCGCATTCGCGGTCCGTTCGGCGGCTCGAACTGGACGATGGAACGCATGGACAAGGCGATTGCCTATGCCGAGCGCACCGGGAAGCAGAAGCCCGGCGCGCTTTCCAACAATTTCTCGCTGGCCGAAATGCTGGAGCCGATCTGGGCAGGCTGCGTCACCTCCTCCAGCGACGAATGGAAGACCTGGCTCACCGCCCGGCAGATGCCGAACTTCGCCTGGTCGAGCCAGGGCCGCGGCTTCTTCACCGACCGCGCCGGCCGCGACCGGCGCGACAATGAGGAGCTGGTCCGGGTCTGGTACTCGGAGAAGAATTTCGGCCGTCGCGACCGCGCCATCGAGCTCGCCAGACGGCTGGGCAAGAGCCCGATCCACGTCGCGCTCGCCTATGTCCTGGCGCAGCCCTTTCCGTCCGTCCCGCTGATCGGGCCGCGCACGCTCGACGAATTGGAAGACAGCCTCCAGGCGCTCGACATTTCACTTTCGCCGGACGATCTTGCATGGCTGGATAGCGGTTCGGATCAGGCCCGCGCGCGGGCCTGACGGCAGCGGCAGTCGCTTCGGCCTACGCTGCGCCCTTAGCTTCCGGACTGTTTGCACGGCCCTTACCCTCTCCCGCAAAGAACCGGGAAAGGGTAAGAATGAGGGCAGCGCAAACGTCACTGGAAGTTAGGGAAGACAGATGCTCGACATCGCACCGACGAAACAGGCGGCCACCTGGCTTGGTTCTTTTGCGCGAGCACTCGAGGCCGGCGACGTCGAGGCCGCAATCAACCTGTTCGTCGAGGACTGCTACTGGCGCGATCTCTTGACCTTCACCTGGAACATCAAGACGATGGAAGGCCGCGCCGCGATCCGCGACATGCTGGCGGCGACGCTGGCAACGACAAAGCCTGCCCGATGGCAGCTCAGCGGCGAAGCGACTTCGGACGAGGGCATGATCGAAGCCTGGTTCAGCTTCGAGACGTCATCGGCGTGGGGTCAAGGCGTCATGCGCCTCAGGGACGGCAAATGCCGGACGCTGTTTACGGCGATGAGCGATCTCAAGGGGTTGGAGGAGCGCAAGGGCCCGGCGCGGCCGCTGGGTGTCCGCCACAAGGCAGACCCGGAACGCGAAACCTGGCTGGAGGCGAGGCGCCGCGAGGCGCGTGACCTCGGCGTTAGCCAACAGCCCTACTGCCTGGTTATCGGCGGCGGCCAGGGCGGCATCATGCTGGGGGCGCGGCTCAGGCAATTGGGCGTGCCGGCCATCGTCATCGAGAAGAACACCCAGGCCGGCGATTCCTGGCGCAATCGCTACCGCTCGCTCGTGCTGCACGACCCGGTCTGGTACGACCATCTGCCCTACATCCCGTTTCCCGAGAACTGGCCGGTGTTCACGCCCAAGGACAAGATGGGCGACTGGCTGGAGATGTATACGCGCGTCATGGAGCTCAACTACTGGACCTCCACGACATGCGTCAGCGCGTCCTATGACGAGACCGAAAAGGTCTGGACGGTCGAGCTCGACCGCGCCGGCGAGCGCATCACGCTAAAGCCGAAGCACATCGTCTTTGCAACCGGTGCTTATGGCCCGCCCAGGCGCATCGACCTGCCGGGCGCCGAGGTCTTCGACGGCGAAATCCTGCATTCCAGCCAGTATTCCAGCGGCGAAAAATTCCGCGGCAAGAAGGTCGCCGTCATCGGCGCGGCAAGTTCCGGCCATGACGTCAGCGTCGACCTCTGGGAGAGCGGCGCCGAGGTGACCATGGTCCAGCGCTCGCCGACGACGGTGGTCAAGTCGGACACGCTGATGGAGATCGGTTTCGAGATCTTTTCGGAAAAGGCGCTGGCCCGCGGCATCACCACCGAGAAAGCGGACATGATCGTCGCCTCGACGCCGTTCGCGCTGCTGCCGCAAGGCCAGCGGGCGCTTTACGACATCATCAAGGCGCGCGACGCGGCCTTCTACGATCGCTTGCGCGGCGCCGGCTTCGCCATCGATTTCGGCGACGACGAGACCGGGCTCCTGATGAAGGCCTACCGCACCGGCTCGGGCTTCTACATCGATGTCGGCGCTTGCGACCTGATCATCGACGGCGAGATCGGCATCCGCAGTGGCGTCGGGATCAAGTCGCTGACGCAGACAGGCATCCTCTTCGACGACGGCACCGAACTGGCGGCCGACGCAATCATCGCCTGCACCGGCTATCTCTCGATGAACGAAACCGTGGCGGCGATCGTCTCGCGCGAAGTCGCCGACAAGGTCGGCCCGTGCTGGGGGATTGGCTCGGGCGTGAAAGGCGACCCGGGTCCGTGGCAAGGCGAATTGCGCAACATGTGGAAGCCGACGGCACAGGAAGCGCTGTGGTTCCACGGCGGCAATCTGGCGCTGTCGCGCTTCTATTCGAAGTACGTCGCGCTGCAGATCAAGGCGCGCATGGAAGGCATTGCGACGCCGGTCTATGGAGCGCCGGGGCGGTGACGGCCGATCTCCCCCCTTGAGGGGGAGATGGCCGGCAGGCCAGAGGGGGGCGCCGCGCGTCGAGCGCCAACCTCCATCCGTTGCAGGAAGACGAGCCCGGTCGAACCGACCCCCTCTGTCGCCTTCGGCGACATCTCCCCCTCAAGGGGGGAGATCACCCACGCCCGAAATGCCGGCTCGCCACATCGACATGAGTGTCGTGCGCATGCGCTTCGAAGCGTTCGGTCTCGCCGAGATCGTCCACCGCCTCGTTCGGCCACCAGCTGCCGCCGACCACGATTCCGTCCGAGACCAGCCTTTGCTCGGCGACCAGCGAGGCGCCGACCGAATCGACAAAGGTGAAGCGGCCCGGACGCAGCCGCAACACCGCGATGTCGCCGACCGCACCCACCGCAAGCCTGCCGAGATCGGGCCTGGCGATCGCTTCGGCAGGGCGCTGCGTGGCGGCGCGCAGCACCTCGACCAGCGGCATGCCGAGCGCCAGCAGCTTCGACATGCAGACCAGGATGTCGAAGGCCGGCCCGTCGACGCAGTAGAGATGCACGTCGCTGCTGATCACGTCCGGCGCCAGCCCCTCGCTGAGCATCGCTTTCGCCACTTCGAAATCGAACGAGCCCATGCCGTGGCCGATGTCGAAGATGACGCCGCGCTCGCGCGCCAGCCGCATATCTGGCCGCACCGCCCCCGAGGCGAAGACCGGCGCGTTGGGAAACGGCCGGAAGCAGTGGGTGAGGATGTCGCCCTTGCGCAGCCGCGGCAGCACTTCCGAGCGGCCCGGCGGCGGCTCGTCTATGTGCGCCATCAGCGGCAGGCCGGCTTTGTCGGCGGCTTCGAGCGCGAGATCGACCGGCGCGATGCCGCTGGTGCCGCCGGCATGGCGACCCGAGCGGACCTTGACGCCGACAACCACGTCCGCGTGCTCGCGAGCCGCCGCTACCGTCTCGCGCGGTTCGCAGAGCCGGAGATCGCTACACTCGCCGACCGCCACGGTCTGCGAGAAGCCGAATATGCCGGCAAAGGAAATGTTGACATAGGCCAGGATGCGGACTTTCGAGCGCTCGATGACGTGGCGGCGAAAGCCGAGGAAATTGCCGGCGCCGGCACTTCCGGCATCGATGAAGGTGGTGGTGCCGCTCTTTGCGGCGAGCCGGTCGGCATCGACGCCGAGCGACGTGCCGCCCCAATAGACATGGCTGTGCAGGTCGATCAGGCCCGGCGCGACGATGGAGCCCGTGGCATCGATGACGCGGGCGGCACGTTCGAAGGGGATTTCGGTGTCGATCGCGGCGATACGGCCGTCGGCAATCGCCAGATCGCTCTGCGCGTCGAGGCCGGACGCCGGATCGATGAGGCGGCCGCCTTTTATCAGGAGATCGAATTGCATCGCGCCTGTCTCCACTTTCCCGTCAGGCCGGCCTGTAGGCAACGGCCTCGACCTCGATCTTGATGTCGATCATCAGCCGCGACTCCACTGTCGTGCGCGCCGGCGGGTCTTTCGGGAAATGCCTGGCATAGACGGTGTTGAAAATGCCGAAATCGCGGGCGTCTTCGAGCCAGACCGTCGTCTTGACTACGTCGTCGAGGGTACAGCCGGCCAGCGCCAGTGCCGCCTTGACGTTCGACAGCACCTGCTCGGTCTGTTCGGCGATGCCGCCCTTGACCACCAGCCCGTCTGTGCCGACCGGCACCTGGCCTGAGACATAGACGAAATCGCCGGCCCTGACCGCCGGCGACAACGGCACATGGGATTTTCCAAAACACTGCTTGGGCAAGGAGGCCTCCTGTCTAGGTTCTTTGGGTGAACGCGCGGTGCTGCGAGAGATAGGGGGCGGCTGCACGCCATCGATCCACATTTTGAAAGCCTATATCGCTTTGCTGCGGTAACGCCACAACGATCACCGCCCTTGGTGATCCTTCGCGACCCCCTCTGTCCTGCCCTCTTTGCGATCACTTGGCATCTCCCCCTCTAGTGGGGAGATCGGCAGCTTCGCCGATAGCATCCATTCAGCCACCTTGGAGATTGGCGAAAGCCGCGGTGACATCCAATCTCCCCCTGGATGGGGAGATGCCCGGCAGGGCAGAGAGGGGGGCGCTGTCCCGACAGCGTCTGGACCCGCGACACCAGCCGGCTCAGCGGTCGATCCGCGTCGACAGGATGATCGACGACGACGTGCGCTCGACTCCGTCCATGGCGCCGATCTGGTCGAGAAGCGTGTCGAGATCCCTGATCGACGGCGCCTCGACGATGACGATCATATCGAAATTGCCGCTGACCGAGTGCAGCGTGCGAACCGGTGCCAGCGCCTGCAGGCTGCGCACCACCTTGTCGGCAAGCTTGGGGGTGACGGTGAGCAGGACATGCGCCCTGACCAGCCCCTGCTCGTAATCCGGCAACAGCCTGACCCCGTAGCCGGCGATGATGCCGCGCTGTTCCAGCCGCTCGATCCGGCTTTGCACCGTTGTTCGTGAGACGCCGAGCCGCCGCGCCAGTTCGGCGGTCGAGGCGCGCGCATTGGTGCGCAGCAGGGAAAGCAGAGCCTGGTCGGCATCGCTGAGCATTTCGACGAACCTTACCGGCACATTGCCCAAAGAGAGGCTGCGTTTCGTACAATCTCACGCTTCCTTTCGACAGGCAAGCTGCGATTCTAACCGTGAATTTAGCATTGGTGCGAGGGACCGGTCATGAAGGAAATCATCGTCGTCGGCGCCGGCAAGATCGGCTCGACCATTGCCGAGATGCTGGCTTCCACGGGCGACTACCATGTCACGCTCATCGACCGCTCGGCGGCGCAGCTCGGCGCGGCCGAACTGTCTGAAACGGTCGAGGCGCTGGAACTCGATATCGAAGCCGCCGGCACGCTCGAAGCCGCCTTGGCCGGCAAGTTCGCGGTGCTCAGCGCCGCGCCCTTCCATCTGACCACGCGCATCGCCGAGGCGGCGGCCAGTGCCGGCGTGCATTATCTCGATCTGACCGAGGACGTCGTCAGCACCAGGCGCGTCAAGGAACTGGCGCGTTCCGGCAACAGCGCCTTCATTCCGCAATGCGGGCTGGCGCCGGGCTTCATCTCGATCGTTGCCAACGATCTCGCCAGCCGCTTCGACACGCTGGAAAGCGTGCGCATGCGGGTCGGCGCGCTGCCGCAATACCCGTCGAATGCGCTGAACTACAATCTGACCTGGAGCACCGACGGCGTCATCAACGAATATTGCGAGCCGTGCGAGGCGATCGTCGAAGGCGAGCTTGTCGAAGTGCCGCCGCTGGAGGAGCGTGAAGAATTCTCGCTCGACGGCGTCACCTACGAGGCGTTCAACACCTCGGGCGGGCTGGGCACGCTGGCCGAAACGCTGAAAGGCAGAGTGCGGACGCTGAACTACCGCACCATCCGCTATCCCGGCCATGCCGCGATCATGAAGGCGCTGCTCAACGACCTCGGCCTGCGCCACCGCCGCGACGTGCTGAAGGACATTTTCGAAAGCGCCCTGCCGGCGACGCTGCAGGACGTGGTCATCGTCTTCGTCACCGTCAGCGGCCGCAAGAACGGCCGCCTGCTGCAAGAGACCTACGCCAACAAGATCTACGCCAAGCGCGTCGGCGAAACGGTGCGCAGCGCCATCCAGATCACCACCGCCTCCGCCATCTGCGCGGTGCTCGACATGCTGGCCGACGGCAGCTTGCCGGCCAGGGGCTTCATCAAGCAGGAGGACATCGCCCTCGACGCCTTCCTAGCCAACCGCTTCGGCCGCGCCTATGCGCAGCACGAAATGGTTAGCCGGCTTGCAGGGTGAGCTGCGTAATCTCCCCCCTCGAGGGGGAGATGTCGCCGAAGGCGACAGAGGGGGTCGCCTCGCGTAGAGCGCCAACCTCCATCTGTCGCAAGGGAGGTCGCATCCAGTCGAACCGACCCCCTCTGGCCTGCCGGCCATCTCCCCCTCAAGGGGGGAGAGCGCGAGCCCTCAGACATGCACCGCCCGCCCCAGCGCCTTCAGCGCCGCTTCCGGAAAACCCTCGCCCTGTGTCGGATGGGCATGGATCGTCCCGGCGATATCCTCCAGCGTCGCACCCATCTCCAGCGCCAGCCCAAACGCAGTGGACAGCTCCGACACGCCCTGGCCGACGGCTTGAATGCCAAGCACCAGATGGTTGTCCGCCCGCGCCACTACCCGGACGAATCCGTCCTCGCCCAACTTCGTCATCGCCCGGCCATTGGCGATGAAGGGAAACAGTCCGACCTTGATCTCGCCACGGGTCTTGGCCTCCTCCGGCGACAGGCCTGCGGTGACCAGCTCCGGATCGGTGAAACAGACAGCCGGGATCGCTCGTCTGTCCCAGCTGCGCTTGTGGCCGGCGACGATCTCGGCGACCATTTCGCCTTGCGCCATGGCCCGGTGCGCCAGCATCGGCTCGCCGGTGACGTCGCCAATGGCAAAGATACCACGCATCGAGCTGCGGCACTGGTCGTCGATGCGGATGAAGGATCCGGCCATGTCGAGGTCGATCTGCTCCAACCCCCAGCCTTCGGTCACCGGCTTGCGACCGACCGTGACCAGCACCATGTCGCCGGCAATCTTGCCGTTCTTGCCGCCATTCGTCTCGACCAGCAGCGCGTCGCGCTTAGTGGACAGCCCCTTGGCCTTGGCGTTCACGAGCACCTCGATGCCGAGTTCGGCCAGCCGCTTCACCACCGGCCGGGTCAGTTCCGCATCATATTGCGCCAGCACGCGCGGCAACGCCTCGACTACGGTCACCTTGGCGCCCAGCTTGGCAAAGGCGATGCCGAGTTCCAGCCCGATATAGCCGCCGCCGACCACCGCCAGCCTCTCCGGAACTTCGCTCAGCGCCAGCGCCTCGGTCGACGAAATGACCGGCCCGCCGAACGGCAGCGATGGCAGATCTACCGGCGCCGAGCCGGTCGCTATCACCACAGTTTCGGCTCGGATCACCTGCATGCCGATCTCGGTCTCGACGGCAACGGTCTTGCCGTCGCGAAATGTCGCCCAGCCATGCACCGTCTTCACGCCAGCTTTCTTCAGCAGGCCGGCGACGCCGTTGTTCAGCCGGCTAACGATGCCGTCTTTCCAGGCAATGGTCGCCGCGAGATCAAGCGACGGTGCCGCGACCGTTATGCCGAGTGGACTTTTGCCGCCGGCCATGTGCGAGAGCTTTTCGAACTCTTCGGCTGCATGGATCAGCGCCTTTGACGGGATGCAGCCGACATTGAGGCAAGTGCCGCCCGGTTTGCCTGCCTCGACGATCACTGTGTCGATGCCAAGCTGCCCGGCGCGGATGGCACAGACATAGCCGCCCGGACCGGCGCCGATGACCAGCAGCTTGCAGGAGATTTCCTTCATCATTGCACCTTAGTTCGACGAGCCGGCGGGGCAGCACCCCCCTCTGTCCTGCCGGACATCTCCCCCTCAAGGGGGGAGATTGGCAGCTTTCGCGTTCGGCTTAGTCCTGCAAAGCTGGAGATTGGCGAAAGGCGGGATGACGGCCGATCTCCCCCCTTGAGGGGGAGATGCCCGGTAGGGCAGAGGGGGGCGCGAAGGATCGCTACTGCTCTCATCTCGCGCCCCTGCGATCCTCTGTTCATCTCATCAATCCACAAAAATCAGCGCCGGCGTTTCCAGCAGCGTCTTTATCCGCTGGATGAACACCGCCGCGTCCCAGCCGTCGATGACGCGGTGGTCGAAGCTGGAGGACAGGTTCATCATCTTGCGCGGGATGAACTGGGTACCGTCCCATACCGGCCGCACCATCATCTTGTTGACGCCGACGATCGCCACTTCCGGATGATTGATCACCGGCGTCGTCGCCACGCCGCCCATGGCGCCCAGCGAAGTGATGGTGATGGTCGATCCCGAGAGTTCGTCGCGCGTCGCCGTGCCGGATTTTGCTGCCTCGGCCAGCCTGACAACCTCGGCTGCACAGTCCCAGATGTCGCGCGCCTCGGCGTGCTTGACCACGGGCACCATCAGCCCGGAAGCCGTCTGCGCGGCGATGCCGATATGGACGCCGCCATGCTGGTGGACGATGCCGGCTTCGTCGTCGAACAGTGCGTTGACATTGGGCTGGTCGGCGATTGCCTTGACCATCGCCCGCATCAAGAACGGCAGCAGCGTCAGCTTCGGCCTGTTCCCGCCCGGCCGCTTCTCCTTGTTGAGCGCGGCGCGCAAATCCTCGAGCGCGGTGACGTCGATCTCCTCGACATAGGTGATATGCGGGATGCGCGACTTGGCCAGCGTCATCTTCTCGGCGATCTTTCGCCTGAGCCCGACTATCTTGATGTCCTCGACCGCCTCGTTGCGGGCAAGGCCGGAAACCTTGGCGAGCAGAGGTCCGCGCGCCAGGAAAGCCTCGATGTCCTCATGCTGGATGCGGCCGGCCGGGCCGGTTCCCGGGACCTGCCGAAGGTCGATGCCGGCCTCTTTCGCCCTCAAGCGGACGGCCGGTGAGGCCAGTGGCTTTTCGCCCTCCGGACGCGGCGCGCCGGAGGTCCGCGCAGTACCCCCACCGGCGGCAGTACCCCCACCCCTAACCCCTCCCCACAAGGGAGAGGGGGATTCGCCACCCGCCGCACTTAGTCCCTTATGCGTTGGTGTTTTTTCAGATGATCGTGGAGCGGTCTCGGGTTCGGCCTTGGAGGTTGCGGCACGTCCCCCTCCCCCTTGTGGGGAGGGGTTAGGGGTGGGGGTACTGCGCTCGGTGGGGGTATTCTTGGCGCCCGCCTCAGTGGCCTGCGACGCAGCATCCCTGACATTGCCCTCGCCCGCCACCTTCAACCTGACAATCGGCGAGCCGATCGCCACCGTGTCGCCGATCTCGGCGCCCAACCAGACGATTTCGCCATCGACGGGCGAAGGAATTTCGACCGTCGCCTTGTCGGTCATGACAGCGGCCAGCACGGCATCCTCGCGCACGAGATCGCCGACCTTGACCTGCCATTCGACGAGCTCGGCCTCGGCTACGCCTTCGCCGACATCGGGCAGCTTGATGACATATTCGCCCATCGTTCCCCCTTCAGGCTTCCACCGTTTCGACGAGCGCGCGGCCTAGCCGGGCAGGACCAGGAAAATAGTCCCACTCCTGCGCATGCGGATAGGGCGTGTCCCAGCCGGTGACCCGCGCCACCGGCGCTTCCAGATGGTAGAAGCAGCTCTCCTGAACCAGCGCCGAAAGTTCGGCGCCGAACCCCGATGTCAGCGTCGCCTCGTGCACGATGACGCAGCGCCCCGTCTTGTTGACCGAGGCGACGATCGTCTCGAGATCGAGCGGCAGCAGTGTCCTCAGATCTATGATCTCGGCATCGATGCCGGTCTCCTCGGCTGCCGCCTGGGCGACATAGACCATCGTGCCATAGGCAAGCACGGTGACTGCCGCACCCGGCCGTCGGATCACCGCCTTGCCGAGCGGCACCGTGTAATGGCCGTCGGCGACTTCGCCGAGCTCATGTTTCGACCATGGCGTTACCGGCCGCTCGTGATGACCGTCGAAAGGGCCATTATAAAGCCGCTTCGGTTCCAGGAAGATCACCGGGTCCGGATCCTCTATCGACGCGATCAAAAGGCCCTTGGCGTCATGCGGGTTCGAGGGCACCACGACTTTCAGGCCGGAGACGTGGGTGAACAGCGCCTCCGGGCTCTGGCTGTGGGTCTGGCCACCAAAAATGCCGCCGCCGGTCGGCATCCTGACCACGATCGGGCAGGTGAAATCACCGTTCGACCGGTAGCGCAGCCGCGCCGCTTCCGAGACGATCTGATCGTAGGCCGGATAAACATAGTCGGCAAACTGCACCTCGACGCAAGGCTTCAGCCCGTAGGCGGCCATGCCGATAGCCGCGCCGACAATGCCGGATTCGCTGATCGGCGCATCGAAGCAGCGGCTCTTGCCGTATTTCGCCTGCAGGCCCTGGGTGCAGCGGAAGACGCCGCCGAAGAAGCCGACATCCTCGCCGAACACGATGACGCGCTCGTCGCGCGCCATCGACACGTCCATGGCGTCGCGGATCGCCTCGATCATGGTCCGCCGCGGCATGGTCAGACCCCTGCGTGTTGGCGCTGGCGCCTGAGATGCGGCGGCATCTCGGCATAGACGCCCTCGAACATGTCGCGCGCCGAGGGCTTGCCGCCGGCATGCAGCGTGCCATGGCGCTCGGCCTCCCGCTGCGCCGAAATCACCGTGTCGAGGATTTCGGCCTCGGCCTGGGCGTGGCGTTCGTCCGACCAGACGCCGCGCTGGATGAGATGGTTCTTCAGCCTGACGATCGGGTCGCCGAGCGGCCAGGCATCGGACTCGGCCTTCGGCCGGTAGGCCGACGGGTCGTCGGAGCTCGAATGGGCGCCGACGCGGTAAGTGACGTATTCGACCAGCGTCGGCCCGAGATTGCTGCGCGCCCGTTCCGCCGCCCATTTGGCCACCGCATGGACGGCGAGATAGTCGTTGCCGTCGACGCGCAGCGACGGAATACCGAAGCCGAGCCCACGGGCGGCAAACGTGCCGGAACCGCCGCGGGCGATGCCCTGGAAGGTCGAGATCGCCCACTGGTTGTTGACGACGTTGAGCACGACCGGCGCCTTGTAGGTCGAGGCGAACACCAGCGCCGAATGGAAGTCGGACTCGGCAGTCGAGCCGTCGCCGATCCAGGCGGCGGCGATCTTCTGGTCATTGCTGATCGCCGAGGCCATCGCCCAGCCGACCGCCTGGATGTACTGCGTCGCCAGATTGCCGGAGATCGAGAAGAAGCCGTGCTCCTTCGACGAATACATGATCGGCAATTGCCGCCCTTTCAGCGGATCGGCCTCGTTCGAATAGATCTGGTTCATCATCGTGACCATCGGGTAGCCGTCGGCGATGAGCAGGCCTGCCTGCCGATAGGTCGGAAAATTCATGTCGCCCCGCGACAGCGCCTTGCGGAAGGCGCAGCTCACCGCCTCTTCGCCGAGATGCTGCATGTAGAAAGAGGTCTTGCCCTGGCGCTGCGCCATCTGCATGCGCGCATCGAAGCTGCGCAGCGTCATCATATGGCGCAGCCCCTCCAGCAGTTCCTCGTCGGAAAGCAGGCCGGCCCACGGCCCGACAGCCTCGCCGGCGCGGTTGAGCACGCGAATGATCGAGAACGCCAGATCGCGGATGTCGCGCGGGTCGACGTCGATCTTCGGGCGCGGCACCGAGCCAGCTTTTGGAATGCTCACATTGGAGAAATCCGGCGTCCCGCCCGGCCGCACTTCCGGTTCCGGAACATGGAAGCGCAGCATTCCGGCATCGGCCATGATCTCGGTCCTCCACTGTTGCCCGGCTAGGATATTTGCACACCGCCAGACCAGTGCCAATTCGTCGGGCGAGGCTTCGCTGCCGCTGGCTGCTGCCCGCGGCAGACAGGATGGAGATATGTCGGCGAAATTTCTTGTCGATCTTCCGGATCGGCGCGCAATTTGGGAGATGATTGCGCCGGGTTTCCCGCCAGATAAGGCAATGCGTCGGGTTGGTCGGCGCGAGCACCTCCTTCTCCCCTTGTGGGAGAAGGTGGCCGAGCGAAGCTCGGTCGGATGAGGGGTGTTCCAGCTTGGCATCGACAGCACTCCGGCCGGCACCCCTCAACCGTCTTGGAGCTACGCGCCAATTCACCTTCTCCCACAAGGGGGAGAAGGAAAGGAGGGCGGCGCCGTTCACCCCGCGCCCGCGTCATGCTAATCAGCGCCTATGGCACAAAAGAAAGCATACGAGGTCGATGCATGGCTCGCGAAGCCGGATCCGCGCGTCTCGATCGTGCTGCTTTACGGTCCCGATCGCGGGCTGGTTGCCGAGCGGGCAAAGGCCTTTGCCGGCAAGACCGGCCTGCCGCTTGACGATCCGTTCTCGGTCGTCAGGCTGGACGGATCGGAAGTCGATCGCGACGAGGGCCGCCTGCTCGACGAGGCCCGCACCGTGCCGATGTTTTCGGAGCGGCGCCTGCTATGGGTGCGCAATGCCGGCGCTCAGAAGGCGCTTGCCGATGACGTCAAGGCGCTGACGTCGGAGCCCGCGCGGGACGCGATCATTCTCATCGAGGCCGGCGACTTGAAGAAGGGTGTCGGCCTGCGCGCCGTGGTGGAGGCGGCGGACAATGCCATGGCATTGCCTTGCTATGCCGATGAGGCCAGGGATATCGATACGGTCATCGACGACGAACTGCGCAAGGCCGGCATGTCGATGACACTGGAGGCGCGGCAGGCGCTGCGCCGCAATCTCGGCGGCGACCGGCTGGCCTCGCGCGGCGAGATCGAAAAGCTGGTGCTTTACGCGCATGGCCAGGCCGAAATCGGCCTCGACGACGTCAAGGCGACGTCTGGCGATGTCTCGGGCCTCTCCTTCGATGCGGCGGTCGACGCCCTGCTCGAAGGCAGGATCGCCGACTTCGATACCGCCTTCACCCGCCATTGCCAGTCCGGCGGCCAGCCCTTTCTGGTACTTTCATCGGCGATGCGGCAGTTGCAGGCGATCCAGGCGATGCGCGGCCAGATGGACGCCGGCGGCCGCAATGCCGCTTCGGTCGTAGCCGCGGCGCGCCCGCCGGTTTTTTTTTCGCGGCGCAAGCTGGTCGAGAAAGCCCTCGAACGGTGGAGCAGCGAAGCGCTCGGCCGCGCCCTCAACCGCCTGCAGACGGCGATCCTGCAGACACGCCGGCGGCCGGATCTGTCGGTCGCGCTGGCACGCCAGGCCCTGCTCGGCATTGCCGTGGAGAGCGCAAGGCTGGCGCAGAGATAGGAGCACCCGCCCTTCTCCCCCTTGTTTGGACTGGGGACATCGCGAACAGATGTGCGAGGACATCGCGAACAGTTTTGCGCTTTTGCGCGAGGGGGTTCGGGATGCCATTCGAGGACAGAAGCGTGATGAAGCAGAAGCTGGAGTTTGTGAGGCTGGCGTCGGCGAAAGGCGCGAATGTAAGCGTGCTGTGCCAGCGCTTCGGTATCGGCCGGACCTGTGGCCACAAGCTGCTTTCGCGCTATCGGATCGAGGGGGAGGCTGGGCTGGTCGAACAGTCGCGGCGGCCACGATCGAGCCCGGCGCGCAGCGCGCCGGAGGTGGAAGCGGCGGCCCTTGCGGTGCGTATGGCGCATCCGGCTTGGGGTGGACGCAAGATCGCGCGCGTGCTTGCCCGCGAGGGTATCGGCACGCCGGCGGCCTCGACGGTAACCGGCATCCTGCGTCGCAACGGCATTGAGTTGGGAACGT